>CAJTFH010000024.1 GCA_910575545.1 Bacteroidales bacterium
GGATTCCAAAGGAATCAAAACCCGATGTCACACGGCGGTCGTACATTCGAGGGCATTGAAACGCGACATCCGTATCGTGGTCTGTCCGGTTGAAAACGGAGAGCCTCTTCTTTACTTCTCTACCGACACCGACATGAGACCTGAAAAGATCATCGGTTTCTACCGCACACGCTTCCAGATCGAGTTCGGTATACGCGATGCCAAGCAGTTTACCGGACTTCAGTCACAGCAGACCCGCGACAGGGAGCGGCTTGACTTTGCGTTCAATCTTTCCTTCACAGCCCTCAATGTCTGCAAAGAGGTCATAAGGAAGGATTATCCGGATCTTTCGGTAGCGCAGTTCAAACGGCTTATGTTTGAATCTTATCTCGCCTCAACAATTATTTCGACTTGCGGAAAATCTCCGCATCTCAAAATAATTCAGAAAATAAATCATCGGTTGGCTCAGTTAGCGGCTTAGCCAAGGCTGAACAACCTCAATTTTTACCGAATCATTGTTATATAACATCCGATGTCGGGATTTTGTTCATGCAGTGCGCTTAAAACATCAAGGCCGCCGAAGAGCGTTGCCCCGGTGGCCTTGGTGTTTCTGAGGTGAGGTTTGTGTTGTCGGATTGATTAGAACTCGGCCGATTTTGGTGTGCGCGGGAATGGGATGACGTCGCGTATGTTGGTCATACCGGTCACGAACAACACCAGGCGCTCGAATCCGAGACCGAAGCCCGAATGGGGCACAGTGCCGAAACGGCGAGTGTCGAGATACCACCACATGTCTTTCATCGGGATGTTCATCTCTTCGATTCGTCCCATCAGTTTGTCGTAGTTTTCCTCACGCTCCGATCCTCCGATGATTTCGCCGATGGCAGGGAAGAGCACATCCATGGCGCGCACTGTCGAACCGTCGTCGTTGAGCTTCATATAGAAGGCCTTTATTTCCTTGGGATAGCCGGTGAGGATTACGGGGCGTTTGAAATGTTTTTCTACCAGGAAGCGCTCATGCTCGCTCTGGAGGTCTACGCCCCATTTCACCGGGAACTCGAATTTATGCCCCGACTCTTCGAGAATCTTGATTCCCTCCGTGTAGGTCAGCCGCACGAACTCGGTGTTGACAACCGATTCGAGGCGGTTGATGAGTTCTTTGTCGTAGTGTTCCGACAGAAACTCGATATCGTCGCGGCAATGGTCAAGGGCATAGCGGATGCAATATTTCAGGAAATCCTCAGCCAGATCCATATTCTCGTTGATATCGATGAATGCCACTTCAGGCTCAATCATCCAGAACTCTGCCAGGTGGCGCGGGGTGTTGGAGTTTTCAGCGCGGAAGGTCGGGCCGAATGTGTAGATGGCTCCGAGGGCGGTGGCTCCGAGTTCCCCTTCAAGCTGCCCCGACACTGTCAGTGCCGTTGGCTTGCCGAAGAAATCGCCTGAATAGTCTATGGCTCCCTCTTCGGTGCGCGGCACATTGTTAAGATCCATGGTGGTGACCTGGAACATTGCCCCGGCGCCTTCGCAGTCGCTGGCCGTAATCAGCGGTGTGTTGAGGTAGTAGAAACCGCGTTCCTGGAAATAGCGGTGGATGGCATATGCCAAAGTTGAACGCACACGCAGCACTGCTGAGAAGGTGTTGGTGCGGGGGCGCAGGTGGGCTATTTCGCGCAGGAATTCAAGCGAATGGCCTTTTTTCTGCAAAGGATATGCTTCCGGGTCGGCTGTGCCGTAGATTTCAAGCTGCTTGGCCTGGATTTCTATGGTCTGCCCTTTTCCCTGGCTTTCAACCAGTATGCCATCGACATGACATGCCGCGCCGGTGGTGAGCGGTTTGAGTTGCTCGTCGGTGAAAGCGTTCATGTCGAAAACAATCTGTATGTTGCGAATTGTGCTGCCGTCGTTCAAAGCCACGAACTGCACATATTTGTTGCCTCGATGGGTGCGTACCCATCCTTTCACACAAACTTCCTGCCCGGTTAGTTCGGGCGCTTTGGCGAAAAGTTCGGCTATTTTTATCCGTTTCATAACGTGTTGTTTAATTATTCAAATGAACCCATCTTGAGGAAGTTTACCTCCTCCTGGGTTAGATAGCGCCAGCGTCCGCGGGGAAGGTTCTTTTTGGTGAGACCTGCGAAGTAGACTCTGTCGAGTTTGGTGACATGGTAACCAAGCGACTCGAATATGCGGCGCACAATGCGGTTGCGTCCCGAATGGATTTCGATGCCGGCCTGGTTGCGGTCGGTCTCGGTGGCATATGATATGGCATCGGCGTGGATGGGGCCGTCTTCCAGTTCTATGCCGTCGGCTATGCGCTGCATGTCCTCTTCAGCGATATCCTTGTCAGTCCAGACATGGTAGATTTTCTTCTTCACATATTTGGGATGAGTGAGCTTCGAGGCAAGGTCACCGTCGTTGGTCAGCAGCAATACGCCTGTAGTGTTGCGGTCGAGACGTCCTACGGGATAAATGCGCTCGTTGCA
Organism: Bacteroidales bacterium; assembly: GCA_910575545.1. Lineage (GTDB taxonomy): Bacteria > Bacteroidota > Bacteroidia > Bacteroidales > Muribaculaceae > UBA7173. The sequence continues at coordinate 2,469 of CAJTFH010000024.1, forward strand.
GGCGCCTTTCACCAGGTCAAGCACCGTTGTGCGGCCGTTGGGGTCGTCGGAGGTTGTCACACAGTCTTTGGGCTTGTTGAGCAATATGTAGCATTTGCTTTCGAGTGCAACTACCTTTGCATCATACTCTACAGTGTCGTCGTGTGAAATCTTCGTGCCGAGTTCGGTAACGACCTGGCCGTTGACCTTCACAAGGCCTTGCTGGATGAATTCATCTGCTTCGCGGCGTGAGCATATCCCTGCGTTTGCCATGAACTTGTTCAGGCGGATTTTTTCATCCGGATCGGGCAGCGGGAGTTCATATTCTATGCGCTTGGGGCGCGGAGTGAAACTTTTCCCTTGGCGGAAAGGTGCTTTCTGGAAGCGGTTCCCCTGCTGGTTGTTGTAGCCTCCGGGGCGCTGCTGGTAGCCACCCTGCTGGCGGTTCTGGTTGTAGCCGCCTTGTTGGTTGTCGCGGTTGTAACCTCCCTGGCGCTGCTGATAGCCGCCCTGGTTGTTGTAGCCTCCGGGGCGCTGTTGGTATCCTCCCTGCTGGCGGTTCTGGTTGTAACCTCCCTGGCGCTGCTGATAGCCGCCCTGGTTGTTGTAGCCACCGGGGCGCTGCTGGTAGCCTCCCTGTTGGCGGTTCTGGTTGTAGCCTCCCTGGCGCTGCTGGTAGCCCCCCTGGTTGTTATAGCGTGGCTGATAACCCTGACGGGGCTGGTAGCCCTGGCGTGGTTGATAACCGCCGGTATGTTGGGTGGCCGGTGTGGCTGCTGCGTCAGTAGCTGCCGCATCAGTGGTTGTTGCTGTTGTGCCGGTCTCGCCGATGGTTTCAGGCGATTCAGGCCGCTGCTGGGCATAGCGCTGCTGATAGCCCCCTTGCTGGCGGTTCTGGTTATATCCGCCCTGGCGTTGCTGGTAGCCCCCATGGTTATATCCCCCTGGACGGAATCCTCCTGGGCGCTGCTGGTAACCGCCTTGACGTGGCTGATATCCGCCTTGGCGCGGCTGGTAGCCTTGCGGGCGGTAAGGACGGTCGTGTTGCTGATACCCTTGGCGCTCACCGTCGGCAGTGGGCGTGCGGTTTTCACCGGGGGTGAACGATTGATTCTCGTAATTGTGTTCGGTGCTGTGGGGATTGCTGTCATTCAGCCCCATGGGTTGCCCGATTCTCGGACGTTTCGGTTTTTTAGCTTCGTTAGCTTCCATGATTGTAAATAAAAAATGATGGCGACCTGCCTCTACGATGCCTCGCGGCAAACTTCAGGCTAAGTGCTTTTTGCTGGTGTTAACTTTTTTGATATATTGTAATTTAAAATATTTTGGTTTGCAAGCATCCCTCATGGATTTGCTTGTTATGGCTTTTGTCAAACACTTCCAGTCCCATATTTGCGACGAGAGCCTAATGCATTGGGGCGTGGGAAGTTGCTTCTGAATATTTTAACACAAAAGTAGGGTAAATTGTCGTAACATCCAAAAAAATACAGTGTTTTTTAATTGATATGGCAAGTTATGATGATAAAGGCGGTGTGCCGGAATTTCCGACACACCGCCGTTTGGCTATATAAACCCTTATGGCAGGGAGTGAGGTGGGCTTCAGAATTTATACCGGCCTATCTGACAATAAGTTTCCGTGTCAGATCTCCGGCTTTTACCAGATAGACTCCGTTGCCTGCGGCAATTTCTGTAACATCACTTCCGGTGGAATTATCAGTTTTCGCGTGTGATGATGAAGTCGATTAACGACAACAGGGCTCGTCGTTGTTCGTTGTCGGGAAACCGTTTCAGCAACTCGGCAGCCTGGTCGCGCAGACGCCTCATGGTTGCATATGCATAATCTATGCCGCCTTCCTCGATTGCGAATGAAATCAGTTCGTTGACCTGTGCGGGATCAAGGTGGGGGGCTTGCGCCAGTTCTGCCATCTGCTGGCTACGGGGGCTTCCATTCTTGAGGGCATGGAGCAAAGGCAGTGTGATTTTCCCTTCTCTAAGGTCGTTGCCTGTCGGTTTTCCTATCTTTTCATCTGAAAAGTAGTCGAAAATATCATCTTTTATTTGGAAACATAACCCCAGCAGACGGGCGAACTCGCGCAGGGTGTCAAGTCTGTCATCGTCAACTTCAACTCCATATGCTCCAACTTCGACACACGACACGAACAGTGATGCCGTCTTGCGGTATATAATCTGAAAATATGATTCTTCATCAAGATTGTTGTAGCGGGCGGTGTAGATTTCGTCAAGTTCCCCGATGGAGAGCAGTCGGCCGAGGTCGGAGATGGACTTCACAACCCTGATGTCGTTGGTGGCGACACTCTGCAACAATGCGTTTGACAGGAAAAAATCACCTACCAGCACAGCCAGATGGTTATCCCATGTGCCGTTGATGGTTGATGAACCCCGGCGGGTCACAGTGTCGTCAACAACATCGTCGTGGATTAGCGACGCATTATGGAGCAGCTCAACAGCCACGGCTCCGGCAATCACTTTTTCGTTGACCTGCCCGAGCAATTTGGCGCTGAGCAGCACTATGATGGGGCGTATCTGTTTTCCTTTCTTTTCGAGGTAGGAATTTATGACCGTATTCATCAACGCATTAGGCGAACCCAACGCGCTGGCGATACGGTCGTTGAGCGCAGTAAGTTCTGGAGCCAATGTCTGTTGAATGTTCTGAAATGTGGTCATTTTCCTGAATTGTAGTGCAAAATTAGTAAAACTTGGGATATATCATCCCGTTTCCTGCAAAATTTATGTATAAAGGTTTTTAAAGGCTGGTAATGGTTGCCGCCGGTCTGCTTGTTCTGGATGCATTGAAAAGGCGGTGCGTCAAATTTTTGACATACCGCCTTTTGTTGCCGGATGGTTCATTATGACCCACCGCTTATTCATTGATTCTGGTTGCTGAAGGTGTCACCCTTTCAGTTCGAGAATGAATCTTGCGCCTTTGCGGTATCCTTGGTCAAGGCTGAGGCGTCCGTTCATCCGCGTTGCGCGCAATGCGCATATCGGCAGTCCGAGGCCGTCGCCTTCGGTGAGGTCGCGCACATCAGTGAACGGCTTGAACAGGTTATCCCTCTGTTCCTCAGCGATTCCGCACCCCGTGTCGGTGATGATATACTGGTAGGTGTGGGGCCCGCGTTTTTTAAGCTCAACCGAGATGTGGTTCCCTTTGGGGGTGTGGAGTGCTGCGTTGTTGAGGAGGTGGCACAGGATGAGCTGAACTTCCTCCCGGTTGATTTTCATGGAAAGTTTCGGCACATCGACGGTCATGTTCTCCCGGCCGGTCAGCCCCATGTTATCGATTACACCGGCTGTGAATGATTGCATGTTGACCTCTTCTGTTTCCAACGGTTCTGTCAGGGTGTTTTCGAGGTCGGATAATTCCTGTATATGGTCTGAGAATCCTCGCAGGGCTTTCACCGCAGGATGTTTCTGGTCGAGTGTGTCGAGCGTGGGTTTCATCTGCGCGGAGATGTTGTGGATGAACTCGGTTTTCAGCAGGTTGTGCTCGTTTGCTGTGGCGATAGCCTCTTTCTGTTTGCGGGTGAGCATGATGAAGCGGAGCAACATGACGGCAAGCAACCCCAGCGCACCCAACAGCACCGCTGCCAGCACGCATAATGCTATTATGATGTATTGTTTGCCGCTTATGGTGCTCTCTTTGTCGGCTATTGTGGCGAGGCTTTCGTCATATTTGGCTTGCAGTGCGGCATATTCTTTGCTTGAACGAAGGGCGTTGACCGAATCAGTCCACACGTTGTATTTTTCATATGTGCGTCCCAACAGCGGGGCATTGTTGGCCCTGACAGCCATGTTGATCAGATTGCGGTAGCATTTGTCAACAAGGTCGTAGTCTTCGGTTGCCTTCGATTGGGCCACGAGGCTGTTGAAAGCGGCATCCCCGTCGCGTGTCAGGCCTAAAGCATAGAAGCTGTTCGCTTTTTGATAGAGAAGGTCGGTTGCGAGTGAGTCGTTTTTCGCTGCTTTCGCTGCTTCTTCCATACGGGCGACCTGCTCTCTGACTTTGGCGGCGTTTTTAAGTTTCAGGTACATGGCCATCCGCTCTTTATGGATAGGGTAGTGGAGGTCAGGCCGAGGCCTGGCTTTGGCGGATTCTGTTTCAGAAAGTATGCCATCGAGCCGCGACAGCACCTCAAACGCCTCTTTGTAGTAGTTTTCCCGGTGGTAGAGAGAGGCGGTGTTGACAGCGCATTTCACAGCGTTGTCGGTCTGTCCGGCTGATACGAATGAATTGTAGGCCTGCAGGAAAAGATACCTGGCTTTGACATATTCTTTGTTGTCGAGCGAGGCCTGGGCTTGTTTCATAAGCTCATTCCCTTTGCTTTGGGCGTGGGTGGCGGTGATTCCAAATGCAATCAGAATAAGGATAGCGTATAGCTTTTTCATGTCATTAAGAGTTTGTTAAAAACACCTTCTGAAAAACGATGGGTGATAAACGCTCGGTTTATAATTGCAAAGATAGGATAAAATATTATACAACCTGTTTTGTATCTGCAAAAATATTCGCAGATATGTGTTAATTAGCATATGTGAAACATGCATGGAGGGGTTTCTTTGCAGGCGGTTGTGATTGTACCATTGTTTTTTCGTAAATTTGCCGTTGACAACGCCTGTGGCGTGTAATCAGACTATGGGAAAAAACAAGCTGAAGAAATTCCGTGAGATGGAGACGCTTGAATGCGTGTTCCAGTATCCATTCGGTGTGCTCAGGCAGACCGGTTTCCCTTTGCGTGGCCGGTGGCATGAGGGGTATTTCCATAACGACGGCCCGATAGTGCTGGAGCTTGGCTGCGGCAAAGGGGAATACACCGTGGGGCTGGCGCGCCGCTATCCCGGCAAAAACTTCATCGGAATCGACATAAAAGGAGCCCGCATGTGGACCGGAGCATGTCAGGCCCGCGATGAGAAGCTGGCGAATGTCGCGTTTGTGCGTACCAATATCGAGCTGCTGGCTGAATTTTTCGCACCCGGCGAGGTCAGCGAGATATGGATTACTTTCCCTGACCCCCAGATGAAAAAGGTTCGCAAGCGGCTGACTTCTACCATATTCCTGAATCTTTACCGCACGGTTCTGAAGCCGGGCGGCATGGTGAGGCTGAAAACCGACAGTCCGTTTCTATACACATATACCCGCCTGATGGCGCGCCTTAACGGCATCATTCCTGAAACCGACACCGATGACCTCTACCATAGCGGCGTTGCTGATGAGATTCTGCAAATCCGCACATTTTATGAACAGCAATGGCTCGACCGGGGTTTGACTATAAAATACATATCCTTCCCGCTTGACCACCAACGGCAGCTCGAAGAACCCGACGATGAGATTCCGTTTGACACCTACCGCAGTTTCTCGCGAGGAGAGCTGCAAGGGTCATGAATTTTACCTAATAAAAAACGCTATATCCTGGAAATGGAAAGATTATACCCCCAACTGATTCTTGATGCGCTGAAAAATGTGCGTTATCCGGCCTCCGGAAAAAACATTGTGGATGCCGGGATGGTTGAAGATGACATACGCATCGACGGCAATAAAGTCAGCTTCTCGCTGGTGTTTGACAAGCCGACGGACCCGTTTATAAAATCGCTCGTCAAGGCCTCTGAAGCGGCGATTGCCACCTATGTCTCGCCTGAGGTCGACATAAAGGGGAATATCGCGGTTAAAACGCGCCAGGAAGCTCCGCAGCCGGCCGTCAGGCCTCTCGCTCAGGTGAAAAATATTGTCGGCATAAGCTCCGGAAAAGGTGGGGTGGGGAAATCTACCGTGGCCTCGAACCTGGCTGTGGCTCTTGCCCGTGAAGGCTACAAGGTGGGGTTGCTTGATGCCGATATATTCGGCCCGTCGATGCCTAAAATGTTCGGTGTGGAGGATGCCGAGCTTTATATGCACCATGTCGACGGCCGAGAACTTATTATTCCCCATGAACGCTACGGGGTGAAGCTGCTTTCGATAGGTTTTCTTGTTGATAAAAACGCCCCGGTGCTGTGGCGTGGCAGCATGGCGTCGAATGCCCTGCGCCAGCTGATTTGTGATGCCGATTGGGGCGAACTCGATTATTTCCTGATTGATATGCCTCCGGGTACCAGCGACATCCATCTCACTTTGGTGCAGACCCTTCCGCTGACAGGGGTTGTGATTGTCTCAACCCCTCAGCAGGTGGCTTTGGCCGATGCCCGCAAGGGGATAGCCATGTTTACCGGCGAAAAAGTGAATGTGCCCATTCTGGGGCTTGTGGAAAATATGGCCTGGTTCACTCCGGCGCAGCATCCCGGCGAGCGCTATTATATCTTCGGCAAAGAGGGTGGTGTTGAGCTGGCCAAGGAGCTTGGAGTCAAGTTCCTGGCGCAGATTCCGCTGGTGGCCGATGTGTGCGGCGACGGTGATGCCGGCACCCCTATTGCGCTTGGCGATACCGTCATGGCTCATGAGTTCGCCCATCTGGCCCATGAGGTTGTTGACGCGGTCAATGAGCGCAACAACACTTTGCCCCCGACCCGCAAGGTCAATGTTACCAAGAAGTGAACAATAATGCTGCTGAGATGGCTAAGATTCTGATTATAAACGGCCCTAACCTCAATCTTCTTGGCACGAGAGAGCCTGAGGTCTACGGGCGTGTGTCGATGGAGGATTATCTGAAAGCTCTAACGGTTGATTATCCGGGGGTCGAAATAGACTATTATCAGAGCAACCATGAGGGTGATTTGATCGACCGGCTGCATGAGGCGGGATTCGACAACGAACTGGCCGGGATTCTGTTGAATGCAGGAGCATATACCCACACCTCTCTGGCTTTGGCCGATGCAATACGCGCAATCGAGCGTCCGGTCATAGAGGTGCATATATCAAACCCTGCTGCCAGGTCTGAACCTGTGCGCCATAGGTCGATGATAGCCCCTGTGTGTCGGGGCTCTATATCCGGGTTCGGCATGGACAGCTACAGACTCGGTATAGAAGCGCTCCTGTAGCGATGGCTGCTGTTTGATGAATGATGCGGACGTTTTCCCTGATATTCTGTTTTCCCTGAAATTATTGAATCTTTCTGAATGGCGATATGGAGCAGCAGATTGAAGATTACATACTTTCGCACATCGACCCCGAGCCGGAGGTGTTGAAGCGCCTCTCGCGCGATGTGAATCTGCGGTTGCTCTATCCGCGCATGTGTTCAGGCCATCTGCAAGGGCGTCTGTTGAAAATGCTGACGGCGATGGTCTCCCCACGGCGTGTTCTCGAAATAGGCACATATGCCGGTTATTCTGCGTTATGCATAGCCGAAGGGCTTCCCGCAGGGGGCACGATAGACACTGTGGAGATTGACGACGAGATGGAAGATTTCATCCGTGCCAGGTTCGCCCGGTCTTCCTTCGGCGACAGGATAAAGCTCCACATCGGGGATATCGGGGATATTGCCTCGTCTCTAAGGCCGGGCTATGACATGGTGTTTCTCGATGCCAACAAGCGCACCTATCTGAAGACTTTCAACCTGATCAGGCCATTGGTGCGGCCAGGCGGGTTTGTAATTGCCGATAACACGCTGTGGGATGGTAAAGTTGCCGATCCTGATAAGAACCACGACCCACAGACTGCGGGTGTGTGTGAGTTCAATGATTTTATAGTTTCCGACCCTTCGCTTGAAAAGGTGATTCTGCCGTTGCGCGACGGGTTGACGCTGATTCGTGTAGGTAGGCCGTTGACGAGGCGTATGGCAGTGGTGGGTATGTTCGACGGCGTTCATTCTGGTCACCGTTTCTTACTTGACGAATTGCGAGGGGCTGCGGCCGGCAGAGGGCTGTCTCCTCTTGTTGTGACTTTTTCGAATCATCCCCTTGAGGAGACTGCTCCCGACAAGGCTCCCCGGCTTTTGACTTCTACAGACGGTAAGGTGCGCCTTCTGAAGGAAGAGGGGGTTGAGCTGGTCGTGCTTCCTTTTGATAAATCTTTGAGGATGACCTCGGCAGAGAGATTCCTGTGTATGCTCAACGCCAACTATGGGGTTGATGCAATGCTGCTCGGCTTTAACAACCGGTTCGGACATGATGCTCCTGCGGCCTTCGATGATTATGTCAGACTGGGAAAGCGGTGCGGGATGGAGATACTGCAAGCGCCTGAATACGAATCAGGTTGCGGAAGGGTGAGTTCGTCGGTCGTGCGCGGTTTGGTTGCTTGCGGCGATATGGAGAAGGCTGCAACGCTTCTTGGGCGGCCGTATTCAATAGAGGGTGGGGTTGTTAACGGGCGGCATCTGGGTCGCACTATCGGATTCCCTACCGCTAATATTGAGGTCGGGGACCGGGTGCAGCTTCCTGCAGAGGGGGTCTATGCGGCAATGGCTGAATTACCAGGGGGCGCAAGGCATATGGCAGTGGTCAACATAGGCCGTCGTCCTACGGTCGAGGGAGATTCTGATGCTCCTGTTAAAGTGGAGGCTCATATTATGGGCTATGCCGGAAATCTGTATGGTTGCCGTGTTGAGCTCCTGTTCCACAAACGGCTGAGAAGCGAGATGCAGTTTCTGTCGCTCGATGAATTGAAAGCCCGGATAGAAGCCGATTGCCGTGAGGCAACCGCTTTGCTCAAACCGCTGGTCTGAAAACTGGTTGGATTTGGAGATCTTACTGATAGTTAGAGGGTTGTTCCGGTATAAGTGTATAAAATACACTTATATGTTGTAAAACATGTCTTGAAATTTGCCCATCAAGCTGATGCTCTGTAATTTTACGCGCTGAAACTAAAACTTTAAACTATTTCCCAAATAATGAAAAAATCAGGCTTGTTGCTCCCGTCTCTCGCTCTTGCAGGGCTTTGCGCCTGCAATGGCGGCAAGGAAGCTCCCCAGTTGACCCTTTCGGGCCTTGACCCTCAGAAATTCGTGGCAGAATACGATGGTGACTCAACCGCGCTCTATACCCTCAAGAACGACAAGGGTATGGAAGTCTGCATAACCAATTTCGGTGGCCGCATTGTCAGCATCATGGTTCCGGATCGTGAAGGAAACATGAAAGACGTGGTGCTTGGTTTCGACAGCATCCAGGCATATTTCCCGGAAATCAACGGAAGCGATTTCGGCGCAGCCATAGGACGCTATGCAAACCGCATAAACCAGGGGCGTTTCGTTCTTGACGGCGACACAATGAAACTCCCACAGAATAACTACGGGCATTGCCTCCATGGCGGAACGGATATGGGCACAAAGGGATGGCAGTATCGCGTATATAGCGCCACTCAGCCTAACGACACAACCCTTGAGCTTTCAATCGTGTCGCCCGACGGCGACAACGGCTTCCCGGGCACCGTAAACGCCACTGTAACCTATACTCTCAAAGCCGATAACGCGCTGGCAATTGCCTACAGGGCCACCACCGACAAAAAGACCGTTATAAATCTGACCAATCACTCCTATTTCAACCTGTCGGGCAATCCTGAAAAGCCGATTACAGATGAAATTCTTTGGGTCAATGCCGACGCTTTCACTCCGGTTGACAGCACTTTCATGACTACCGGCGATATCGTGACCGTTGAAAACACTCCTATGGATTTCCGCACAGCCAAGGCCATCGGCCGCGACATTGAAGCCGACTACATTCAGGTTCGTAACGGCAAAGGGTATGACCACAACTGGGTTCTCAACACCGCCGGCGACATGTCGCAACCGGCTCTCCGCCTTGAAGATCCCCAGACCGGAATCGTGCTGGAAATGATGACCGACGAACCGGGCGTGCAGATTTATACCGGCAACTTCCTCGATGGCACTGTGACCGGCAAGAAGGGGATAACCTACAACCATCGCACTGCCGTCTGCTTCGAATCACAGCACTATCCCGACAGCCCCAACAAACCACAGTGGCCTTCTGTAGTGCTCAATCCCGGTGATACATACCAGAGTAACTGCATCTATAAATTTTCTGTAGCAGAATAATAGATTGTTTGATTTTTCAAAATCAGTAACAGTCTCGACAACCTGCGAGGGCGATTGCAACACGCTAAAAAAGCAAGTGTTAAGTTCCGACACACATTAATATGCCCTTAATGAGCCGCCCTCCTCAATTCGTCTAAGAGAGCACCGGTCAAGCTGGTTTAACCGGTAGGCCGGTGCTCCATTACTTCGGCATATTGTTTTCATATCAACCATAATCACAATTTAATATCATGCAATTACTTGACTGGATTGTCATAGCCCTGTTTTTTGTAGCCCTGATAGGGATTATTTGGTGGGTTATGCGTCAGAAACAGAACAATGCCGCCGACTATTTCCTGGGCGGCAAAGACGCTACCTGGATTGCCATCGGTGCGTCGATTTTCGCGTCAAATATCGGATCGGAACATCTCATCGGTCTTGCCGGTTCGGGAGCATCATCGGGCATGGCCATGGCCCATTGGGAAATCCAGGGGTGGATGATTCTGATTCTCGGCTGGGTGTTTGTGCCTTTCTACACGCGCTCTATGGTCTACACCATGCCTGAGTTCCTTGAAAAACGTTTCAACCCCCAATCCCGCACAATTCTTGCCACCATATCGCTTATCAGCTATGTGTTGACAAAAGTTGCCGTGACAGTCTATGCCGGAGGGCTGGTTTTCCAGCAGGTATTCGGAATCAATACCCTTTGGGGCATTGATTTCTTCTGGATTGCAGCCGTGGGGCTGGTGCTTATCACAGCGCTCTATACCGTGTTCGGCGGCATGAAATCGGTGTTATACACATCTGTGCTCCAGACCCCCATCCTGCTGTTGGGTTCGCTTATCATACTGGTGCTTGGCCTGAAGGAGCTCGGCGGCTGGGATGAAATGATGCGCATCTGCTCGTCTGTTAAGGCCAACGAATATGGCGACACCATGACCAATCTGATCCGCGACAACCGCGATGCCAATTTCCCCTGGCTCGGCGCTTTGGTGGGTTCGGCTGTGATAGGTTTCTGGTACTGGTGTACCGACCAGTTCATTGTGCAGCGTGCGCTCTCCGGAAAAAACGAGCGTGAGGCCCGCAGGGGTACGATTTTTGGAGCATATCTCAAACTGTTGCCGGTATTCCTGTTCCTTATTCCTGGCATGATTGCCTTCGCGCTTCATCAGAATCTCGGCGATTTCCTGCCGATGCTTCCTAACGGGGCGCCCAACTCCGATGCCGCTTTCCCCACTTTGGTGGCGAAATTGTTGCCTGCCGGAGTTAAAGGCTTGATTGTATGCGGCATTCTGGCAGCGCTTATGTCGTCGCTGGCTTCGTTGTTCAATTCATCGGCCGCCCTGTTCACAATCGACTTCTACCAGCGTCTGCGTCCGAAAACCGATCCTAAGAAACTCGTGCGCATCGGTCAGGTTGCAACCGTGGTGATTGTTGTTCTCGGAATTCTCTGGATTCCAGTGATGCGGTCGGTAGGAGATGTGCTTTATCTCTACCTGCAGGATGTGCAGTCGGTGCTTGCTCCGGGCATTGCCGCCGCATTCCTGATTGGAATATTGTGGAAACGTGCTTCTGCCCAGGGGGGTATGTGGGCTCTCCTTTCGGGGCTTATCATCGGTCTGACCCGCCTGGGGGCGAAAGTTTACTACAGCAATACTGAAACCGGCGGCGCCGATCCCAGCTGGTTCCAGTATGTTTTCTATGATTGCAACTGGCTGTTCTTCTGCGGGTGGATGCTTGTGTTCTGCCTGGCCGTTGGTGTGGTTGTCTCCCTCTGTACCAAAGCCCCTGCTCCTGAGAAAATCAAGGGTCTGGTGTTCGGCACATCAACACCCGAACAACGCCTGGCGACCCGTCAGAGCTGGAACCACTGGGATATTATCCACTCGATAATAATTCTCGGTATTACCGTTGCGTTCTATATCTATTTCTGGTAAATATGAACCCTGATTTCCGCAGCCGGTTGGTAAGGGATCCGGCTGCGGGATGTAACCTGTAGATGCTCTGGATATGACGGAATATTATTCGCAACACGACAGGTTGTTTGTGGCTGTCGATTGCATTATTTTCGGACTGAACCACGGCGATTTGAGCTTATTGCTGACCAAGCGCCGTTTCGAGCCTGAAAAGGGGAAGTGGTCGCTTATGGGCGGTTTTGTGGAAGCCGACGAAAGTGTGGAAGCTGCCGCCCAAAGGGTGCTCCATGATTTGACAGGCCTTCACGATGTGTATATGGAGCAGGTAGGCGCATTCGGCGCTGTAGACCGCGATCCCGGTGAGCGTGTGGTTTCTGTGGCATATTACGCCTTGATAAATTTCGACGACCTCGACCGCGAGGCTATGGAAAAGCTCGATGCCCGTTGGATAGGAATCAACGAGTTGCCCCCGCTTTGTTTCGACCATCCCGAAATGATTGCCAAAGCCCGCAGAGCCCTTCGACGGAGGTTCTCAACAGAGCCTGCCGCTTTCAGGCTGCTTCCCAAGCTGTTCACGATGTCGCAGATGCAGAGCCTGTATGAGACTATCCTCGATGAGGAGGTCGATAAGCGGAATTTCCGCAAAAGGGTGGCCGAATTGAGATGTGTTGTCCCGACAAATCTGATTGACAAACGAGGCTCGCGCAGAGGGGCGCGTCTGTTCCGTTTCGATGTCGAGGAGTTCCGCCAGCATCCTCAGTTTAAATTATGAATGCGCTTTTGGTTTGCGCCTCTTTTTAGGGAGAGCCAAGATTTATCCCTATGATTAATTAGAGGTTATGACCGGGATAAGAGGCTGTGAATAATGTGAATATCTATTTTAACTAATCTGAATCAAATCTGAATGACATGCTTGAAGAACTGAAAGAAAAGGTCTACCGCGCCAATATGGAGCTGGTTGCCCACGGACTGGTGATTTTCACCTGGGGCAATGTGTCGGGGATCGACCGCGAAAAAGGGCTGGTTGTGATAAAACCCAGTGGTGTTGACTACGACACCATGAAAGCGTCGGATATGGTTGTTATCGACCTCGCCACAGGCAAGGTTGTCGAGGGCGATTTACGCCCGTCGTCTGACACTCCCACGCATCTGGAGCTTTACCGCTCGTTTCCCGAAATCGGCGGGGTGGTGCATACGCATTCCACCTATGCCACAGCTTGGGCACAGGCCGGAAAAGATATACCGAATATCGGCACCACCCATGCCGACTATTTCCACGATGCAATTCCCTGCACTGCCGACATGACCGCCGGTGAGGTTGGGGGTGACTATGAGCTTGAAACCGGCCGGGTGATTGTGAAGCGTTTCGAGGGTCTGAATCCTATTCACACTCCGGGTGTGCTGGTCAAAAACCATGGGCCGTTCAGCTGGGGAAAGACCCCGGCCGAGGCGGTGCATAATGCCGTGGTTATGGAGCAGGTGGCGAAAATGGCTTTTATCGCATATGGCGTTAACCCTTCGTTGACCATGAATCAGCTGCTTATTGAAAAGCATTTCAACCGCAAACATGGCCCGAATGCATATTATGGCCAGAAGAAGTAAGAAGTTTGGGGAGGGCTTGGGTTTATTATGATTTATAAATCTTATAGGAGTTATAAGTCATATATAGCCCGGTTATCAAGAAAATACTAACCTGAAAAATAGAATTGAAAAGAGATGAAAACGTTTGATAGCTATGAAGTGTGGTGGGTGACCGGTGCGCAGCTCCTCTATGGTGGCGATGCCGTGGTTGCAGTCGACAGCCATTCAAAAGAGATGGTTGAAGGGCTTAATAATTCCGGAAACCTGCCGGTGAAAGTGGTCTATAAGGGAACTGCCAATTCCTCGAAAGAGGTGCTTGAGGTGATGAAGGCTGCCAACAACGACCAACGTTGTGTCGGTGTGATTACCTGGATGCACACGTTCTCCCCTGCCAAGATGTGGATTCATGGTCTCCAGCAGTTGCGCAAGCCTTTGCTCCATTTCCACACCCAATATAATGCCGAGATTCCATGGAACGATATCGACATGGATTTTATGAATCTCAATCAGAGCGCGCACGGCGACCGGGAGTTCGGCCATATATGCGCGCGTATGCGTCTGCGCCGTAAGGTGGTGGTGGGCCATTGGACTGATCCTGAGGCTCAGAAACATATTGCCGTGTGGCAGCGTGTGGCAGCGGCCTGGGCTGACGCTCAGGATATGCTCATCTTGCGTTTCGGCGACCAGATGAACAACGTGGCCGTTACCGACGGCGACAAAGTTGAGGCTGAGCAACGCCTGGGCTACCATGTCGACTATACTCCGGTCAGCGAGCTGATGGAGCATTATAAACGGGTGGCCGATGCCGATGTGGATGCTCTTGTCGCCACATATTTCAAGGAATACGACCATGCCCCCGAACTCGAGGATAAGGCCGGTGAAGGCTATCAGAAAGTGTGGAATTCGGCAAAAGCCGAACTGGCGCTCCGCTCGATTCTGACTGAAAAGGGGGCTAAAGGTTTCACCACCAACTTCGACGATCTCGGCACAAACGACATCAACGACCCGAAATTTGTTGGTTTCGACCAGATTCCCGGCCTCGCCTCCCAGCGTCTGATGGCCGAAGGCTACGGTTTTGGAGCTGAGGGTGACTGGAAGTCGGCAGCCCTCTACCGCACAGTGTGGTTCATGTCGCAGGGGCTGCCCAAAGGATGTTCGTTCCTCGAAGACTACACTCTGAATTTCAACGGCAAGGAAAGCTCGATTCTGCAGTCACACATGCTTGAGGTCTGCCCGCTGATTGCCGCTGAGCGCCCGCGCCTCGAAGTGCATTTCCTTGGTATAGGCATCCGAAAGAGCCCTACAGCCAGGTTGGTGTTCACTTCCAAGCCTGATAATGGCATCACTGCAACCGTAGTTGATATGGGCAACCGGTTCCGCCTGATTGTCAATGATGTTAAGTGCATCGAGCCTAAGCCGCTCCCCAAACTGCCTGTGGCTTCAGCTCTGTGGATTCCTATGCCCGACTTTGAAACCGGGGCAGGTGCGTGGATTCTTGCCGGAGGCACCCACCATTCGTGCTTCTCTTATGACCTCACACCTGAGTATTGGGAAGACTATGCTGAGATTGCCGGCATCGAAATGCTCCATATCAACAAAGACACCACCATCGCCGGGTTTAAGAACGAGATGCGGTGGAACGAGGTTTATTACATGCTTAACAAGTCGCTTCAGTGAGAGAGGTTATGAAGGCTGATGCAAAAAAAACTATAGAACAGGGTAAGGCCGTGCTCGGAATCGAGTTCGGCTCTACCCGCATCAAGGCTGTGCTCGTCGACACGGAGAACCGCCCGATAGCGCAGGGTTCTCATGAATGGGAAAACCAGCTTGCCGACGGATTGTGGACCTACAGCACCGAAGCTATATGGAGCGGTTTGCAACAGTGCTATGCCGACCTCCAGGCCGATGTGCGCCGGCTCTATGGCGTTGAAATAATCAAACTCGGAGGAATCGGCATAAGCGCTATGATGCATGGATATATGCCTTTCAATGCCGCCGGTGAGTTGCTTGTGCCTTTCCGCACATGGCGCAACACAAACACAGGCCGCGCAGCTGCCGAACTGTCTGAGCTGTTTGTGTTCAATATCCCTTTGCGGTGGAGCATCTCCCACCTCTATCAGGCAATTCTCGAAGATGAGCCGCATGTGAGAGATATAGCGTTTCTGACAACCCTCGCCGGTTATATACATTGGAAGCTAACCGGAGAGAAAGTGCTCGGTGTGGGCGACGCTTCTGGAATGTTGCCGGTTGACTCGGCCACATGTGATTATTCCGCAGGTATGACGCGGATTTTCGACAGTATACTCGCCAATCGCAAACTGCCGTTCCGTCTCGAGGAGATTCTTCCACGTGTGCTGACAGCCGGTGTAGAGGCCGGTCGCCTCACCGCCGAAGGTGCTGCGCTGCTTGATGTGTCTGGCAAACTGGAGGCTGGGGTGCCGTTCTGCCCGCCCGAGGGTGATGCCGGCACAGGGATGGTTGCCACCAACGCGGTGCGTAAACGCACCGGCAATGTGTCGGCCGGCACATCTTCCTTCTCGATGATAGTGCTGGAAAAAGAATTGTCGAAACCCTATGAGGAAATCGATATGGTGACGACTCCCGACGGCGCTCCTGTGGCTATGGTGCATTGCAACAACTGCACATCTGACCTCAATGCCTGGGTTGGCCTTTTCAAGGAATACCAGCAGCTGCTCGGGGTGGAGGTTGACATGAACGACCTGTTCGGGAAGCTCTATAATGCGGCTCTTGAGGGGGACCCTGATTGTGGTGGCCTTTTGGCCTATAATTATTTCTCAGGTGAACCTGTCGTGGGGTTGGCTGATGGACGACCACTGTTTGTGCGTTCTGCAACAGACCGCTTCAATCTGGCAAACTTCATGCGTGCCAATCTCTATGCATCTGTGGCGGTGTTGAAAATCGGCAATGACATCCTGTTTAATGAGGAGAAGGTCGGCGTTGACCGTCTGACCGGCCATGGAGGCCTGTTCAAGACGCCCGGTGTTGGTCAGCGTATTCTGGCCGCCGCCCTTAATTCTCCCATTTCAGTGATGGAGACCGCTGGAGAGGGTGGCGCCTGGGGCATAGCCCTTCTGGCATCGTTCATGGTCAGCAATCCCGACAGGCAGACGTTGCCCAAGTGGCTCGATGAGCAGGTGTTCAAGGGCAACGAAGGTGTTGAGATATCACCTGTTGCCAAGGATGTTGCCGGATTTAACGCCTATATTGAGAGCTACCGGTGTGGCCTTGCCATCGAGAAGGCTGCTATAGAGAACAAAAGCTGTTAAGGCGGTAATAGCGGTCATATAAGATTTATAAATCGTATAAATTTTATAAGTCGTATAACGTTATATTACTGATTCCCTTATGAACAACACCCCCTGCGGCCGAACCGCAGGGGGTGTTGTTCATAGGGGATGTCGGTGGTTATTTCACGGTGACTTTTTTGCCGCCGATGATGTAGATGCCTGCGGGGAGGCTGGCAATCTGGTCGGCATCTGCGTCGGAAATCAGAAGCATACCCTGGAGGTTGTAAACGTCGAGACGCTCGTTTGCGTCGACAGAAACGTTTTCAACTCCTGCGGGTGTGCTGATTTCTACTTTGAAGGCAGGGTTGGCGTGACCGCAGTTATATTGTAGCATCGGGTCGTTCCCCCATTCCCCGTCGCCGAATGTTCCTTGCGGAACAACAACGTTGTAGGTCTTGCCTGCGTCGAATTCGTGCTTGATAACGAGATACCATAATGTGAGGTCGTCCCAGTCGTAGTCGTTGCTGATATTGGCTCCTTCAACGGTTTTGCCTTCAGCATCTTCAAGTGTGATGTTGTTGGCAACGTCATAGTTAATCTGAACTTCGCCGGGGAACTGGAGGGTTACCTTAACTTCAGTGGCATCGTCATTGAATTTGTATGAGGTCTTGGTGGTCTTGAAGTCGTAGACAGTCTGGTCAGTTACTTCACCGTTGATGGTGTAGCTTACGAATGTCTGTTTGCACCCTTCCGATTCGAATTCGCTACCCAAGTTGAAGAATGCAGCCGGAATGTAGACAACATATTGTCCGGGAGCGGTGATGGCTTCTTCAAGAGACATTTTTATCTTGGTGGGGTATTGGCCGTCATCGTTTTTTCCGAATTCAACCACTTCGTAGTTGTTGGGGAATGTTGCGAAGATGGTTTCTCCTGACAGGTTTCTTACGGTTATCTTTTTTGGGCTGTAAGCATATTGTATCATTCCTCCTGTGGGGCCTTCGGGGCAGGAAATGAAGATGTCTTTCAGTTCGGTTATTTCTCCTTCCTCCGGTTCAATGGTGAGGTCGTGAGAGCCGAGATAGCATGTGTATGTGAAACTGAAGTAGGAGTCTGCTCCGGCATCGGTTCCGGCGAAGACTGCACGGCCTTCGGCATCGGTTACATAGAGGCTTACAGCAAGCGACCCTCTGGTCATATTGATGACGTCTTCAGGGATGACGATGGTCATTGATTTGTGGTCGTCGCTGTATGTTACGTCGTTTTCGGTAATCGGCACTTCAGCCATCTGACCGGTCGGGAAGGCGCTGCGCGTTAGGTCGAGCTGAACGTAGTCTGTGAATGTAATGGTGAATTTGCCATCTTCAACAGAGTTGATCTCGTGGGTTTGGGGGTCGGGGGTGATGCTTACGAATTCAGCTGCGGCATATTGATAGCCCGGTGTGGTTCCCGAAATCTTGGCTTTGAAAGTGCCGAGAAGGATACGCGAGTAGGGGGGGGTCTCAAAATCGTATAGTTCTGCGCGGAATTCGTATTCATGGCCTTCCTGGAGAATGAGTTCGCGGCCGAATTCGATGAAGGGCACTTCATCGTCTTGCCAGAACACGCCACGGTCTTCGGGAAGAGTGCGGCGTGCGTGAGATTCGAGCACGCGCATTTTGTCTTCGGCAAGTGCGTTCTTGTCTTCGATTTCCACGCGGAGATAGCCTACAGCGAGGTTATTGGTGGTGTTGAAAAGTAGACGAGTGCCTTTGGGGAATGCTGCAAGAGAGTTCTCGGCTAAAAGAGTTGCAGGTTCTGTATCGGGGAACACATATTCGATGCTTGTCAGTTCGGCTTCGTCATCGGAGCCGCCAGACTTGATTCCTGTCAGGTTGTAGGTGTATTCAAGTGTGGGGTTTGCTTTGCCGCCGGCTCCGGTTTCGATGAATATGGCATCGCCGAATGTGCCTTCTGCGATTGTCAGCTTATAAGTGCCGTTTTGCGGAAGCTCTTTTTCCAGACCTTCCATGACAACGATGAAATTACCCTTCATGAAGTGTGAGAGGTCGTTGATGTTGACTTCTTTACTCCAATTGGCTTCGGGGCATGCGAATACAGCCTTGGCTTCGGGTTTTACTTTCACAGAAGGATCGAATGCAATTGAAATGTTGCCGAAATATTCACTCACGTTGATTGTGGCGCCATCGGCAGGATATACTGTTGTAGGGCTAAGATCGTAGGCGGTCTCACCGCTTGCTCCGGTAACGGTGTATTTTATCACAATCTCCTGATCAAGAGTGGTTGGTTCATCTTGAATAATGAGCGACAAGCATCCGGCTGCGAAAGTGACAGTGTAATCACCGGCTTCTGAAAGAGGCTTGGCTGGTGTCACAATCATGTTGTGGTAATTTGTATTGTCGTCTTTGAAGGTTACTCCACAGTAATCAACTCCGTCTTTTTTGATTGAAACTTTGTCGGCAGACTGATTAGATGCATAATAGAAGTCATACTTTGGAGAAGACAGCACGATTTCTGTAACAGCTGGCACCTTGCCATTTGCCGGACTAACAGTTATGTCATGTGGATAGGTGGGAGCAGGAGCTTCAGCCTCAATAGTATATGTAAATTTCAGGTCTGTGTCGTTCCATGGGAGCTTTGTTCCATTGGCATCATCGATAAGAGAACCGGCAGGAATGCTTAGCACATATGTGCCGGCTTCAGTGGCAGGAGTGGTGAACCCGAAATTCAGTCGGTTACACTCCAATGCATCGTCGGTTATTGTGACTGTGCAGAAATCTGCTCCGTCTTTCAATACTTTGATTTTACCCTCGGGATCTTGTTCAGCTGGCAGAGAGAATGCCTCAATATCCGGCGCCAGTATGCTGACTGTTGTCAGACTTTCCACAGTGCTGCCCGATGCAGGTTCTACAGTGTAGTTGAGGGCCGCGGCAGAGAATGCCGTCAGGCCGACTGCAGCCGTCAGAAGGGATGTATAAAACTTCTTCATGCTAAAAATTGTGTTAATAATGGATTTATTGAATAATTATGGATATTCGGTGAACCTAAGCGACTGTAAATCGCGTTGATGAATGATGGGACGGTTGAATGGCGTTGATTTTATAGTGATTTGCAAATATAGCATTTTTTTGAAACATCTGGCAGATTAGGCCGATTTTTTTAGAATCTGTAGGCCATTTTAACTTTCCGGCGATGTTTCTCAGCCGCTTTCGTGATGAGACGCATCCTTTAACGGAGATTTTTTATGACTTTAGTAACCACGCCCCAAACTGCGAAATCGTCTTCAGGTGTGACTTTAATTGGCGGAAAGCTGTCGTTGGCCGGACGGAGCCAGATTTCCCCTCTGGCGCGGTTGGTCAGATCGAGATATTTCATTGAGAATTCACCGTTTATCACTGCCACCACGATATCGTTGTTGCGGGGTTGCAACGACCGGTCAACAACGATTATATCACCTTCATCGATACCGGCGCCGACCATCGACACCCCCATGACGCGGGCATAGAAAGTCGCCGCCGGGTGCGGCACCAGCTCCCGGTTGAAATCAAGAGTGCGGTCTATGCCCCCTTCTGCGGGCGAAGGGAATCCGGCCCGTATCCCCCCGTCGGCAAACGGCAGCGGCAGCTCCGCCGCAAACCTCCCTCTGTAAATTTCCAGTTCGTTCATGTCGATATTTTTCTACTTTGCAAAAGTAATGATTGAAAATGAGCTTCAGACGATTTTTGATGTTAAAGTTGCAGATGTCGGATTAAAGGGCTAACTTAGCACACGGAGGATTGTGGGAATTGATATTGGCGGGCGCACATCTGTGTTTCCTGCTATGAACCGCTATTAGGATTTTAAAGGCTATGATAGACAAGCATCGTTATTGTGTGATTATGTGTGGGGGAATCGGCAGCCGTTTCTGGCCCTACAGCCGGTCGTCGCGCCCCAAACAATTTATTGACTTTTTAGGCACCGGGCGCAGTCTGCTACAGATGAGCTATGACAGGATTCTGCCTATAGTGTCAAAGGAGAATGTGCTGATTGTTACCAATGAGATTTATGCTCCGTTGGTGCGCGAGCAGTTGCCGGAACTGTCTGAAGACCAGATTCTGCTTGAACCGGCCCGTCGAAACACGGCGCCATGCATTGCCTGGGCGGCCTATCACATTGCGGCAAAAGACCCGCAGGCAAGCATAATGGTTGCACCGAGCGACCATCTGATTACCCAGGAGGCGCTGTTTGAGAAGGCGATAATAGATGGCTTCGAATTTGTAGAGAAAAACAATGCCCTGCTGACACTTGGCATCAAACCGACCCGCCCTGAGACCGGATATGGCTACATACAGGTGGGGCAACCAGTTGAGGGCGGTTTTTTCAAGGTCAAGACTTTCACCGAGAAACCAAAACTGGAACTGGCCGAGGTGTTTGTTGAATCAGGCGAGTTTTTCTGGAATTCAGGCATCTTCCTTTGGAAGGCCCATAATATCATTGAAGAACTGAAGCAGCATGCTCCCGATGTGGCTGATGTTTTTGAATCGGGGAAAGGGGCGTATGGCACTCCGGCTGAGCGTGAGTTTATCAACCGTGCTTTCCCGGGATGTGTCGGCATATCCATCGATTTTGCTGTGATGGAGAAATCGCGCAATGTGTTTGTTGAGTGTGTCAGCTTCGGATGGAGCGATCTCGGCACATGGAGCGCCCTCTATGACAATTCTCCGAAAAACCGCGACAGCAATGTGACCCAGAACTGCAATGTGTTGGCTTATAATGCCGAAGGCAATATTTTCGCGGTCAACGGCGAGAAACTTATTGTTGTTGACGGTCTGAAAGATTACATTGTTGCCGATTCAGGCGATGTTCTGCTGGTTTGCCCTAAGGGTGAGGAGCAACGCATCAAGCAGATGGTCAATGATGTGCATTTGGCTTTCGGCGAGAAGTATTTGTGATTTAAGAAGCAAGAAGCCGGAAGTTGTAAGTTTCGTGGCTAATTTCGTCAGACGGAATCTGACAAGTCTGACATCTCGGACATGTCAGATGGGTATGATGTGGCAAAATCAGATGAACCGCTTTTACCACCGGCTTTAAAGGATTGTTATTTTTAGCGGGAATGATTAAAAATTGGCCGCCGGACTCTAACGCAGGGTCTGGCGGCCGTTCTTACTTAAAAATGGTAATGCCTGTCGCTCCGGATGTGTGTTACCGTTGTTTTGAAGCTGGGCCGGAGCATGGCTATATATCTATTGCTTTATTATCTGCTTCTTTGACTGCGCACCCGGAAAAAGGTTTAATCGGGGGGGAGAAAAAAGTCTCAAGTCGCTCAAACAAGTCGTAAGTCGCAAGTGAGATGTTTTGCAGACATTAACTTACGACTTCTTCAACCTCGACAATAAATCGTCGCGGAGGGCGGTTTTGGTGGTAATGTGGTCGAGAACCATGCGCACGAATGGATCGCGCTCGAAATCGCCGCGCACTTGCTCGAAATCAATCTGGCGGTTGTGGTCTGAAGAGGTGTCGAGTCCGAAGCCTATGCGTGCTACGGATGAAAATTCCTTGCGGGCGTCGTCGTAGAGTTTACGGTCGAGTGTCACCACGCTGTCGCACCATCGGCGGGCGATTTCAGCAATGTCGGCGGCTGTCAGTTCGCAGCACTCTTTCCCCCACCACCGGCGGAAGTTCTCGACCACCCATGTCCATTCAAGGTCATAGTAGTTTTCGGCCATTTCCTTCAGGCGGTAGTTGACCTGGGCGAGCGATGTTATTGAGCCGTCGGCAATGCCGTTGCAGAGTGATTTTATTTCGCTTTTGGGTGCAATCAGCCCCGAAAGATCGAGCCATTCACCTCCGCCTGCACCCATGGTGGGGCGGAGCAGACGGCGTATGTCGTTGTCTGATTCAAGGGTTGCCCCTTCGAGGCGTTTGAGCACGGAGTTGCCCATGAATTTGTCAATCGCCAGCCGGTAGTAGTCTCGCCCCTTGCGCAGGGCTGATGCGCGCATTGCCAGCCCTTGGTATGAATAGATTTCAGAGGTTATGCCTGCGGTGCGCTCGATGTCGTCGAGCAGGGAGATGCCGTCGAACATTTTCGAGACGGTGTAGGGGCTGAGCAGATTGAAATTGATGTAGTCGAGTTTTTCGGCTGTGCGCCGTTTGTCGCGTTTTGGCCATTTCATGGCGTCGCGTATAGTGCCTACGCTTTTGAGGTTCACCCCCGGCACGATGTGTGGCGTGCCGTTGTTCTCAATCAGGTAGGAGAATGGGAGGCGCGAGGTGTCGGGATGGTTCACGTGCCTTCCCATCACGAGTGAGAATGCCCCGATGTGTGCCGGCCACAGGATGTAGCTGTCGGATGTTGTTTTTGAGCCTCTGTCAACCACGCCCTGGTGTATGGGCCCGAGTTTATACATGTGGTTGCTTTGGTTTGAGCCTGAACCTGCGTTCAGGAATGAGAACATACCGGCAATCAGCAGGCTGGATTTGTGCATCGTGACTGTGTAAGGCCCGGCGAAGATTGCGGCAGATTCGCCGTTTTCACATGCGCAGTTGGCGAAGAACAGGGAATCATGGGCTGAGAAAAGCCGTGTGAGCGACGTGGCTTGTCCGACGAAGGTGTGGACGAGCACTGCACCGTCGTCGACTTTTGCCCCGGCGCTTATTATGAAGTCGTTGGCCATTACATTGTCGCCGACATATACCGGGTCGTCGGGTAGCGACATGATAGAGCCGTTGTCGAGCCGTTTGGCGCCACAGACCGTTGCCTCCGGACCGATATATACGTTTTTGATTGTGCCGGCGTTGATGATTGTGACGTTGCGGCTGATTACGCCATAGGGTGTGCGTCGGCTGTCGGCATAGTCGTTGATGAGACGGCGCATGTTTGCGATGAGAGCCTTGTCGTGGCGGTACATCGCGATGATGTAGGCTACATGAGCCGACAGGCAGTCGCATATGGGCACCTCGCGGCCGCCGGTTTCGTTAAGCACCGAAACCTCAACCCCGTTCCCAAACGAGGAATCGCCGGTGGCGATTAGCGATGCGGTGTTTTCGATGATGACATTGTCGGAGATATGGTAGTTGGCTATATAATTGCCGATGCGCTTGATCAGAACATCATTGCCGATTTCGCAATCGTGGATGGTGGCATCGTAGATGCCGGCCGCCATGGGAATCATCCCGTCGCGGACCACGACCGAGTCGGTTGTGCCGAGGCATACCCGGCCTGAGAAGGTTACATAACTGTAGTGTTCCGGTCTGAACGGGTCGGCCACTTCAATCAGGTTCCAGTCGTTGCACCGGCATGAGTTGGCTTTCAGTGCGTTGATTTCAGCTGGTGTGAGTTTTCGGTAGGTCATATGGTGTAATGGTAAAGTAGTGGTAATAACAGATAGGTAGGGTATGAGTGAACCTGCGTGGCGCTGTGTGTGTTTAAGGGTCAACAGCCACGATTTCGGCAGCCAGTCTGAGTGGCAGGGCGTCGAGGTCTTTAGGCGAGATGTTGTAGCCCCCTTCGATTTCTGGCCATGCAATACCGATGTCGGGGTCGTTGAACTGCAACGTTGCTTCGGCCTGTGGGGCGTAGAAGTTGTCGACTTTATATTGGAACACCGCTGTCTCGCTAAGCACCATGAACCCATGGGCGAAATGGCGCGGGATGAAAAGCTGCAGGGCGTTTTCCGCACTGAGTTCCATGGCGAAATAGCGCCCTAAAGTAGGTGAGCCGGGCCGGAGGTCAACAGCTACGTCGAGTACCCGCCCCATTGAGACCCTGACGAGTTTTGCCTGTGAGAATGAGCCTCTTTGGAAATGGAGGCCGCGGAGCACTCCCCGCGACGAAAGTGATTCGTTGTCTTGCACAAAGCTGACGTCTGTGCCGGTTGCCAGGGTGAATTCATCGAGGCGGAACGTCTCCATGAAATAGCCCCGTTTGTCGCCAAAGCGTTGTGGTTCAATAACCCACAGCCCCTTTATGCCGGTTTCGGAATATTTCATCGGCTAATATTGTGATTTATGTGCAAATTTAGTATTTTTGCGTTAAAATAGAAAAACGAGGGATTATGAAAAATAACATCATACTTTTCGATGTGCCTGCGGTGAGGGAGAATCTTTTGCCGTTGAGTTACACGCGTCCGGTAGCCGACTTTCTTGTCGGTATCACCACGCTTAGGCAGAAATGGGAAGCGTTTGTCAAAGATGGCAGGTTTTCTTATCTGACGGTTGATTATCTGTCGGAAAAATTCCCCGTGGAAGACTGCGGAGAGAACCTGTTTATTGCATCCCATGTGATTGCCACGCAGCATATGGCTGAGTGCGTTGTTGCGTTGAAGCCCGGTAAGGCGCTTTTGGCAGATACGCGCGGTGGCGAGCGCATACTTTTGGCTGTGCGCGGCAGTATGGACGATTTCATGCGTTTCAGCGAGCGGCATGATGGGTGTGAAGTGTTTGAAGATAAGGTTGATGCCATTACGAATGTGTATGACATATTCATGCTTAACGGGAGGCAGATTGAGGAAGATTTCGAGGTGCTTACCAAAGGGCGCGAAGGCCAGTCGATTCCCCGGAGCAATACGGTGATCGGTGACCCCGACTTGATTTATATAGAAAGCGGCGCCATTGTGGAGGGGGTGGTGCTGAACGCATCGCATGGCCCGATATATGTGGGGCGCCATGTCGATATCATGGAGGGGAGTTGTCTGCGCGGCCCGATTGCATTGTGTGAGCACAGCACCGTGAACATGGGCACTAAAATCTATCCCGGCACAACCCTCGGCCCGTGGTGTAAGGTGGGAGGCGAACTCAACAATGTTGTCATGTTCGGTTTTTCAAACAAGGCTCACGACGGGTTCTTGGGGAATGCCGTAATCGGAGAGTGGTGTAACCTGGGCGCCGGATGTGTGGCTTCAAATCTGAAAAACGATTATACGGAAATCAAGCTGTGGAACTATCCTTCGCACCGTTTCCTCCGCACCGGCCTGCAGTTCTGCGGCCTGATTATGGCCGACCACTCAAAGGCCGGCATCAACACGATGTTTAACACGGCCACCGTGGTGGGCGTAGGGGTGAATATCCACGGTTCCGGTTTCCCAAGGAATTTCATCGCGTCGTTCAGCGAGGGCGGGCATGCCGGATTCACCGACCTTCCGATGGAGAAGTTCTTCGATACCGCCAGCCGCATGATGGCGCGCCGTGGCAAATCGCTGTCGGAGGCCGACCATCGCATTTTCTTGGCAATCAGGGAGATTGCGGAGAATTATAAATAGTAGGAAGTCATAAGTCAGAAATTGTGGGGGGGTAAGTAAAAAAGAGGGTGTGTCATAATGGCTCATCTGGGTCGTCGCCCGAGGGCTTCGGGTTCGGTCATTGACCTTAGTCAACTCCCTTCACCCTCACCCTCAGGCTCCTACCATCTGAACCATTCTGACAGCACCCTCTCCATCCGGATGCCAAAAAGGCGTTGGTCGAATTTCGACACAACGCCTTTTGTCTGTAAGATTGTTGGCGGACGGTCAGACTAACGATGCGATGGCTTCGGGGGTTAGGCCGCAGGATGCGAGCAGATCGGAGGCTTTGTAGCGGTCGGGGAATGCTTTGGGAAGGCCGAGGGTGTGGACTGTGACGGCACTGCCCGACAGGTAGGCGGCGATTTTTTGGCCGAGGCCTCCGTCGAGGGTGTTATCTTCGAGTGTTATGACGGCCTGGTAGTCACGCAGATTGTCGAGTGTGTCGGTGTCGAGATGCGATATGACCCTTGGATTGATGAGGGTGGGGTTGAGACCGCGGCCGCGCATAATTCCGGCAGCCTGTCTCCCGATTGTGAAAAAGTCGCCGGCAGCGATAATGGCAATTCCCCGGCCTTGTTCAACTGTCAGATAGCCTGCGTTGGCATAATCTTTTTCAACCTCTCCTTCGGCATGGACAACTTTGCCGGAAGGGGTGCGCACCACAACGGGTGTCACCCTTTGGGTGATTGCCCAGTCGAGCATGGCGAGATATTCCTCGACATTTGTGGGGGCGAGGAAAAGTATGCCCGGGATGTTGGATATCATCGGCACGTCGAAAAAGCCGAGATGGGTCATGTCGTTCATGCCCCATACGCCTCCGTAGAAAGTCACTATTGTGGCCGGGTTGCGGTTGATTGACAAGTCTTGCGACAATTGGTCGTAGGCACGTTGGAGGAATGTTCCGCATACTCCGAAAACGGGGTTGCATCCGGCGTTGGCGAGTCCCGATGCCATAGCTACGGCCTGTTCTTCGGCTATGCCGACATCTATGAACCGGCTTCCGGCCGCTTCGCGCCGGTCTGGATAGAAACCTATGGCTCCGGGAGTGCCGGCTGTCAGAACGCACAGGCCGGGGTTGTTGGCCATGCGGTCAAGCATATGGCTGGTAAATATGTCGATATAGTTGTCGGGGTTGGCCGGGGTGCTGAGCGCTCCGGTCTTGGGGTTGAACGGTGCAGAGAAATGGAATGCCTCTTTTTGCTTTTCAGCAACCGGCAACCCGTGGCCTTTAGTTGTGTTTATGTGGACTACGATAGGGGTGTCGGAATCTTTTACTTCGCTGAAGGCTTTGACCAGTGAGCGTAGGTCGTTGCCGTAGCCTACATAAAGGTATCTGAATCCCATTGCACGGAACAGGTTGCAGTCGGCTGTGCCGTTGGTCTGGCGCAGAAGTGAGAGGTTTTCGTAGATGCCACCGTGGTTCGGGGCTATGCTCATTTGGTTGTCGTTGACAATGACGATGAAGTTTGATTTCAGCGTTGCGGCATAGTCGAGTCCTTCAAAGGCTTCGCCGCCGCTGAGCGACCCGTCGCCGATTACGGCAATGACATTCTCGTGTGTGCCTTTGATGTCGCGTGCTTTGGCGAGCCCGGTTGCGAGCGATACTGATGTTGATGTGTGGCCGAGTGCGAATATGTCATAGGGACTTTCCCCGGGGTTTGTGTAACCGGTCACTTCGCCATAGCGTTCCGGATTGATGAAAGCGTCGATGCGGCCGGTCAGCATCTTATGCACGTAGGTCTGATGCGACACGTCGAAGACGATTTTGTCGACAGGTGCGTTGAACACGTAATGGAGGGCAATGGTGGCTTCAAGGAAGCCGAGGTTGGGCCCTGCATGGCCTCCGTGTGCTGCCAGTCTGGCAATAAGCGGGGCGCGTAGTGCATCGGCAAGTGATTCAAGCTGTTCGATGGTGAGGGGCCTGATGTCGTCCGGTGAACTGATGGCAGACAGATTTATGCTGCCCGGAAGTGAGGTGTCGATTATGCTCATAATGGTTTAAATGTTTTCCTGTTGCAAAGTTAGCAGGATGCCGTGTATCGCGGCTTATCAATATTGCGGCTTATCCAACCAAAATTGTGCCGGACTAAAAACGGGCAAAGTCGTGAAGTGTGTGGAGCCGCACATACTCACTTAAACGCTTTGTTGGAGGTTGGATTTGCGTGGGTGTGTTGTTAACGGGATTTGCGGTGTGTTATCCGTTTCTTGATAAGGTTCAGGCGATGAAGCCGCGCACGGAGGGAAACCCACAGGGGCGATGCGGTGGTCACAATGTCAGACCCCAGGGGGTCGGTGAATGTGAACTGCGGCTCGGCTCCGAACTGTTCCGGATAAATCATGCAGATGTTGTTGCGCGAGAAGTAGCGTTGCAGCAGCATGGGTATCTCGGCCATCGACGATGAGTGGGATACGGAGTTGGCGCGTGCACTGATTACAACAAACAGGTCGTCGTCGAGCACCCGGTTGGCCAGCAGAATGAAATCGTCGCGGTCGGCTATGTCGCGGTATTCATGCCGTATGCCCAGCCCGGCTTCTCGGATAACCCCTCTTATTATGGGCTGTTGGGTGGTGTCGGCACAGAAGATTATGCGGCAGCCGATTTCATAGGAAAGATTACCCAGGGCAAGAACCCATTGGGAAAAACCGGTTTCGTATTGGGCTTTTTCCGGCACGAAGACAACGATGCGTGTTATTGTGTTAAGCGGTATATAGCATCTTGAGATAATCACCATCCGGTTGGTGGAATTAATAAGTTGCTCTGTTTTCGGACCGAGAAAAGAGTCGATAATCGTGTTTTTATGGTGCATACCGAGGATAACCTCGGAGATGTCGCGCTCCAGGATGGTGTTGACGATGCCTGTCACTGTGTTTATATCGAATCGCTCGATGGTTTCAATTGAACTGTCGGCGGCGGCGGCGGCGGCAGCGGCGAGCCTGAGTGAATTGGTGCCGGTGGCTTTTGATGCTGGGGTGTTGTCGTTGCGCACATGCAGGGCATAGAGCATGTCGGCGTCGATGCCTGTGCGATGGCGACGCATCATCATGGCAAGTTCTATTAGCGATGGTGATGTGACGGGATTGGAAACGGGGATTAGGGTGCGTATGCGCCGTAGGTTTCCGGCGGCTTTGTCTGGTTCGGTTGAGAGTGAGCGAATCTTGATTTTCGATGCAGCTCCCGAGGTGAAGATGGGGGCGAGTGCGCAGGTTACCAGTATCACAAGCACTGTGCCGTTGAGGATTGCCTCGTCCATCATCCGCGAGCCGTCGGGGAGGGTCATGTTGTAGCCGGTGGTTACAACCGCGAGTGCCACGGCTGTGTGGGCTGTGGTGAGTCCGAACATCATCGTACGGTCGCAGGCGGCCATCCTGTAGGCCTTTTGGGCGATGTAGGCCGCCAGCCATTTGCTGGCAAGGGCGATTATAAGCATTATTGCCGCAACATAAAGGGTGTTGCCGCTCATTATGACCCTGAGGTTGATCATCATTCCTACCCCTATCAGGAAGTAAGGGATGAACAGGGCGTTGCCGACGAATTCGATGCTGCTCATCAGTGGGGAGTTGACAGGGATGTAGCGGTTGAGCACCAATCCGGCAAAAAAGGCCCCTAACACAGGTTCAAGGCCGATGGCAGCTGAAATCCAGGCAGAGAAAAACACCATTACCAACACGAAGATGTATTGGGTGACCTTTTCGCTGTAGAGCTTGAAAAACCAGCGTGTCAGGCGGGGATAGACATAAAGCACTGCAACGCAATAGATTGCCAGGCGGCCCAGCAGCGATAGCGTGCCGATGAGATTGAAGCTGCCCGACTGATGTATGTTCACCGCTCCGGCCAATACGATGAGCGCTCCGACAACGGCTATGATCGTGCCCACCACTGAAATGAGCACCGCAGGGCTTTTTGTCAGTCCGAAACGGGCGGCCACAGGGTAGGAAATCAGGGTGTGGGAGGCGAACATCGAGGCCAGCAGGAAGGCTGTGAGCCACCCTACGTGGAGTATATAAACAGATGCCAGCACCCCCATTACCATAGGTATGAAGAATGTGAGCAGTCCGAAAAGAATGCCCCGGCGCATATTTAGCCGCAGGTGGTACATGTCGATTTCCAGTCCTGCGAGAAACATCAGGTATAGCAACCCCACCTGGCCGAAGATGGCGAAAGAGCTGTCGCTGTCGAGGATGTTGAGTCCATGAGGGCCTACGGCTACTCCGGCAACGATCATGCCTACGATATGCGGAATCTTCAGCCTGTTGAGGATTACGGGCGCAAGCAGTATGATGACCAGCACAATCAGGAAGATTGCGACCGGATCGGTTACCATTGCTGCTGCGAGTGTAATCATGGGGGATAGGTGTTAAGTTTTAAGCCGCACGTTTTCAGTCGGAGGTTATAGGTTTGGATTCTATGTACCTGGACTTATCATTTATGACTTACGACTTATGACTTATGACTGTTTTTTAATATATGCCACGCAATCTGGACGGCGTTGAGGGCGGCGCCTTTGCGGATCTGGTCGCTGACAGTCCAGAAGGTGAGCCCGTTGGGGGTTGAGAGGTCGGCGCGGAGACGCCCTACGTAAACTGGGTCGTGGTGGGCCAGTTCGAGCGGCATGGGGTAGACGCGGTTGGCGGGGTCGTCCATCAGCACTACTCCGGGGGCTTTGGAAAAGGCTTCGCGTGCCTGTTCGACTGTTATGTGCTGTTCTGTCTCGACCCATATGGCTTCGGAGTGGGCGCGCATCACCGGCACGCGCACGCACATGGCGCTGACGCTGATATTGGGGGAGTGCATGATTTTGCGTGTCTCGTTGAACATCTTCATCTCCTCTTTGGTGTAGCCGTTGTCGGTGAACTGGTCTATGTGGGGGATGACGTTATAGGCCAATTGTGCCGAGAATTTCTCGACTGCCGGTTTCTCGCCGCGTGAGATTTGTTCGTATTGCATGGCGAGTTCGTCCATGGCGGCCTGTCCGGCTCCGCTTGCGGCCTGGTAGGTTGCCACATGCACGCGGCGGATGGGGGAGAGGTCGTTGATGGGCTTCAGGGCCACGACCATCTGTATGGTTGTGCAGTTAGGGTTGCCGATTATCCGGCGGGGTGCGTTGAGGGCGTCGTCGCCGTTGACCTCGGGTACTACCAGCGGCACGTCGGCATCCATGCGGAAGGCCGAGGAGTTGTCGATCATCAGTGTGCCGTTGGCGGTTATGGTCTTGGCATATTCGCGCGATGTCGATGCTCCGGCAGAGGTAAAGGCGATGTCGATGCCCCGGAACAGTTCCGCATCATGAGTCAGCTCTTTGACGATATATTCTTTTCCCTTGAAGTTATATGCGCGTCCGGCACTGCGTTTCGATCCGAAAAGGGTCAGCCGGTCGATAGGAAAGTCTGTCTGGTCGAGCACGCGGAGAAGTTCCTGGCCTACGGCGCCGCTGGCGCCTACGATTGCTATGTTCATTGCCTTATTGTCAGATTCGATTATTGATTTTAGGATTGATATGGGAGAACGTTTGAAGCCGTGGCTACTTTTTTTTGCAAAATTACTAACTTTGCGGAAATTGCGACTAAATATGGAGATAAAAAGATACTCAAGCGTATGCGAGGGCGAATGGAATGCATTTGTAGAAAGGTCGCGTCAGGGCACTTTCCTTTTCAACCGGGGGTATATGGATTACCATTCCGACCGTTTCGACGATTTTTCATTGATGGCATATGACCGTGGGGTGCTGAAAGGGGTTCTTCCGGCAAACCGGGTGGGGAATGTGCTCTACTCCCACCAGGGGCTGACATACGGGGGGTGGCTTACGCAGGAGGGGATGGATGCGTCGGGGATGCTTGGATTGTGGGCTGAAGCGGCTGGCTATCTTATTCCTGCCGGGATTGGCAGGATGGTCTATAAATGTATCCCCTGGATTTATTCTCGGATGCCGAGTGAAGAAGACCGTTATGCCCTGTTCCGTTCAGGCGCCCGGTGGGAGAGCTGCCAGGTGGCAAGCGTGGTGGATTTGAGGAATGGGTGGAAGTTCGACAGTAACGGGCGCCGCAATGCCGCCAAGGCCTCCAGGGCGGGGGTGCGGGTGGTGGAAAGTGATGATTTCGGAGGGTTCTGGCGGGTGCTGACGCAGGTGCTTGCGGAGCGTTATGGTGTAGCCCCGGTGCATTCGTTGGCTGAGATGGAGCTGCTCAAGGGGCGTTTCAATGACAATATCCGCCTGGTCCTGGCTGTCGATGCCGAGGGTGAAGTGCTGGCCGGAACGGTGCTTTATATTGCCGGTCGTGTGGTTCATGTGCAGTATATAGCATCGTCGCATCGAGGACGTGAGGAGGGTGCGCTGGCATTGGTTTTCAGCCGGGTCATGTCGCATTTCAATGGGTATGATTTTTTCGATTTCGGGACATCCTGCGAAAATGGCGGCCTCTATCTCAACGAAGGGCTCCTGCGGCAGAAATCGGGGTTCGGTGGGAGAGCCGTGGTCTATGAATCCTTCATTGTCGATTTGGCTGAAATCAAGACGAAATTATTTGGCAGTTAGGAAAATAAATCGTAATTTTGCAACGCTTTTCGGAGTATAGTGCGTCCTCGTGAATCCTAATCTGTTGGTGGATAGGGTTTTGGGCGCATTGGATGCGTGTGAAGGAGGTGGCTTTTCCGCTCTTCATCTGCAGCTCCGGGGTTTGAATGGAAAAAGAGAAAACGAAATATAGAAAAAGAACTTTAAGTTAACAAACACAAAAAGACTAAGATGCCTACTATTCAGCAATTAGTAAGAAAAGGACGCGAAACCCTTGTGGATAAGAGCAAGTCGCCCGCGTTGGACTCCTGCCCTCAGCGTCGTGGAGTTTGCGTGCGCGTCTACACTACCACGCCTAAGAAACCTAACTCGGCTATGCGTAAGGTTGCCCGTGTACGTCTCACCAATGGCAAGGAGGTGAACTCCTACATCCCCGGTGAAGGGCACAACCTGCAGGAGCACTCAATCGTGCTGGTGCGTGGCGGCCGTGTGAAGGACCTTCCCGGTGTTCGCTACCACATCGTGCGCGGCACACTTGACACATCCGGTGTTAAAGACCGCACACAGCGCCGCTCCAAATACGGGGCCAAGCGTCCGAAGGCCGGTGCGGCTAAGAAGTAATCTGATTGTGGCGCATGCGCCCTCTGTTATGAGGCCGGCGCCCGCAGGTGAAGAGACTAAATAGCACCACGAGAAATCAACCCTGTTTTTTACCATTGTTTTTGATTTCCCGGAGCTGACAACGGTTGAGTAAACCCCTATGGCCGGAGGGCCGGGGTTGAAGAAGACACCAGCCACGACGAAAAAGCAAAAACACATCTTTTCGCTTAAACTTAAAATGAGAAAAGCTAAGCCTAAGAAACGCGTGATTCTGCCGGATCCGGTGTTTCACGACGTGAAAGTGACGAAATTCGTCAATCACCTCATGTATGACGGTAAGAAAAACACCGCTTACACTATTTTCTACAGCGCACTGGAGACTGTGAAGTCGAAAATGCAGAATGAAGAAAAAACCGCTCTCGAGATTTGGAAGAAAGCCCTCGAGAATGTAACTCCCCAGGTGGAAGTGAAGTCGCGCCGCGTCGGTGGTGCCACCTTCCAGGTCCCCACTGAAATCCGTCCGGACCGCAAGGAGTCGATATCAATGAAAAACCTCATCAATTATGCCCGCAAACGTGGCGGCAAGACCATGAGCGACAAGCTGGCCGCGGAAATCATGGATGCCTTCAACGACCAGGGCGGCGCCTTCAAACGTAAAGAGGACATGCACAAGATGGCCGAGGCAAACCGCGCTTTCGCCCACTTCCGCTTCTGATTGCATGATGGAAACACAGTGTCTTTTCATTGATTAAACGATTCATAGATTCCACCAAAATGGCAAAAATAGACGAACAATTAAAATATACGCGTAACCTCGGCATCATGGCTCACATCGATGCCGGTAAAACGACCACATCGGAACGTATTCTGTTCTACACCGGTCTGACCCATAAAATCGGTGAGGTGCACGATGGAGCAGCCACCATGGACTGGATGGAGCAGGAGCAGGAGCGCGGTATCACAATTACCTCTGCCGCCACAACCACATTCTGGAAATATGCCGGCGACAAGTATAAGATCAACCTGATTGACACTCCGGGGCACGTTGACTTCACCGTTGAAGTAGAGCGTTCTCTGCGTGTGCTTGACGGTGCTGTGGCCACATTCTGCGCAGTCGGTGGCGTTGAGCCCCAGTCAGAGACCGTTTGGCGCCAGGCCGACAAATATAACGTCCCCCGTATCGGTTATGTCAACAAAATGGACCGTTCAGGGGCGAACTTCTTCGAAGTGTGCCGCCAGGTGAAAGATGTGCTGGGTGCAAACCCCTGTCCGATTCAGATTCCTATCGGTGCTGAGGAGACTTTCAGAGGTCTTATTGACCTTATCACAATGAAAGCCATTTTCTGGCACGACGAGACAATGGGCGCTGAATATACCGTAGAGGAAATCCCCGAAGGTCTTGCTGCAGAAGCAGAAGAATGGCGCGACAAAATGCTCGAGAAAATCGCTGAATACGATGACGAGCTCATGGAGAAATATTTCGACGATCCCTCGACCATTACAGAGGCTGAAATTCGTCGTGCCCTCCGTGCCGCCACTCTGAAAATGGACATAGTGCCTATGACCTGTGGTTCGTCGTTCAAGAACAAGGGCGTGCAGTGCCTTCTCGACAATGTGTGCGCATATCTTCCGAGCCCGCTTGACGCAGGCGCTATCGAAGGCCATGCAGTCGACGATCCCGATAGGATTGAGACCCGCGAGCCCTCGCCCGAAGCTCCCATGTGCGCTTTGGCGTTTAAGATTGCCACCGACCCATATGTTGGCCGCCTTACGTTCTTCCGTGTTTACTCCGGCGACGTTGTTGCCGGCAGTTATGTGCTCAATGCCCGCAGCGACAAGAAAGAGCGTGTTTCGCGTCTGTTCCAGATGCACTCTAACAAACAGAACCCGATGGAGAAAATCGGTTGCGGCGACATAGGCGCAGGTGTTGGTTTCAAGGATATCCGCAC
Source organism: Bacteroidales bacterium (assembly GCA_910575545.1). Lineage (GTDB taxonomy): Bacteria > Bacteroidota > Bacteroidia > Bacteroidales > Muribaculaceae > UBA7173. Next base: position 37,419 of record CAJTFH010000024.1, read on the forward strand.
CGGCGATACTCTGTGCGACGAGGCTCATCCCATCGTGCTTGAGGCTATGGAATTCCCCGATCCCGTGATTGGTATTGCTGTAGAACCCAAGACCCAGAAGGACCTCGACAAACTCGGTGTGGGCTTGCAGAAACTTGCAGAGGAAGACCCGACATTCCGTGTTGAGACCAACGAAGAGACCGGCCAGACCGTCATCTCCGGTATGGGTGAGCTTCACCTCGACATCATCATCGACCGTCTGCGCCGCGAGTTCAAGGTTGAGTGCAACCAGGGCCGCCCGCAGGTTACATACAAAGAGGCTATCACCAAGCCTGTCGAGCTCCGCGAAGTGTTCAAGAAACAGACTGGCGGACGTGGTAAATTCGCCGACATCATCGTGCGCATCGAGCCGGTTGACGAAGGCTTTGAAGGCAACCTGCAGTTTGTTGATGAAGTCAAGGGTGGTAACATCCCCAAGGAATTCATCCCTGCTATCCAGAAAGGTTTCACAAGCGCGATGAAAAACGGCGTTCTTGCCGGATATCCGGTTGAGAAACTGAAAGTGACTGTAATCGACGGTTCATTCCACCCGGTTGACTCCGACCAGCTCTCATTCGAGCTTTGCGCCATCCAGGCCTTTAAGAAAGGTTCGGAAAAGGCAGGGCCGGTTCTCATGGAGCCTATCATGAAAATCGAGGTTGTGACTCCGGAAGAAAGCATGGGCGACGTTATATCCGACCTCAACAAGCGCCGTGGCCAAGTTGAAGGAATGGAAACATCGCGCAGCGGTGCCCGTGTGGTGAAAGCCCAGGCTCCCCTTGCCGAAATGTTCGGTTATGTGACCGCCCTCCGCACAATCACTTCAGGTCGCGCAACTTCTACAATGACCTTCTCGCACTATGCTGAGGTTTCTTCTTCGATTGCGAAGAATGTGCTGACAGAGTGCCAGGGCCGTGTTGACCTCATCAAATAACCAGGCCGCCCAGACCTGTTCCAACTTAAAAAATAAGAAAACAACAATATGAGCCAGAAAATTAGAATCAAACTGAAATCTTACGATCACAACTTGGTTGACAAGTCGGCCGAGAAGATTGTAAAGACAGTGAAGGCTACAGGTGCGGTCATCAGCGGTCCCATACCCCTGCCCACCCACAAACGCATTTTCACTGTAAACCGCTCTACTTTCGTTAACAAGAAATCACGCGAGCAGTTCCAGCTCTCAGCCTTCAAACGCCTTATCGACATATACAACTCGACAGCCAAGACTGTTGATGCGTTGATGAAGCTCGAGCTCCCCTCGGGTGTAGAGGTGGAAATCAAGGTGTGATGCCTTTTCCCATATGGCGGCGCCGGCCTCATGCCGGTAGAGGTTTATGAGGCCGGCGCAGCTACAATGAATAAAAAAAAGAAATATCCCAATTTATAACTAACTACAGAAATGCCAGGATTATTAGGAAAGAAAATCGGAATGACATCCGTTTTCAGTGCCGACGGCAAAAACGTGCCGTGCACTGTTATCGAAGTAGGTCCTTGTGTGGTTACCCAGGTTAAGACTGTGGAGACCGACGGCTACAATGCCTTGCAGCTTGGTTTCGAGGAGCAGAAAGAGAAACACTGCACCAAACCCGAGCTCGGTCACTTCAAGAAAGCCGGTGTCACCCCCAAGCGCCACTTGGCCGAGTTCAAGGGTTTTGACAGCGAGTACAAACTCGGCGACGTTATTGACGTTGCCCTCTTCAGCGAAAACGATTTCGTGGACGTTGTGGGCACTTCGAAGGGTAAAGGTTTCCAGGGCGTTGTTAAGCGTCATGGTTTCGGCGGCGTAGGTCAGTCGACCCACGGCCAGCACAACCGCCTTCGTGCCCCCGGTTCAATCGGTGCCTGCTCTTACCCTGCGAAGGTGTTCAAAGGGATGCGCATGGCCGGCCAGACCGGTAACGAGCGTGTGACCGTTCAGAACCTGAAGGTTGTGAAGGTTATCCCCGAATACAACGTGTTGATGATTAAGGGCTCGATTCCCGGAAGTAAAGGTTCAATCGTAATGGTAGAGAAATAATGGAACTCGCAATATACAACATAAAAGGAGAAGACACCGGGCGCAAGGCTGTGCTCAACGACCAGGTGTTTGCCATAGAGGCCAACGAGCATGCCGTATATCTCGATGTGAAGCAGTACCTGGCCAACCAGCGTCAGGGCACGCACAAGTCAAAGGAACGTAGCGAAGTGTCTGGTTCCACCCGTAAGCTCCATAAGCAGAAGGGTGGCGGCGGAAGCCGCATAGGTGACATCAATTCGCCTGTGCTGGTGGGTGGCGGCCGCGTATTCGGCCCCCGTCCCCGTGACTACCGCTTCAAGCTCAACAAGAAGCTCAAGCAGCTTGCCCGCAAATCGGCCCTGACAGTCAAGGTTCAGGAAAACCAGATTAAGATTGTGGAAGATTTCACATTCGACGCCCCCAAGACTAAAGATTTTGTAAATTTTACTAAAAATTTCAAACTTGAAGGCCAAAAGGTGCTGTTGGTTTTAGCAGGCCAGGATAAAAACGTATATTTGTCGGCTCGTAATGTGCCGGGCGCCAGAATCATGACTGCAAGCGACCTGAACACATACTCGCTGCTCAACAACAAAGCCATCATCCTGACGGAGAGTGGCCTTGACGTCGTTAATAAATTTTAATCCGTAGGAGGAATCGAAGAATGGAATTCACAATTGAACCTATCGTAACCGAAGCTGCAACAAAGCTCACGGAGAAGCTCAATCGCTACACCTTCCGCGTTTCGCCCGAGGCCAACAAGTTCCAGATCAAGGATATGGTCGAGAAGCTCTACGGGGTCAAGGTGCTCAACGTGAACACTTATGTTGTTCGTGGCAAAAACAAATCGCGCTATACCAAGAGCGGCCTTCTCCGCGGCAAGACAGACCGTTGGAAGAAAGCATATATCACTGTTGGTGAGGGCGAAACAATCGACTTTTATAGCAACATCTGATAAATAGAAATGGCAGTAAGAAAATTCAAGCCCACCACACCGGGGCAACGACACAAAGTTATTGGCGTCTTCAAAGGAGCGATCACTGCTAAAGCGCCAGAGAAATCTCTTACAGTCGGTAAAAAAAGCAGCGGAGGCCGCAACTCCGCAGGCCACCTGACCACCCGCTACCTTGGCGGTGGCCACAAGCGCAAATACCGTATCATAGACTTTAAGAGAACCAAAGACGGTGTGCCCGCCGTAGTGAAGGCAATCGAGTATGATCCCAACAGGTCTGCCCGCATCGCCCTTCTTTACTACGTTGACGGAGCAAAAGCTTATATCATTGCACCCAACGGCTTAGAAGTCGGCGCAACCGTTGTCAGCGGTCCCGATGCGGCTCCCGAGGTGGGCAATGCTCTTCCTTTGAGCAAAATCCCCCTGGGCACCGTGGTACACGCAATCGAGTTGCGTCCCGGCCAGGGAGCCTTCATGGCTCGCTCTGCCGGCACTTTCGCTCAGCTTGTGTCGCGCGAAGGTGACTATGCGATTGTCAAACTTCCTTCAGGCGAAACCCGCAAAATCCTTGCCGCTTGCAAGGCTACTGTAGGTGTGGTTGGTAACTCAGAGCATTCTCTGGAGCGTTCCGGTAAAGCCGGCCGCTCGCGCTGGCTCGGCCGCCGCCCCCACAACCGTGGTGTCGTCATGAACCCTGTAGACCACCCGATGGGTGGTGGTGAGGGCCGCGCTTCAGGAGGACATCCCCGCTCGCGCACAGGCCTTTACGCTAAGGGTCTCAAGACTCGCTCGCCGAAGAAGACTTCGTCGAAGTATATCATCGAGAGAAGGAAAAAGTAATCTCTTAAGTTAAAGACAAAGACAACACAATGAGTCGTTCATTAAAAAAAGGCCCGTACATCAGCGTTAAGCTCGAGAAGAAAGTCTCCGCCATGGAGGAGAGCGGCAAGAAGTCGGTTATCAAGACATGGAGCCGCGCTTCGATGATTGCCCCCGAATTCGTAGGCCATACTTTCGCTGTACACAACGGCAACAAGTTCATCCCTGTCTATGTTACCGAGAACATGGTAGGTCACAAGCTGGGCGAGTTCGCCCCGACCCGCACGTTCCGCGGTCACGGCGGCAACAAGAAGAAATAATAAGCCGGGCCCTGTTTAACATAACCTTTGATAAAAAAGAAAAGAAATAAAATGGGTGTAAGAAAAAGAAACTCAGCTCAGGCAAGAAAGGAAGCCCTCAAGACGCTGTATTTCGCCAAACTGACCAACGTGCCTACCTCTCCGCGCAAGATGCGCCTGGTGGCCGACCTGGTACGCGGCAAAGAAGTGTTCCGTGCATTGGGTATCCTCAAATTCTCTAATAAGGAGGCTGCCGCCCGCGTGGAGAAACTGCTGCGCTCGGCTATCGCCAACTGGGAAGCCAAAAATGAAAGAAAGGCAGAAAGCGGCGAGCTTTACATCAGCTCAATCAATGTTGATTGCGCCCCGATGCTCAAGCGTCTGCGCACCGCTCCCCAGGGACGTGGCTACAGAATCCGTAAACGGTCAAACCACGTAACCCTGTATGTTGACACAATTGATAACGACACAAAAACGAAGGACTAAGAAATGGGACAGAAAGTAAATCCGATTAGCAACCGCTTAGGCGTAATCCGCGGATGGGATTCCAACTGGTTTGGCGGCAAAAAATATGGAGACACTCTTCTGGAGGATTCCAAGCTCCGCAAGTATCTCAATGTCCGTCTGGCCAAATCAAGTGTTTCGCGTATCGTTATCGAGCGTACCCTGAAACTGATCACAATCACCGTGTGCACTTCACGTCCGGGGGTGATTATCGGCAAGGGTGGCGCAGAAGTCGACAAGCTCAAAGAAGAACTCAAGAAAATCACCGACAAGGACGTTCAGATTAACATTTTTGAAGTTAAGCGTCCGGAACTCGACGCCCAGATTGTGGCAAGCACCATCGCCCGTCAGATTGAGGGTAAGATTGCTTACCGCCGCGCAGTCAAGATGGCTATCGCCGCCACTATGCGTTCTGGTGCAGAGGGTATAAAGGTGCAGGTTTCAGGCCGCTTGAACGGTGCTGAAATCGCCCGCTCTGAAATGTTCAAAGAAGGTCGTACCCCGCTTCATACACTCCGTGCCGATATCGATTATGCGTTGGTTGAGGCTCACACCAAAGTCGGTGTGCTCGGTGTGAAGGTCTGGATCTGCCGTGGCGAGGTCTATGGCAAGCGCGACCTTTCTCCCAACTTCACTACTCCTGCCAAGGAAGGGCGCCAGTCGTCAGACCGTGGCAACAAGGAGCGTCGCGGCGGTTTCCGCAAACCTCGCGGCAATCGTTAAAAACCATGCTTCCGGCGTCCGGGCTTCCCGACAGGGGATGTCCGGTCGGCGGCCGGTTGCCATGTCCCCTACGTTGGGGGACTGGGGCAGCCGCTTCTGAAACGCAGCGATGTGTTTGGAGGATTACGGAGCGGTTCTCCGTAGAGCAGCCGCATGACGGCGCAATGGCAGCGGCGGTGGAGTTCCCACCCACCTTCCTCGGGAAGTTCCGGCCGGAGCCTTTGACTGTTCAACGCCTGAGTGGCATGAAGGGTTTTTAATTGTTTTCATAAATTTGAATAACATCAACAAAAATGTTACAGCCGAAAAAAACTAAATTCCGCAGAGTCCAGAAGGGGCGCGCCAAGGGTAATGCCCAGCGCGGCAACCAGCTTGCTTTCGGTTCGTTTGGCATCAAGACCCTGGAGGCAAAATGGATCACGGGTCGCCAGATAGAAGCTGCCCGTGTGGCCGTGACCCGTTACATGCAGCGTCAGGGTCAGCTCTGGATCCGCATCTTCCCCGATAAGCCCATAACCAGGAAGCCTTTGGACGTACGTATGGGTAAAGGTAAAGGTAACCCCGAAGGGTTTGTAGCCTCAGTTACCCCGGGTCGCATGATTATCGAGATTGACGGTGTTCCGTTTGACGTGGCCAAAGAGGCTCTCCGTCTTGGCGCCCAGAAGCTGCCTGTGACCACCAAGTTCGTGGTAAGCCGTGATTATGATCCCAGTCAGAACGTGTAATTGAAAAGAAGCTATGAAGAAAGAAGAAATCAAAGAGCTCTCAACGGCCGATCTCAAGGAGCGCCTGGCTCAGATGGAGAAGGATTATCTCCAGCAGAAGGCTAACCATGCCGTGTCACCCCTTGACAATCCCGCCAAGATTACACTCGACCGCAAGATGATTGCCCGTGTGAAAACCGAGCTTCGTCGCCGCGAACTCAACAATCAGTAACCCCTTACCACCATATGACTGAAATGGAAGAAAAAAGAAATCTCAGAAAAGAGCGTATCGGGGTTGTATCGAGCAACAAGGGTGACAAGACTATCACTGTCACAGTGAAATACAAAGAGAAGCACCCCATCTATGGTAAGTTCATCAACAAGACCAAGAAATATCACGCCCACGACGAAAAGAACGAGTGTGAAGTTGGCGATACCGTACGCTTAATGGAAACCCGCCCCCTCTCGAAAACCAAGAGGTGGCGCTTAGTAGAAATCATCGAAAAAGTTAAGTAACCATGATACAGACCGAATCACGTTTAACCGTTGCTGACAACAGCGGTGCAAAAGAGGCACTGTGCATCCATGTGCTGGGTGGCACCGGCCGCCGCTACGCATCTGTGGGCGACATCATCGTTGTTTCCGTCAAGAGCGTAATCCCCTCGTCTGACGTAAAGAAAGGCACTGTATCAAAAGCAGTGGTAGTGCGCACCAAAAAGGAAGTGCGTCGTCCCGACGGCAGCTATATCCGCTTCGATGACAACGCATGTGTGCTCCTTAACAATGCAGGCGAACTCCGCGGCACCCGTATCTTCGGCCCGGTGGCCCGCGAACTCCGCGCCACCAACATGAAGATTGTTTCTTTGGCACCTGAGGTACTTTAATCAACTGAAGCAAAAACAGTAAACACAGACAACCCCAATGAGCAAATTACATATCAAAAAGGGAGATACCGTTTACGTTCTCGCCGGTGAGGACAAGGGCCAGCAGGGCCGTGTGCTCTCAGTCCAGGCTGCCAAGAACAGGGCTATCGTAGAGGGTATCAATATCGTGTCGAAGAGCACGAAACCGACCGCCAAGCATCCGCAGGGCGGCATCGTGAAGATGGAAGCACCCATCAATATCTCTAACCTCGCGCTGATCGACCCCAAGAGCGGCAAACCCACCCGTGTGGGAATCCGCATCAACGAAAAGGGCGAGAAAGTACGTTACTCTAAAAAATCAGGAGAGGAGATCAAATAATGAGCACCACAACCCTTAAAAAGCAGTATGACGAGAAAATCGTGCCTGCTCTGACCAAGGAATTCAATTACACGACTCCGATGCAGGTTCCCCGCCTGGTGAAAATCGTGATAAACGAAGGCCTCGGCGACGCAACCCAGGATAAGAAAATCATTGAGACTGCAATCAACGAGCTGACTGCCATAACAGGCCAGAAGGCAGTTGCCACCCTCTCCAAGAAGGATATCTCGAACTTCAAGGTACGCAAAAAGATGCCTATCGGCGCGCGTGTCACCTTGCGCCGCGAGCGCATGTATGAGTTCCTGGAACGTCTGGTGCGTGTGGCTCTGCCCCGTATCCGTGACTTCAAAGGAATTGAAGGCAAGCTCGACGGCCGTGGCAATTACACCCTCGGCATAAGCGAGCAGATTATCTTCCCTGAAATCAACATCGACAGCATCAACAAGCTGATGGGTATGAACATCACGTTTGTGACCACGGCTAACACCGATGAAGAGGGCTACGCTCTGCTGAAGCAGTTCGGCCTCCCCTTCAAAAACAAGTAAGAGGCTGCACGGTGCGGTTGAGGTGCAGGCCTCGAAAAAAAAACTCTTATCCGGCGCAATAAATGCGTTTTTTACGCGTTGCATAATAGATGTGCCGAAGAGATGAGTGCCAGGCCGGGCACTGCAGCCGCGGCAGGATAAGCAAAATTCCACGCTAATAATAAAAGGAAAACGATAAGAAAATGGCAAAAGAATCAATGAAAGCCCGCGAGGTGAAGCGTCAGAAGCTCGTGGCTAAGTATGCCGCCAAAAAGGCTGCCCTCAAGGAGGCCGGCGACTACGAGGCTCTCCAGCTTCTTCCGAAAAATGCTTCATCGGTGCGTCTTCACAACCGTTGCTCGATTACAGGCCGTCCGAAAGGGTATATGCGCCAGTTCGGCATTTCGCGTATCCAGTTCCGCGAAATGGCATCGGCAGGTCTTATCCCCGGTGTGAAGAAAGCAAGCTGGTAATCTCCGGGATTAACATTGAGTGACCGTCGGCCTGCGGGCCGCCGGCGCCGATGTTGCCGGGCAGGCACCAGCATGGTCCGCCGGGTAAGCCCATTCTGCGGGACCCCCCGGAAGGCAACCGTTGCCGGTTAAGTTCCCCCCGGCATTTCCCTGATGGCCAAGATTTGGCTACCGGGGTAACAAACCGATAAATCACAGAGAGTTATTAAATATTGTTGGGAGCTGTCCCAATCAATTTAAAACCATTCAAATCAAAAATGACTGATCCAATAGCAGATTATTTGACGAGATTGAGGAATGCGATCAAAGCGCAGCACAGAGTCGTTGAGATTCCCGCCTCAAACTTGAAGAAAGAGATCACCAAGATTCTCTTTGAGCAGGGCTATATCCTTAACTACAAGTTCATCGACGGTGTGAATACCGCCGGAGTGATTAAGGTGGCTCTGAAGTATGACCCACAGGATCGTGTGAATGCAATCAAGGGTCTGAAACGCGCGTCCCGTCCGGGTCTGCGCCAGTACACGGGTTATAAAAACATGCCCAGGGTGTTAAATGGCTTAGGTATCGCTATCCTTTCAACTTCGCGCGGCGTAATGACCAACAAAAAGGCTGCCGAGCTTAAAGTTGGCGGCGAGGTTTTGTGTTACGTTTACTAATCTTAAAGGAGGAATAATATTATGTCAAGAATAGGTAAAGCTCCAATTGAGATTCCCGCAGGCGTGACAGTGAACGTCGACAAGAATAACGTGGTTACCGTGAAAGGCCCTAAAGGTGAACTTTCGCAGGCTGTCAACCCCGAATTTGAGATAAAGGTAGAAGACGGGCACATTGTGCTGACCCGTCCGTCGGATGACCGCGAACACCGCTCGCAGCACGGCCTTTACCGTGCGCTGGTCCACAACATGGTTGTAGGTGTTTCTACGGGCTACCGCAAGGAAATGGAATTAGTGGGTGTGGGTTACCGCGCAAGTGCAACCGGGCAGGTGCTTGAACTTTCGCTCGGCTTCTCCCACGCTATATATATCAAACTTCCCGCAGAGGTGAAGGTTGAAGCAAAGTCGGAACGTAACAAGAACCCCTTGATTATTCTTGAGAGCGACGACAAGCAGCTTCTCGGCCAGGTTTGCGCCAAAATCCGCTCGCTCCGCAAGCCTGAACCTTACAAGGGTAAGGGTATCAAGTTCGTCGGCGAAGTTATCCGCCGCAAGTCTGGTAAAACGGCAGGTGCCAAATAAAATGTAAGCTATCATGATCTCAAAGCAAGACAGAAGAAATAAGATCAAGGCTCGTATCCGCGGCAAAATCTCCGGCACCGCCGGCCGTCCGCGCATGAGTGTGTTCCGCAGCAATAAACAAATCTATGTTCAGCTCGTTGATGATGCCGAAGGCAAAACTTTGGTTTGCGCTTCGTCAAAGGGTATCGAAGAGGGCAACAAAATAGAGATTGCCGCCAAGGTAGGTAAGGCGATTGCCGAGAAGGCTCTCGCAGCCGGGGTGACCGAAGTGGTATTTGACCGCAACGGCTATCTTTTCCACGGAAGAGTAAAATCATTGGCTGACGCAGCTCGCGAAGGCGGACTTAAATTCTAAAACAATCATGGTAAATAAGAATAATCGAGTAAAATCCACAAACGATATCGAGTTGAAAGACCGCCTGGTCGCCATCAACCGTGTCACAAAAGTGACAAAGGGTGGCCGCGCCTTCACATTTGCCGCGATTGTCGTTGTAGGTAACGAGGACGGCATTGTTGGCTGGGGTCTCGGAAAGGCTAATGAGGTTACCGCCGCCATTGCAAAGGGGGTTGAGGCTGCAAAAAAGAACCTGATCAAGGTTCCTGTGCATAAAGGGACTATCCCCCACGAGCAGGCTGCCAAGTTCGGCGGCTCGCGTGTGTTGCTCCGTCCGGCTTCCCATGGTACGGGAGTGAAGGCTGGCGGTGCCATGCGTGCTGTTCTTGAGAGTGTAGGCATCACCGACGTGCTTGCCAAGTCGAAAGGTTCGTCTAACCCCCACAACTTGGTGAAAGCTACAATCGAGGCTCTGAGCGAGATGCGCTCTCCGGCTCAGATTGCCCAGAACCGCGGCATCTCGGTAAGCCAAGTTTTCAACGGTTAATCAAAGTCAATTATCGGACATGGCACAGATTAAAATCAAGCAGATAAAGAGCCGTATCGGCGCTCCGAAGGTGCAGAAGCTCACCCTCGATGCTCTAGGGCTCAGGAAAATGAACCACGTTGTGGTCAAGGAGGATAATCCTTCTATAAGAGGAATGGTAAAACGCGTCCACCATCTGGTGGAGGTTGTTGAGGCCTGAGCTCTCGCCGTTTGATGGCGGCTCTTTTCAGTGAAAGAGAATAAAACAAAGTCAAAAACAGGAAGAATATAAATTGCCGGGCCGGGTGGAACCTCCCCGTGACATCTGACCCGGCTGTTTTCCTCCTCTTTTCAAGTAACAAACAAAAGAAATCTATCATAGATTATTATGGATTTAAGTAATTTGAGACCCGCAGTGGGTTCCACCACCCGCGAAACCCGTGTGGGCCGCGGCCCCGGTTCTGGTAAAGGTGGGACATCCACACGCGGACACAAGGGCGCCAAGTCGCGTTCGGGCTATTCGCGCAAGATTGGTTTTGAAGGCGGTCAGATGCCGTTGCAGCGCCGTCTGCCCAAGTTCGGCTTCAAGAACTTCAACCGTGTTGAGTATAAGGTTGTGAATCTTGATGCCATCGAGGCGCTTGCCGCTTCAAAGGCGCTTGAGAAAGTGGGTATTGAGGAACTTCGTGCTGCCGGTCTGGTTGGCAGAAAGGATCTCGTTAAGATTCTCGGCAACGGTGCAATCACCCGCAAAGTCGAGGTTGAAGCCAACGCATTCTCAGCAGCCGCCGAAAAAGCCATTGTTGAGGCCGGCGGTTCCATCAACAAAGTAAAGTAATTCGATGAAATTCATACAGACATTAAAGAATATCTGGACGATTCAGGAGCTCCGTCAGCGTTTGACCATTACTGTGCTTCTGGTGCTGGTCTACCGTCTTGGCTGTTATGTTGTGCTTCCCGGCATAAATCCTAACGACCTTGATGCGTTGACTTCTTTCACCAACCGCAGCGGTTTGATGCAGCTTCTGGATATGTTCTCGGGAGGCGCTTTCTCTCAGGCCTCCATCTTCGCGCTGGGTATCATGCCATACATTACTGCGTCGATTGTGATTCAGCTTGCGGGCATGGTTCTGCCTTCTTTCCAGAAGATGCAGCGCGAGGGCGAGAGCGGCCGTCAGAAACTCAACCAGTACACGAGATATCTGACCGTCCTGATTCTGTTTGTGCAGGGGCCGGCATATCTTTATAACCTGCGTGCTCAGGTTGTGAATGCCGGGGGCACTGTCGAGATGGGCTTATGGACTGTCGTGTTCCTCACGATTATCCTTGCAGCCGGTTCGATGTTCATCATGTGGCTTGGCGAGCGTATAACAGACCGTGGTATCGGCAATGGTATCTCTTTCATCATCCTTGTCGGTATTATCGCCCGTCTGCCAATCGCATTGTTCTACGAGTTCACAAGCCGTCTGCCGGGTTCAAACGGCTCGGAAGGTGGTCTGATAATGTTCATCGTTGAGATTGTGCTGTTGTTTGCCGTTACGATTGGTGCGGTGCTGTTGGTTCAGGGTACCCGCAAGGTGCCTGTGCAGTATGCAAAGCGCATTGTCGGCAACAAGCAGTATGGCGGTGCCCGCCAGTATATCCCTCTGAAGGTTAATGCTGCCGGCGTTATGCCTATCATCTTTGCCCAGGCAATCATGTTCATACCAATCACGCTGGCAGGATTCGGTGCTAAAGAGGGCTCTACAGGCTTCTTCGCCACATTCTCCGATATCAACGGGTTCTGGTATAACCTGGTATATTTCATCCTGATTGTGGCTTTCACTTATTTCTATACTGCCATAACTGTGCGCCCCACCCAGATGGCCGAAGAGATGAAGCGCAACAACGGGTTCATCCCCGGTGTCAAGCCTGGTAAGAAAACCGCAGACTATCTTGATTCCATAATGTCGCGCATCACATTGCCGGGTTCTATCTTTCTCGGCATTGTGGCCGTCCTGCCGGCTTTTGCCCGTCTGTTCGGCATCAGCCAGAATTTTGCACAGTTCTTCGGCGGCACATCGCTGCTGATTATGGTAGGTGTGGTTCTCGACACTCTCCAGCAGATTGAGTCTCATCTGATGATGCATCACTACGACGGTCTGATGAAGGATGGCAAGATAAAAGGCCGCACAACAGGAAGTGCCTATTAATATCTAAATCCGTTGAGTTGAAATGGCGCACTGCAAAGGGGCGCCGGTTAAGTGAAACTGAAATGATTTATCTGAAGACACCGGAAGAAATCGAGCAGATGCGTGCCGCTTGTGATCTGACAAGCCGTACGCTTGCCGAGATGGCCAAGTGGGTCATGCCCGGTGTTACCACTCATAAGATCGATTCCGTTGCCAAGGAATTTATCCTTGACAACGGAGGTCGACCTTCATGCCTTGGCTACGGCGGCTTCCCCGGTGCGGTCTGTGTTGAGGTCAACGAGGTCGTCGTGCATGGATTCCCGTCGAGCTATACCCTCAAGGAGGGTGACATAGTCGGGCTTGATGTGGTTGTTGAGCTTAACGGCTTCAATGGCGACATGTGTTACACTTTCCCCGTGGGAGAAGTTGACGAAAAGGTGATGCAGCTCATGCTTACCACGAAGGAGTCGCTCTACAAGGGAATTGCCGCCTGTCGTGAAGGGAGCCGTATCGGCGATATCGCCAATGCAATCCAGACGTATGTTGAGCGCAAGGGTTATACCGTGGTGCGCGAGATGTGCGGCCATGGCATCGGCCGAAAAATGCATGAAGATCCTGAGGTGCCTAATTACGGACGTCGGGGAACCGGCCCTGTAATCAAGAACGGCATGTGCCTGGCTATAGAGCCTATGATTAATCTCGGAAGCCGCAATATCATGGTTGAACGTGATGGGTGGACTTGCCGGACGAAAGACCGTAAACCGTCGGCTCACTATGAGCATACGGTTGCTGTGCACGGTGGTGAAACCAGCGTTTTGACTACCTTTGATTATGTGCAAGAGGTCTTAGGCGACCGGTTCATATAACCGGCTGATGAGGCTTGTGCCTGTGGTGGTTCCGCGCTATCGCATGTTGAGTGGGATTATTCGGATATTTCAGTTAACGGAGCGTATTTCCAGACAAATAGAATTTAGATTAATAATATGGCAAAACAGTCAGCTATCGAGCAAGATGGCATAATAGTGGAGGCATTGTCAAACGCGATGTTCCGCGTCGAGCTTGAAAACGGCCATGAAATCACGGCCCATATCTCCGGAAAAATGCGGATGCATTATATAAAGATTCTTCCCGGAGATAAGGTCAGGGTGGAGATGTCGCCATACGACCTCTCGAAAGGCCGCATAGCTTTCCGCTACAAGTAAAAAAACAAATATTTTGTAACTATAGTTATTCCAAGATTCTCATGAAAGTAAGAGCTTCAATCAAGAAGCGTACCCCGGAAGACAAGATTGTGCGCAGAAAGGGTCGCCTCTATGTGATCAACAAGAAAAATCCCAAAAACAAACAACGCCAGGGATAACAGTTTAAGGTTGTGACAATCAGCGCCTCCCGTCAGGATATTAGTCCGTTTGATAAAAGCGGGCCAATGGGGTGGTGCGTGTTGATTTTCACATTTGCCCGAAAATTGTTACTTTTGCAAAAAAATTAGTGATATAATAAAGTATTATATGGCAGTAAGAATCGTGGGAGTTGACCTCCCCCAGAACAAACGAGGCGAAATCGCCTTGACTTATATCTTCGGCATAGGCCGGAGCGCCGCAAAGACCATCCTGGAGAAAGCCGGCGTGGATGTGAACATCAAGGTTCAGGACTGGACCGACGCACAGGCCGCGAAGGTTCGTGAAGTTATCCAGGCAAACTACAAGGTTGAAGGTGACCTGCGCAGCGAGGTGCAGTTGAACATCAAGCGTCTGATGGACATTGGTTGCTATCGCGGGATCCGTCATCGTAACGGTCTCCCCGTCCGCGGTCAGAGCACAAAGAACAACGCACGCACCCGCAAGGGCCGTAAGAAAACAGTCGCAAACAAGAAAAAGGCCACTAAATAATAAGGCTCAAGAATTAACAGCATTAGCATTATGGCAAAAAAAACAGTCGCAGCTAAGAAGAGAAATGTTAAAGTTGACGCAGCCGGTCAGCTCCACGTTCACTCCTCCTTCAACAATATCATTGTGTGCTTAGCCAACAGCGAAGGCCAGGTAATCTCTTGGTCGAGCGCCGGCAAGATGGGCTTCCGTGGCTCTAAGAAAAACACCCCCTATGCAGCTCAGATGGCCGCCCAGGATTGCGGCAAGATCGCTTATGACCTTGGACTGCGTAAAGTGAAGGCTTATGTGAAAGGACCCGGCAACGGTCGTGAGTCAGCAATCCGCACCGTGCATGGCATGGGCATTGAGGTTACTGAAATCATCGACGTTACTCCGCTTCCCCACAACGGTTGCCGTCCGCCCAAACGTCGTCGCGTATAATAGCGCAAGACCGGCTGTGATTCATAGAAACGTCATTTGATTACGGCCGTTTTTCAACGACATAGAAAAATAAGATAATCTGCCTGACGGCTGCGGTGTCCGGCCGCCTTAATGTCTGGGGATTTCCTCCAGAGTCCGATAAGGGCAGAAATCACACACAATTATTTCAAGAAAAAGAAATGGCTAGATATACAGGTCCGAAGACCAAAATCGCACGCAAATTCGGGGAACCCATTTTTGGCGAAGATAAAATCTTGAGCCGCCGTAACTTCCCCCCGGGTCAGCACGGTCAAAACCGTCGCCGCAAAACATCGGAATATGGCATACAGCTCCGTGAGAAGCAGAAAGCAAAATACACATATGGAGTTCTTGAACGCCAGTTCCGCAACCTCTTCGAGAAAGCGTCATCGATGAAAGGTATCACCGGTGAGATTCTTCTGCAGCTTCTCGAAGGCCGTCTTGACAACGTTGTATACCGTCTGGGGATCGCACCCACACGTGCAGCCGCCCGTCAGCTCGTGCTTCACAAGCATGTTACTGTGAACGGTAAGGTTGTTAATATCCCTTCTTACGCCGTTGAGGCGGGAGATGTTGTTGGTGTGCGTGAGAAATCGAAATCGCTTGAGGTTATAGCTGATGCGCTCGCCGGTTTCAACCACAGCAAATATCCTTGGATTGAATGGGACGAAAGCTCAAAGAGCGGAAAGTTCCTGCACGTTCCTACCCGCGAAGACATACCTGAAAATATCAAGGAGCAGCTTATCGTCGAGTTGTATTCTAAATAATCATTATTAAACTAAGATCCATGGCTATTTTAGCATTCCAAAAACCTGACAAGGTTGTGATGTTAGAAGCTAACAACTTCTACGGCAAATTCGAGTTCAAGCCTTTGGAGCCGGGCTATGGTATCACTGTCGGCAACGCTTTGCGCCGCGTGCTTCTTTCGTCGCTTGAAGGTTATGCCATCTCGGCAATCAAAATCGACGGAGTGAAACACGAGTTTGATACCATTCCAGGTGTTAAGGAAGATGTTACCAACATAATCCTTAACTTGAAGAAGGTTGACCTCAAGCAGGTGACCGAAGATGCCGAGACCGAAAAGGCAACCATCACCGTGTCGGGTCAGGAGGTGTTCAAGGCCGGTGACATTGGCAAGGCCCTGTCGGGCTTCGAAGTCCTCAATCCTGAGGAGGTCATCTGTCATTTGGATCCCAGCGCGAGCATCAACATCGAAGTTACCATAAATAAAGGTCGCGGGTGGGTGCCTGCCGATGAGAACCAGGTTGAGATACAGGATATCCAGACTTTGGCCATCGACTCGATTTACACTCCGATTAAAAATGTGAAATACGCTGTTGAGAACTTCCGCGTTGACCAGAAAACCGACTACGAAAAGCTGATTATTGAAATAACCACCAACGGGTCTATTCTGCCCAAAGAAGCTCTTAAAGAGGCTGCCAAGATTCTGATTTACCATCTGATGCTTTTCTCAGATGAAAAAATCACTATCGAAACCACCGAGGCTGACGGCACTGAGGAATTCGATGAGGAAATCCTTCATATGCGCCAGCTCCTTAAGACCAAATTGGTCGATATGGATTTGTCGGTGCGTGCGCTTAACTGCTTGAAGAGCGCGGAGGTGGAAACTCTTGGCGAACTGGTTGTTTTCAATAAGACAGACCTCCTGAAATTCCGCAACTTCGGTAAAAAATCGCTTACCGAACTTGATGAACTGCTTGCCAATCTCGGCCTTTCATTCGGAATGGATATTTCAAAGTATAAATTAGACAAAGAGTAACAAACAACGATGAGACACAATAAATCTTTCAACCATCTTTCGCGCAAGAAAGCTCACCGCGACGCCTTACTCGCCAATATGACAATTTCTCTTATCAGGCATAAGAGAATTTTCACAACTTTGGCAAAAGCAAAGGCTCTCCGTGTGTATGCTGAGCCGCTGATTAACCGTGCGAAAAACGATTCTATGGCGAACCGCCGCCTTGTTTTCTCCTATCTTCAGAACAAAGAGGCTGTCACAGAGCTTTTTCGCGAGATTTCACAGAAAATCGCTGACCGCCCTGGAGGTTACACCCGTATCTTGAAAACAGGGAACCGTCTAGGCGACAATGCGAAGACTTGCTTCATTGAGCTGGTTGACTATAACGAAAATATGCTTAAGGATAAAGCTGCCAAGAAATCGGGCCGCACCCGCCGCAGCAAAAAATCCGTTGCAGCTGATGCTCCTGTTGCTGAAGCTCCTGTTGCTGAAACACCGGCTGCCGAAACTGCTGAATAATCTCTGGCTCTTTTCGGAGTTAAGATATAAGAAGGCGTTGTGTCGAAATTCGACCAACGCCTTTTTTGCATCCGGATGGAAAGGGGGCTGTCAGTAATCGCGAAGCATATTGCCTTAACGTGTAAGTAAGTCATCAAAGTTGTTACGCATATTATGAATCTTCAGACTTTATATTATCGGAGAGAGCCTTTTCAGTGCTTTAACCCTCATATTCAGTCGTGTAGACAGCTACACTCCTTCATTCTCGGGCTAAAATCCCTCGAAAAGTCTCTCTCCGATAATATAAAATAATTTTTATGACTTACTTATTTTGATTTACTTAATATCACCTGATTAATTTGATGGTGTTAGGTTCAAACAGTTTCGTAATAATTAATCACCCGCGTGATATGCACGACTATTATGAAACCATATGTGTGTGGGATAGCGGGAGCAGTATGAACCTCATGATATGGCAGGTCTGTAGATGAATGCGGTTTTGTCTGAAGGTTTAGGAGAATGTGACATATCCTGATCAGACCGATCCGGTGGAATTTGACGCCTTGTCTCATGGGTGTGACCTGTTTGTGGATGATGTTGCTTGTTATTGTGTTGCAGGTTGTTAATTGGGCGGATTTTTCGGTTGTTAAAAATGTGAATTAGCTGGAAATTTCGTAACTTTGCGGCTGTAATCCGCGTTTTACAGCTGGCTGTTGTTGCCGGTGCTTGGTTGCAGGATAATTATTTGGACAATAGGTTTTAATTTAGCAATAAACGCTTAAAAAGCAAACTGTTATGAAAATTGAAAAAATCATTGGTCGTGAGGTTCTCGATTCTCGTGGTAACCCCACTGTTGAAGTTGATGTGATTCTTGAAAGCGGTGCTTTCGGCCGCGCATCAGTGCCTTCTGGCGCTTCGACCGGTGTTAACGAGGCTCTTGAGTTGCGCGATGGCGACAAAAACCGCTATATGGGCAAGGGTGTGCTCAAAGCTGTTGCCAACGTTAACGGCCCTATCGCAGAAGCCCTAAAAGGGATGAGCGCTCTCGACCAGATTGCAATCGATGAAAAAATGCTGGCTCTTGACGGCACTGACACCAAGAGCAATCTTGGCGCAAATGCAATTCTTGGCGTTTCTCTCGCTGTTGCAAAGGCTGCTGCCAACTATCTGGATCTGCCCCTTTACAAGTACATCGGCGGTTGCAACACATATGTGCTGCCCGTTCCTATGATGAATATCATCAACGGCGGTGCCCACTCAGACGCTCCAATCTGCTTCCAAGAATTTATGATCCGCCCCATCGGCGCGACATCTTTCCGTGAAGGCATCCGCATGGGCACAGAGGTGTTCCACAACTTGAAGAAGGTGCTCAAAGAGCGCAACCTTTCAACCGCAGTAGGCGACGAGGGTGGTTTCGCTCCCAATCTCGATGGCACAGAAGATGCTCTCAATGTGATTATCAAAGCTATCGAGCTTGCAGGTTACAAACCCGGCAAGGATGTTACCATCGGTTTGGATTGCGCATCTTCCGAGTTCTTCAAAGACGGTGTTTACGATTACACCTGGAAGCAGGGTGCCGACGCTCCCAAGCTCACTTCGCAGCAGCAGGCTGAATTCCTCAAAGGTCTCGTTGAGAAATATCCTATCGATTCTATCGAAGACGGCATGGCTGAAAACGACTGGGAAGGCTGGAAGATTCTCACCGACCTTATCGGCGACCGTTGTCAGCTCGTTGGTGACGACCTGTTTGTGACCAACGTGAAATATCTCACCCGTGGAATCGAAGAAGGCTGCGCCAACTCTATTCTTGTAAAAGTTAACCAGATTGGCTCGCTTACCGAGACTCTCCGTGCAGTTGAACTCGCTCAGCGCAACGGTTACACTGCCGTTATCTCGCACCGCTCGGGAGAAACCGAAGATGCAACAATCGCAGACATCGCTGTGGCAACAAACGCCGGACAGATTAAGACCGGTTCTGCTTCACGCTCTGACCGTATGGCGAAATACAACCAGCTTCTCCGTATTGAGGAAGAACTGGGCGCTGCCGCCGTTTACGGTTATGGTAAGAAAACCAAACGTGCAGAATAATCTGTAGCCTGGATAGAAAATATGCGGGGCGGAATCGAAAGATTCCGCCCCGTTATTGTTTTGGGGCGTTCAGCCCTCGTTTGCTGGAACCTTGGCCGCATATATTTATATGCCGTGATATAGCCAGATATACTGTATGTTCTAATAAACCGTGTATGGTTCTAATTTATTTAACTCTGCCACGCACTCTATTCAGTCGATCCGGAGACGCAGCACCCTTATGCCGTCGTTACGGTTTCGGCGCACATAATCGGATAGCGACAGCGGATCAAGGATTATTTTACCCGAAGAGCGTGATGCGTGGATTAGATGGGGGATGCCGTCTATCATGGTGATGATTGCCATGTGTGTCACGTCAAGCCCCTTTATGGCGGTAGTGAAGCATATTATGTCGCCATTGCGAAGATGGTTGGCGAGTTTGTCGTTTTTCACTGAGCTGCCTTTGATGTAAGGGTAACGATGGTTGCTTAGTCCGGCTTCGACATTTTTAATGGCGGCAAAAGTGTTGTCGTCGGAAAGTGCCGGATATTTATTGCGGTGGGTGCTCATGTAGTCGAGAGATTTCACTCCGTATCTGACTCCGGGCAAGTCTGCGGTGATTTCACGCAGGTTTCCCCGGGCGGCATTGTCTAAAATCCATTCACTGATATAATGTAGTCTCGATGCGTATCCGTCGATTTCCCCGTGGCGGTAACGGAATCGCCGCAGATTATATGTGAAATCTTGCCATGATTGTCTGTGCTCACATGCGGTATATGCCAGTGCAAGCACGGTTTCGACAAAAGTGGTGCAGTCGAGACTGTCGAGATTGACGGTTAAGGCTTCTTCCTGGTATTTGTCGAGTGTGCCCGCTCCATATGGTGTGTCGATGAATAGTTTTGCAATCCGGTCAACCTGCCCGGGTGTTTCCAGAATTGATTCCGATATCAGTATTTGAGTGAGTTTTGTCGTATCAGCATATTCATTATTGAATCTTGTGTTTTGGGCTTTTGTTGGACCTGGATTGCAGATTGCGGCTGCGATAGATAGCCCGAGGCATATGAAATTGTATTTTTTCATGTTTGGATGACATTTTTCGGGGATTAATTGCCGTCTCTGTTGTGGGAATTTTTATGAGACTGTAGTGCGAAGATACGAAAAATGTGGGGATTTTCTGCGAGGTTTCCTAATGCCGCCTTTGTTTCCGCGATAGTTTTGGTTTTATTTCGCAGAGTTCTGCCGGTCGTTTTTGCCGGTGAGTAAATGGTGCGTTTTTGGGAATAAGGGGTGATTTCGGGGTGTTTTTAGTGAATGGATGTTAAAAAGCTGTCATAGGGCATGGTTTTTCGGAATATTTTTGCCGGAAAATTTGGAGGTTGTCGTGGAAAGGTGTAATTTTGCACTCGCTTTCGGGGACGGAGGTCTCTCAGCTGCGGCTCCTGTTTGGGGTGCCGCGCCGGAAGCGCCCCGGCCTTGATCGGCCGGGAGGCCTTGAAAAAAAAGTTGCCTGAAAATTTGGCGGAATGGAAAACAATCCGTAACTTTGCAACGTTTTTCGCCGCAGCCCCCTGGGGCGGGCGTCAAGGA
>CAJTFH010000025.1 GCA_910575545.1 Bacteroidales bacterium
TGAAAACAAATTAAACCGCCGTATGCCGAACGGCACGTACGGTGGTGTGAGAGGAAAGGAAACGAAAGTAGGTCAGAAAACTTTCGTTTCCCGACCTACTCGATTTAATACCGATTGTCGTGTAGTCGTTAAAGGGTGTCGAGAGAGCGGAGCCAGAGGGCTGAGGAGGCGTCGGAGGGCATACGCCAGTCGCCACGGGGTGAGAGGCAGACGGAGCCGACCTTGGGGCCGTCGGGGAGGCAGGAGCGCTTGAACTGCTGGTTGAAGAAGCGGCGGAAGAAGGTGCGGAGCCAGTGTTTGATGGTGTCGTCGGAATAACCGGGGAACGCAACTTGCGCCAGCCTGAAGATGCGCCGTGGCGGGAAGCCGTAGCGCAGGGTGTAATACAGGAAGAAGTCGTGGAGCTCGTAGGGGCCAACGAGATCTTCGGTTTTCTGGGCGATGTTGCCCTGGTCGTCGGCGGGGGTGAGTTCCGGCGATATTGGGGTGTCGATTATGTCGTTGAGAGATTCTGTTATCCGGGAGTCGGTTGAGCGGATTGCGAACCAGCGCACAAGATATTTCACGAGTGTTTTGGGAACAGAGGCGTTGACGCCATACATCGACATGTGGTCGCCATTGTAGGTTGCCCATCCGAGGGCGAGTTCCGAGAGGTCGCCTGTGCCGAGCACCATGCCACCCTCTTTGTTGGCCACGTCCATAAGAATCTGTGTGCGCTCGCGGGCCTGGGAGTTCTCGTAAGTTACGTCGTGGTTGGCGGGGTCTTGGCCTATGTCGCTGAAATGCTGCATTACGGCTGGGCCTATGGGGATTTCACGGATGGTTATTCCGAGCCCTTCCATCAGTTTGAGGGCATTGGAATGGGTTCGTCCGGTTGTCCCGAATCCCGGCATGGTCACGCCGATTATGCCTGTAGCGGGGAGGTTGAGGCGTTTGAACGTTCTTGCAGCCACCAGAAGGGCGAGGGTGGAATCGAGGCCTCCGGATATGCCTACAACGAGGATGCGGCATTTTGTGGCTTCGAGGCGTCGGGCGAGGCCTGCCACCTGGATGCTTATGATTTCATTGCAGCGTTGGTCGATTTCGGAGTCGTCGACAGGTATGAATGGATGCGGGTCTACGCGGCGCATCAGCTGTGTGGGGAACGTGTCGGAATCAGGTATTTCCCCATTAATACTGTCAGCCGGATTTTCAGGTTGCTGCGGCAGGGATATGGTGCGGAATCCTTGTGAAGCCGATTGGTTGAGGTTTAGGGTGGCGCAGTCGGTGAATGAGCCTGTGTGGAGCCTGTCGCGGTTTAACGCCATTAAGTCGATATCGGAAATGACATATTGCGGCTGATGCTGCCACCGGTCGTTGGCGGCGAGGATGGTTCCGTTTTCGGCTATAATGGCTTTGCCGTCGAAAACCAGGTCGGTCGATGATTCGCCATATCCGGCAGATGCATATACGTAGCCGCACAAGCATCTGGCCGACTGTTGCGATATGAGGCTTCGGAGGTAGGCGTATTTGCCGATTATGTCGTCGGAAGCTGAAAGATTGGCGATAATCTGCGCTCCTGCGAGTGATGTGGTTGAAGAGGGGGGGATTGCCGTCCAGAGGTCTTCGCATATTTCGATTCCTACGCCCACACCGTTGATGTCGAGAATCTGACGGGTTGTCAGGGGGATGCCGTTAACGGTGGTGTCGACCAACGCGCCTGAAGTCCACAGGCGTTTTTCATAGAACTCGTTATAGTTGGGCAGGTATGTTTTAGGCACCATCATCAGGATGCGTCCGCGGCCTATGGCTACGCCGCAGTTATAAAGGGCGTTGTTGTGGCGAACCGGTGCGCCGACTATTGCCACGATATTCAGGCCTTCAGTGGCTTGGGCTATGCGCCGGAGCGCTTCATCTGAAGCGTCGAGGAGGATTGATGAGTGGAAAAGGTCGCCACAGGTGTAGGCCGTTACACAGAGTTCCGGGAAGACTGCGAGGTCGACCTGGCGGTCATTGAGATGCCGGATTTGTTCGATTATAGAATCTGCGTTGGCTGCAGGGTCGGCGATGGAAACCGCCGGGACGGCGGCTGCTACGCGGAAAAAGTCAGATTTCATAATAATAAAAGGCTAATAAAGGCCATGAAAGGCAGTGGAAGACCGTAAAAGGTGATGGGGAGAGAAGCTGGCGGGTGAGAGATGAGTGCGAAAATAGTAAAAAAAGACGGGAAGCGGAAAAGGTGGGGCGAAAATTTGCACAAATGGCGAAAAATCACTTACTTTGCACTCTGATTTGTGACCCCTGCGCAAAAACCGTCGGCAGTGATGCAGCCTGCGGCGATATGAGAGCGTTGTGACGGCCACAACTCTTTTGCGTTAATTGACCGCTAACCAAGATATTAACAAAAGAAACAAGATAATAGATTAACAGCCATGTCAAAGATTTGTCAAATTACAGGCAAAAAGGCGATTACCGGGAATAACGTATCGCACTCGAAGCGCCACACCAAACGCCGCTTCAATGTTAACTTATTCAACCGTAAGTTTTATTGGGTAGAGCAGGACACGTGGATTCTTCTGACTTTGAGCAACGCAGGTCTGCGCATCATCAACAAGATGGGTCTCGATGCGGCCTTGAAACAGGCAGCTTCAAAGGGTTATCTGACCGAAGTCAAGCAACTGAATTTCTAATTGATTTTTCCGGGCCGCTTTTCGTGTTCCTCCGGGAAACGTGAACAAGGCTCATAACACACTAAAGGCTCAAAGAAAAATGGCAAAGAAAGCAAAAGGAAACCGTGTGCAGGTAATATTGGAATGCACCGAACATAAAGCGAGCGGCATGCCCGGCACATCGCGTTATATTACCACCAAAAACCGCAAGAACACCACCGAGCGTCTGGAGCTGAAGAAATACAATCCGATTCTCAAGAAGGTGACTGTGCACAAGGAAATCAAATAATAACCACGCAAAAAAGTTTTGACTCGATATGGCAAAGAAAACCGTTGCATCTCTTCAGAAAGGTGAAGGCCGCACATACTCAAAGGTGATCAAGATGGTTAAGTCGCCCAAAACCGGCGCTTACACTTTCCAGGAACAGATGGTTCCTAACGATGCCGTTAAAGATGTATTGAAATAAATCGCCCCAGTGGCCATGCAAACATAAGGAAGGCGTTGTGTCGAAATTCGACCAACGCCTTTTTGGCATCCGGATGGAGAGGGTGCTGTCAGAATGGTTCAGATGGTAGGAGCCTGAGGGTGAGGGTGAAGGGAGTTGACTAAGGTCAATGACCGAACCCGAAGCCCTCGGGCGACGACCCAGATGAGCCATTATGACACACCCTCTTCTGTCTGTCATGTCAGGAGGATATTGAGTGGATTATGGGCATATGTTAAATTGTTAAAATGGTTTTATTGGGGTGTGGCCTGTGGATTGTGGGAGGTGATGAACCGGGAGGCGATGGAGACCGAGTGGTTGAAGGCGGCGGTCTGCCCGTCGACTGTGATGAATAGATGGACTGAACCTGGGATGAGGCTGTATTCTACCTCTTTGCCGAGCTTTTGAAGACGGGTGGCGAATGCCTGCCCCTGGTCTTTTAGGATGTCGCGTTCCGCAGCCACAATAAGAGTCGGGGGGAGCTTTTGTAGGTCTGTGTCGGAGGCTTCGGCGGGCGATACGAGTGGGTTGTGCGGGTTGTCTGTGTATGCTTGGTTGAAAGCCTCCATCAGTTCGCTGTCGAGGCCGAATCCAGTTGAGAACTGCTTCCAGCTGTAGGAGTTGTCGGTGTAGGCTTTTGTTACGGGGTAGAAAGTCACCAGGGTGCTGAAGGTGTTTTCCGGAAAGCTGAGGGCTGTGGATATGGCAAGGTTTCCCCCGGCGCTGTCGCCTCCGATTGATATGCTGTTACATTGCCATTTGCCAAGATTGCCGAGGGCGGTTTTTACCGCTGAGATGCAGTCGTTGAGGGGAGTGGGGAATCTGTGTTCTGGTGCAAGTCTGTAATCGACTGCCAGAACGGTGATTCCGTTCAAGGCTAAGGCCGCACAAAAGGCGGAACAGCTGTTTATGCTTCCGAATGCCCATCCGCCTCCATGGAGATATATGAGCAGGGGGGTTGGGGAGACGGGTTGTGGACCGGAGCGGAATATGGTTAGATTTGGGCTGATTTGTGTAATGGTTACTCCATTGGGCAGTTTCGGTGGGGTGTTGCGCGATTCTCTTATTTGTTGAAGCATTCCGTTTTTTTCTGCCATGGCCATGCGTACTGCCGCTGCCTGGTGTTTCTGAAGGTTTTCCGGCATTGCGGCCAGGAATGAGTCTGCTTGGTGTAGATAGAGATTGCCGGGCTCATCTGCTTTTGTTTTGAAACACAGGCATCCCGCCACTGTTATTACTGCGGTTATAATGATTGGAAGGGGTTTCATTGGCGGGAAGGTCATGGTTTGTTGCTGAGGAGCGGGGCGACTGATTCGCGGAGGAGTATGTCGGGTTGTAACAGTAGTCCCTCGGATTGGGTGATGCCCCGTTGGATGCGGTCGATGAGCATTTTAACTGCGACTATGCTGATGCTTTCTATCGGTTGTGATATACGGGTCACCGGTGGGTTGAGGAAATCGAGGTAAATATTGTCGTCGAAAGAAATTACCGACATGTCGGCGGGGATGGTTAGGCCGTGTTCTCTCAACGCCTTGATTACACCAAGCAAAATTGTATTGGATAGCGCAAAAATTGCGCTGATGCCGTCTTTCCGTGTGAGCGCGAGTTTTGTCTCTACATATCCGTTTTGTGTTGAGAATTCGTTGCCGCATACAATTGCCCGGTCTGACAGGCCGGCCTTGGCAAGTGTGTCGCGGTAGCCCTGCACCCGTCTCTGCGATGTGATTGATTGTGGGGGGCCTTGTATGCACATTATGTTTTTGTGGCCGGCTTTAATGAGCAGTTCGGTGGCGTCGAGTGCTCCCTGGTAGTTGTCGGTTGCGACATAGGGGAGATGGCAATTTTCAAAATATCTGTCAATCAGAATTATCGGCTTTTCGCGGTCGAGAGCTGTCAGTGTTGACGGGTTGTCGCTGCTTGGAACCGTGATTATTCCGTCGACATTGCGCGACAGCAGGGTCTCAATGGCTTCGTTTTCATCTTTGGCACTCTCGTGGGTGTCGAGCACCATTACGGTATAGTCATATTTGTGGGCCTCGCCAATGACGGCGCTGGCAATGTTGGCAAAGAACGGGTTGTCAATGCATGGCACAAGCAGCCCGATGGTGCGTGTGGACATGTTGCGCAAACTTTGTGCGACAAAATTAGGCCTATAATTAAGAACCCTTACGGCCTCGAGAATCTTGTTTTGCGATTCTCGGCTGATTCTGAATTGCTCAGCTTTACCGTTAAGCACTCTGGATATTGTTGTCACAGAGAAGCCTGTAGATTTGGATATGTCAGATAATGTGCTTTTTTTCATTGGGTTAACTTTTTCATTTTCCAAAGATAGTGTTTTTTGCCGGAATATTTTTCAAAAAAATCAAAAAATGTTGCTATTTTTTTCATGTTTTTGTATATCTTTGCGCAAACGATTGAGCTAACCAAGCCACGTTTCAACATGCCATGAAAACTGATAGGAAAATTGTAGTGATAGGTAGCAGCAATACCGATATGGTTATACGCTGCCCTCGTATGCCCGAGCCTGGAGAAACAGTTCTGGGCGGGGAGTTTATTATGAACCATGGAGGTAAAGGTGCAAACCAGGCGGTTGCGGCTGCCAAACTTGGAGGCAATGTATCTTTCATAGCTAAGGTAGGCAATGATATTTTCGGGCGGCAGACACTCGAAATGCTCAAGGAAATCGGGGTTGATACCACTCATGTTGGTGTCAGTCATGATTTTCCTTCCGGTGTTGCGTTGATTAATGTCGATGCGCAGGGAGAAAATTCAATCAGTGTGGCATCAGGGGCAAATGCCGCTTTGTCGGAGAACGACATTGATAATGCCGCCGAAGCCATTGCCGGGGCGGATGTGATTATTGCCCAGCTTGAATGTCCCGTTGACACGATTGCATATGCTGCGGAGATGGCCAAACGCCATGGTGTGACAGTGGTTCTTAATCCTGCACCTGCGCCCCGTGAGCATCTTCCGGAGCGGCTTTTGAGAAACGTTGACATCATTATTCCCAACAAGACCGAAGCGGAGGCAATTTCCGGGGTGGCGATAAGGGATATGGCCGGAGCGTGTGATGCCATAACCGCCATAACCGCCCTTGGCGTTTCCACAACAATCATTACGCTTGGGTCGAAAGGCGCATTATTGTGTGAGAACGGTGATTGCATTGAGATTCCGTCGGTTAAGGTGACGCCGGTTGATACGACTGCCGCCGGGGATACATTCTGCGGGGCTTTCTGTGTGGCCCTTACAGAAGGGAAGGGGCTTGCTGATGCCGTAAGGTTCGGCAACAAGGCCGCGGCGGTTTCTGTTACGCGGTGTGGGGCGCAGCAGTCGACCCCGTTCAGGTATGAGGTTGATGAATAACCTGTATACGCCTGTGGGGTGTATGGATTGGAGGATTTGAGAAAAGTAGACAATCATTTATATTCCAGTCACTTAAAATTCAATACCATGTTTATAGTTGAAAACTATCCGATGGCGGTGGCGTTGTGTTTCATCACTATGCTCTGCTGGGGGTCGTGGGGCAACACGCAAAAACTTGCCGCAAAAAACTGGCGTTATGAGTTGTATTATTGGGACTATGTGATAGGCATGGTTCTGTTCTCGCTGCTTGTGGGTTTCACATTCGGCAGCATAGGCTCTGAAGGGCGGCCTTTTATGGAAGACCTTGCCCAAAGTTCGCTCACATGCCTGGGGAGCGTTATCCTCGGGGGTGTTATCTTCAATGCATCCAACATTCTTCTGTCGGCATCGATTTCGCTGGCTGGTATGGCGGTGGCTTTTCCGTTAGGGGTGGGGATTGCCCTGGTTCTTGGTGTGATTGTCAATTACATGGGAGAGCCTAAGGGGAATGCCACGTTGTTGTTCACCGGGGTTGCGCTGGTTGTGGCCGCCATTGTTTTCAACGGAATAGCTTCGGGGCGGATGAGCAAATCGGATGATTCGGCGGCGCGTAACCGCAAAGGTGTAATCGTTGCGGTGTGTGCCGGTGTGTTGATGGCGTTTTTCTACCGGTTCGTGGCTGCAGCTATGGACTTGTCGGATTTCCGCAATCCGGCACCCGGAATGCTGACCCCCTATACCGCCCTGTTTGTCTTCTCCATAGGGGTGCTTCTGAGTAATTTCGTGTTCAACACCATTGCGATGCGCAAGCCTTTTACCGGGGAGCCTGTCGGCTATGCCCAATATTTCAAGGGTTCGTGGGCCACGCATATGACCGGAGTGTTAGGTGGCGCCGTGTGGGCGTTAGGCACGGTGTGCAGTTATGTGGCGGCAGGTAAAGCCGGAGCCGCCATCTCGTATGCCTTAGGGCAGGGGGCGCCTATGATTGCTGCCATCTGGGGAGTATTCATATGGAAAGAATTCAAGGGTGCGGATAGGAAAACCGACCTGTTGCTGGGTCTGATGTTTGTGTGTTTCGTTGCAGGGTTGGGATGGATTATCGCCTCAGGGGCTAATTGAGAAATGATACCATGATAAACTAAACCAATTTAGAATCATATGAAAAGTAGACTATTGCTATTGCTGGTTTGCCTGGTGTTTATGCCGGGGCTGACTGTGGCTCTGAATGTTAGCGGCATTGTCACCGACGAAGCCAATGACCCGATAGTTGGGGCTTCAGTGATATGCAAGGGGACATCTGTGGGTACGGCGACTGATATAGATGGCCGTTTCACTCTTGACGTGCCTGAATCGGGTGCGAAAATCCAGGTGTCGTATGTGGGTATGCTTCCACTGGAGCTGCCCGTGCAGCCCGAAATGAAAATTGTGATGAAGGAGAACACCAACGACCTCGACGAGGTTGTGGTTATCGGATATGGCACTGTTAAGAAGAAAGATGTGCTCGGCTCTATCACTACGGTCAAGGATAAAGACCTGCAAGACCGCACTTCGGGAAATATCCTCGAATCGATGCGTGGGCTGACCAGCGGTGTCAAAATCACCAACAGCGGTCAGGCAGGATCCTCGCCCTCGATGGTTATCCGTGGCCTCGGTTCATTGACCAATAACACTCCCTTGTTCATTATCGACGGTGCATATGCCGGTAATGAGCTGGGTGTAAATGTGGAAGACATAGAGTCGATACAGGTGCTGAAAGATGCCTCTTCGGCCGCCATCTATGGCTCGAGGGCTGCAAACGGCGTTGTGATAATCAAGACCAAGAGCGGCAGGTCGGGTGGACTGAAAGTGAAATTCGACACCCAGATTCAGCTCAACTGGCTTCCACGCTACGATCTTATGGATGCAGAGACCTATAAGTTATATGACGACCGTGCGTATGACGAGGCGATTCTTGCCGGAGTGGCCGGGGTGACCAATCGCCAGGACCACTACAAGGCCAATACCGACTGGCAGGATGAGATGCTCCGGACCGGTCTGTTGCAGAACTACAATGTGGCGTTGTCGGGAGGTAACGATAACCTGAATTTCTACACATCGTTCAACTACCTCAATGACAAGGGCGCGATGAAATATACCGGTTTTGAGAAATACGGTTTCCGTGTCAATACGGCAGGTAAGAAAGGGATTTTCTCATATGGTGAGAACCTCTACTATACCTATTCAAAGACTAAGGTGCTCAATGGCATCGGCAATGTATGGAGCAATTTCATCAGTATGCCACCGACAATTCCTGTTCGCGATCCGGAGCATGGGTCAGGTTTCGGATATGGCGATTCAAACCATGCCAATTCCTACGGTCTGAATCCGGTGGCCATGCAGGAGCTTGAAAACAGGGTTAACAAGCAGGAATATCTGTTCGGCAACATCTACGGCCAGGTTGAATATCCCGAATGGGCGCGCGCCAAGGTGAATGTGGCCTACAAGACATATAACGGCACTACCGACAAATTGCGCAAAACCGGGTCATGGACAATGGGGCAGGGAGACGATGCGGCGGATATATCTTGGAACGAATCGCGTTACCATGACATCCTCATCGAGCAGACCTATGAGTTTTTCCATAAATTCGGCGGCCACGACATCAATGTGCTTGCAGGTATGAGTTATAACCATTTCACATCGAATGACAAAGGGATATCGCGCCAGAATCCGGCCATGAGCGGTGACCACTACCTGACGGAGATTGATGCCGCAACCGGCACGGTGACCGGATCGGGAAGCTATGGCGAATACAGCCTGATATCTTATTTCGGACGAATAAACTACTCTTATGGCGACCGTTACCTGGTGCAGCTCACCGGGCGCCGCGACGGCACGTCGAAACTTCCGAACCAGCGCCGCTGGGGCAATTTCTTCTCAGGGTCGCTTGGATGGCGCATAAGCCAGGAAAAATTCTTTGACGTTGATTGGGTCGATGATCTCAAAATCCGCGCCAACTATGGCTCGCTGGGCAACAGCAACATCGGGAACTGGGACTATGTTGCCACGCTCAATTCGGGGCCGAGAGCCGTTTTCGGTACGGGAGAAACCGTGGCCATAGGCACAACGCAGTCGCGTCTGGTCAATACCGACCTTGTTTGGGAGAAGAAAACGACCCTCAATGTAGGATTGGATTTCACCACTCTCAATAGCCGCCTGCGCTTCACCGCCGACTATTTCCAGTCGAAATCAAAAGACCTTCTGGTTTATCTGCCAATTCTGATGAGCACGGGTAATGAGGGCGGTGCGCCGGCTGTTAATGCAGGGAGCCTTTCTAACCGTGGTGTCGAGTTCGAGCTTTCGTGGAATGACCGGGCGGGTGATTTCAGCTATTCGGCAAGCCTGAACCTTTCGCATGTCAAGAACCGTGTAGACGACCTTGGCTATGGTCAGACGGCATATCTGACCTCTACCTCAAAGAGTGAGATCGGACAGTCGCTGGGAATGTGGTATATGTATAAGATGCTGGGCATTTTCCAAAGTCAGGAGGAAATCAACAGTTATAAGAATGCGGATGGTAAGGTGATACAACCCAACGCATTGCCGGGCGACATCAAATATGACGATTATAACGGCGATGGCCAGATTTCGAGCGAAGACCGCCAGATCGTGGGTAATCCCTGGCCCAAACTG
This sequence comes from Bacteroidales bacterium, assembly GCA_910575545.1. GTDB lineage: Bacteria > Bacteroidota > Bacteroidia > Bacteroidales > Muribaculaceae > UBA7173. Next base: position 10,148 of record CAJTFH010000025.1, read on the forward strand.
GAAATGGGATTCAACTTCTCGGCTTCATGGAGAGGAATCGACTTTGCCCTTAACTCTTACGGACGCTTCGGCCAGGAGGTCTACAACGGCGCTGCCTACGCAGCCGGTGATTTCCAGAACAACCAGAACAATTTCAACGGCATAGTTCCCTGGACTCAGGAGCATCCGGTCAATGACCGTCCGCGAATAGTCTATGGCGATTCACGCAATACCCGTGGCGACCAGGACCGCTGGTTAGAAGACGGTTCATTCTTCCGCATCAGCGACATAACATTGGGCTACAGCCTGCCTACCCGGGCAATCCGCAAAATCGGATTGGAGAAGGTGCGTTTCGCAGTCACCGGCAAGAACCTTGTGACCTTTACCAAATATTCGGGCCTCGACCCGGAATTTGCCGACGGCGGCATCTGGACAATCGGTTATGACGGCTGTTCGTTCCCGAATCCGCGCGCCGTGCAGTTTGCCGTTTCATTAACATTCTAACCCCATGAAAATGATGAAAAAGACAGCGATATTACTGGCAACCGGTCTGATGATGGCCGTTATGCCTTCTTGCAGCGATTCCGACCTCGACATAGAAAATGGCAACAGCCTCAACACATCCAATTTCTGGAAGACTGAAGAAGATGCCGAGAAAGGCCTGGTGGCGGTTTACAACATGTTTTACCGCCAGGGGACCTGGACGCGCAACATATATACCCAGCTCAACGGCATGGCCGACGACGGTGTTAGCTATGCCGGATGGAGCGAACTGGCCGAATACAGCAAGTTCATATTCACCGACTACAATTTCAGCGAGTTCAACACAAAGTCGTATAAGGAGCATTACATTGCGGTTAACCGCGCCAACCAGGTGCTTGACCATATCGATGCAATCCCCTTTGCAAATGAGAAACACCGCCTCGACCTGAAAGCCCAGGCGCAGTTTCTCAGGGCGTTTTATTACTACTATCTGACAAATATCTGGGAGAACATTCCGGTGTGTCTCAAAACCTCGTCGGCATCGGATTATCCCGAACAGGGGAATCCCGACAGGATGTTCACTCTCATTGAGGATGACTTGAAACAGGCTATTCACAACCTGCCTCTTACACGCCCCGAGACTGAGTACGGACGTCCGACCCGCGGAGCCGCTTATGCCCTGCTGGCTAAGACTTACGCACAGCATAAAAAGTGGGATGAAGCCGCAGAATGCCTCTATTGGATTATCGAGGGGGATGGCAAAGGACTGTATGACCTCGTTGAGGACTACGGCGACAATTTCCGCGAATCGACCGAAAACAACCGCGAATCGCTCTATGAGATACAGTTTTCAATGGCGATGGGCACGATAGGTTTTGACGGCACCGACAACTATTCGTCGCCCAATGCCCAGCTGGGCACGCAGATTGAAATCAACCAAAGCCCATCGGGAATAGGGTGGAACAATATCGAGGCCAACCGCTGGCTGGTTGAGTGGTTCAAACGGGAGAAAACCGTTGACGGCAAGAATGATCCGCGTCTTTATTACACGCTGTTCTACCGTGAGGCGGCGGAGGACTTCCCTGACAATGACAACTGTGTCTATAAGTGGGAAGAGTGGAATGAAGGATGGGGTAACCGTGTGTTCATCCGCAAGTATTCCACCGACACGCATGTCAACGACATATATTACTGGAACGGCAACAACTTCCGGTCGCTTCGCCTGGCCGATATGCTTCTGCTTTATGCCGAGGTGATTAATGAAACCGACGGGCCGACAACTAAAGCTGTGGATTATATTGACCGGGTGCGTGGCCGTGCCGGTCTGCCTAAGCTGGAGAACAGCACATACTACAACAAGACGGCCATAACGGCTTCGCCGGATGCCTTCCGCAACCATATAAAGGTTGAGCGTGCGCTGGAGCTGGCATGTGAGTGTGTGCGCTGGTTCGACCTCAAACGCTGGGGAATCGATGCCAACACATTGGCGGAGCTTAAGACCCGCGATGCCGACTTCAACAATTTCGTTATCGGCAAGAGCATCCGTGTGCCTCTGCCGCAGACCGATGTGGATAACAACCCGAACCTGAGCCAGAATCCGAATTATTAATCCGTATAAAAGTTGAAGCGATGTCAAGAATAAGATATAATATTATGGCGGCTGGGGCGATGGCTCTGTTGGCCGCTTCGTGCAGCGATGACGAACATCTGCTGTATTCCGACCCGGATGAGTTCGGGCTGAACCCGGTGGCCATTGTGGCCGATGCCTCAGGTGGCACATATGAGCTGAAGGTGACCGGTACCGGTGAGTGGACGGCACGCCTTGGCGAGACCAATTCGGCGGCGCAGGGTTGGTGCACCCTCAGCGAGATGAGCGGCAAGGGCCAGGCGACGGTTAAAATAGAGGTTACGCAGAGCGGTTCGTTCACCACCAGGCGCAATATGATGCTGGAGTTCACATCAGGAGGAAAGACTTTGAAATGCCGTCTGGTGCAGGGCACCCAGGTGCTTGGTGAGAATGAGGTGCTTGTTAACGGCAATGTTTGGTCGATGGTCAATGTCGATGCTCCGGGCACCTTCTGCCAGTCGCCAGACGAAATCGGGAAATTATACCAGTTCAACCGCAATAAGCCGTGGGATTTCGTGGATAATCCCGAAGGATGGTCATCGGCCTATACTGACGACGGTGTTGACTGGCAGTCGGAAAATGATCCCTCTCCGGAAGGTTGGCGAGTGCCGACCGCGCAGGAGATGGTTGGGTTATGGGAAATCGGTGCTACCTGGGCCGGTAAGGCTCAGACAGGTTTCAGCCGCGACGGTATTGTTGTAGGTGTCGATGCCTCGACTGCCGAACTGGTAACCAAGGATAACTGCCGAGCATTGGGTGCGCTTTTCCTGCCACAGAGCGGCTGGTTGAATTCCGACGGTGTGCTCGACCGCACGTGGCTGGTGGCAGTGCGCACAAGCACTTCGCTCAGCGATACTCACGGAGGTATGAGCCTTGGCGATTCGGGAGGCTACCGCGACGCCTGGGGATGGGGCGACGGCCAGAAAGAACGGGCTGCGATGATACGCCCTGTGAAAATTCTCGAGGTTGAAGATTGATTGTAATCACAGAAAATTTGCCAAGTGCCATGAAAATTGACAGGATATTAATGATAGGTTCTTTTTGCACCGCCGCCATGCTGGCGGCCGGTGCAAAGAAGGAACTGCCGAAGGTTGTGCCGCAGGTCAACTATGAGTTGAGCGGCGGAGCGGGGCATTATGATTATGCACCGAGTTTCATAACCGACAAATACGGGATTGTGTACGGCTATCTGTGCGAGAACCGTGAGCCGTTCAAGATTGTGGATTATATATATCTTTACAAGGGAATACCGACGCGGGAAGGCATCAAATGGCAGCCCGGTACGGAGGTGATAGAGCCGTCGCGCACGGGTTGGGACGACTGCCATATATGCGATCCCGATGTGAGGGAGTTCTCAACCACCTACCGTGGGCATACTTACAAATGGATTATGACCTATTTGGGTGTTGACCAGTGGGATTGCAACCATAACCAGGTGGGCATCGCCTTGGCCGACAATATCGAGGGGCCTTGGGAGAAATATCCTAAGCCGATTATTCCGTATGACAAGTTTGACAAGTGGGGCACAGGTCAAAGCACTTCTATTGTGCTGAATGACAGTACGATTGCAACGTTCTACCATTCCACGACCGAAAACGGCCCGTTTGCGATGAGGCTTATTAACCTTAAAGACCTTGAGAAAATCGATATCGGGGAGGAGTATGCTGTTCCGTTCCTGTCGGCTAACACTTATGTGGCGGTCAGCGATGAATATATCTACACTGTGTCGGAGGGGCGGTCTGAGAACTATGAGAAGATTGTGCCGACATGGGTAGGGGATATATGCGTGGTTCGTTGCAAGCCCCGGTCGGGCGATCTGGTGGCAGATATGACGTCGCCTGTTGATGAATGGATTGAAATCGGGCGCGTAACACCCGAATTGAGCGGCTTCCCCCGTAACCATAATCCGGGATTCCTGACTGACAGCCGCGGGTGGTTGCCGTCGGATGATTCTCTGACGGTGTATTTCACCCCGGCTGTCACAGGCGACGACTGGCTGTGGTCATATGACCTTTATTCGGCGGTGTTTGACCTGAAAGATTTTAATAAGAAATTGAAAACAAATAAAAAGTAGTGATATGACATTGAGAATTTTGATTGGGATGGCAGCTGCGGCGATACTGTCATCGTGTGGCAATAAACAGCAGGCGGCCTGTGAAGGGGCAGCTGCGCCAATGAAGATAATTTTTGAGACAGACATGGGCAATGATGTCGATGACGCTTTGGCTATGGATATGTTGATGCAATATGCACGTGAGGGTAAGATTGACCTGCTCGGCATATCGAGCAATAAGCGTAATGATGGTTCTACGGAGTATATAGACCTGCTGACAACGTGGTATGGTATGCCGCAGATACCTATCGGGAAGGTCGTTGACGGGGCGAAGTGTGATGATGCCGTGAATTATGCCTTGGCAGTGGCGCAGATGACTGATGCCGATGGGAAACCGTTGTTTGCCCGCAGCCACGACAACGACGGGTTCGTGGTTCCGAGTGTGGAGATGTACCGAAGGATTCTGTCGGTGCAGCCCGATTCGTCTGTGACTGTGATATCGGTCGGCTTTTCGACCAACCTGGCGCAGCTTCTCGACTCGAAAGGGGATGATATATCGCCGCTTACGGGTAAGGAGCTTGTGGCAAAGAAAGTGAAAGAGCTTGTGACGATGGCCGGGGAGTTTACCAACAATGGGGAGGCTGACAGTTTGAAACGGATGCCGGAATATAATGTTGTGCGCGACATAGCGGCTGCTAAGAAGGTGTTTGCCGAGTGGCCCACTCCAATAGTGACCTCACCGTTTGAACTGGGGATTAAAATTTGTTTCCCGGCTGATGCGGTTGAAAACGAGTTAACGAGAGCGACACCGCATCCGGTTTCTGAGGCCTACAAGGCATATCTTCCTATGCCTTATGACCGGCCAACGTGGGATTTGACGTCGGTGCTGTATGCGGTTGAAGGCTCTGAGGGATATTTTACGTTGTCTGATACCGGAGATATAGAGGTTGATGGCCGAGGAGGCACACGGTTTATCGCCCGCTCTGACGGTACGCGCAGGTATCTTATGACCGACTCGGTTCAGGATGCCAATATCCTAAGACGGTTTGTGGAGATGATTCCGGGGGAGAAGAAATAAGAAGCGAGAAGTAAGGATATATTATGAGGTTAAGCAATTGTATTGTGCTCTTGACGATGCTTCCCCTTTTTCTCGGCGGTTGTGCCGGGAAGGAGGGGGAGTCACCTGGGCCGGCATCCGGACCGTGGCCGGATGATGAGGCGGCTGAAGGGTGGAAGATGACTGCTAACAGCAGGGTGTTCGGGTTCACTACCCAGAACCGTTATGCCTATTGCCCGAGTGTTGTGGAGATGGCTGACGGGAGCAGCGAGGTGTTTTTCTGTGGTAATCCGGTGGCGAATGTAATGGTGGACAATATTTATCATTTCACTGTGTCGTCTGATATGTCGCGCACGGCGCCTGTGAGAGTGCTTCAGCCCGGTGCTCCGGGGAGATGGGATAACCAACATGCCTGCGACCCTTCGGTTGTGAAGGGAAAGTTTCGCTTCAATGGGGCGGACTATGTTTATGCGATGTTTTATCTCGGATGCACTGTGGAATATTATTACAATGAGGTCGGTGTGGCTTTTGCCAATGATCTTAGTGCCAGGGAGTGGGTGAAGTATCCGTTGCCTGTGGTCAGTAAGACCTGGCAGTATGATGGCGACCAGCCGTGCGGCGGTGGGGTGTCGTGGGGTGTGGGGCAACCGTCGGCAATCTCGCTCGACAAGGGAGGAAAGGTGCTGTTGTCGTATACCATAGGGGATGTTGACGGCACTAGGATAGTGTTGCGTGAGCTTGACATGTCGGATATGGATGATATGCGTGTTGGTGCTGCGGTTACGATGTCGAATGCCGGGCTGCTGAATATCGGAAAGACAGGATTGGATTATACATGCAATTCGGATATCGCGCTTGACGAGGAGTCGAACTCGGTGGTGATGGTGCGGCCGGTGCAGCCGCATCCGCTTGTTTATCCTGCGTTTATAAATGAGAGCCTTGAGGTTGACCGGCTTGATTTTGAGGCGTTCCGCAACGGAGTTGGTACGTGGGAGCCCCTTTTCCGTATCTCTCCTGCGGAAACAGGTTTTCCCCGCAACCATAATGCGGCCATAGGGCGCGATGAATACGGGCATATCGTTGGAGGAGATGTGCTGCGGGTGTGGTACACGGTGGCGAAAGCGGCTCCGGATGTGGCTCCGTCGGAAGGGATGCACGCTGAATGGACGTATGAGATTTACCGGGCTGAGTTTTCGTTTGAAAATTAATGGATCCTGATTGAGTGGGGGACAGGGAAAGGGCGTATAAGATTCTGTAAAGGATGGAATAGGTGTAATCCGGTTGAATACAATGGTTCGGTAAAAAACGCCGAAGGTGTTGGAATTAGGTTAATATATTGCAACTGCCGATACAAATGAATCGCCAAAGCGTTAATTGTTAAATTCTTAGGATATGAACGTACTGGCGATTCTCAAGGTCTTCACCTCTTGGTGCAAGTCGGTGTTTGAAAATACTATAACCGCAATGAGCAAAAGGTTTCTCAACTGGCTGATTTTAACAATACGCACTGTCGCGTTGATTCCAGGCAAGGTCAACTTCAGCGCAGTGTCGGGAGTTCGACACTGCGCTTTGCTTTGACTAATAAGACCCATAGGGGCTGATAGTGGCTAATTGGCCTTATTCGTTGGGTTTAGAAGGTGTAGCCGAGGGAGACGAGGAAGTGGGAGGCGCCGAGGTCTTTGTGGAGTTTGACGAAGTCGGTTCCGTAAGAGAGACCGAGGTTGAAACGGTTGTATTCAAAGTTAAGGGCGGCGTGCCATCCGAACTGGAACCGTTTAAGACGGGCATCTCCTACATCAGATTTCGAGAAGAGGTTGTAGTCGGTCTGGGATGAAATTATACGTGTGGTGAATCCTTCCGGCCCGTCAACCGCTATATTGCTGTTGGCTTTGGCGTGGCCGTCGAGTTGCACTCGCAGGTCAAGGCCTAACTGTGGCGTCAAGTAGAAGCCCTGTGCCACCGGCACGCGGTAGCTGACGTTAACGGGAAGGTTCAGGTTTATAAACCTTGTTTTCACGTTTATGTCGACCGGATTGTAGTTGTCGGCATCCAGGATGTTCTCGCTCCGGAAAAGAAAACGGGCATCAAGGCCTGTACCGACATATAGCGGCAGACTGTTTGAAACTCTGAAGTCGATGTTGTAGCCGATTCCGAATCCGTTGAAGTAGGCATTGTCGGCGTCTTTGGGGTAGAGGGTGTTTAAATCGTAGAATACAGATGCTTTCTGAAGCACCGAGGGTGCGGGTTCCTGAGCGGTGGCGTTGATGCCAGCCATAAGGAACATTGCAGCGAGTGTTGTGGCGATTTTTTTCATAGTCAGCGTTGTTAAATTTCTAACAAAGTTGTTTTGTCGGGGGCAAAAAAGGTCTTGCCGACGTCGGGTTGTTAAATAACAACGCTTTCGAGAGGGTTGTGGTTTAGTGGAGTGTGTTTACTGAAGCATTCGAGGCAGATGTCGCGGGCGTTACTGACGGGGTACGGCGGAATCCGCACGCGCTTTGGAATTCGACGAAGAAGTCATGGTCGAGGGCAACGGATATTCGACATAGCAGTTCGGTGTCGATGCTTCCTTTTCGCAGGATTTTGTAGACGTTTGTGCGGTCGCAGCAGATTTCCTGAGCGAGCCATGCCGCCGGACGCCTTTGGCGCTTCAGCTCTTCGCCAATAAGTGAGCCTATGTGAACCTTAATGCCACATTCTTCGGCTCGAGTGATTACAGACGTTTGTTGGTCCATGGTTGTAACGAGAAAATGAAGTGGTAGAAAAGTGTTCGGAAGAGCATATGCTCCCAGCCCTCGGTGGTTTTTCGTCAAGTCAAGCTCTTTTGACCTGCAATGCAGTGAGGTGGGGTTAAAAAGCAATGCTCTTAAACCTGCCGCAAAATTAGCAAAATTTTGGTGAAAATGGCAACAGTGGCAGGTGATTAACAATCTTTAATGGGGCTGAGCCTGATAAGACAAATTAGGCTAATATGACTAATCTGTTTAGAGTATGTCAAATTCAGATCCTCGAAAAAGGATGGCACGCTTTCGCGATATGAAACCGATGGGGTTGCCGTGCTCGATGCTCCGTTGAGATTCAATGCATTCAGGTTACCGACCGACAATGATAAAAACCGCACGGAATCATGGGACAGGATGGGTTTGCGCAATCTGACTGTTAATGCGGGGAACTGGAATGTTGAAGAGCGAACCGGTTATGTTGATCTTTCGATTGAAAATACATATAAATTGAAAATACATATAAAGGGAACAAGGGGCATGAGTTTTCGGTTGGTATGACATTTAAGGTTTGTGCCGACGGTGTGTTGCTTGTCAATACCGCGATAACTCCGGCAATATCAGGAGTAGTGTTGCCTAAAATCGGTTTCCGCACGGAGATGCCCGAATGGTTTGACCGTGTTGCATGGTTCGGCCGCGGCCCTTGGGAAAGCTATGCCGACCGTAAAGAGGCATGTTTCGAGGGGGTGTATTCGGTTTATAATGAGCCGTTCAAGCTGCCACAGGGCGGTTTGGTCTCGGCGTATGCCACGGCAGAAGGATATTACGACAGCCGGATTACGACTGCTGACTGCCGGTTTGTTGTTGAAAAAGTGCCGGGCTTCACATCGTATTACACGTTTAAAAGTTCGCAGGGGTATATGAACATGGGTGAGGGAGGATGGCGAATTGTTGCTATCTTCTGATGCTGAGAGATAAAAACGAGTATCATGGCTCGGTGCATAAGGTGGTTGTGTGCCGGTGAATTGACAGCACTCTCTCCATCAGGATGCAAAAACCGCGTTGGTCGAATTCTTTCGGCGCAACGCGGTTTTCTATATGGTTTTATGAAAATCAGTCTGTGAGGCCACGCTGGCGCAGGAGGGCGTCGGAGGTGGGGAGGTGGCCACGGAATGTTTCGTAGAGCACCATCGGGTCTTCAGCGGATCCGCTTTCGATTACAGTCTGCAGTTTGGCGGCGCTTTCGGGGTCGAAAATGCCTTTTTCACGGAAAAGGTCGAAGGCGTCGGCGTCGAGAACTTCTGCCCAAAGGTAGGTGTAGTAGCCTGAAGCATAGCCTTCATCGCCGAAGATGTGTTTGAAGTAGGGTGAGCGGTAGCGGAAAGTGAGCTGCTCGGGCATACCGAGTTTTTCGGCTACCGAGTTTTCAAATGCCATCACATCGAAGTCGCCCTCGGGGTTAAGGTGTCCCCAGTTGAGGTCGAGCAGTGCTGCGCCGGAGAGTTCGGCGGTCATGAATCCCATGTTGTGTTTAGCGGCAGCGTTGATTTTCTGCACGAGGGAATCTGGGATGAGTTCACCGGTCTGGTAGTGGTGGGCATATTCTTTTAGGAGTTCGGGTTGGAAAGCCCAGTGTTCGTGGAACTGCGAGGGGAATTCAACGAAGTCGCGGTCGACTTTCGTTCCGCTCTGGCTTTTGAGGCGTGCGCGCGAGAGCATTCCATGGAGGCCGTGGCCGAATTCATGGAACATTGTCTGCACTTCGTCGATGGTGAGGAGTGACGGGGCGTCGGCGGTCGGTTTGGAGAAGTTGCCTACGTTGTAGACTATCGGGCGCTCAACGGAGCCGTCGGTGTTTACCCATGAAGTTTTGAGTTCTTCCATCCATGCACCCTGGCGTTTTGAGGCGCGTGTGAAGTAGTCGGTGATGAAGACTGCGAGATGTTTGCCTTCGGGGTCTTTCACGTCGTAGACTTTCACGTCGGGATGGTATCTGGGGGCGTCGGCAATGGGTTCAAAGGTGATGCCGTAGAGTTTTTTTGCCATGGTGAAGATTCCTTTTGTTACGGAATCTACGGCGAAGTAGGGGCGGATTTCGTTTTCATCGAGGGCGTATTTATCCTGGCGCACTTTCTCGGCGAAATAATAGTAGTCCCAGGGGGCGATTTTGAAGTCGTTGCCGAGCTTGTCGGATAAAGCCTGCATTTCGGCCACCTCTTTTTCAACTTTGGCTTTCGCAGGTGTCCAGATGCTCATAAGGAGGTCTTCAGCCGCCTGCGGTGTCTTGGCCATTACTTGCTCGGTCATATAGGACGCGAAATCGGGATAGCCCATGATTGAGGCCTTCTCGGCACGTGTTTTCACTATTTCTGCGATAACCGGGCAGTTATTGTTTTCACCACTTTGGGCGTTGTTGGTGTAGCCTTTCCACATTTTTTCGCGGAGGTCGCGGTTGTCGGCATATTGGAGCACGGGAAGGCGCGACGGGGCGTGGAGGGTGAAGACCCATTTGCCCTCTTTGCCGCGGGCTTTGGCTTCTTCTGCGGCATTGGCCACGGTTGAAGCGGGAATGCCAGCCAGGTCGGCCTCGTTGTCGACAACGATTTCAAAGGCGTTGTTGGCGGCGAGGAGGTTTTTGTTGAATTTCAGGTATAGGTCGGTCAGACGGGAGTTTACGGCTTTGAGCTGCTCTTGTTTGTCGGCAGGGAGGAGGGCTCCGTTGCGGGCAAACTGGCGGTAGGTTTCTTCAACGGCGCGGATTTCGTCGTGTGCCAGGCCAAGAGAGTCGCGGCGGTCGTAGATTTCTTTTACGCGGTTGAAAAGCCCCTGGTTCATCATCAGCTCGTCGTTGAAAGCGGTGTAGCGTGGCAGGAGGTTTTCGGATACTTCAATCAGTTCGGGAGAGGAGTGGGCTTCGGTGAGCGACATCAGCACGCCCATGACACGCTCAAGAGTAGGGCTGAGATAGTCGAGTGGGAGGATTGTGTTGGCGAATGTCGGCGCTTCCGGATTGTTGACGATAGAATCGATTGAGTTTTTTGCTTCGGCGATTCCGGCATCGAAAGCGGGGATGTAGTCCTCAATGAGGATGTCTTCAAATGGAGGAATCTCGTAGATTGTCTCGTAAGGTTTCAGAAACGGGTTTTCATGCTGCTTTTTGGAGCAGGAGGAGACGCTGACGGCTGTTGCCGCAGCTGCCAAGCAGAAGCCCATAAAGATTGGTCTCATAAGTTATGTTATTTTTTTATGATTGGTGATTCTATCGAGGTTATAGAGTGAGGATGCACCGGGGTGCATCCTTCCCGTGGGGAAATTCGCCTTAAAGTTAGTGAAAAAACAGAAATAGACAAAGAGGTGGTGTTGCTATTAAGATGGTGTTTAATAACATTGATACATTAAACACCATCTAAGCTGCTATTCATTGCCAGTGGGTGCGGGAGGGGTTATGAGGAAGTTGGTGAGGATGGGGTAGTGGTCGGAATGTGGTGGTGTGAGGCGGGTGTATGATAAAGGCCGTAGGTTTCCACGGTAGAGGATATGGTCGATGTGGAAATAGAACCTGTTGGCGTGGTAGGTGTGGCGGGTTACACGTCCGGCTTTTGAGAAGACGGTGTGGAAGTCGTCGCGGCAAAGCAGCCGCAGGGCGTAGCAGCCGGGGATGTCGTTGAAATCGCCTGCGATTATGACGTTTTCGATGTTGAGCGAGTCGATTTGGCTACGGAGCAGTTGTGCCTGTATGGCACGGTTGCGGAATGCCTGCGAGAGTTTAGAAATGAGCTGGCGCCGTACACGGCCGAGGTCGCTGCGTGAGGTGGCTTCACCCTCAGTGAGTTCATGGAAGAGTGCTTTGTCGTCGTTGTTGAGACCGATTGACTCGAAGTGGACGCTTACCAAAAGAACTTTCTGTCCATGGATGTCGGCTACGGCGGCTCCGAACCGGCAATAGCGGCTTTCAGGCTGGCGCAACACGATAGGGCGCAACGGGAACCGGGAGTAGACGGCTTCTCCTTCCACATCGACGCTGTTTGGCAGGATGGTTTTCAGGGAGTCGGCCTGTAGGGTGGTGAGATGAATCCACTTGTTGACGAGAGAGGATGGGAGTTCCTGTAGACAGGCTATATCGGGGGCTATCCGCAGGATTGTTGTCATTGTGGGGTTTACGAATCCCCTGGCGTTCTCATCTTCCCACTGCTGACGGTCGTAGGGTATGTCTTGGCGGGTCCAGTCGGTGAGTTGGAAGACGTTATAGGTCATAAAAGAGAATGTGTCGCCACTGTTTGTGTCTGCCTGTTGGTCGGGGCATATGTTGAGTGGCATTATACCTGCGATGGCCGGTGTTGAGGCTGCGATGGCGACTGCCTGTAGGATTGCTGCCTTTTTGATTGTGAATAAGCTAATTATCAGAAGTAAAACCGATATGGTGAGCCATGCGGGAAATGTCATGGCGAGGATAGCCGGTATGGTTGTGACGGCCGGGTTTACCACCCCTCCGTAGGCAGAGGCTACGGTTAGGATCGCCACTGCGGCGCCGGTGGCCAGGAATAACAGCCGGAATATGGTTCTACAACGGAAAGTCATGGAGTAATGGGTTAACGGCGTGTTGCGGAAACGCGTCCGGAACGGTTTCCTGTGGATAGGTTGAAGAGGCGCAACTGCTCCTGGCGCGACAGGGATGAGTAGCCGGAACGATTCACTTTGTCAATGAGGGCAAGATGGTCAAGCCGGTTTCGAGTGAGGTTTTTCATTGTTTCCATGTCGCGCCGTGTATGTAGCCGCCAGATTATGGAAGAGATGATTCCGACTGCTATTCCTCCGAGATGGGCGGCTGTCTGCGAAGGTTCCATCTCGATTGATGCGAGGAAAAACAGAATCATGCCGACTGCGGCTATCCATCTTAGAGAGAAGGCTCCAATCAAGGCGAGGGTCACACGTTTCTGAGGTGCGGAAATCAGTGTAGCGGTTATCACTGCGAAAACAGCTGCCGATGAACCGAGCAGGCATGCCGATCCGGCAGATGCCATGGGGGCTACAATCATGAACATCAAGGCTCCGGCGAGTCCTCCTGCCAGGAAATCGGCCAAAAGCCAGCGGCTTCCGGCTACTTCTGAGAGGAGTGCTCCGAACCATGCCAGCCACAGGCAGTTTATGACCAGATGCCAGAAATCGATGTGTATGAACATGTAGGTAAGCATGGCCCATGGCGTATGGATGAGCTGCCCAGGGGTTGAAGGTAGGGCAAGCAGGTTGACAATTGCATCGACAGTGCCGTCGGGGGCGGTCAGCCACAGCAACTTTAGAACCAGGAAAACTGCTATATTGGCGATTGCAAGGCGCATGGTGTTTTTTAGAAGTAGGGGCCGCCTATGATGTGTTTGCGGCGCCAGTAAATCAGGATTAGCAGACCGAAGAGCATTCCGCCGAGATGGGCGAAGTGTGCTACGGTATCAGCCTGGCTGTTGTAGATGCCCATCAGCAGCTCAATGCCGGCGTAGATGAGCACAAATACACGGGCTTTGATGGGTATCGGTGGGAAGATGAGATAGAGGCGTATGTTGGGGAACATGTATCCGAATGCAAGGAGGATGCCGAATATCGCGCCTGATGCTCCGATTGTGGGGGTATGGTAAAGCGCGAAAATCTGGTGCACTACCGGTTCGGCTGGGTTTATGCCTATGTTGAACAGTTCCTGGTTTGTGACTGACAGGTGTCGCAGGAGAGATGTCAGCGAACCGGCGTTCTGGAAAACCGATGCGTAGTGGTGGATCATTATGGCGAAGACACCTTCCTGCACCAATGCGGCACCGATGCCGCAAGAGATGTAGTAGAACAGGAATTTTGGCGCTCCGAGCACCCGCTCCATCGTCACTCCGAACATGAACAGGGCGAACATGTTGAAGAAAAGATGCCAGATGTTTGCATGGATGAACATGTAGGTGACGAGCTGCGAGGGGATGAACTGGTCGGATGTGAAGTAGTATAGCGCACCGTATTGCTGGAGCATGTCTGACAGCGGACGGATGGCAATCATGGCCAACCATATGATAACATTGATGATGATCAGGTTTTTAGTTACCGGGGGCATCATCTTGATATTGTCGATGAAACTCATATTGCGGGAATGTTTGTAATTGTTTGTTGTTGGCCGGATGTTTCCGGTTGGAGCATGAAGTATGCAAAGGTAACAATTTTCGGCGATAAAGGGGTTGGCGGTTTGGGAAAAATGAGTAACTTTGAAAGTCGGAGGGTGGTGGAATAAACGGAATTAATATGTCTGATATAAAGAAATATCTTGTTACCGGCGGTGCCGGTTTCATCGGGAGCAACTTTGTGAAGTATCTTCTTGCTCGTTATGGGGAGAATGTGAGGATTGTTGTGCTTGATGCGCTGACTTATGCCGGTAATCTGCTGACGATTGCCGATGATGTTGCCAGGGAGAATGTTGAGTTCGTAAAGGGCGATATCAGAGACCGGGAGACCGTGGAGCGTCTGATGCGTGATTTTGATCCGGATTATGTGATTAATTTCGCGGCCGAAAGCCATGTTGACCGGTCGATAACCGGGCCTCGTGTTTTCCTGGACACCAATATCCTTGGTGCCCATAATATGCTGGAATGTGCGCGGGTTGCGTGGCAGACGGGTATGGATGGAGCGGGGAAGCCCTGTTACCGGGATGGGAAACTGTTTGTGCAGATTTCAACCGATGAGGTGTATGGTTCGCTACCACGCAGTGAGGGGGCTCCGATGCCTCTCGAGCTTTCTGCCGAGGTTGCCGAGGTTGCCAGCGGGCGCACCGACCTGAAATGTTATGGAGAAGGTTTTTTCACAGAGGATACGCCATTGGCTCCCCGGTCTCCTTATTCAGCGGCAAAGGCATCAGCAGATTTTATGACGCTTGCCTATTATGAAACCTATGGGCTGCCGGTGGCGATTACCAGGTGCAGTAATAACTATGGTCCGTATCAGTTCCCGGAAAAATTGATTCCGTTGATGATCGGGCATGTTCTGGAGGGGAAGGAACTTCCGGTTTATGGCAAGGGGGTGAATGTCCGCGACTGGCTTTATGTTGAAGACCATTGCAAAGCTGTCGATATGGTGGCGCGTCGTGGCCGGGTCGGTGAGGTTTATAATATCGGGGGGTTCAACGAACAGGAGAATATAAGGATTGTCAGGCTGATAATCAATCTTGTGAAGGAAATGGCCGAGACGGATGGGCGTTACCGGTCGATGCTTAAAGTGCCTTTGGATGTGATTAACGAGGGACTAATCGGCTATGTGGCTGACCGTCCGGGACATGATATGCGCTATGCTATCGATCCGGAGAAGATTGTGAAAGAGTTGGGGTGGTATCCTGAGACGAGTTTCGAGGAGGGGATAAGGCGGACTGTCAAATGGTATCTTGACAATCGTGGATGGGTTGAGAGTGTCGGGAGCGGGAGTTAATAAGGCTAATAAGATTTATGGTTGCTATAAAAAGTGGAGTATATGAAAGGAATTGTTTTGGCGGGAGGCGCCGGCACAAGATTGCACCCGATGACCCTGGGGGTGTCGAAGCAGTTGCTGCCGGTTTATGACAAGCCTATGATTTATTATCCTCTGTCGGTTTTGATGCTGTCGGGGATAAGGGAGATTCTTGTTATTTCGACTCCTGCTGACCTCCCTGCATTCCGGCGTCTGCTTGGTAGCGGCGAGGAGCTGGGAGTTAGGTTTGAGTATGCCGAGCAGCCACGCCCGGAAGGGTTGGCACAGGCGTTTATCATCGGTGAGGATTTTATCGGCGATGATGCTGTGTGTCTGGTTCTTGGGGATAATATATTCTATGGCCAGGGATTTTCGCGTATGCTCCGCATTGCTGCCCGCAGGGCGAATGACATGGCCGTGGCGACGGTTTTCGCTTATCCGGTTAAGGATCCGCGCCGTTATGGGGTCGTGACTATAGGCGACGAGGGGAAGGCGCTGAAGATTGAAGAGAAACCTGCGAATCCGGAGAGCGATACGGCGGTTACGGGGCTTTATTTCTATCCGAATGATGTTGTGGAGATTGCCCGTGGGGTTAAGCCTTCGGCGCGCGGTGAGCTGGAGATTACAAGTGTCAACAATGCATATCTTGCAAATGACAGGCTTGCTGTTGAGGTTTTCGGGCGTGGTTTCGCATGGCTTGACACCGGCACGGTTGACTCGCTGATGGATGCTTCGAATTTCATACAGGCGGTTCAGAACCGGCAGGGATTCAAAGTGGCTGTGCTCGAGGAGATTGCTTTCCGCCAGGGATGGATTGACGGGGCGCAGCTTGTTGGGCTGGGGCAGAGGTTGCGCAATAATGAGTATGGGGAATATCTGATGAAACTTGGACGGGAAGGTGGTTGAGCGGGACTGTAAAATGCAAAATAACTGAAGAATATGGAAACCGGGAATTTGGCTGTGCCGCGGATTCTGCAGTTGCCGCGGATTCATGATCCACGGGGGAATCTGACGTTTGCCCAAGGGGGGGCGCAATTGCCGTTTGATCTGAAGCGGGCGTATTGGATTTATGATGTGCCTGCGGGTGAAGAGCGTGGAGGGCATTCTCACCATGAGCAGATGGAGCTTGTTATAGCCGTGGGGGGGAGTTTCAGTGTGAACCTTTTCGACGGGTTTTCATGGAAGACATATATGCTTAACAAACCGTTTGAGGGGTTGCTGATTCCCAGCGGTGTGTGGCGTACGCTTGATGATTTTTCTTCCGGCTCGGTGTGTCTGGTGCTGACGTCGAATTATTTCGATGAGGCAGACTATGTCAGGGATTTCGACGAGTTCCGGCATCTGGCGCTGGAGAGGGGGCCGTTGTTCTGAGCATTTTCAAGGTTTAACTGTAAATGGAAGCTATAAAATATCCGTTTCTGGATTTGGGGAAGGTCAACGAGCCTTATATGGATGGCATCAGGGAGGCTGTGGAGCGTGTTGTGTGTAGCGGGCGATATATAGGGGGCGCTGAGGTGGAGGCTTTCGAGCGTAGGCTCGGTGAGATGGCGGGTGTGGCTTATGTGGTTGGGGTCAGCAACGGGCTTGATGCTTTGAGGCTGATTCTAAGGGGATATGTCGAACTGGGTGTGATGAAGGCGGGGGATGAGGTTATCGTGCCGGCCAATACTTATGTGGCTTCGGTGCTTGCGGTCAGTGATGCAGGTCTGGTTCCGGTGCTTGTTGATGCCTCGGAGGAGACGTCGAATATTGACCCATTGTTAATTGAAGATGCTGTTACGGAGCGTACACGGGCTATAATGACGGTTCATTTGTATGGCCGGGTGAGCTGGGGGGGTGAGATTAAGGATATCGCGCGCCGTCATGGGTTGAAAATCATAGAAGATAATGCGCAAGCGATAGGAGCGATGTCGGCTTGTCGAGGCCTTTATGGCGGGTATGCCACCGGCGGTCTTGGCGATGCTGCCGGATTCAGTTTCTATCCTACGAAAAATGTTGGGGCTCTTGGGGATGCGGGTGCTGTGGCTACGCATGATAAGGAGCTTGCCGATGCTGTCATGGCGTTGGCCAATTATGGCAGCAACCGGCGCTATCATAATATTTATCAGGGATTCAACTGCCGTATGGATCCGATCCAGGCCGCCGTTGTGGCATATAAACTTGGTTTCGCGACCCGTGAGGGTGAGGAGCGCCGTGGGTTGGCTGGAATCTATTGCACACATATAACCAATCCGAAAATCAGGCTTCCACGGCTTGAGGAAGGGCATGTGTTCCATCAGTTCGTGGTGCATGTTGAGGACAGGGAGGCTTTTACCCGTTATCTGAGTGCTAACGGCGTTGGTTGGGATGTCCATTATGCCGTTCCGCCCCACAGGCAGCCATGTTATGCCGATATGCTTGGAAAGCGATATTCTGGTGTACTTGAGGTTACGGAGCGTCTTGCCAGGAGATGTGTGAGTCTGCCGATTACCCGGTGCACCAGCGTTGAAGATGCTATTGCTATTTCTGAAATCATAAATGCGTTTTAACCATTTTTAGTAGTAGGGGGGTATGCACAAGAGTGACGTTGCCGCCTCTAAGTTTGGCGGATGGGTTGGAAATTTGTAACTTTGCATCGGTTATCCGATGGTGTTTTTCAAGGTCAGACTTTTTGAAAAAACGCACGAGCGAAATATTCGGGAAAGTGCGGATTTTGAAAAAACAGAGCTGCCTGTGCGCCGGGAGGCGGGCTGTGTGGTTTTGGCCATTCCGGATAAAAAGATGAATGTAAGTAAGATATAATCTCTACACTTGAAGTTGATGGCGTTATGGCCACAACATTTAGAATCACAAATCATGCCTTTTGGCTTTAATCCTTGGTTACCTGTGAAGGAAACGAAGGATTTTTTTTGGTCTGAGACGAACAATGGCAGGTGTGGGTCGGTTATAGGTACATACGGGGGAGTTGGAACGGATTGAAGATTGATAACAGGGTTATCATAAGGGATAATGAAATGATATTTACAGGACTTTTAAATTACGGCAACTATGAATGAGAATGTGAGAGCTATCAGACTGGTGAGGATGGCGCGCCTTGGGAGGAATGTGGTTTTGTTGCTGGCAATGTCAACAGCGGCAGTGGTTCCTTTTTTGTTTTGATAATATTTTTTCCGGATCGAAATGCAGGGGGTAAGAGCTTGTTTAAAAATCTTTTGGGAAAAATTTTAGACAATCTCTAAATGTTGTAAAGGATTTATTTATCTTAATCTATAGTTGATCTGCACACAAGAAACGCGCCCGGGCCGATGGCCGGAGCGCGTTTGTTTTTTCGGATTGGCAAGAAGGTATCAGTTTTTGATTACGCGACGCTCTTTGATGCGAGCTTTCTTGCCGGTGAGGCCGCGGAGGTAGTAGAGTTTGGCGCGGCGCACTTTACCGTATTTGTTTATGACGATAGAATCGATGAAGGGGGATTCTATCGGGAAGATACGCTCAACGCCGATGTTGTCGCTCATTTTGCGCACGGTGAAGCGCTTTTTAGTGCCTTCTCCAGAGATGCGGATCACAACACCGCGATACAGCTGGATACGCTCTTTGTTACCTTCTTTGATTCGGTAAGCGACTGTGATTGTGTCGCCAGGGCCGAACTGAGGATGCTGTTTGCCGGTAGCAAAAGCTTCTTCGGCAACCTTAATTAAATCCATGACTAATTTAAACGTTTAAATTAAACAATACTCGCAATATACGCGGGCAGCAATGTCCCACCAGAGATTACGAAATTCGCCGCAAAGGTAGGGAATTTTTCGGACATGGGCAAATCAAAGAAATCAGACCAGTTAATTTGGTTGGACTTATAAGTCAAATTAGCCCGATAAGCCTTATTGGGCTAATTTGACCGGTAGTTGCGGTCAGTCTTCAAGGTAGTAGACGATTGTGGAGACCACGCGCACTTTTTTGATGAATGGGGTGGCAGACTGGTCTTCGATGGAGAACTGGCCTTGAGAGGCGGTTTTCATTTTTCCTACTTTCGACCCCGAATCTTCGGCGAACCGGGCTGCGGCCTCGCGGGCGTTTTTGGTGGCTTCGGCAATCATTTCGGGTTTTATGTCGTTGAGGGCAGTGTATTCGTAGTTGATGTAGGAATTGGAATAGGGTATGCCCTCTTTGAGGAGTTCAGACTGGCGGTCGAGGAGCTGGCGCACTTTGTCGACTTTTGAGGTTGTTACCGTGACGTTGCATGTCAGGGAGTAGTTATACCGGAAGTTGCCAGATGAATATTGGTTTGTGGTGGCGTTGTAGGTGTCGGGCGGGTTTATGGATATTTCGGATTTTTCGATTCCGTTTGTTGTCAGGAAGTTTACGATTTTTTCGTTGTTGCGGGTCATTTGGTCGTAAAGGGCAAGGAGGTCGTCGCCTGCCACGCTGTATTGTATGGGCCATGTTACCCGGTTTGCCTGCACTTCGCGCTCGGCGAGGCCTTTTACGGTTACTTGCCTGTCGCGGAAGGCCATGTTGTCGATACCGGCTTTGATGAAGATGCCGAGGAAGAAGATGCCGGCGGCTATTAGCAGAGCGCCGACAATTGTCTGAAGATTTTTGTTCATAGGTGTTTGTTTTTAGTTACGGTAGTTAGACAAAGGTGTATGGCTGATGGTTTAGTGGTAGGGTAGATTTTCGGGTGTTTTGTTGCCTGGCTTATTCCGGGATTTTTAAGGTTGCAGGAGCCGGGGCGGAGGATGTAATTTTGCGATGGAAAAATAATCAAATAACACTGATTGCTATGAAAAAAGAGATTGTTATGAAAAAGGAGGACTCTGCCGGGGTTTTGGAGAAAGGATGGCTTGATGCCGGGAGTAGGAGGATTGATGAGATAATCATCCATTGCTCTGCGACCCCGGCGGGGCGTGATGTGAGGGTTGCCGATATCAGGCGGTGGCATGTTGAGGAGCGTGGCTGGAGGGATGTGGGTTACCATTTTGTTGTGTGTCTTGACGGCAGGATTGAGCGGGGGAGGCCGTTGTGGAAGGCGGGTGCGCATTGCATGGGGCATAACAGCCATTCTGTGGGGGTGTGTTATGTGGGAGGGGTGGATGTGGAGATGCGTCCGGCCGATACGAGGACTCAACAGCAGAAGGTGGCTATGAAACAGCTGGTGGGATTGTTGAGGGAACGGTTCCCCGGAGCGCGCGTGTATGGCCACTGCGATTTCGCCAGGAAGGCATGTCCGAGTTTTGATGTCATGGGTGAGGAATGGTGATATTTGTCTGATTTTTTTGCGGCGCGGGATTGGAGTGTTGTGCGAATTGATTAATTTTGTGGCGAGTATTAACCCGGAGGAGGTCTTGGCGGAAAACGAGACTTAGCCCTGCAAAAAAAATATTACCAAGCAATGACTTTAGGAAAGCCCAAACTATGGATGTTTGCCAAAGATTATCTGCTGATTATATTCGGCATTTCGCTTTATGGCCTCGGTTTCTGCGCATTTATCGCCACTGCGCCCGACAAGGTTGTTATCGGCGGTATGGCCGGTCTGAGCCAGGTTGTGGATATGGTCAGTTACGGGGTGTTCGGATTCCACATCCCTTATTCGGTTACGATTTTCACGGTTAATATCCTGATGCTTGTCATGGCCTACAAGATTGTGGGCCGTACGTTTGTAATCAGGACTCTTTTCGGTGTTGTTGTTATCTCAACGGTTTTCGCACTGTTCCAACCGCTGTTTACGAAGCCGCCTGTTGAGGGGCAGACGTTTATGGATATAATAATAGGCGCGGTGTTGTGTGGTCTGGGAATCGGATTGGTGTTTATCCATAACGGTTCGACGGGTGGCACTGATATCGTGGCGGCAGTGGCTTCAAAGAAGAGCAATGTGTCGATAGGGCGTGCGATGATGTATTTCGACCTTTCGGTAATCAGCTCGTCGATGTTGCTGAAAGCGTTGATGCAGGATGATTTCTCATTTCAGGAGGCAGTGCCGGCGCTGGTTTATGGCCTGATCACGTTGTTTGTTATTCCGTTTATGGCAGATTCGATGATTAACACGAACAGGATGGCGGTGCAGTTCACTATTTTTTCGCCTAAATGGCAAGAGATTGCCACTGCAATCAACAATGAGGCCCAGAGGGGGTGCACGGTGCTTGACGGTATGGGGTGGTATTCAAAGAAGGATGTTAAGGTGCTTTTGGTGATGTGCCGCAAGATAGAGTCTGTGACTATATTCCGAATCATCAAATCGATTGACCAGAATGCGTTTATCACCCAGGCCCAGGTGAACGGGGTTTATGGCAAAGGGTTTGACGAAATCAAGCTGAAGATGAACAAACCTCACGGGCACGTGACGCATAAGGAGGGTTTGCCGGTCAGGCCGGAGCCGACATCGAGGATAGTGTGAGTTGGCTGAAGGTTTTAATAAAAGGCCGGAAGATGGATGAGGCGCATTTCAAAACGAAATGCGCCTCATTTGTGGGAGGGTATGGTTTTTCCGTGGGGTGTTCGAGGGTATGTGGAGGAGAGGGGGTGGGTCAGCGCTTGGTGTAGAGAGCGGATTGGGATGAGATCAGGTCGGTGTCGTTGAAGTAGTTGATGCGCATGGCTGAACGGACTTCGTCGAGGGTTGCCGCTGCGGTGGCGCGGGCTTGCTGTGAACCCTGGCGGAGGATTTCGTAGACCTGGGGGATATTTTTCTCATAGCGGGCGCGGCGCTCACGTATGGGGGCGAGTTCCTCTTCGAGTATGTTGAGGAGGAGTTTTTTGACTGTCCCGTCGCCGAGGCCTCCGCGGGTGTAGTGGTCTTTTAGTTCCTGCAGGTTGCTGTAGGCCGGGAGGTATTTGGCAAAGTGCTCGTCGCGGCTGAATGCGTCGAGGTATATGAACGGGCAGTTGCCTTCGAGATGGCCCGGAGCGTCGATGGTGAGGTGCTCGGGGTCGGTATACATGCTGTTGACTTTCTTTTTCAGCTCTTTGGGGCTGTCGGAAAGATAGATGCAGTTGCCGAGGGATTTGCTCATCTTGGCGTTGCCGTCGGTGCCGGGAAGGCGTCGGCATATCGCGTTTTCGGGCAGGAGTATTTCCGGCTCTACGAGTGTCGGGCCGTAGATGTGGTTGAAGCGGTTTACGATTTCGCGTGTCAGCTCAATCATCGGGGCCTGGTCTTCCCCGACGGGTACGGTTGTGGCTTTGAATGCTGTTATGTCTGATGCCTGGCTTACGGGGTAGCAGAAGAACCCCAGGGGGATGGACTGCTCGAAGTTGCGCATCTTGATTTCGGTTTTCACCGTGGGGTTGCGCTGCACACGTGCCACCGAAACGAGATTCATGTAGTAGAATGCCAGTTCGCATAGTTCGGGAACCTGGCTTTGGATGAATATGGTGGTTTTTTCAGGGTCGATTCCTACCGATAGGTAGTCGAGTGCTACTTCGATTACGTTCTGGCGCACTTTTTCGGGATTGTCGGCGTTGTCTGTGAGAGCCTGCGCGTCGGCAATCATAACGAATATTTTGCTGAACTCTCCGGAGTTCTGGAGTTCTACGCGGCGTCGCAGAGACCCTACATAGTGGCCGAGATGGAGCTTACCAGTGGGGCGGTCGCCAGTGAGTATGATTTTTTCCATATTATCCATTTCTATGTTATGATGCAAAGATACGGAAAAAAAATGAAACGGGTTGCATTGGTGTTTAATGCTAAATTTATTGAAAAGGGATGGTGGGGTGGGGGAATTTTCGTAATTTTGCGGTTAAATAAGATGGGTGGGGAGAGCGTAATCGGAACTTATATAACCAATATATAATTAACAACATGGTAAGTTATAAAGAACTTGGCCTGGTCAACACCCGCGAGATGTTTGCCAAGGCTATCAAGGGTGGTTATGCCATCCCGGCTTTCAATTTCAACAATATGGAGCAGTTGCAGGCGATTATCAAGGCTGCCGCTGAGGAGAAATCTCCTGTGATTCTTCAGGTTTCAAAGGGTGCGCGCAACTATGCCAATGCCACTTTGCTCCGTTATATGGCCCAAGGTGCTGTGCAGTATGCCAAAGAACTTGGCTGGGAACACCCCCAGATTGTTCTTCACCTCGACCATGGCGACAGCTTCGAACTTTGCAAAGACTGCATCGACAACGGTTTCTCTTCGGTTATGATTGACGGCTCACATCTTCCTTATGAGGAGAATGTTGCCCTGACCAAGAAGGTTGTTGACTATGCCCACCAGTATGACGTGACTGTTGAGGGCGAGCTCGGCGTGTTGGCCGGTGTTGAGGATGAGGTTTCTTCAGACCACCACACCTATACCGACCCTGAGGAGGTTATCGATTTCGCTACCCGCACAGGCTGCGACTCATTGGCAATCTCGATCGGTACAAGCCACGGTGCTTACAAGTTCACTCCCGAACAGTGCACCCGCAACGCTGAAGGCCGTCTGGTTCCTCCTCCTTTGGCATTCGATGTGCTCGACGGTGTTATGAAGAAGCTCCCCGGCTTCCCTATCGTGCTCCACGGCTCGTCGTCGGTTCCCCAGGAATATGTCGACATCATCAACGAGCATGGCGGCAAGCTGCCCGATGCTATCGGTATTCCTGAAGAGGAGCTGCGCAAGGCTGCGAAGAGCGCTGTTTGCAAAATCAATATCGACTCTGACTCCCGTCTGGCCATGACCGCCGCTATCCGCAAGGTGTTTGACGAGAAGCCCGCTGAGTTCGACCCCCGCAAATATCTCGGCCCGGCCCGCGACGAGATGGAGAAACTCTACAAGCACAAGATTGTGAATGTGCTGGGTTCTAACGGAAAGGCTGAATAAGAATCAATCAAGATTATTTCGCTTTAATATTTAACCGGGAAGCTGCATTGGGCCGCTTCCCGGTTTTGTTTTTGATTTGTCGGACGAGGCTGACATGTCAGACCTGTCAGACGGTCGGAATGAAAGGTGGGGTGTTGGTCAGTTTGTTGGGGTGATTGGGGAGATGGTGCCGTCTGGGTTGATGGTGAAGGGGTCGATGCAGACTTCACGGTGGGTGCCGGGTGAGTCGTTGAGGTAGTTTTTGTTGATGCGGTGGTAGACGATGCGCCAGTCGTTGGTTGAGGGGATGCGTATCACGGAGTTATGGGCGGTTCCGTAGATCCCTTTTTCGGGGCGCTGGCTGAGTATTACAGGCTTTTTAGCAACCTTTATCCGGCCGAGTGGGGAGTCGGATGTGCCGTAGGCTACGTGGTAGTTTGCCGAGCCGGTGTCGTCGACCGACCACATGAAGTAGTATGTGCCGTTGTTGAAGAATACGTAGGGGGCTTCGCGGTAGGCGTGGTCTTTGAGCGTGCCTCCTTGAGGTGTCATTACTGTGAGTGTCGAGTCAATAATGGAGGTCATGTCGGGTTTAAGTTCGGCTCCGGCCATGTAGCCGTTGCCCCAGTAGAGGTAGCTTTTTCCGGATACGGGATCGGTGAATACATCTACATCAATCTGTTGGCCCCGTCCTGTGGGAGACTGTGTGATTATGGGGTGGCCGATGTCGGAGAATGGGCCTGTTGGGTGGTCGGCAATGGCTACTCCAATCTGCTTTCCACCTCCGGCAACGGGGTTTCCGCTGAAATAGAGGTAGTAGCGGTAGCGTCCGTTTTCATATTTTTCTTCGATTGCCGGTGCCCATGCGTTGCCGTCGGCCCATGCGACCTGGTCGGATGCCAGGTCGAGCACGACACCTTCGTCAATCCAGTCTGTGAGGTCGGCAGATGAGTAGCAACGGTAGTCTGCGCCACCCCATCCTGGTTTGCCGTCGGATGTTGAGTAGATATAGTAGCGTCCGGTTTTGTGGGAATACATGACTTCCGGGTCGGCATGGAAACCTGGTATTACAGGGTTGACGGCAGCTGTTATGTTGCCCATGTCGGCTGATGGCCAGCGTTTGAGCAGCCGGCGGAGTTCGGTGTCGGTGATTGGGATTACGGTGCCGTGGCGTGGATGAAAGTTCATTGACACGTCGGAATCTATGATCCTGAAGTTTTTGAGGTCGGTGGTTTCGGTGAACTGGTATTTGCCTTTCATGTAGACGTCATACATGAGGATGTACTTGTCTTGTCCGATCAGTTTGAATGTTCCGGCCCCCTCCACGGCTTCGGGGGTTTGCTGCTTGTATTCGGGGTCTTCGGCCCACCGGCCGGAGGTAAGGGAGTCGGTGGTGGCCACGCGGATGCCGTTGCCGTGTCCTTCGGTTTTATAGAAGAGGTGGTATTTTCCGTCGCGGTAAACAATGTCGCCGTCGATGCATGATTTTTTGTCGGCGGGTATGAACAGCGGTTTGTAGTCACCCTCAAGGTCTGTGAAATCGGGGTTTGCGTAGGCGTAGTAGATTATGTCGGGTCCGTCTCCGTGTTGCATAGACCAATAGACGAGATATTTGCCCGCTTCGCGGTCGAAGATTGTCTGTGGCGCCCATACGCGTTTTAGGTTGCTTTGGCCGGGGTAGCGTTTCTGTATGTTGACAACGGAATGATCCCAGTTGACGAGGTCGGTCGATTTCAGGAGCACCATCGCGCGGTTGGAGTCCCATCCGTTGGCCGACACCATGTCGGTCACGACCATGTAGAATGTTCTCCCGTCTTCACATCGCAGGATATGGGGGTCGCGCACGCCTCCGGTAGAGGCTATTTCTTTTGAGTCGAGAACCGGGTTGTTGTTGTTAAGTGCGTAATAGTCATATCCGTCCATACTGACGGCAAACCGGATCTGTTCTTCATTGATGTCGTTGCCGGTGAAGTAGGTGAAAAGATATGCGTTGAAGTCTTTCTCTGCCGGTGGTTCGGCTAAGGCGTGGGTTGCCATTGCTGTTGTCGCCGTTATGACTGCGAGCATTCTGAGTAGATTCATGGTATTATCAGAGTTTTTTGGATTTTGATTGGTTGTTATTGAATTGTCTGCGCAAAGATACGAATAAGTCGAAAACAAAGCCAACTTTTCCATCCCCCGGTTGTTATAATCATTGGATTTAATCATGCATTTAACACCATAAAATATGGATAAGAAAAACATTCGCGGAACACGCACCGAACAGAACCTATTGAAATCATTCGCCGGAGAATCCCAGGCACGTAACCGCTACACCATCTTTGCGGAAATAGCCCGCGAAGAAGGATACGAACAGATTGCGGCGATATTCATGGAAACCGCCGAGCAGGAGCTTTCCCATGCCAAAAACTTCTTCTCATATCTCGACGAAGGTATGCTGGAAATCACGGCTTCATATCCCGCCGGCCCGATAGGCGACACCGCCCGCAATCTGCGAGAGGCAGCTGCCGGCGAACATGAGGAATGGTCTGACATGTATGTCGAATTCTCGCGCGTGGCCCGCGAAGAGGGGTTCAACGCAATCGCCAACCTCTTTGCAAACATAGCTGTTGTGGAGCAGCACCATGAAGCACGCTACCGCAAGCTGATTGACCGCATGGATAAAGGAGAGGTGTTTTCCGACCCCGATTCCGAAACCGTATGGCAGTGCCGCTACTGCGGATACCTCCATAAAGGTAATAACGCCCCAAAGGCATGTCCGGTCTGCCGCAAGCCCCAGGCCTACTTCCAGCGTGTCGAAAACAACTTCTGACCGCCTGTAATCCACCTTATATAACAGAATCCACCGGCTATTGATTGTGGCCGGTGGATTCTGTTATTCAGAAATTGCGTAACTTTGCCGTAGAAAACCGTCATAACAGAATACTCGCAAAACCAACAGATGGATACTCGCAAAATAACAGGATACACCCTCGGCTTCATAGCTGCGGCAACCTACGGGCTTAACCCGCTATTCGCGCTTCCCCTCATGGCCGACGGAATGGATACCTCTTCCATATTGTTTTTCCGTTATCTGCTGGCCATACCCATAGTGGCGCTAATGATGGCTATTCGCGGAAAGTCTGCCGCAGTAACAGCCCCTCAGTGCGGCCTCCTCGCCATATTCGGCATACTGGTCGGACTGTCGTCGCTGACCCTGTTTGAGAGTTACCGCTACATGGAGGCTGGCATCGCGTCAACCCTCCTGTTCGTATATCCGTTGATGGTGGCAATAATCATGGCCGCCCTGTTCCATGAGAAAATAACCTCGCTGACTATCTTCTGCCTTGCAACAGCCCTCACAGGGATAGGCCTACTTTACCAAGGGGAAGGTGGTGTCACTCTCAGCGCCACCGGAACAGCCATGGTTATGGGTTCGGCTCTATCCTATGCCTTGTATATAGTAGGGGTAAACCGCACCCGATTGTCAAAAGTGCCTACCCTGACCGTCACATTCTATGTGCTCGTTTTCGGTCTGATAATATTCAGTCTCAATTTATTGGCAAAAGGAAGCATATGTGTGCCGCAAGGATTCTCCCAGTGGTCCGGTGTCAGCGCACTCGCCTTGTTGCCGACCGCAGTCTCATTCCTATGCACAACCATGGCCATAGGTTATATCGGCTCAACCCCGACGGCCATACTCGGCGCCATGGAGCCGGTGACGGCCGTAATAATCGGAGTGACAGTCTTCGGAGAACAGCTGACCTTCAGAAACGTCGTAGGGTTGCTGCTGATAGTCACAGCCGTGACGCTGGTAATCGTCGGGGGCAGCATAGGCCACCCGCTGACAGCAATCCGCCGCTTATTCCCACGCCGCAAACGCCGTTGAATTACGTATATACTCCGCATATTTGGCTTAGCCTGAGATACTCACGCTCAGCAAAGCTTAAATCAATTTGGCTTTGATCTCGGCTTATCAGTATCTTTGTGGAATCAATAAATAACCAATCGCATGGTTTGATGTTACTGTCGGGCTGTGTCTTAAAAAGTATATGTATTATATCATGAAAAAGATTTTGGCGGTGGCTGTCGGTATAGTGGTGTCGGCTTCCGGTGTCCTGGCTTCAAATACCGGAAAGCGTATTGCGGCTCTTGACAATGCTTTATGGGCGTGTTCTGAATGGATTTCGGCTGCAGACGCGCCGGTGGTCGAGGGGAGGATTGATGATTTCACACTGGCCCCAGATGGTGCGAGCTGGTTTGTGGCCGACGTTAAGAATGACAGGAAGGTGAAACGTGCGTGCTGGATGACTGCCGGACTTGGTGTGTATGACCTTTATGTCAACGGGAAACTAATCGGTGAAGAGGTGCTTAAACCAGGCTTTACCCATTATGGCAAAACAAAGCGGTCGTTTACCTATGATGTGACCGATGCCATGGATGTCAATCCCGGGGCTTACAACCGTTTTTCTGTTCAGGTCACTCCCGGCTGGTGGGGCGATAAGATTATCACCCCCCATGGGAATGAAGGCATGATAGGGCGGAAAACAGCTTTCCGTGGGGTTATAGAGTTGACTTTCGATGATGGCACCAAGGCTTGCCTGGGATCAAACGTTGACGATTGGAAGGGGGGGATAGCCGGGCCGGTGAAACATGCTGCGATTTTCGACGGAGAGGTCTATGATGCCCGTGAACAACCCGGTTATCTTGTGGCCGACCAACCCAACAACCGCTGTTCTTCCGTTTTGAGCCGCTGAAATTCCTCGATAAGATAAAGTTTGAACGGCACACTTATTGCCGAACCAAACTCAAAGACTATATCCTTATGAGCATAGGTGCCTCCATAGCGACCTTTCTTCACTATTATTCCGATTGCATTTGTGCGCTCTATCCATTCTGAAGCACTCAACACAAAAGACGGCAAACCCGCACTCATTCTAAAGTGGTCAAATTCGACCACTTTGAAATCTGGGTTATGAATCACCTCCCAAGTACCAAGAAATTCAATAGTGTAGCGGTTTCGCAACCAGTTCTTGATTATATCGGCAGAACGGTTATCGTCCTCTTTGGCAGTTGCCATATCTGTGAGGGAGATATAATCCTGTTCCTCTACCGAGAGAACCGTGATTGGTGTATTTTGAACGATGATTTTAGACATTGTTTCAGATATGGCGTATATGCCAATATGCAAAGTTACACATTTTCGCTGACATACAGCGTATTCCCTTGAAATTTCGTGCCTCTTTGCTTTCAATTCTAAATCATAAAATATTTATAAACTGTTAAGATTTAGTTAACTCTTTCATTCAAAATACACGACTTTTCTAATCCTTTCACTCTCTCAAAGCAACTTTTTTACTCCTTCATTTTCTTAACTGATAGTTGTACCGTTCTTTTCTTATATAGTTGATTTTCAGGAATAAAAGTCCTCTCATTGAAAAAATTTTTATACAGTCTCTCAATGTTCCGGATGCGGGTCTGTGTCCGGCGGATGTGCATCCGGGGCTATCTGGCTGCGCGGGCGTCGGTGTCGGCTTTTATTTCGATGGCTGTGAGTGGTGCGTCGGTAGTCACGAAGTCGACTCCAAGACGGGTCATTTCATTTATGTCGGGGCGCGATGTGGCTGTCCATACGTTTACGGTCATGCCCAGGTCGTGGGCTTCCTTGACCCACTGCGGGTTTTGGCGCAGTTCGTTCATGTGGTAGTCGATGCCGGTATAGCCTTGCTGTTTTAGCGCTGCTGGAGCGATGCCTCCTGTGAGATATGCCACTTTCGCTTCGGGGTCGTCGGCGATGATTTGCAGACATGCCGCCTGGGCGAAAGATATATATTCAACTTTATCGGCCACTCCTGCGCTTTTTACGGCGGCTACGGCAGCTGAGGCTGCTGCTTGGTTCTGGCGGTCTGTGCCGTGGTCTTTGATTTCGATAATCAGTTTTGTGGGGCTGTCGCTTGCTTTTATTATTTCGATGAAGTCGATTAGCGATGGCATCTGTTCGCCGTTGGCGAGTGTAAGTGCGCGGCATTCGTCGGCGGTGGCGTCTTTTATTGTCACTCCGTTGAATGTCATGTCGTGGTTTGCCATGAGCTGCCCGTCGGTTGTTAGCCACACGTCGGTTTCAGAACCGTAGACTTTCAGCTCCAGGGCGTTTTTGAGTGAAGCCCGTGAATTTTGCACTGCCAGGGGAGTGTCCCAATACCCTCTGTGGGCTATGACCTGTGCACCTTTGGCCTGTTCCCCGGCCATGGCATCTTGGCCTGTTCCCGCCAGAGCCATCATAATGGCGATTCCCGCCGCAATTGTTTTTCTCATAATTAAAAAAACTTAAATGTTGAATTTTATTTTAGGTTGAATTATGTCGGTTGGATGCGTTTTTAAATTGTAAAAAATATTCTGCACAACATCTTGACAATGGATATGGCCGGGTATTGAATTAGAAAACATTCATTGCAAAATATTGCAATAGATAAAATGGGCCAATAGTGTAGGATGGCTTATTTTACCATAATGAGGTTGTATCTTTCAATCCTGGTTTTCGGAATGATTATAGCCATTGCCAAATTGCCGATTGTAAAATCGTTACCACAAAAGTAATCGTATTTTGTCAAAATAAGCACACAT
Source organism: Bacteroidales bacterium (assembly GCA_910575545.1). Lineage (GTDB taxonomy): Bacteria > Bacteroidota > Bacteroidia > Bacteroidales > Muribaculaceae > UBA7173. The sequence continues at coordinate 40,880 of CAJTFH010000025.1, forward strand.
TGATGAAATTTAATTATAAATAAGTGAGTCATCAAAATTATTACGCATATTATGAATCTTGAGACTTTATATCATCGGCGGAGCTTTTTCGGTGCTTTTAGCCTTCATATTCAGTCGTGTAGACAACTACACTCCTTCATTCTCAGGCTAAAATCCCTCGAAAAATCTCTCTCCGATAATATTAAAATAATTGTGACGACTTACTTAAACCATATGAAAAATCATTATGATCCGCGGCGGATAGAGTGGTAGGTTCCATGATGGTTTGCTTCAGATAAAGGATTAATATGAACCGGATGAAATGGAACCTGGATAGGGTGACTGAGATGCTTATGTACGGCAAAACTCAAGCGAACTTGGTTTTGCTCTCGCTTATTCGTATCTTTGCGGTAATTTATAGAAAGGACGAGTTTTATGAAGATATTTTGCGGGGTGGGGATGGCTGTCAGGGCATTAGCGTTGGCAGCGGTTGTGTGGGGAGCTGCAGAGGCCGGCTCGGCTGCTGACTGCGGGGCTGTGAACGCTCCTTTTGCCGGAAAGGTTACGGGTGCCGGAGTGCCCTCGTATATTGAGCGTGGCTCGCTGATGATTGAGGATGCCAATTTCCAGGGGGCGTCCGACCAATTGCGACATGCCCTTAAAAGCGAGGCATTCATAGGCACAGACGAGGCTGAGACAGCACGTCTGCGGCAGGCTGTTGCCGCGATGCGTCTGCCCGGGGCTGATGCAGGTCTGCTTCTGGAGCGCTTTCTGCGTGATTATCCGTCGTCGGCGATGCGGGAACAGGTCAGAATGGATATCGGGTCGATGCTGTTCGACAGCGGCGAATATGCCAAGGCGATGAAGGCTTACCGTTATGTTGACGGTGGGGCGCTTAACCCGTCGGAGGCGTCTGCCCTTGAATACCGCAGGGCTTATTGTATGTTGAAATTCGCAGACTATGACCGTGCGCAGCGTATTTACGACCGCCTTGCCTCGAACCAGGAATATGCCATGGCGGCACGGTTCTATCTTGGATATATAGCTTATGCTAAAGGGGATTACTCCCGCGCCAGGGAGCAGCTGGAGAAAGTGTCGGGCGAGGGGCTGCCTGTTGCCATGAGCCGTTATTATCTTGCCCAGCTGGCATTCGAGCGGGGTGACTACCGCGAGTCTTCGCGCTTATCGGGCGGGCTTTTGGCTGGCGGCGATGCCCCTGAAGGTTTTGAGGCCGAGATGAGACGGATTTATGGCGAATCCGCATGGCATCTGGGCGATGAAGCTACGGCGGTCAAGGAGCTTTCACGCTATGTGGCCATGGTTTCAAAGCCATTGCCGTCGGCGCTTTATATTCTTGGTGTTGATGATTACAAGAATAAACGGTGGCAACACGCCGTGGACCGGTTGACGCCTGTGTCGTCGGATGATTCCTCCATGGGGCAGAGCGCGTGCCTCTATATGGGACAGGCTTATCTGAAGCTCGACAACAGCAATGCCGCAACACTTGCGCTTGAAAAGGCCGCCCGCATGACCCATGATGCGCGGACGCAGGAAACGGCGTTCTATAATCTTGCTGTTGCACGGATGCAGGGGGGGCGGGTGCCATTCGGCAGTTCTGTGGCGATGTTCGAGGATTTCCTGAAACGTTATCCCGATTCGCGCCACACCCAGATGGTGGCCGATTATCTTGTGAGCGGCTATATGACCGATAACAACTATCAGGCGGCATTGGCGGCAATAGAAAAGGTGGCGCGTCCGTCAGACAGCGTGTTGGCGGCAAAGCAGAAGGTGCTTTACGGGCTGGGTACCCGGCGTCTGCAGGGAGGAGACCCGAAGGGGGCGCTCGGCTATCTGAATGGGGCTGCCGGAATGGGTCGCTTCGACCGGGCTGTTGCTGCCGAGGCCACGCTTTGGAGCGGTGAGTGCCTTTATGAGCTTGGCGACTATGATGGGGCTATAAGTGCCTATAACAGCTACCTACGCAGCGGGCAGGGGACGGATGCAAACCGTGCGTTGGCATATTACGACCTTGGGTATGCGCGTTTTGCCCGCAAGCAGTTCGGGGCGGCCTTGTCAGACTTCAGCCGGTTCATCTCGGATACCCCCGACAAGAAAAATTCCCATCTCATCGCCGATGCCTATAACCGGCTGGCCGACTGTTATTATTATGCTTCGGATTTCTCCAAGGCTGCCGATAACTACGGCAAAGCCTATTCTATAGACCCCGGCGCTGGCGATTATCCCGTGTTCCAGCAGGGACTTATGAAAGGTTTGCGCCGCGATTACGCAGGTAAGGTGGAGACGCTGAGCCGTATGATTGAGGAGTTCCCGTCGTCGGCGCTCATACCGACGGCACTTTTGGAGATGGGGGAGAGTTACGGGGAGATGAACGATGAAGGCCGTGCCATAGAGACCTACACGATGCTGGCTTCGCGTTATCCGTCATCGGCTCAAGGGCGCAAGGCGCGGCTGCTTCTCGGCATCACCTATCTCAATGCGGGCAATCCGACAATGGCTATCGAGCATTACAAGAAGGTTATCACAGATTATCCGTCGTCGGAAGAAGCCCGTGTGGCAGCCGACGATTTGAAACAGGTTTATGCCGACCGGGGGGAGGTTGACCGGTATGTCGAATTTATAGACCGTGTGCCAGAAGCTCCCCGGCCTGAAACCGCCGAGTTGGCAGAGCTTACATTGCAAAGTGCAGAGAAGGCTATGGAGGGGGAGCGGTATGCAGATGCCTTGAAACATGCTTCGGAGGTGGTGGGTAAGTATCCCGACAGTCCGAGCGCCGTTGAGGCGCTGGCCATCAAGGCTGATGCCGAGATGAAACTCGGCATGGGGCGTCAGGCTCTCGAGAGCTATACGGAGCTTGAGTCCAAGGCATCGGATGCAGCCACTGTCAATGCCGCGCGCATGGGGATAATGCAGGTCAGCCGTGATATGGCCGACAACGACAGGGTGGTTGAGATGGCTGATAAACTGCTCAGCTCTTCGACCCTGGGGGCTTCGGGCAAAGAAGCAACCGCTTTTGTGAAGGCAATGGCGCTTTACGATCTTGGGCGTGGGGATGAATCTGTTGCCATCTGGCGCGAGCTTGCTTCGAATCCTGAGGAATTAAACGGAACCAAGAGTGCGTATTATCTGGCGCAGTATCATTTCGACCATCAACAGGCGAAGGAGGCGTTGAGCGAGGTGAACGCATTGATTGACGCCAATCCTCCGCACAACTACTGGCTCGCCCGCGGATTCATTCTTCTGAGCGATATACTCCGCTCGCAGGGGAGTGATTTCGAGGCAGACGAATATCTGCGCTCATTACGCCAGAATTATCCGGGGACTGAGAGTGATATATTCAGAATGATTGACGAGCGCTTGCAATAATGGAGGGCATGATTATGACAATGAAGAATATCAGGATATTGGCAGGGGGGTGCATGGCGGTGTCGGCGATTTCCGGCATGTATGGCCAGGAATCCTTGCAGAAAGAGATAACGGTGGAGAGGGAAATAGTGCCTGAGGTGAGGGCAGCTTCGCGGCTGAACCTATATCCGCGCACGTTGTCGTTTCGCCAGTCGCCGGCCACACTGACGTTCAGCGAGCTGACTGAGATGACCGACATCAATCCGCTTCTTGACACCCTCGAACCGGCCCCGACCGGCAGAGCTATCCTGCAGACCCCTTACCGAGGGTATGCCGATGTGGGATATTTCCCCCTTGCAAACGGGTCGCTGTCGGCCGGATATGCCGCAGTGCAGTCAGAATCAACACGGCTCAATATCTGGGGAGAAGCTGACAACACCGATTATAAATGCCGCCCGGTTGATGAGGCCGAAAAGATGCGTATGCGCCGTTTTGCGGCGTCGGCAGGGGTTGATTTCAGCCATAGTTTCGGCGAGACAGGCACGTTTAGCGCCTCGACATCGTTGACATACAACTATTTCACGCGCCCTGATGCGGCGATAGCGGAGAGCCTGGGAGAAATGCGCCAGGTTTCAAACCGTCAGAATACATTTGCGTGGGATCTGGCTGCCGGTTGGGAAAAGTCGAGCCGCTACGGGGTGGCTTATCATGCCGAGGCGCGTTTCGGATTGATGGGTTTCGGCCATGGCATCATGGCTTATGAGAATGCCGATGCCCCGGTGCAGACCAAAGTGAAGCCTGCAGGTGAACGCACGTTCAATCTTAGTCTCGGTTTTGAAAAATGGCTTCTTTCAGGAGGTTCATTTGGCGAAGGCAGTTCATTCGGGGCTGATTTCAGTGCTGATATCGCCCATAACACCGGAGGTTGGGGCACCACTACTCCCGGGGTGTTGTCGATAACCCCGTATTTCCGGTGCATAGAGGGTATTGTCAATCTTAAAGCGGGTGTAAAACTCGGATTTGCGCTGAATTCAGGGAAAGTGCTTCATATAGCTCCCGATGTGCTTTTTGGAGTGAATCCGGCATCGGGATTCGGCGCATGGATCCGTGTGGAAGGGGGGGAGAAGGTCAATACGCTCCGTAGCCTGTTTGAAATCACACCGTTTATTTCTCCTGTGGCCACCTACCCGACTTCGGGTTTGCCTGTAAAGGGTGACATAGGGTTGCGCTTAGGGCCGGTGAAGGGGGCTGCCCTGATAGTCAAGGCTTCATATGGGATGGCCAACCGGTGGCTGATGCCTGAGGCGGTTGATGACCGGGTGGTGTTTGTGGGGCATGACCTTCGCGGATGGAAATTGTCGGCAGAGGCAACGTGGAACTACCGTAGTGTTGTTTCGCTCCGTGCCGGTTATTCCGGAGTGATCGGAGAGGATGACAAGCAAGGGTGGATGGAATGGCGCGACCGCGCACGCCATGTGGTGTCGGCGGCGGTTACAGTCCGTCCGGTTGCCCCGTTTAGCATCGATTTGTCGTATGAACTCCGTATGCGCCGCCGTATGCCGATGGTAGGGGCTGATGGGGAGATGTGGTGTAACCTGAAAGATGAGAACCGGCTCAATGCGGGGTTGGCATACCGCATCAGTGATGCTTTCACTGTTTTTGCGCGGGGAGAAAACCTGCTCAATTGCCGCAGCCTGTTGATGCCGTTTGTGCCATCGCAGGGAATTACAGGGCTTGTCGGGGTTGGAGTGAAATTTTAGAATCAGAGGAGTAAAAGATTAAAGAAAAAGGCTGTTATAGCCGTTATAGCCAAAAGAGGATTAAGGAAGATTATGGGTTTCAAACCACGGTTGCTGCGGGAAACCGCTGAGATTGCGCTGACGGAAATAAAACGTTTCATTGAGCCGCGCCTGAGCGAGGATTTTTCGCTCCGCAGGGTGTCGGCGCCGATGTTTCTGCCGGTGGGTTCTGAGTTGCTGACCCCTGGCAAACGTGGCGCAGTGGTTCGGCTTGATGCTTCGGGAACGGAGGTTGAGATTGTAGGCAGCCTTGATGTGTGGCTTCGTGGCCAGCTGTTGCGTTATGATATCGCTCCCGGTTTCGGAGTGTTCACGATTATGAACGGCTTGAGGCCTGATTTGCCCGATAACAGCACATCTTCGCCTCATGTGGCGGCGTGGGCATGGCAGCAGGCGGTTGAGCAGAACCAGTGTAATCCGGCTCATATGGTGGCTATGGCGCGGAAAGTCCACAAGCTGCTGGTCGACACTGAAAAGATGGTGCTGTCGCTTTTCCCTCATCTTCATGCTACTCTTGCCCGCGATCTGGAGGAGATGGCTGTTGATGATATGGAGCGTCTTTATCCCGGGCTGACCCATGAGCGGCGGGTGTATGAGCATCTTCACCCTGAACGGAAGGATGATGCGGGGGAATGCCGCCAGTCGGTGCTTTTGGTATGGCATACGAATGGGGTGTGCGAGGCTGTTGGTGAGCTATGGGTGTGGAACAGGATTATCGAGCATCCTGTGATGCTGGCTGATTTCGGGGCATGGAGAAACGACGGTATTGCCGGATGTTCGCTGGGCGGGAACATATGGCGCAATTTTCTTGCTTTGCAGATTCTGCATCAGGATAGGTTGATGAGGGAGTAAGAAGCCGTAAGTGGAAAGTCGGAGGATGGCGGTTTTTTAGTTTTAAGGGGGATGGGGTGGTTGTGAAAAATAAGGATTGAGATAATATGAGGATTGATATAATAACGGTGTTGCCCGAGATGTTTGAATCGCCATTGGGCTGTTCGATATTGCAGCGTGCCCGGAAAAAGGGGCTTGCGGAGTTTCATGTGCATAATCTGCGCGATTATTCAACCAACAAGCACCGGAAGGTCGATGACTATCCGTTTGGAGGGGAGGCGGGGATGGTTATGCAGGTAGAGCCTATCGACCGTTGTATTTCGGCGCTGAAGGCTGAGCGCGATTATGACGAGGTTATTTTCACATCGCCCGACGGGGAGCGTTTCGACCAGCCGATGGCCAACCGTATGTCGTTGCTCAACAATATCATTATTCTTTGCGGGCACTATAAGGGGGTTGACTACCGTGTGCGTGAGCATCTGGTGACCAAGGAGATTTCTGTGGGCGATTATGTTCTGACCGGCGGTGAGATGCCTGCAATTATTATTTCAGACGCATTGGTGAGGCTGATTCCCGGAGTTCTGGGGGATGAGCAGAGCGCCCTTTCCGATTCGTTTCAGGACAGTCTGTTGTCGGCGCCTGATTACACGCGGCCGGCCGAATATAACGGATGGCGTGTGCCTGAGATTCTTTTGTCGGGTCATGAGGCCAATATCGCGGCTTGGCGGCATGAGCAGGCTCTGGAACGCACACGTAGGTTGCGCCCCGATCTGCTGGATGAGTAAACGGCGGCAGGAGATCAGGATGCTTGGCTTTTTGGCTGAAAGGCGCTATTTGATGATATGGATTGTTAAGAGTGTGTTAGGATTTAACACGTTAACGATTAATGGGGTGATGGAGACTTTTTTATAATATATCATGGAGCCTTTTTGGGCGTTTTTCACAAGTTTCTTCGGTCACTATGCCCTCATTGCTCCCTCGGATTCAGACAAAAATGGCCTAAAACAGCTCAAAAATCCTGTTGAAGAAAAAGTCAAGACGACTTTTTAAATCCGGACACTCATTAAGAAAAAAATGTAGATAAATTGGCCTCTTTTTGTGGTTGTTTAGGAAATTATTTGTAATTTTGTAGTCAGTCCGAATTTTATTGGAACTGGATTTTTTACAATGAAAACTGCACACAGCGCAAATGAAATGAATATATCCGCCCTTTATTTAAATAGGGGGGGGGTAAATCATTCACATTCAATATATTACATTCTTCTTACGACATAACGCAGTCTCCATTTCCCGGGAGGATGCGTTTTTGTGTTTTAATGCTACCGGAATAACTAACAACCGCATATGAAAAAGTTGATTATGCTGTGTCTGTTGCTGTTGCCTGTTGCCATGTCCGGCCAAAAGGTGGCGGTGAAGACAAATATTCTTTATGATGCATTGCTGACCCCCACATTAGGGGTGGAGGCAGCCATGGCGCCCAAATGGACATTCGAGCTGAATGCCTCTCTGAATGCCTGGGCGGTTGACGGCCACCGTTGGAAACAGTGGATGGCCCAGCCGGAGGTGCGCTATTGGTTCTGCCAGCGTTTTTCTGGACATTTTGTGGGTGCGCATCTTATCGGCGGCCAGTATAATTTCGGCAATATCGACATGCCGTTTAAATTTCTCGGCACAGACTTTTCGGTTTTGAAAGACCGCCGTTACCAGGGGTGGATGGCCGGAGCCGGTTTGGCTTATGGCTACAGCTGGATTCTGAGCCGTCACTGGAACTTCGAGGCTGAAATTGGCATAGGTTGGATTTACACCCGTTCAGATGTTTATCTGTGTGAGAACTGCGGGCGCAAGGTGCGCACCGGAGTGCCGCACAATTATGTCGGCCTTACCAAGGCACAGCTCAGTTTTGTCTATCTCTTCTAACCAGTTTCTTTGTCAACGGAAATCTTTCATGAAACTACTGACCAATATATTGCTATGTGGCTTGGTGGCGGTGCCGGTTGCCGCCCTTGGCGCCAAAACGGATGCCTCGGTGCTGAAAGTCTACGACCTTTCGGTGATTGTTGACGAACCGGCCTCGACCGTTAGTATCGACATAGACCTCGACCTCGATGCCATCACCCCCGGCAAAGACCGCGAGGTTGTTTTCACTCCCATGATTATCAGCGAGGAGGGGACAGACAGTCTGTTGCTTCCTCCGTTGGTGGTGGCTGGCCGCAACCGCTATTATTATCATCTCCGCAATGACGAAGAGGAGGAAATGGCCTCGATTTATCCTGCGGGGCGCGCCGGCCATGCGATTTGCCGCCATGTTGTTGATTTTCAGCCTTGGATGGGTAGCAGCACCGTTGAGATGCGCATCGAAGCCGCTTCATGCTGCGACAGTCCTCTGAGGGTGCCGGGGCCGAGCCGCAATGGCAACGTTGAGATGGCGCGTATCAACACTTCGCGCCCGGCGATGATTGCGGAGTTCGTGTATAGCCGTCCGGCCGATGCCGGGCCTGTTGTAAAGCAGCTTGACGGGAGGGCCTTCGTGTCGTTTGTTGTTAACCGCACCGAATTGCGCCCCGATTATATGAAAAACCGCCGGGAACTTGAAAAGATCATCCGCTCGATAGATTATGTGCGCCGCGATTCCGACGCCACTATCACCCGGGTGCATATCAAAGGATTTGCTTCGCCTGAAGGGAGCTATTCAAACAATATCCGCCTGGCGCAAGGGCGTACGGCGACTTTGAGCCGTTATGTGCGCGACCTATATCATTTCCCTGATAGTGTTGTGACAACTTCTTATGAACCTGAAGACTGGGATGGGTTGCGGAAATATGTGAAAGACTCGCTTGATTTCAATATAACCCACCGGCCTGAGATTCTGGAGATTATTGACAGCCCTATAGATCCCGATGTGAAGGATGCGACCATACGCAAGCGTTATCCGAAAGATTATGCGGTGATGCTCAAGCAGATATATCCATGGCTGCGTCATTCCGATTACACGGTTACATATAATATCCGTGTCTACACAGACATTGAAGAGGTGCGGCGTGTGTTCCGCACAGACCCTTCGCGTCTGCGGTTGGTTGATTTCTACACGTTGGCCAATGGTTTGGTTGAGGGCTCTCCGGAATATTTCGAGGTGTTTGAGAAGGCTGTTGAGATATATCCCGAAGATAACGTGGCCAATCTCAATGCTGCTAATATCGCCATGCAGCGTGGCGACTATGATCTTGCACAGAGCCGGTTGCTGAAATCGGGCTGCACGCCTGAAGCTGATTTCGCCCGCGGGGTGCTTGCCGCCCGGCGTGGCGACTACGGTGCCGCCCTCGGTCTGTTTGAAAAAGCCCGGGAAGGTGGTATTGAGGCGGCTTCTCGCTATATCGACAATATCAATTCCATACGCGATCATCATGTGGTTACGTTGTCGGTGGAGAGAGGGAAGAAGGCGGAAGATTTAAACCGTGAGCCGTAAGTCGGGAGGAAGAAGTCGGGGAGAAGTTTACTGAAACAATGAATAAAATCCATACACAATGAAAAAGAACACATTGACGAAAGTCTTGCTTACAGGAATATGCGCAGTGGCACTCGCATCCTGTTCAAGCGAAGAGCCGGTTTCCGGCAATGGTAATGAGCCTGTACCACCGTTTTCGGCTGATGACGTGGCTTATCTTGCAATTGATATCAAAGACGCCAACACAATCAGTAAAGGAGAGGATGGCGGTTTCTCATATGGGGTGGACGAGCAGGATGTGACCAATGCCTATTTCTACTTCTATGACGCTGAAGGGAATTTCGTTACAGAGGCTAATATCTGGGAGGGTGACGGGAACGTCAATCCCGGTGATAAGGAAAATGTTGAGTATTTCGGCAGCCAGACTGTTGTGCTTACCGGGGTGGGGGCTAACCACTCGGCCTATATGGTGACGGTGTTGAACCGCCCTGACGGTTTTGAATATGGCAACACTCTGGCCGATATGCGCGACAAGGTTATAGCTTCGTGTCGTGAAGGTGATAATTTCATTATGACTACCACCAGCTATTTCGGTGTATCCGATTATCACGACGACACATATTATTTCGCAACGAAGCTACAGGAGAAGAACTTCCTCAAGGAAGCTCCCACTAAAGATGACCTTTCGGAAGATAACCGTGTCGAGGTGTATGTTGAGCGTCTGGCGGTGAAGGTGCAGGTGAACCTCAACCTGACCGGCGGCACAACCCTTACTGACGGCCGCACTATTTATAAGGTGCCGATGACGGTGGCCGGTGAGACGAATCCTGGTGTAGGCGGCGAGGCCGCTACCGACCTATATGTGGCATTCGGCAAATGGGGGCTTAACTCGACCTCAAAGAAAACAGCACTTATGAAGAGCCTGGAGGGCTTTACGGCTTCTACGTCTGTGGACGGCTGGAACACCTGGAACCAAGGTGCGCTCCACCGCAGCTATTGGGGCAAATCGTATAACTACGGTCTGAGCGGCGCCCAGTTGAGGGAGACATTCGACTATGTTACATATGAAGACCTTAAAAATGAATTCAACACCGGGGTGGCTTATTGCAATGAAAGCACTAACGAGGCCGAGAATATCGGTCAGGACGGAGCTGTTGTGCCGGCCAACACAACTTCGGTGTTGTTGAAGGCAACGGTTTGCGACAAAGATGGTAACGCTGTTGAGCTGGTTGACTACCAAGGAATCAAGTTCCTGAAATCGCAGTTTGTGACTTATGTGCTCAACGCCCGGAAATCAACCTTGCAATATTATACCCGCAAAGTTTCATCGACGGATCCCGATGGCAAGCCGTTGTATGAATATACCCAGATTTCACCCGATGAGGTTGAAGTTGTGGCTGCGGGCAACGGCACCGGTTCTGTGAAAATCGCTGTCAAGAAAGATGTGTCGCTTTATGTGCTTGGCGATCCGGTCGAGAACGAAGGGCATGTCACTTATCCCGATGCCGTCCTTGCCGACAATGCCGTTGTAAATACGGCGCTTGCCAGGGCTACCGACAACAACAAGGCAGTATGCTACACCGACGGAGCGATGTATTATCCCATTGCAATCGAGCATCTCAACAATCCTTCAACCAGCGAGAGCGCTATCGTCGACGCCCAATACGGTGTTGTGCGTAACCACTGTTATGTTGTCACAATCAACCAGGTGAAGGCTCTGGGTAATGGAGTGTTTGTGCCTGAGAAGGTGGGTGAGACCGGGCCTGATCCCGAGCCTCTGATTCCGGAAACCCCCAAAGAACCTAAGTATTATGTTGGTGCACGCATCAACATCCTCTCCTGGAAAATTGTCAGCCAGGGTGTGACACTCGAATGATTGCCGCCCTGCGCGCATTGGAAATCCGGAAGCTGATATAGCTTCACATACTCAAAAGATGATGTTAAGACAATCGTTACACAGAACCCTAATAAAAGCCAGGCATGTTGCCGCGGCGCTTGTATGCGCCTGCGCCGTGGCTTCATGCAACGGTTTCATCTATGAGGATGAGGGGGATTGCGCGCCGAAGTTCCGTGTGAAGTTCCGCTACGACAAGAACCTCAAGCGGGCCGATGCGTTTGCCAACGAGGTGAATGCCGTTAATCTATATGTTATAGATTCGCAGGGGCGTGTTGTGCACCGCCACACCGAGAGCGGCGAGCGTCTAAAAGCTGACGGCTATGAGATAGTGCTCGACGGCAAGGTTGCCCCCGGCAACTACCGTTTGCTGGCGTGGTGCGGCGACGGCGCTGTTGACGGCAACCATTCATTCAGAGTGGAAGGGTCGGAGCGGCTTGAGGAACTGTCGTGCAGGCTCATCGGCGACCATGCTCTTGCGGGGCGTCCGGTCGGTGGTGAGACAACGCCTGGCGGGTTCCATTCCACACGTGACCTTCAGCGGCTCTATCACCATCTGACCGATCCGGTTGTGTTCCCCGACGAAGAGGGATACCACTATTATACACTTCCTCTGGTGAAAGACACAAATGCGGTTAGGATTGTGCTTCAGAACCTTTCAGGAACACCGATAGATGACAAGATGTTTGATTTCACAATCACCACCTCTAACGGGCGGATGAATTATGACAACGAGCTTCTGCCACACGAACCTGTGGTTTATCATGCCTGGGAGATTGGCGGGGGATCGGCTGTCATAACCGGTCAATATGGCTCCCCGGGAGTCTATTCGGCCTTGATTGCCGACCTGACGATGGGGCGGCTGGTTGAGGGGGAGGATGTGCGCCTCGACATAACACGGAAAGACACGGGTAAAAACGTGTTCTCGGCTCCGCTCATAGATCTGGCGCTGATGTTCAAGCGCAGTTATTATGGCGACCTGACCAACCAGCAGTATCTCGACTATCAGGATGAGTATAATTTCACATTCTTCCTCGACGAGAACAAAGACTGGGCCGTTACAGACATCTATATCGAAGACTGGCATGTTGTTTTAAACAACCCCGACATTTGAAAAATATTATCTGATGATTGACAGGTACCTCCATATTATGAGCCGGATAATTCCGACTTTCGCTGCAGCCATGTTGGTTGCAGCTATGGCGGGATGTAGTTCCGGCAAAGGCGATGACATGCCGCCGATGCCGGTGAAACCCGGCGCTCCGGTGGAAGTGGCAGAGTATCAGGCCGGTTTTTTCATAACTGTAAGCGACAGTGGTTCCCCCGTTGGGCGCGCCACCCCCGAAGGGGATTATGAGGCGGGCTATGGCTGGGAAAACCATATTGACCTTGACGGCCGGAGTCTGCATATAGCGGTTCTTGACGGGGAGGGGCGGTTTGTCTGCGAGCTTACGGATTTCGACATAGTGGCCTATGCCTCTGTGCCCGGTTCTAAAACTTATCATGTGGTGGCCACTGTGCAGTCTGACCAGGTGTGGCCGGCTCCGTTCAAAGTGGTTGTGATGGCAAACTGGCCAACCTATCCCGACCTATCAAAGGGGATAGAAGCCTTGTGGAACGCCTCATATGATTACTCTTCTCCGGTGTTGTCGGCCTCAAACCTTATTCCGTTTTATGGTGTGAAGGATTGCACAGCGAGTCTTGTTGCCGATAAGTGCGTGGATCTCGGCACGGTGCACCTGCTCCGCGCCATGGCTAAAATCGAAGTGGAACTGAAGCAGTCGGAAGGATATAACTGGGAATTCTCCACCTTGCAGCTTACCCGTTATAACCGGTCGGGTCTTTGTGCTCCTGCCGGTGTGCTTGAGGAAGGTGGATATGTGCATGGCAACTATGATGATGGTTATGTTGACGCTCCGTCGATTCCCGAGAGGGTGGAACCGGGTGAAAATCTCGATTTCGTTAAGGTTGACGAGCGGAAATGGGTTGTGTATGTGCCGGAATATTCCAATACCGCCCCGGGTGCGCAGGTCGCCCGCATAAAGGTGGTGTTCAAAGACAGCTTCAATTCATCGCCCGACAAGCCCGAATTCATAGATTTTAAACTTTACAACGAGCCCGGCCAGCCTGTTTTCGACATATTGCGCAATTATTGCTACCGGTATGTTGTCAGCAAACTTTCAGAGAACCAGAATCTCAATCTGGAGGTGCAAGTGAAGCCGTATGGCCAGGTTGAACTGCGTCCGGGCTTCGGACAGTAATGCTCATCTGCAAATTAATGAAACTATGTCATTGAATCCGATCAGACATAAAATAATATATATAATGACATCCCTGTGGCTGGCCGCAGGGTTTGTGTCGTGTCTCGACGAGCCTCTCATGGATGATGAGGAGATAGGGGAGGGCACGGCCATGGTCAGTTTCGACATAACATCGGTGCCGCAGACCGATGCCGAGCTTGGCAAGAGCCGTGCCGAGGGGGAGGCTATAGGGTCGATAAACAATGTTTTTGTGGCGTTTTATAAGACTGACGGCAAATTGGCCTACCGGTTCTATTTCGACAGCCCTAAGACTGAACAGATAAAGCTGGAGGGGTCGGAGACGGAGGAGTATACCGAATGCACCCGCAACCTGAAAGCACAGGTGAGCTTCGGGAAATACCGGGTTTATTCGGTGGTGAACTGCGGCGACCTCGATGCCACGCAGCATGACGCGATACAGACTGAGGAGGGTCTGAAAAAAATACCGTTCACCTGGAGCAGCACGGTCAGCGAGAATTGCCAGATGTCGGGATATTTCCACACCGACTTGTCGCAGACGCTCAACAACGAGGTGAAGACAGTGACAATCAATAAAAGCGCTGTTTCGCTTTATTCGTGGGCTAAACGCCTGGCGTCGAAAGTCACGGTAGCTTTCGATGCAAAAAACCTAAACGAGAATGTTTATATCTATCTGAAATCGGTGCAGATACGCGACATTCCGGTGTCGTGTCAGCTGGTCAACGGCAATACGCCTGCCAAAGCCGGTGAAATCACTGCCGAAGGGGAGACAATGCTCTATTCAGAAGAGGCTGATTATGAGGAATGGCCGTGTCTGGCCAAGGGGCGTGGCTCCAACACCTACGGAAGCCATAAAAACACCGATAAGGCTCTGTTTTTCTACGAGAATCTCCAGGGCAAGGATCCGAATAAACACCAGTATCAGAATTTCGACAAGAAAGACAATAAGCCTTACGGCACATATGTCGAGGTCAAGGGCTATTATGTTAACAACTCAAAGAACAATCCTTCTTATGGCAACATAACCTACCGGTTCATGCTGGGGCAGAATGTGACCGACGATTTCAATGCCACCCGCAACACCCACTATAAACTCACGCTGGTGTTTAACAACGACGCCAACGATCCCGACTGGCATATCGAGTTCGGCTACAAGCCGAACCCGCCGCAAATTGTGACCCACGATGTCTATATCTCCTACCTCTATAACCGCTCGACCGATATCCCGGTGAAAGTTTATTTTGACAAGAACATTGTGGGTGATCTGGCGGAGGTCAAGGCCGGGATTATACGCAATCCGTGGGAATATGACTATGATGAGGAGAGCGGGTTGCCGCCACATCCGTTCAGCGGCGATCTTTACCCTGGTGAGCATTGGGCGAATACCAATCTGACCCATGGCTTCCTGACCCTGAAAAAATGGGACAAACGTGTTACAACCGTGCAGACCAAAGACGTTGTGACCCAGAAAAATGACTATAAAGCGAGTTTCACGGAAAGCTTCGACGAAGAATATAAGAGCGACCTTATGGATGGGGTGATTCCGGTCTACACCCGTCCTCTTTCGATTCGCGGTGTCAGAGGCGCTTCGGAGAATGTTGATAACGGGTTATCGGGAAATAACTTCTATGTGGGTCGTACGCGTACGGCTAAACTGAAAATAACAGCATCGTTTACAAATTCTACTGCAACGATTGATACGATTATAGATGTCATACAGGTCAAGCGCCTGGTTAATCCTAAAGGTATATGGCGAAGCGCAGGGAATATGAATGAGTTCCATGTGATTCTCTATGACACGAGTTCCTCACCCGAATCGGCGGAGTTCTTTGAACCCATACAGTCGAAGGGGCCATGGAGGGCTGAGGTGACTGATGGCGATTGGGTTCAGATCCGCGACAGTGAGAGCGGCTCTTGGGGCAAGGTTGTAGAGGGGTCGACATTGTCTGAAATCGAGTTCTATTACAGGCCGGTTTCAACTATAGGCTCTACGGAGCCACCGAGATTCGGCATGATAGATGTGACGTATCACGACAACACATGCGACCATGTTATCCTTGTCAGCCAGGGCTATGGAACGGTTGATATGGGAACGACGTCGAAAGATGGCAAGCCGGTCCGGTGGCATATGGGGAATGTGCGCCACGCCGGTGTTGGAGGCGATGTGGTTAATCCTCTCGAGGGTGGCGCCATGTTCATGTTCGGCTCAAGCATAGGCTTGAAATCATCGAACAACCTCAGGCCTGGCTATGGTTTTGAAGCCGATATTTCCGGCAAGCAACTGGAATGCTGGGAGGCCGACGGCAGTGAGGGTTTAACCACATTCAATGAGTTGCGCTCGTCAAACAAGGGCTTTGGCAGCGACTTTACGGGCAGCGAATCAACAAGGGTGTCTGATTTTAACGACTGGAACCAGTTTTTCGAGAATATTGACACTTATCAGCGTTACTATGGAGTTATGTATGGCGATGAGTGTATGGAACCCGAACAGTCAAATACGACATCAAACACCTATACCGCACCTGGAGACAAGAAGGGGATGCGTGGTGTGTTTGTGCGCAATGTAAACACGGGCCAGCAGTTGTTCTTTCCTATAGGCAATACCGGTTATGGGCGTAGAAAGGGGCATTATAATGACCCGATAGGCACTTTGCGCTATGCCAACCGAAGTGCATTAATGGATTTTAAAACTGTGCAAAGCCTGAATGCACCGGCTCTCTATACAATGAAGAACCAGCTGGGTGCGCTATATTGGCTGAATGACGTGGAATATCGTATTGACGTAAAAGAGCCTAATATAGTTGATGGGAAAGACACCCCACGGCCGTTTTATGCCTGGGATTTGAATTATACGAGCTTCGGTTTCGGGCCGTATCAGACGAGAATCTTCTATAAGGATGATTTCAGCTCTCTTTATGGGGCTGACCATAACGGAGAAAAAGATGGCGACGTTGTGACATCAAAGATGCCTGCGGTTGGCACTACAGATGCAGTATTTGTGCGCCTGGTTGATGTGGGGAACTGAGGTTCTGATGTTGTAGGAATGGAATAAGTAAGTCGTCAAAATTATTTTATATTATCGGAGAGAGATTTTTCGAGGGATTTTAGCCTGAGAATGAAGGAGTGTAGTTGTCTACACGACTGAATATGAAGGCTAAAAGCACCGAAAAAGCTCCGCCGATGATATAAAGTCTCAAGATTCATAATATGCGTAATAATTTTGATGACTTACTTAATACACAATGATTCGGTAAAATTTGAGGTTGTTCATCCTTGGCTAAGCCGCTAACTGAGCCAACCGATGATTTATTTTCTGAATTATTTTGATATGCGGAGATTTTCCGCAAGTCGAAATAATTGTTGAGGCGAGATAAGATTCAAACATAAGCCGTTTGAACTGCGCTACCGAAAGATCCGGATAATCCTTCCTTATGACCTCTTTGCAGACATTG
>CAJTFH010000026.1 GCA_910575545.1 Bacteroidales bacterium
CGTTGCTGGTCTGTCAGTTGTATAACTTTGATTTTTGCGATAGCGTTGTGTCTTTATGTGTTTACACAAACATACGCAAAATTTTTGATATAAACTAATTTTCAACATCTACTTAATATAACAAACATACCCATCGGCATCCGTCCTGAATTACAGCCTATGCGTAAATACTTTTCCATTATTTTCGCCATTGCGGCAATCACAATATCAGCCCAAAGCGCCGACACCGACACAATTGCCGGGAAGATGCTTGGTGAAGTGGTTGTGGAAGCCAAAAATGCCAGCCCGGTGGCCGACGGGATTGAGTTCCGCCCGTCGCAGAGGGAGAAGAAAACCTCGCTCGACTATTTCGGGCTGTTGGAAAAGATGCAGATTCCGGTTCTCAAAGTCAACCCCTCATCACGCGAGATCAAAACCAACACCGGCCGGGAGGTGGCCTATTTCATCAACGGTCGCGAGGCTTCGGCGATGGAGGTCAACGGCCTGCGCCCGAAGGATGTGCTTAAAGTGGCGGTGCTCCGCTCCCCTTCCGACCCTAAATATATGGGGCGCGACGCGGTTATCGACTTCATCATCAAGGAATATGAATGGGGCGGCTACACATCGGCCAACGCAACGCAGTCGTTCATCCTCAACGAGGGGGAATACACTGCCTACAGCAAGTTTGTCACAGGACGCCACACCCTCCAGGCTTCTGGAGGTGCATCATACCGCCGAACATCGTCGGATCACAGCATCGAACACTCCGAAATGGATATGGTCGGCTCCGACGGAGAGCCATGGAAACTAATCTCTGACAGCCGCACAAACCAAGACCGATTCCGCCAGCTCGACTATTTCGGCGGAATTAAATGGAGCTACGAAAAGCAGGGTTCATATCTGCTCACTCTGGCGGCGGGAATCAGGTCGTTCAACGTGCCCGACGAAGCAACGACAGGATCGGTGAAATATAATGTCGATGACTATGAGAGCTACACCACCTCATCATCGCAATCATACTGCTCCGCCTCTCCCTATATCGGTTTTTCCGCCCGAATCCATCTTTCAGAGCGGCTGCAGTTGTTAGCGAACATAGTGCCCAGTGCATCATTGAATTCAACCGACTACCGCTACAGTGCCTCAAATCTGCCGGCCCCGCTGGCCAACCACACCAAAGAGACAGTTTTTGGAGCATATCTCTTCGCAAGCATCACATATTCCTTACCCAACAATTCGTCGCTGGGAGTAAGCGTCTCGGAAGAACCGATGGCCTACAACACCCGCTACACCAACACAACCGCATCACGGCAGAAACTGCTCACAAACTCATTTACCGCCCATCTGGTTTATTCAACGCCAATCGGCACCGGTTGGAGCGCCCGCATATCGGCCGGTCTGCCGATAAACTACATGAAAGCAAACTCAGAGAAACCGATGACCGACATCATGGGTTCAGGCAACATAAGCATCAACGGCAGCATCGGCACCGACCACAGCCTCTATTTCAATGCCTCCCTGGAGCGCATGGGCAGGGTCATCCAGTCTTACAACAACGCCAGCTACCAAACCTCTGAATATGAAGCGAAATCGGGCAACATGTCTCTCGGCCTGACCCCGGTCGCACATGCCTCCCTGTCATACACATGGATGCCGACCAACAACTTCTCACTCTCATTTTCAACAATGTGGAACCACCGCTGGAACGACTTCGTAATCGGTTACCTCCCACACAACGGCATCATGCACAACGCCTTTGTCAACAGCGGCCAATACGACGAACTGTCATTCAACCTCGACGCCCCCATCAGATTGTTCTCGCGCAAGCTGTCGATTACTCCCGGCGTAGGAATCGCCCGCGTATTCCATTCAGGCATCTACCACGTTGACAAATGGGGCATCAGCCCCTCCCTGTCAGTCTCCTACATCCCCACTGAGAAACTGTCGTTCTCCCTCTACGCATCCACATCGCAGTTCACCACCATCTACGCCAAAGGTTCCGGAGAGACATCCCGACACCACACGCCATTCTTCCATCTCTCCGGCAGCTACACAGCCGGGGATTTCGGTTGCAGCCTCAGCATCGCGCCGTTCTACCGCTATTCCAAATCATCGCAGACGCTCAACGGCCCCAACATCAACCGCAGCCGCACCGATTGGGAAGTTGCCGGAGGCCGGCGCATAGCCGTCTCACTCACCTACAACATCGGCTACGGCCGTCAAGTTTCCCGTGGCAACGAGAACATCGTCAACTCACTCCGGAGCTCCTCCGTCCGCTAACCCCCCAACGAATGCCGACACGGTTGAAATATGTGCGACAGCGCGACTCCATGCAATGCGGAGTGGCATCGCTCGCTATGGTGTGCTCGCTGATGGGAAGACCCTACAGGCTGTCAACCCTTGAGCGGTTCTGCTTTCCCACCAATGAAGGCGTATCGCTCAAAGGTATTGCCGAAGCCGCCGGAGCATTGGGGCTCAAAACCACCGCCGCCAAAGTCACAGCCGAAGAACTCACCCGCATCGACGCCCCAGCAATTCTCCACTGGAATCAGAATCATTTCGTGGTATTCTACGGCATGACCCGGCGCGGACGCTTCCGGATTGCCGACCCGGCCAAAGGGCGATACACCTGCACTCCACGGCAGATGGCCGACAAATGGATAAGCTGCTCTTCGCAAGGATGTGAAAAAGGGATTGCCATGTTTTTCGAGCCTACAATAGAGTTCGGCACGGCGGTCAACGAGCCGCGCGAGCACAACCGCCCGCTCCGCTTCCTGATGGGATATGTCAACGAATATCGCCGCTATTTCCTGCAGATTGCCGCCGGGCTGCTGCTCGGCTGTGTGCTACAGCTGGTGATGCCGTTCCTGACCCAATGGATTGTCGACATCGGCATCCGCCACAAAGATGTAGGCTTCATATGGCTTGTGCTGCTGGGAGAACTGATGATTGTGGCCGGGCGCACCGCCACCGACTTCATCCGCCGGTGGCTGCTGCTCCACATCTCGATGCGCATCAACATATCGCTTGTCAGCGATTTCTTCATTAAACTGCTGAAGCTCCCGATGGCGTTTTTCGACACAAAACTCACCGGCGACCTGCTGCAGCGCATGTCAGACCACACCCGCGTGCAATCTTTCCTCACCCAGCAAACCCTCGGCATCGCGTTTTCTCTGCTCAGTTTCCTGGTGTTCGGCATCGTGCTGCTGGTCTACGATTACCTGATTTTTGCAGTGTTCCTCATAGGCAGTGCAGTCTACGGTGTGTGGGTGGCATCGTTCCTGCGCCGACGCAAAGTGCTCGACTATGAGCTGTTCGAGTGCCAGGCCGTCAACCACAACAAAACCTACCAGTTCATCACCTCCATGCAGGAAATCAAACTGCAGGACTGCCGGGAGCGCCGCCGCCATGAGTGGGAAGATGTGCAGGCCGACCTCTTCGAGGTGCAGATGCGCTCGCTGAAAATGCAGCAGACACAGGAAGCCGGCAGCATCTTCATCAACGAAATCAAAAACATATTAATCACGGTGCTGGCCGCCACCGCCGTCATCAACGGCCACATCACACTGGGCGCCATGCTGGCGGTGCAGTATATCGTGGGGCAGCTCAACAGCCCGGTGGAGCAGCTAATGTCGTTTCTCTACTCACTCCAGGATGTGAAAATATCGCTCGACCGCATCAACGAAATCCACTGCCGCCCCGATGAAGAGGCCCTCCGGCAACCCTCCGGCCTCGAAAACGCCCCCTCAGTAGCCACCGCCGCTCCCCCCGCCGGAGGGATTGCGCTACACAACGTCTCATTCCGCTACGACCGCCACTCACCCCGCAAAACCCTCTCTGACATAACACTCGACATCCCCCGTGGGAAGGTGACGGCCATTGTCGGCGCATCCGGCAGCGGCAAGACAACCCTAATCAAACTCCTGCTGGGCTACTATCCAGTAGAGTCAGGCCAAATTACAATCGGCGGCACTCCGCTGGCTGAAATAAGCCTTAGCCGGTGGCGCAGGCAGTGCGGCGCCGTTATGCAGGAAGGGGTGATATTCTCCGAATCAATAGCCCGTAACATCGCCGTGGCCGACGGCCCCATCGACACCCAACGCCTCGAAGAGGCCGCCCGCACAGCCTGCATCCACGACTTCGTGATGCAGCTCCCGCTGGGCTACGACACTCTGATCGGGCGCGACGGCACAGGTCTGAGCCAAGGGCAGAAACAACGCATCCTCATAGCCCGCGCCGTCTACCGCAACCCATCGTTCATCTTCCTCGACGAAGCCACCAACTCGCTCGATGCCGCAAACGAGCGCGAAATAGTGGCCAACCTCGCCCGTTTCTACCAAGGGCGCACGGTCATCGTCGTGGCCCACCGCCTGTCAACCGTACGCCATGCCGACAACATCGTCGTACTCGACCATGGACGCATCGTGGAAAGCGGCACCCACACCAGCCTCACCGCCCGCCGTTCCGCCTACTACAGCCTCGTCAAAAACCAGCTCGAACTCGGCACCTGACCCTCCAACTTACGACTTCTGACTTCTTTCTTCTGACTTCTTACTACCATGCCCACCAACATCGACCTCCGTTCTGAAAAAGTGCGCCGCCTGATCGGCGAAATCCCGCCCCGGCTCGTGCGCGGCGGCATCATAGTCATGCTCATCATATTCCTGGCCCTCCTCGCCGCCATCTGCCTCCTCCCCTACCCCTATTCCTCCGGTGAATCCATCCTCCGGCATATAATAGGGAGGTAATAAGTCGCAGGTCGGAACGAGAAGTCGGAAGCAAAAAGTGCGACATAAGAAACTGTCATCCAATGCAGCAACAAAAAGCGGATGCAACAACGTCACACCCGCTTCTTACTTCTTATTTCTTGCTTCTTACTTCCACTACGGCTGCACCTCATAAGCCGGTATATCCGACAGACGCACATTGAAGCGCAGAGCCGAATAAGGCTGGATCTTACCTTGCGAGATACCACCATAGGCCGATTGATATGGAATCACAATCTGCACAGTGTCACCCACATGCATATTCATCAACGCAATCTGCCAGCCATCGATAACAGACGATACCTTTGTGAAAAACAGGCCGTCATCCAATCCTTCCGACGAATCAAGTTTATCATCATCCATCGAAAACAGCTGGTACTTGGTGGCCACCGTACTCGTCAGCATAGGCACCAGATTATCTTGAGTCTCACTGCGGTCGTTAAACCAATGCATCAGCACATACGCGTTTGGATTCCACACAGGAGTAACCTTCTGGTAGTAAGGCGTCACACCGTCTTCATCCATCAGCGTCTCCTGCTCGACAACCCAAGCCTTATTGGTATCGCGCCAGTCGGCATAAGCCTCCCACACATTTTCGTCATCATCATTTTTGCTGCATGAGGCCAGAACCAATCCGGCAAAAACGCCGACAATCACACTGAACTTTTTCATTGCAAACATTTAGAATGCATTAAAATTCTACTTTCGGAGCGTGTTGCGCACCCTCCTCAGCCTTGAACATATCCTTGCGATCGAAACCGAACAACCCTGCAAAAATATTGCCGGGGAAACGGAGCACCATCTTATTATAGACCTCAACAGCCTCATTATAGCGCATCCGCTCTGTTGCAATGCGGTTTTCAGTGCCTTCAAGCTGAGCTTGCAGGTTCATGAAATTCTCATTGGCCTTCAGGTCGGGATATGCCTCGCGCACCGCGTTGACATAAATGTCGAGCGCACCTTTCAACGCACTCTGGCGCTGCTGGAAAGCCTCGACATTCTGCTGCGCCTCAGCCGCAGTCATCTCGTTGGCCTCGTTATAGGCCTTAGTCAGACCTGCACGGGCATTGGTAACACTCTCAAGTGTCTCGCTCTCATGGGCGGCATATCCCTTGACGGTGTTGACAAGGTTGGGAATCAGGTCGGCACGGCGCTGGTACTGGTTCTCAACCTGACCCCACTGCTTTTCAACCGACTGGTCTGCATTGACCAGCCCGTTATATTGCGAGCAACCGCCCGCGAACAGGAACACCAGCAGCGCTGCCACCACTATTCCGATTATAGATCCTTTTTTCATAATAGTTCTGTCAAATTTACACTAACATTAAAACCGTCTGACCGGCATATCGGTTCAGCCCAGCTTGCGCAACAGGCTGTTGAGGCTCACACGGTCATGTATGAGCGAATGCAAGTCGGCGATGTTAACACGCTTCTGCTCCATAGAGTCGCGCTCACGCAGCGTCACGGTGTTATCTTCCAGCGTCTGATGGTCAACGGTGATGCAGAAAGGTGTGCCGATGGCATCCTGGCGGCGGTAGCGCTTGCCTATCGAATCCTTCTCCTCATAGTGGGTGTTGAAGTCAAACCTCAGGTCGTTGACAATCTCACGCGCCTTCTCGGGCAGACCGTCTTTG
Source organism: Bacteroidales bacterium (assembly GCA_910575545.1). Lineage (GTDB taxonomy): Bacteria > Bacteroidota > Bacteroidia > Bacteroidales > Muribaculaceae > UBA7173. Next base: position 6,377 of record CAJTFH010000026.1, read on the forward strand.
CGCACCAGCGGCATTACGGCACATTTCACAGGCGCCAACGCCTCAGGCAGGTGAAGCACAACGCGGGTGTCGCCCCCCTCAAGCGCCTGCTCCTCATATGAAGAGCACATAACGCTCAGGAACATGCGGTCAACACCTATCGATGTCTCAATCACATAAGGTATATAGCTTTCGTTCAGTTCCGGGTCGAAATACTGGATTTTCTTGCCCGAGAACTTCTCATGCTGCGACAGGTCGAAATTTGTGCGCGAATGAATCCCCTCAACCTCCTTGAAGCCGAAAGGCATCTGGAACTCGATGTCGGTGGCCGCATTTGCATAGTGGGCCAGCTTCTCATGGTCGTGGTAACGGTATTTATCATCACCCAACCCAAGAGCCTTGTGCCATTTCAGGCGTGTCTCTTTCCACTTTTTGAACCACTCCAGCTCGGTGCCGGGGCGCACGAAAAACTGCATCTCCATCTGCTCGAACTCGCGCATACGGAAAATGAACTGGCGGGCCACAATCTCGTTGCGGAATGCCTTACCGATCTGTGCGATACCGAATGGAATGCGCATACGGCCCGTTTTCTGCACATTCAGATAGTTCACGAAAATGCCTTGCGCTGTTTCCGGACGCAGATAAACCGTCATGGCGCCGTCGGCCGTAGAACCCATTTCGGTCTTGAACATCAGGTTGAACTGGCGCACGTCAGTCCAGTTCCTGGTGCCGCTTATTGGGTCAACAATCTCCTCGTCGATGATAATCTGGCGAAGCTCCTCAAGATTATTGGCATTCATCGCATCGGAGAAACGCTGGTGCAGTGCGTCACGCTTCGTTTGATGCTCCAGCACACGAGGATTGGTCTGGCGGAACATAACCTCGTCGAAACTCTCGCCGAAGCGTTTGGCGGCCTTGGCCACCTCCTTCTCTATTTTATCCTCGATTTTGGCAATCTGCTCCTCGATAAGCACATCGGCACGATAGCGTTTCTTGGAATCGCGGTTGTCAATCAACGGGTCATTGAATGCATCTACATGCCCTGAAGCCTTCCAGATTGTTGGATGCATGAAAATCGCCGAATCAATCCCCACGATATTCTCATGCAGCAGCGTCATAGCCTCCCACCAATACCGTTTGATATTGTTTTTCAACTCAACACCGTTCTGTCCGTAATCATAAACAGCCGACAATCCATCGTAAATCTCGCTCGACTGGAACACGAACCCGTATTCCTTCGCGTGCGACACTATCTTTTTAAACACATCTTCCTGTTGTGCCATCTTTCTGTTTTATTTCTTGTTGTTTTAGTTTACATCACATAACATCCCTGCTCCATATCCCTGCACTAACCCCCCTCCACCCGAACTGCAAAGATACCAATTTTCCGCCACATCCCCAACCTGGCAATAGCTATTTCACTCATTTTAATGAACTTCCATAGCCTGAAATTTTTACTTCAAAAATATCCCGCCTCAGATTTGCATGTTTCAAAAATCCGTTGTAACTTTGCACTCGCAAATGAGGCGGGATAGCTCAGTTGGTTAGAGCGTCGGATTCATAACCCGGAGGTCTCGAGTTCAATTCTCGATCCCGCTACAAACCGGATGTCACTTCGGCATCCGGTTTTTGTTTTATTAAATCATCATCAATCTAATTGGACTAATAAGAGGACTAAGAGGATTAACACACCCTTAAATCCGGCACTCTGAATAGAGACTCAATAAACCGATATATTATGAAAATTCAGAAAACAATCTTTTGCACCATTGCCTCAGCACTATGCCTGAGCCTCTCATCATGTGGAGATGACGAACCCGAAGGGAATAACAACAACGGAGGTGGCAATGGCAATGATGATGACCAGCCGTCTGTCGTAGTCCCCGCTGATAAGATGAACACCCCTGATGAACTTTTGGGCAAATGGGAGTTCTCATTCCCTGATGAAGAAGGCGAAAGCGAATCAATGGTTTTCACGTTCAAACCCAACGGAATCGCAACAATGGATCAGGGCGACGGATATGACGCCATCGGATACTGCTTTGCAACAGGGAACAATCTTGCCATCGACTTCGGCGCAATGAAGGCCTCAGGCAAGTACTCTGTAAAAGGCAATCAGTTCCAATTCAGTTCACGTTGGAGCTTCCTTGACGACTACGATGATGAGTACACTTTGAAATCCAACGTGTCAACATTGAACATGACACTTTACAAACTTTCAGACAACTATGGTTTTGTTCCAACAAAGGTAGCCAACCCGATTGTAGGCACATGGGAACGCAGAGTCGAGGGTCAAGAGGTCCATGTGTTCACTTTCTATAAAAACGGACTGTTCCGCTACTACCAGCCCGAAAGCGATGACCTTGATTTAATCGTTGCATATTCCTTCTACAAAGTCGACGGCAACAAGCTGACACTGCTTGACTCCAATGGCAACCCCTCATACCTACTGTTCTACGGACAAGAAGCCGATTTCAGCATCGACAACGGCATCCTTTCAATCACATTCGAGGGAGAAACGATTTATTTCAACTCAACGAAATAAAATCAAACCAACATAAAAACGCCGGGCGTTGTGTCGAAATTCGACCAACGCCTTTTTGGCATCCGGATGGAGAGGGTGCTGTCAGAATGGTTCAGATGGTAGGAGCCTGAGGGTGAGGGTGAAGGGAGTTGACTAAGGTCAATGACCGAACCCGAAGCCCTCGGGCGACGACCCAGATGAGCCATTATGACACACCCTCGTTTTACTCCCTAAATCCAAATCTCCGACAGGCCATAAATGTTATTAAAGCCACCCTAATAGCATGTCTGCCGGAAAAGCGCCTCCAGCCACTCTGCTGTCAGCTTCCGGTTGAAATCCTCCGGAGATGGAGCAACCACCACCCCCGCCAAATCCACCGAAGCAGGGCTTAACAGCAACTCCCCTTCCCCATAACCGAAGAAATCGGGCCGGTGGGCGCGCCGCGGAATCACGGCAACCTCCACCCCATTGCCATATCCCCTGCAAAGGATGTTGACCCTCGGCTCAACCTCCCCGAAATTCTCAGGCAGAGACTGCAATTCATCAAACAACCCCTTCAGCCATTCCACCCCATCGTAAATCGAAAAGAAACAGCCATGCTCGACCCTATATGGAATCCTTAAGCCACAGTCAAACCACTCAAACAATGGAAGTCGGCAAACCTCTACCGCCTGAAAATGAAAATGGTCGGGTGCGGAAGCCCCGCATCGGGGGCCGTTATAAAACAATGCAAGTCCCGGCAACTGACATGCGATTTGCAACATGTCGGCAAACCGGCGACAGCCATCGCCGCTAATCAGCTGCGGGGCATGTTCCTTGGCGGCAATTGTGAAATGCACCGGAAATATGGGGAATGGATTCACCAGCACTTCATAATCGCCCGCATCTATGGCCATCTGCTCTGCCGGGCGGTTTGAGCGGCAAAGGAAACAAGGTCTCTTAGCCAACGAAACGGCATCCACCTTGGCCGAAGTCGATGCTATGCGCGCCGGATTATACTGCACTGCCACACCGACATCCCCAACCCTAAAAATCTTCGTTTCAACCCCTTCCAGTGCCTTGAAATTGGCAGCTGCCATAGGCCAGCGCTCCAGTTGCGCCCGCTGAAAATCCAACAGTTCTCCGGTATCCATCATTCATCCGTGCCTTCAGAATTCATCCGTCTGCGCGCCTCTATCTCATCACACCTCAGGCTGTCTTTATAGGCATTATTGGCATTAACCCGCTCCACGCTAAGCGCCGCATCGGAGTTACCCTCCCAGCGGCGACACAGATAAAGCGATTCATATATGCGCCCTATGCGATAGCTTCGCGAAATCCTCAGCCCCATGGCATAATCCTCACCATAGCTGACATCAGGAAGCAATATACGGCGGAAAACAGGAGTGAAAAACGCCCTCGGCGCCCCCAGACCGTTAATCCGCAATGCATTGTTAGCCCCGTTCTCATCAGTCCACTCCCGGTGGTCAATCAATCCGGGCGGAATCGGATTGCCGTTGAAATCAACCAGTTCATACGAACCTATCACCATGGCGCACCGCTCATGCCGGAATTTATCCACAATCTTCTGCAGAACCGTTTCATCTTTGTATATGTCATCACTGTCGAGCTGCACGGCATAGCGGCCACACCTTGGGTCGCATACCCCGATATTCCAGCACCCCCCGATTCCATGCCCCTCGTTTTCGGGCACGATATGCACGACCCTGCTGTCTTCCGCGGCCAATGATTCAACAATTTCTCCGGTAGCGTCAGTGCTGTGATTGTCAACAACAATCACATTAAACTCAAAGCCGGCTTTCTGCGCCAAGGCCGATTTAACGGCATCAGCCACAGTGCGCTCGCGGTTGCGCACAGGAATAATCACCGAAGCCTCAACTTCAAACGGCCCTTCCTCCGGGTCAATCAGCCGGATACGAGGTGTCAGGTAAGCCCCCGTCTCATGCAAATGCTCGGTGAAAATACGCTCCATCTCAACCTGCACCTCGCGGTTGCGCGGGTTCACATAATCGAACTGCTTCTCACCGCTGCTACGCATATCCGTGCGGTCGATGCGGCAAAGTTCACCCGGGAATTTCACAATCTTTCCATTGCGCATCAGATAAAGCCTCAAAGCATAAAGCGCCCCGTAATGCCAGTCACCCATACCGGCCAATGCCTCCGCCAGAACAGCGCGTTTAACCATCCACAGCGGGCCACAGTCGAAATCATCGCGCACCGACCCCTCATGGCAGTCAATCACCGGATGCTTCACCAACCCATTTTCAGTTTGCTCGGCATAATAACCATACACCATCACAGCCCCGGTCCCTTCAGCCACCCGAACCATCTGCCGGCGAACACCATCGTTCTCCATAACCGATATCCCGGCCTGCGGCATAACCCTCAGCAAAACATAGTCTGCCGCATCGCCAACAGCAGCCACCGCCGCGGCAAGCCCAGTCGTCGACACCTGTGCCGGAATTTCAACCGAAGCCACGACATACTCCCCGCAATCACTCCTTCTCTCCTGTTTATCCTTTGATTCCATCTCTTTTCTCATATTTCATAAAAGCTTGTCTGCATCCAAGCACCGCCTTTCGCGGCCTTTAACAGCCTATATCAGCCTTTTATAATCCCAAAAACTTCAAAACCTCCCTCATCAGCTTGCTCCTGTTATCCTCCCCTTTGATAACTTCAAACGGAAATCCCATTGCAACAACCCGGTAAGCCGCCCCGGGGCGACCGTTCTCAATCTCTCGTTCCAATGCAGTGGCGGCTGTCAGACCGTTCTCATCATAACGCATTATAGTGAACGAATCTATGCCCGACGGACGCAATGCATCAGGCGATTCCACTCCGTAGCTCTCCGGGGTAGGCTTTATCTCAAACTCCAGTTTCTTTTCTGAAAACGCCTTCACAGGCGAAGGAACCACACTCACTTTCCCGTCAACGGCAGCCTTCCCCATCTCCCAGTTGAAGCCCAACAAAGACGATACAAACGCCCAATCGCGGCTATGTGTTCCCTCCGGGCCGAACCTGTTCCCTCCCAGGTCGCTACCGATATAAGCGCCGCTAACAAACAGACTCCCCCCGCCAAGGCAATGCCCCTCAAGCCGCAACTGCAGATCAGAAGGGAATGCCTTATATTTCGTGCCCCGGCTTCCATTGCCGGCAAGAATCTCCTTCTGCTTACCGAGAATCAAGTCAACAACCGGAGGATTGGCCGGAGTGCCCAACGCAGATGCCGGCATTTCCGCCATAAAAGCATCAACCCCCGCCGACACAAACCCTTTCCCGGCAGCCTTCACCGCCCGTCCGTGCAACCACACGAAATCATGTGTGTTACCGGCTGTCACCTTCCGCGCCATATCGCCGCGCGAAGCGCCATGCCCCGGGCGGTCATTGCTAACATATTCCGACATTGAAAGGTAATCATACTGGCTCCCGGTAGTTGTTATGTCGGACACATCTGCCACCCCTGCATCTCCCTGGAAATCAAAACCGCTGAAATCGCCTGTCGAGAAATCATCCGGTGCCGAAACGCGGGTAAAACCGTTCACAATAACCACATCCGGTCTGCCGCTCCCGTTATCGTAGAGCGACAGCACTTCCGACGGAAACGACAAACCACCATCGTTCCCCGCCACAATCCGGTAGGAATGGATTTGGTCATCCTCGATTTTAACATCATAACGCGGCTCCTTGACAGTAGCGACTTTCCTGAATGCCCCACCATTAATTCTCTCTTCCACCACATAATATTTCGGATAAGCCGACAGCTCCAGCTTATCGATTGCCTGGCGCCATGTCAGCCGGTAGCGGCCGCCCCCGCCGGCAGTTATGGCAAAATGCCCCACCGGCAGAGGCTGCACTGTGTACTGCACCCCGTAACGCTTGCCTACAAATTTCAGGATTCCTTTATAGACAGCCCTCGCCACATCGAACCGGAATGCGGGGTCAAGCCCGTATTTCATATCCTCGAAATTTTGGTGAGAAAGCAGCTCCATAATCATTGCCGGCACTTTCGTGGCTCTGATTTCATAATACTTCCGGTCGCGGATCCCGCGCGAAGTCCAGTCGGGGCGGTGCAACGAAGCGATGTCAGAAGTAACCTGCCCTATGACAGCCTCCGCAAGCTCCCTGCACTCCGACCGGCTCCGGTTATTGCCGAGCCTGACCCCGTCGTCGGTCGAATAAATGCCGAGCGTGCCGACAACCGACCCATCGTCGGTAATCCCTGCGTCGGTGTGGAACGCAAACGCAAGATCTATCGGGATATTCAACCCCGCACTGTCGGGCAGCATTGGTGAGCCACCCGCAAGATAATTGACCCACAGGGCACGGCACTTATAGTCGTCGGTATAATCATTCTCCCCCTTACTCTCACTGTAAACCTCCTTAGGCATACCCGCCCACTGCAGCCAATAACGGGCCCCTTCGGTAAACCGTGGTGAGCCTGACGCATATGGTGGTATTTCGCTACCCTTGGCCGTACGGGCAACATTACCCATGCCGCCACCTATTTTCACGGCATCGGCTGAAACCACAGCATCATCGTCGGCCGACACATTGCTAAGCTCAACAACAGGCCGCTGTTGTTTACCTTTTGCAAGGTCATAATGACCGAGATATATCCATGTGCCACCACCCATCCGTTGGTTGACCTTCACTGTAGTGCTCCCTCCGAGATGGTTGATGGTGTAACGGGCATCTGTTGCGCTGTTGGGATAAGACGCATACGACACATAAACCGCGTATCTCCCACGCGCAGGCATATCAGCGTTCCACACCGCAGTGCTTCTTCTGTCGGCATGTTTCTCATCAACGGTCTCCACCCTTTCAGACGTGCCCATCCTGAACGGGTTCTCCCCCTCGGTCAACATGCCGTACGGAAGGGCGAAGCCGCTTCCACGCGCCCCCTCCTCCCATTTATGCTTCCCTTCGGTAAGATAAAAATCGCCCTCCGGCGAACCGTCGGTGTCAACAACCACCTCTGTCAGCGATATGTCTCGTTCACGCGGCGACATTACATATGCCCCTGCATTCTCCAGCATCGGCATAAGGTAGGGCATAACAAAACCCTGGGCCAGCAGATCCTCCACTGTGCCGAACAGTTGTGGCCGCTGCCATTTCCAACGCAGCTGGCTTTGGTCGAAATAAAGTCCATGGCTCTGCCATAGCGCAATAACGCGGTTCTCAAGACCACGGGTAATCGGTTCTTCCCGGTCGAAAATCACAAACGGCTCCGACGGCGCCATCTTGCCGGTAGTCGGGGGTGTTTTATAAACCACCTTTGTCACTTTCGGGGCCTTCCGTTTTTTCCGTCGCCGGCGTGCATCGGCTTCAGGAGCGAGCACACCAAGCCCCATTGCCCCCATTAATACAAACACCAATAATTTCCTTATCGACATCTTGATTACACTACTATGTGATATTTAATCGTTTCTACCCTGACCAACACACATGCATCCGCAAACCACAGGCAGCTATTTCTGAGACCATGTGTAATTATGGCGCGACTTGTTTCCGCACAACAACGCATAGCGCAGATTCCGCACCCACCTCCACATCATCGGCCATGGCACTCCGAATGCCGGCAGCTTAACCCCAAGCGCTTTGGCCGTGCGCGACCATGCCAGTGACAGCGGAACCGATACCGCAGGCACCATCCCCACCAGCACACATGCATAAAGCGCGTTTGGCAGTGAGAAGACCACACCCGTAACAGTGGCGGCAATCCAGAGCCAAAGCAAAAGAGTGCCGATGCCGAACATCCGGCCGCCTTTAGCCGCCAGCATCCTCGCTGTGAAGCAATGATTAAGGCGCATATCTCGCAATGCCTTACACGGATTGTGAAAACTGACCTCCACCCTGCTGTTCCCGGTCAAAGCCACCCCACAGTTTTGCTTCGTGGCAATCTGGCTTATAAACAGGTCGTCATCTCCATTATGCAATGTCAGCGACCTTGAAAACCCCTTCGCATCAAAAAACAAAGCGCGTTTATAACCGAGATTAAACCCGATTCCGCGGTAGGGCTTCCCTTCAATCGCAGAAGTAAGCCATTCAGCGGCTGTGGCAACCTCGTCGAACCTGTCTGCCAAACGGGTCAAACCATTAATACCCGCAAATCCGAGAACTACATCCTTCCCCCCTGCAAAAGGGGCTGTCATATCCCGGAGCCAGCGGTCGGATAAAACCGAACAACGGGCACTCGTTATCATCACATATGGCTGATGCGCAGCTTTCACACCCAACGATATTCCGAGCTTCTTCCGGCTTAGATTGCGGGCCTCCACCGGCACGAATGTCTGGTAGAGATTCTTATGTGTCGCAAGATGGTTCTTCACAACATCGGCAACCTCGGCCGATGATCCGTCGTTGACCACAATCACTTCAAAAGCCCCTGCATATTGTTGGCTGAACAACCGGGGCAGCAACGACGCAAGCGCCGACGCATTGTCATCCGCATAGACAATCACCGATACTCCGGGCCGTGTTTCCGCCCCCGCATCTGTCCGGCCTGTCTCATCTGCCCCATCAAGCCTGTCGGCATACCGTGCACAAACCAGCACATGGTTTCTGTAGACCGTCAACAACAGCGTCCCGCATACAACCGCCAACCCAAGGCAAACCCACACAACCGCAGGCACATTATATATCGAAAAATAAATCTCTGCCATAATCATACGAAATGACACCCCATCCGTCTGGATGTGTGCCAAAATTCAACATACAAATTTACAAAAATCCACCGACAACAGCCCCACCTTCTCTTCAAAACTTTTCCACATGCAAGACATTCCGAATAAGTAAGTTTTTTGTAACTTTGCATCCGGATGAACTACACTGTTGAAATCAATAAAATCAGGCTTCATGCTCATCATGGCATGATGGAGCAGGAGCGCCATATCGGCAACCTCTTTGAGGTGTCGGTAAGGCTATCTATCCCCTACAGGTTTGCAAAAGAAGCCTTCGAGAGAGACTGGCTTTCAGGGGCTATTGATTATGCAGAAATAGCAGAGATTATAAAAGAGGTAATGGCGGTGCCATCATGCCTTCTTGAGCATGTGACCCACCGCCTCCGCACCAAACTACTTGAGCGATTCCCAATGGTAACCGGCGGAGAAATCAAAGTGGCGAAATTGACCCCGCCGATAACCGCCCAGATGGAATCTGCAACAGTAACACTATCCTGGTAATCGATATCGCACCCTTTGTCATTCAACATCTAAGAGATTGCCTAAACGCCAATGAGCAAATCACTGTCACTCACCACCGAAATGCGTCAGCAGCAGAAGCTAACGCCTCTGCAGGTGAAATTCGTGCGGATGCTTGAAATGACCGGACCCGAAGTTGAAGACGAGGTGCAACGGGCGCTCGATGAAATGCCGGCGCTCGAAACCGTTGATTCCGAAGAGCAGTTTGACAATGGCAGCACCGAAGACGGCAACCCCTACACCGAATCCGGAAACGACCTCCAAAGGGCCGACTTCCGGTCTGACGAGGAGATGCCCGATTACCTTGAAAATTCAGCCTCAACAACCGAAAGCTCTTTGTCTGAACTCTCCAACCTCACAGTGCGCCCCCTCCCTTCTGAACTACGCAGTTCATTCGACCCTTCACGCTACATATCCCAGGCTCCGGCCATATCTGGTGAATCACTCATTGATTCCCTGCAGAGCCAGCTGGCAGGGATGCCTCTTGACGAGACTGACAGAAGAATTGCCCTCTACATAATCGGCAGCATCGACAGCAACGGCTATATGACACGCTCAATACAGGCTCTGACCGACGACCTTGCCATCAACGAAGGTATCGACACCGATGCCGAAACCGTCAACCGCATATGGCAGACTGTCAGAAGCCTCGAACCGGCAGGAATTGCAGCCGTCGACCTGCGCGACTGCCTGTTGCTGCAGCTGCGCCGGATGCCACGCACAACCCGCTCGGTAACCGCCATCGAGATTATCGAAAATTATTTCGACCTGTTCTCACGGAAACATTTCGACCAGATTGCCCGGCAACTGGACATAAGCCTCGACAACCTTAAAGATGCAATCGCCTTGGTCACCCGCCTAAACCCGAAACCGGGGGCGCAATACGCAGCATCCGAGGTCGACGACCGCACCCGCCATATCACCCCCGACTTCACCGTGGAACCTACGCCCGACGGGAAACTGACACTGACCATGCTCAACAACATACCCGAGCTTAGAGTGGAAGCCACATTCGCCGACGACAGCGCAATCCCCCAGGGAGCAGGTAAACGGCAGGAAGAGGCACGCATGTTCATGCGCAGCAAACGCGATGATGCCCGCGATTTCATCAAAATAATACGTTTGCGCCAGGAAACCCTCTTCCGGGTCATGTCGGCCATAGTGAAACTGCAACATGATTTCTTCCTCTCCGACAACGACGTTGACATACGCCCGATGGTTCTGCGCGATGTCGCACAGCTTACCGGATATAACCTCTCCGTCATATCGCGCGCCACTCAAGGGAAGTATGTCGCCACACTGCGCGGCATATACCCGTTGAAAAAATTTTTCAACGAAAAAGTGCACACCGACAACGACAACGTGACATCCAACCGCATAATCGCCGAAATCAAACAAGCTATCGGGAATGAAGACCCGGCAGCCCCTCTGAGCGACCGGATAATAACCGACATGCTCGCCGCCAAAGGGTTCGACATTGCCCGGCGCACTGTAGCCAAATACCGCGAGGCTCTCGGACTTCCGGTTGCCAGGCTGCGGAAAAAACTTTAACCTCCACACAACAAACTTCAACCAGACCAACAGCGATGAAAGCAATAACCGCCATAGCACGATGCCTGTCAATTCTTTTCTCTCCTCTGCTTATGGGAACATACGGCATTATCCTGACAATGTGGCTATCTTATCTATGCTACAGCCCCATGAAAGCTCGTCTGATTGTAATCGCAGTCACTTTCGTGGCCACTTGTGCCATTCCGGTAATCGCTATTTTCCTGCTCAACCGCCTCGGTGTGGTCAAGAACCCGACACTTAACGACCGCACTGACCGCACCGTGCCATATGTCATATGCACCCTCTGCTACATTGCCGTGGCTATCTACTACCACTTCGTCAACGCCCCTGTCTGGCTGTCGATGTTCATGCTCGGAGGCGCTGTCGCTTTGGTCATACTCGCGGTTGTCAACCGGTGGTGGAAAATCAGCGGCCATGCAACCGGCATGGGAGCTATCGTAGCGATGCTTTTCTTCCTGACATGCAGCGGCAACAGCCCCTTGAATCTGCAATCCGAGTTTATCACCGGCATCATAGTCACCGGGGCAGTTTGCACATCACGCCTGATTCTCAACCGCCACACCCTGCTGCAAGTTGGAGCGGGATTCCTCAACGGATTCATCTGCATATTCCTTCCAGCATGGTTCTTCCAGGGCGCCTCTCTCCCAACATTATAACCATAAAACATCAAACAATAACCACTGTTATGACACCTGTAGTAAGCATAATAATGGGAAGCACCTCCGACCTTCCTGTGATGCGCAAAGCCGCCGATTTCCTGAACTCTATGGAAGTGCCTTTTGAAATGCTCGCACTTTCTGCCCACCGCACACCCGACGAAGTTGCCGAATTTGCCCGCAATGCCGCCACCAGGGGCGTCAAGGCAATCATAGCAGGAGCCGGAATGGCTGCCGCCCTTCCAGGGGTAATCGCAGCCATAACACCCCTCCCAGTGATAGGTGTACCGCTGAGTGCAACCCTTCAAGGCCAGGATGCACTGCTGTCAATCGCACAGATGCCTCCGGGAATCCCGGTAGCCACCACCGGAATCGACGGGGCCATGAACGCGGCAGTGCTTGCCGTGCGCATCCTCGCTATATCCGACACTGCCCTGGCAGCACGCTATGACGCATGGCGCGCAGATCTCGGCAAAAAAATCGTAAAAGCCAACGCTGACCTAAGCGAAATAACCTACGACTTCAAAACAAACTGACCACACTGCATCCCCTCGCTAACTATGAGCATATTCGATTATCATCGCCGTCCGACCTCCACAACCCGTGTAGGCAATGTGGAAATCGGCAGTCTGCACCCCGTCAGGCTACAGTCGATGAACAACACCTCGACAACCGACATCGATAACTCCGTTGCCCAGGCCATACGCATCGCAAAAGCGGGAGCCGACATCGACCGCCTCACCGCCCAAGGTGTGCGCGAAGCCAAATGCATGGGTGAAATCCGGAACCGCCTCCGTCAGGCCGGTTACACAATCCCCCTGGTTGCCGACATCCACTTCAACCCCAAAGCGGCCTTTGCCGCAGCCGAAGAGGTTGAAAAGGTGCGCATCAATCCGGGCAACTTCGTCGATCCGGGCCGGGTGTTCGCAAAACTCGAATACACCGATGAAGAATATGCACGCGAGCTCCAAAAGATAGAAGACACCTTCGGCCCATTCCTCGAACTGTGTCGGCAGCATAACACTGCAATCCGCATAGGCGTTAACCACGGCTCTCTGTCTGACCGCATAATGAGCCGCTACGGCGACACACCAGCCGGAATGGTAGAAAGCGCCATGGAATTCCTTCGCGTTGCCGTCCGCCACGATTTCTCCGACATAGTAATCTCCATCAAGGCAAGCAACACCGTTTTGATGGTCAACACCGTCAGGATGCTTGTCAGGGCCATGGATGCCGAAAACATCCACTTCCCCCTCCATCTCGGAGTGACCGAGGCCGGCGACGGTGAAGATGGCCGCGTGCGTTCTGCCGTCGGCATCGGAACGCTCCTGGCTGAAGGCATCGGCGACACTATCCGCGTGTCGCTCAGCGAAGAGCCCGAGTGTGAAGTGCCGGTGGCACGCGAACTGGTCGATTACATCACTGCGCGTGCTTCCGCCCCGTCAATCAGCGGCACTTTAGCCGACAGCTACGATTCTGTCACACCTTCCCGCCGAGCCACACGCGCCATAGGGAATATCGGAGGTGATTGCGTGCCGGTAATAGCCGGTTTCGACAAGCTGGCCGCACCGCTGCTGCAACTGTCAGCCTCCATGCCCCACGACGTAATCACATCCCAGGCTCTCACGAACCCCAACAAGGCCATCCTGCTCTCCTCCAACCACGCCAATCCCGTAGGCGAACTTTCGGCTGCAATCCACGCACTTACAATCGCGGGCGCCGCAAACCCCGTTATAGCTCGTCTCGACTACTCCGGCATCCCTGCCGATAAGGTAGTTATCCGCGCATCAGCCGACTTCGGGGCACTGCTGCTTAACGGCCTCATCGACGGAATCGACCTCGTTGCCGACACCATGGCCGATGAAGACCGCAACCGCCTCGCACTCGGAATCCTACAGGCTGCACGCCGCCGGGTAAGCCGCACCGAATTCGTCTCTTGCCCAGGATGCGGACGCACCCTTTTCGACCTCCAGTCAACAGTCAAGACCGTAAAATCCGCAACATCCCACCTCAAAGGTCTGAAAATCGCCGTAATGGGATGCATTGTCAACGGCCCCGGCGAGATGGCCGATGCCGACTACGGATATGTCGGTGCCGGAATCGGGAATGTGAGCATATACCGCGGAAAAACACCCGTTGAAAAGAACATACCCTCCGACCTCGCCCTCAAAAAACTCATAGCCCTGCTGAAAGCCGACGGCAAATGGTCTGACCCGGAATAATATGCCTTGATAGTGACACAACCTCCTGAATATTTCCTCTTGCCAAACGGCCTGAAACTCGTTTGCCAAAAAGTACCATCAAGAGTGGGATGCTTCGGTGTGGCCATCAACGCCGGTAGCCGCGATGAAGCCGAAAACCTCCACGGACTTGCCCATTTCGTGGAACACACCATATTCAAAGGCACCTCCCGCCGACGCGCCTCCCACATACGCAACCGCATGGAAGCCATCGGAGGCGAACTCAACGCCTTCACCACCAAGGAAGAGACAAACGTCTACACCGTCTTCCCCCACGGCAACGTTGCAAGAGCGATTGAACTTGTTGCCGACCTGGTGGGCAACTCCGTTTTCCCTCCCCATGAACTCGACCGTGAGCGCATCGTGGTCAAAGAAGAAATCGACAGCTATCTCGACACCCCCTCTGAAGCCGTTTTCGACGATTTTGAGAACCTGTTTTTCAAAGGTTCAGCTCTCGGCCATAACATCCTTGGCGATGCCGCCAACCTTCCGAAATTCACCCGCGAAGTCTGCCGGGACTATATCACCGCCAACTATACCACCACCCGCATGGTGGCATTCTATCGCGGAGCGATGTCCCCGGCGAAAGTCCTCGCAATGGTCGAGCGCCATTTCAGCACCTTACCGGCCGCAGGAAATCCGCTCCGCCGCACCGCCCCACTTGCTATAGAGCCATTTGCAGAAACCCGCTCAATCGACTCCCACCAGGCACACACGGTAATCGGAATCTCCGTCCCCTCGATGTTCTCACCTGAACGCCATGCCCTCGGGCTGCTGACCAACATCCTCGGTGGCCCCGGCATGAACTCACGCCTCAACATCGCCCTGCGCGAGCGCCGTGGGCTGGTCTACACCGTCGACGCTTCCCTCTCAATGATGAGCGACTGCGGAATGTTTGCCGTCTACTTCGGCTGCGACCCCGCCGACAACAACCGCTGCATCGAACTTGTCAACGACGAACTTCAGCAAATAGCCACCACACCCCTGACACACCGCGCCCTCGAAGCCGCGAAAAAGCAATATCTCGGCCAGCTCATAGTCGCCTCAGACAACAACGAGCAGATGGCCCTCAACAACGGCCGCGCCACCCTCTTCTTCGGCCAGATCCCCTCCCCCGCAGAAACCAAATCCCGCATCCTCTCCCTCACCCCAGACCACCTACTCCACTCCGCCCGCCACCTAATCCCCACCCTCGCCTCCCGACTAACCCTCACCTGACCCTCACCCACATCCATCCCAAACATTGTAAACCCTATCATTTACCACCTAATTGTAGGGATGCACACTCGTGCATCCGCTACCCCTCCCCTGCAAATCCGAAACAATAATTCGGATGCACGAGCGTGCATTCCTACAATCTAAAATTCCTCACCACCTGTGTATATTAATTCCCATATCCACTTCACAACGCTTCCCCCCTATTAGAAACGAAATAATTTGCGCGAAATGAAAAATCTGCTGCAAATAGCCCCACCAATAACATTTTTTAGTATCTTTGCCACAGATTCACCACCGCGCCAAAGAGTTGGCTGACGGTGAATCAGACATTATTACAAAAGGGGTTATTGAAATTTTATCTTCTAAAGTCAAACTTCGCAAATTTGAATTTCCACGGAGATAAGGTTGGCAATAGCACCTGTATCGGTTGCTTATACCCTGTCGTAACTGGCAGATTATATAGCAAATTCGGTGTGGGGCTATTGTTTTATCCGTGGAAAAGGTAATGCGAAGACCTGGCTTTAGGATAAGACAAGATACAATCCTCACACCTTTTTCATATCCAATCATAACCGTTCCGCCGAGGATTGAGGAACACAATAAATCAATCAGAATGAAAAGATTGAAATTTCTTGCGTTTGCACTCTTTACAGTGCTTGCGTGTGTCAGCTTCGCTTCATGCAGCGATGATGACAAAAACGAACCCCAAAACGAAGTTTCCATAATCGGATTATGGAACGTGGACGGAGAGAATGAAGCCTATGAGTTTCAGAAAAACGGTCGTGGCATATTCTACGACAATCTCTCAAACATGAGCAATGTGGAGTGCTTTGACTACACCTACAATGCTTCCGCAGGTACAATCGTGATGAAATGGCATGAAGATACCGGTAAGCCGAATTGGGATAGTCCGATTGTCGAAACTATGAATGGCACGGTAAGAGTGCTTTCCAACGACAAGGTTATAGTAACTGTCAACGGATATACTATGACCCTCACACGCCAAAAATGACAAATCCCCTACAAACAGCACCCTTGCGCACTTGCATCGGTGCTGTTTTTCTATCCGGCTGATTTCACATTAAATCCTAAATAAAATTGGCAATTCAGAAAAGCAAACGATTTTCAACATCCAAACGTTTAATTTTCAGAAAGAATCGCTATCTTTGCGATTGTAACACAACAATCTATGAAACTGATTGAACTGAACATAGACAAAATCATAGCCCTGTGCAAAAAGTACAAGGTGGCGAAGCTATGGGTGTTCGGCTCTATCCTCACCCCATGCTTCAACGACCAAAGCGACGTGGATTTCTCGGTGCTTTTTGATGCAAAGCGCATTAAAGAACACGAATGGGCTGACATTTTTTTTGATTTCATTGCCGACCTTGAAAAATTGATGGGCAGAAAAATTGATATGGTGTGCGATGACGCTGTGCGAAATCCGTATTTCCGCGAAGAACTCGACAGTACAAAACAATTGATTTATGGATAAAAATGCATGTAAATATTTGTCCGACATACTCACTGCAATAACCGAAATCGAAGTTTCCACGGATAAACGCGGGAGAAGATTTGATGTGTTCTTAAATGATTATGTGTTTCGTAAATTTGTAGAACGAAACATTGAAATCATGGGTGAAGCTATGAATCGGATATTGAAAACATATCCATCCGTAAATATTACCGCCGCCAGAAAAATCGTTGATACCCGTAATTTTGTAATTCATGGTTACGACAGCCTGAAACCTGAAATAATTTGGGCTATCGTCATAAATCATCTCCCCCTTCTGAAGAAGGAAATAATGCAGCTTCTTGATGAAAATAGCCATATTTAGAACACACCCAGACTATGAAACTAATAGAATTGAACCTGCAACGAATCATCGACCTGTGCCGCAAGCACAGAGTCAAGACTTTGGCTGTCTTTGGTTCTATCCTAACAGATCGATTCAACGACCAAAGCGATGTAGACCTACTCGTTGATTTTGAGCCGACAGACCATGACACGTTTGATTATGTTGGCAACTATTTTGGCTTAAAAGATTCATTAGAACAGTTGCTCAATCGCAAAGTGGACTTGATTGAATACGGCAAAAATCTCCATCCAATCTTCAAGGCATTGGTTGACAAGAAAAAACAGCTGATTTATGGATGATTATATAGCCGTATATCTCTACGACGTCAAACGTGCCATTGATGAAGTCGAAAGCTACTTCGTAGACTATCCCTATGCGTTATGATGTCTTTGAGAAAGATTATCTACGCAGAAGTGCGGTTGAGAGAAAAGCAGAGATAATGGGAGAAGCCATAAACCGTATTCTGAAAATCCAGCGTAATTTCCCCCTGCCAAATGCAAGATCTGTCATTGACACACACAACCGAATTATACACGGTTACGATTCTGTGAAACCTGAATTTCTGTGGAGTTTAGCTATCCGCCATATCCCACAGCTCAAAAAAGACATTGAGCGCATCATCGCCGAATACGGCATATCTCCCGACACGATATAACCGCAATGTATTGAAAAACCATCGGGGCGCCTCAATTGAGCCGCCCCGACTGTTTCCTATTTGTTTACCAAATCAAACCTCATAACCACAAAGCTATAAGGCTTCATCGTCGTCGAGAATTGATTGCCATCAACCTTGACGCCGCTCTCAACCGGCTTTATAAGGTCAGGATTGTCAAGCGTATTCTCAGCATCAGGATTTTCAGATGCCAGCGTCATCATGGTTCCGCTCCCGATTATGCGGTTCTTCTTCATCCCCGCGAAATGGAGCGTAATCTCCTGCGGCTCGGCCGACGTGTTGGCCAGCTTCACCACATACTGTGACGCATCGGCATCCCAGACAGCACTTGCAAACAGGCCGTTCTGCCCCTCAGCCCCCGTCAACGGCTTCTTGTCCATCGTCAGAGGCACAACCTGCGTACCCTTATTGGCAGCATAAAGCTGCTGTACATAATAACTCGCCGTCGGCATAGAGCGCAGGTTGTCAAACCATATCATATCCGGACGCCACTGCCACCCCTCCACATGGGCAAACAACGGAGCATAAGTAGCCATCTGCACAATATCGGCATTCCTCTCCAGGCCAGTCATAAACGCAGCCTCAAGCAGTGCGGGATAGAAATGGTTCCATTTCTTATTTTTGATATGGCACGCATACTCCCCGGCAAACACCTTCGGCCCTTTCCGGTCATAATTGTCGTAACGTGCCCCTTGGCTAAGGAACCAGTCGGCAGGGCGGTAAAAATGCTCGTCAACCAGATCAGCTTTCAATCGGCGCATTTCCGGCCACAGATAATCAAAGTCCTTACCTTCCGAATTCGGACCAGACGAACCAACGATTTTAATCTCAGGATAAGCCTTGCGGATAGCCTCAACAAACGGTTGCAGACGCTCCACATATTCCGGACCCCACTGCTCATTTCCTATGGCTATGAACTCCAGGCCGAAAGGCGCCGGATGCCCCATATCCGCGCGCAATTGCCCCCATTCGCTATCAACCGGGCCGTTGGCAAACTCGATAAGGTCGAGCGCATCCTGTATATAAGGGTCAAGCCGGTCAACCGGTACATGCGACTCCAACCTGTCGTTCTGATACTGGCAAACAAGCCCCACATTCAGAACCGGCAGCGGAGCAGCCCCAATCTCTTCCGACAACAGGAAATATTCATAGAAACCCAACCCGCCGCTCTGGTAATAATCAGGATAGAAACGGTTGGTAAACGTATAATGCCAACGGTTCTGGTTCGTCGGACGGTTCTCCACCGGCCCTACAGTGTTCTTCCACTGGTATCGGTCACCGATTTCCGTGCCCTCCACGATGCATCCCCCCGGGAAACGGAAAATACCCGGCTTCAAATCAGCCAGTTTCTGCGCAAGGTCGCGGCGCAACCCGTTCTCATGCCCCTTCCAGGTGTCAACCGGAAACAGCGACACATGCTCAAGGTCAACCGTTGTTTCAGGCCGTTCCAGGAATATGCGCAGTTTCCCTTTAGCCTCGGTCATCTTAGGCTTCAGAACAGCAGTATACTTCTTCCACTCCTTCGAGTCGACCGTTACACGGGCTTTCGCAATCTCCTGCGACTCCCCTTGCGATTTCGTGTCAACTATAACAACTTTCAATTTGGCCTCGCCTCCATCAGGCACACGGGCCCACACTGAAAAACGGTATTCCTCACCTTCCCTTACAGCCACTCCGAAAAAGCCCTCATTCTCCAGCCCCGAATGCTTATGGGGATGGCTTGCCGGGCTGAGACGCACATAATGCGGATTCCGCTCAAATGGGCCGTCATTCCTCAACTCCACGCCCCCATAGGTCATCCAACCCATAAGGCTCTGCGGAAACTCAAACGAGCGGTTCTTCACCATCTCTGCATACAGTCCTCCGTCAGCCGCATAATTTATATCCTCAAAAAACAGCCCGTACATCGTCGGCTGCACCTTCGCCCCCAGCTTATTCGTCTGCAAAGTCAGTTCATTATGCGCCCCCGACGCACTCATCCCCATGCACACGGCCAAAGCCGACGCAGCCATGAATCTTCCGTATTTTCTCATGATATTATCTGAATTGTTCCTAATTTGCATATCAGTCAATCTTCGTGACCTCTTGGATTGGTTTCTCACCCCAAAGTTACACAAAAATCCCAAAACCAATCAAACTTCACCATTGTTTAATAATTGTCAACATTATGCAAACGCCATTAAAACCCATCCTGCATGAAACATCTGCTCCCATTGGCCATATCGGTCTTATCCGGCCTATTCCTTCCGGCTTACATATCTGCTAAAAGCCACGTTGCCGCCCGCAACGATTCTGTCGTGGCCACCACAAAAATCATAAAACTCGATAGCGACACATCGCGTGTCGTCCACCTCAATCAGCCCGAAGGCCTCAGTGCCGAACAAGACTCGCTACGCAACCTCGTAATTGCATTCTACACCGACCAGTTCCGCCACGCCCAGGATCCTGAAGCCCCCACATTTCTCTTCATGAGCAAAAGCGCCAATATGCTCATGGGGATAGGAGGATGCGTGCGCATGCGCGGATGGTACGACTGGGGAGGCGCAATCCCCGCCAACGGATTCATGCCATATCTGATTCCCATACCTGAAGATCCCGCTAATACCCGCAGACTCGGCACGACACCCGCCGGCACAGCCCTCTTCTTCCAGATGATCGGGCGCACCAAAATCGGCACATACCGCCTATATATCGAAGCCAACTTCAACGGCTACCAAAGCCGGGGCTTCCATCTCAAAAAGGCATATGCCACAATGGGCGATTTCACCATCGGCCTTGCCAACTCCACATTCTCCGACCCGGCGGCCATGGCTCCGACAGTCGATGCCCAGGGCGCTACAAACAAGCTCGCAAAAACCGATGTGCTCGTACGCTACATGCACACTTTCCGCCGGCACTGGAGCGTCGCCCTATCGCTCGAAAATCCCACCCAACAGATTTCCACAACTCCCGGTGAGACAGGCAAATCATCATCCTGGCTACCGGAGGCGGCAGCTTTTGTCCAATACGGATGGGGCGACAACGAGCATCTCCGTCTTTCAGGTATAATACGCGGCCTCAGCTACCGCAACCTTATTGAAGGCCATAACCAGACCCTACCCGGTTGGGCGGTGCAGTTCAGCTCCGTAGCCCACCCCTTGCCGCAGATCACAACCTACATCACCGCCAGCTACGGACACGGCTACGGTTCTCTGCTTAACGACCTTGTGGCCGACAACTTCGACCTCATCCCCGTTCCCGGCACACCCGGCAAGCTCTACGCCCCACGCGCAGTCGGCTACTGTTTCGGTCTGCAATATAACTTCACCCATGCCCTCTTCGCAAGCGCATCATTCAGCCAGACGCATCTCTCACCGCGACACTCACTTTCACCCGATTCCTACCGTCGGGGCTGGTGCGCCGACATCAACATTTTCTGGAACATCCTACCCCGCCTCCAAGTCGCTGCCGAATTCGACCTCGGCTGCCGCCACAACGTCTCAGGCACCCACCGATACGCCCGCCGCATCGGCGCCCTATGCCAATTCTCCTTCTAACACATTGCTCCATCCAAGAGATTGTCTGAAATTTTTTCCAGAAAAATTTCAGACATCATCCATGCAGCCTGAATCCCCAAAACATAGTTATCTCAACTCCTATCTTTTCTTATCAAACAACGCCCTAACCCTCAACGGATTCAATCCCAGTTCGAGAGCCCGCTTGGCATCAATCCGGGCATCATCGTCGCGATAACGCAAGCGGTTGAGATAAGCCCGGCAATAATAAAGTTCGGCATCGTCAGGGTCAAGTTCAAGCCCACGTGCAATATCCTCCGCAGCCTCCGGCAAAGCCCCCGCTTCGAGATAACACATTGCACGCGCCGCATACAAAACACTCTCCTCCTTCGCTTCTATCAGCTCACTGTAGAGTGCCGTAGCCTCATCCTGTCGCCCTGTTCCTCCATAAATCACCGCCTGAAGCAGTTTACCCTCCATGTCTCCGGGCTTCAGTGAGCGGAAATGGGCCACATCGGCCTCAGCCTTATCAATCCGCCCTTGCCTCAGCTCTATCGCAGCCCTGTCATGATAAGCCGCCGCATACGTCGAATCCATCGACAATATGAGGTCATAGTCCCGGAGCGCATCTTCAAGCCTATCCATCTGCGTCAGCACCCTGGCCCGGTTATTCAGGATAACCACCGACGCGGGAGCCATCGCCCTCGCCTCCGTCAGGGTATGCAGCGCCAACGAATCCTCCCCCATATAAAACTGCATCATCCCCACATTCGACAGCAGCATGATATTCTGCGCATTCCCCGGCTCACTGCGCATAGCCTCCTGAAGAAACGCAATCGCCGTTTCCCAATCCCCTTTTCCGGTTGCTTCCTCAGCCTTCTGCACACATTTCATATAGACCGATTCCTTCTCCTCAGCCTGTCTGACCTTAGCCATACTGTCTGTCAGGTTCTCCGGATTCTCCCCCGAAACCGCCAGAGCGCCACACATCAAAGCTACACCAAAAACCACAACCTTACCCGCAACAGCAATCAACTTTTTCATACACCAGAATTTACTTTCCCGCAAAGTTACCTCATTTCCAGACTATCCGCCTGCCTTAAAAATCTCCTTTAAATCTATTTCATCAAACTTCACAATCATTATATCCCCTCAAAAAGCCGTACCCGACGATACAGCCACGTCTGCAACGCACCCCTCATCATCAGATAGACAATGAAAGCCAGCCACAGGGCATGATTCCCCATCACAGGAAACAGTGTCAGCTCAAGCACAAAAAACACCGCCATCGCCCCGGCCATCGACAGCAGCAATTCCCGGCTGAGCGTAGCGCCGATAAACACTCCGTCCCAGGCAAACGACGCAAATCCGGCGAAAGGCACCGTCACCGCCCATAACCAATACTCCTTCGATGCGGCAATCACTGCCATATCAACGGTCAGAACACCCAAAAACGCCTCCCCGCCGAGAATATAAACCAACGTGAACAGTGCCGCCATTCCGGCTCCCCACCACATCACCCCCCTTACACAACGTTTCAATTCCTGAGGTTGCTTCGCCCCTACATAACGCCCCACCAACGCCTCCGCAGCAAAAGCGAACCCATCCATCATATATGAAAACAGCATGAACAGCTGCATCAGCAGCGTATTAACCGCCAATATCACCGCCCCCTGCGATGCACCGGTTTTCGTAAACCACAGCGTGACCGCCATCAGACACACCGTGCGCAGCATAACATCAAGGTTAACCCTGAAAAAACGGCGCAATTCACCCCCGCGCAACACAATCCCCCACCCAGGCCTGGAAATTCCATATCGCCGCAATAACCATAACCCCACTCCGAAGCCACACCATTGCGCCACAAGCGAACCGGTAGCCACCCCATCAATCTGCCACCCCGCACCATAAACCAGCCCCAGGCTCACCGCAATATTCACCAGGTTAACCACAATCGAGCTGACCATCAGCATACGCGAATTCTGCATACCAAGAAACCATCCCGACAAAGCATATGTGCCCAACACCGCAGGTGCGCCATAAATCAGGATGGAAAAATACCGCCCGGCAAGACTTCCCGTCACAGGATCCGGGTCGACAAACCACCTCAGCAACCACAACACAGGCCATTGCAAAAGAACCATAGCCACTCCTGCCCCCAATGCCACTGCCAGCGCCCGGTAAAGCACCAGCGCCTGTTCATCTTTGTCAGCCGCCCCCCACGCCTGCGCGGCAAGTCCCGAGGTTCCTGCCCGTAGAAAAGAAAACAGCCAGTAAATCATATTGAACATCACTCCACCCACCGAGATTGCCCCGATATATACGGCGCTCCCCATATGACCTGTAATCGCCGTATCCACCAGCCCAAGCAGCGGAGTGGTCACATTCGCCACCACCGACGGCACTGCAAGCCCCAGAATCCGCCTGTTCATCCCACCTGACATTTTTCCCATTTCAGCCATATCATATCACTAAACAGACAAGTCCACCGACCGGCAGACTTGTCTGTTTATATAATAAACTAATATTAAAGCCTTTAATCAACTCGTCATATTTTCTTAGCGCGGCAGCTGTCCCACCAGAGATAACCGATAAGCAACGCATAAGCTATTATGCCGTAAACCTGGAGCATACCGGCAGACACACCGCAAACATACTCGAAGCCGAAGAAACGCGTCAGCGCAGCAAACACACCGAACAGTGCGCCGCCTGCAATAAGACCCGATGAAATCAGCGTACCACGGTCGCGGCGAGCATCATTGACAGCCTGGTCTTTAGAGCTATGGCTAACGAAATAAGCAACAGCCCCCCCCACCAGCAGCGGCATATTGAGCGACAATGGTATGAACATACCCAGACAGAACGCCAATGCAGGCACTCCCAGCCAGTTCAACAGCAACGCCAGCACTATACCTGTCATATAAAGAATCCAGGGGGTGTCACCACCCATCATCAGAGGTTCGATAACCTTAGCCATGGCATTAGCCTGTGGAGCCACCAACGCATTCTCACCCGAAAATCCATACACCTGGTTCAGAACCATAATCACACCACCGACAGTGGCTGCCGACACCAATGTGCCCAGGAACTTCCACTGTTCCTGCTTCCTCGGGGTCGATCCGAGCCAGTAACCGATTTTCAGGTCGGTCACAAATCCACCGGCCATCGACAACGCAGTGCAAACAACCCCGCCGATAATCATCGAAGCCACAATGCCGGCCGTCCCTTTAAGACCGATAGCCACAAAGATAGCCGACGCTATTATCAGCGTCATCAGCGTCATCCCAGACACAGGGTTACTTCCTACAATCGCAATCGCATTGGCGGCGACCGTGGTGAACAGGAACGCAATCAGAGTAACAACCACCCACGCCACAAGCGCTTGCCACCAGTTATTGATAACACCGAACCAGAAAAACAGCAACACGGCCACAAGGGCTATCGCAATGAAAAACACCACATGCTTCATCGAAATGTCCCATTGCCAACGCATCGGTTTGCGTCCACCCTGCGCACCACCCTTGAACTCACGGCCAGCCAGACCGACTGCCTGGCAGATAATCGGCCACGATTTAACTATACCTATCACACCGGCCATCGCTATACCGCCGATACCTATCATGCGCGCATAATTGCTGAATATATCCTGCGAACTCATAGCTGCGATTTCCGCATTGCCATAAGTGCCCATCAGAGGGATAATCACCCACCACACAAACAGAGAACCGGCACAGATGATAAACGCATAGCGCAGACCTACGATATACCCGAGACCAAGCACAGCCGCACCAGTGTTGCAACTCATCACAAGTTTGGTCTTCTCGGCAATCGCCTCGCCCCAGGAACTGGCAGTTGTCTGCAATGTCCCCGCCCAGAAACCGAAAGTTTCCACAACGTAGTCATAAATACCACCGATAAGCGAAGCAATTACCAGCGTCTTGGCCTGTGAACCACCCTGCGCACCTGCGCTTTGCCCACTGGCAAGCACCTGTGTTGTAGCTGTAGCCTCCGGAAAAGGATATTTGCCGTGCATATCCTTCACGAAATATTTCCTGAATGGAATGAAAAACAATATCCCCAGGATACCACCCAAAAGCGAACTCAGGAATATCTGGAAGAAATTCACCGTTATCTCCGGATATTTTGCCTGGAGGATATACAGCGCCGGAAGTGTGAATATCGCTCCGGCCACAATCACACCCGAACATGCGCCGATTGACTGGATTATAACGTTCTGACCCAAGGCGTTCTTCTTGCCAAGCGCCCCCGACAGTCCAACCGCTATGATGGCGATAGGTATGGCGGCTTCAAAAACCTGCCCCACCTTCAGCCCCAGATATGCAGCTGCGGCACTGAAAATCACACAGAGCACCAGTCCCATCACCACTGAATAGACCGTCACCTCCTTATAATCGCGGGCCGGGTGCATAATAGGCCTGTAATGCTCATCCGCACCTAATTCCCGGAATGCATTTTCCGGCAATTCTGCCGGGTCTGCATCAGCATAGACCGCCACGTCATCCATCTCGGCAATCTTTGCATCATGCTGATTGTTTTTCACTTTTTCCATTTATATTATTGATTTATTGATATTTTCTGCTTATCTACCCTCATTCACACCCTGAGCCACTGCACGTGCCAGAATATCGAAACTATCGACTACAACCTCCGTTATAGTGCGGTTGATGGCATTCCGGTCTTGCCACGACCGTGTGCGCAGCTTCCCCTCCACATACAGCTTTGTCCCTTTGGTTATATACCGTTCCGCGGTCTCCGCATTGCGGTCCCACATCACTACATTATGCCACTCGGTGCGTTCAGGCACCTGCACCCCCTGTGCCGTCGTGTACCCACGTTCTGTTGTTGCCAGAGAGAATGTGGCATACGGACGGCCGTCCACATACCTTATCTCAGGATTCTTTCCCACATTCCCCACAAGTATAACCTTATTAACCGACATAAGCATCAACATTTAACGATTCACAAAAATACAGATTTCCCGTTTAAATCCTATCCTCGCACCCGTTTTTTCGGCTTCCCAGGCAGATTTTTGCGCAGCATTGAAATAACCTCCCCCTGCACAACTGAGTTCATAACCCCGTTAAAGCCCAGATAAAGCATCAATCCGGTTGCAGCCTGTGTCCCTAAAAGCATCCAGTCATTGGCCACAAACAAGCTCTCAACCCACATGATACCCATTATAACTGCCGTCTCTGCCAGATACGGCAATATATCGGCCACAAAACCCCACACCGTGCGTCCCGCCACCCGTGCCGTCTTTACAGCCATAACTCCCCAAGTCAGGGCAGAAGCCCCCAACTGCCCGTAAAGCAACAGCTTGATGCCCCACACAGGGTCATCCGTCTTTGTCAACGCAATCCACGGCAAGGTTGCCAGTAGAAATATCATTGCAGCTCCGTCGCGCAACCCCTCCATTGCAACAACCGTTTTTGTTTGCGCCTTTGCAACCAGGTAATTGTTATAAAGACTTGTTAACACCGTAAATACGCCTCTTGCAAGCAGAAGCTGGAACAGCACCACCGACGCGTCCCATTTCTCCCCGAAAAGGCAATGGAAGATGGGCTGCGCCATAACCGCAAGGAATCCCATGGCGGGCATAAGGATATACGCAGTGAAACGGTTCATCTTGCCGCTCACACGACAGAAACGCTCTTCATCATCCTGCACATGCGAAAGCGCCGGAAGAAACGACGATGTAAGAACCTGGGAAATCGATGTTATACCCATCTTGCTCCACTTGTCGGCCTGCGTATAATAAGCCAACGGCACAAGCCCCGCACGGTTACCTATGAAAAACGCATATACATTCTGGAACAGCACATTCAGAAACGAGCTGGCCATCATACCCGAACCAACCTTGAAAAATCCCCTTAATGATGCCATAGAGAACCTCAGCAATGGCCGCCAACCCGACGTCACCCATAGCACCAGGCTCTTCACCCCGTTGAGAACAATCGTCTGCCAAACAATGGCCCATGCTCCGTATCCGCCGAAAGCCATGCTGATGCCCACAACAGCCCCGGCCACCAGGCCAAGCGTATTCGACACCGCCACCATCTTCACATCCATCCGCTTCATCAGCCGGTTGGTCTGAACTATGGCCGAAGCATTAAGTATAAACGACAGGAACATCACCCGGCTCAACGCCACAAGCCGCTCATCCCCGTCATAACACCATGCGATAACAGGTGCCCCGAAAAACAGAATCACATAAACTCCAACTGCCACCGCCATGTTAAACCACAGCACCGTGCTGTAGTCAAGCCTCGAAGGATTCTTACGCTGAATCAGCGCATATGAAAAACCGCTGTCGACAAACAGCGAAGCAAACGCCTGGAACACCATCACAGCCCCCACCAG
The DNA here is from genome assembly GCA_910575545.1 of Bacteroidales bacterium. Classification (GTDB taxonomy): domain Bacteria; phylum Bacteroidota; class Bacteroidia; order Bacteroidales; family Muribaculaceae; genus UBA7173. The sequence goes on from CAJTFH010000026.1 coordinate 34,172, forward strand.
ACCGAAATCCTCCCGGCTCAATACCCGCGCAAGGATTATGCCGGTAACCGCATAAAGCACCTGCGACGACACCCGGTCAATCACATTCCATTTGATCGACCTCGCCGTCATAGCCTTCAATCCATTGCCCATTGGTTCATCTACCAGCATACCGGTTTATTTCCCACTGCAAAATTATTCCACCGCAAATACAATCAGGAAGTCTTCTTGACTTTTTCCACCCCCCTCATTCACTTTCACTCGGAGCCGCTTCCTCACCGGTCCACTCTTTGCCGTCGAGCGAATATATCTTAACTCCCATCGAATAATTTCGGATTCTCTCAGGCTTGTTCCGGTAATAAAGCTTACCGGCCATAACACCCTTCACTTTAAGCTCATCCGTTGCCCAGCAGCCTGTGGTTCCCGTGCCGAAAAAATGGCAGCTCACATTCTTGGCCTCAAGGTTATCAGCCTGTATAGCTCCTGTGCCGGTATTGCTCAACACGGCATCCTCACATTTCCCCTCCACAACGAGTGTGCCGTTGCCGGTCTTAATCGAACCGTCGAATTTAGAACATTCTATATTGCGCATTACCAGACGCCCGTTGCCTATGACAACAGCTTTCAACTCTATTGTCGGACGCATGTCTATAGCCCTTACAGTCGAGTCCCCGCAGTTCTTCACCTCTTTAAGGAACCGGGAATAGACCGTTATGGTCGGCAGACCTATGCGCATTTCTTCCCCTTCATAAAAGGCTTTCTGCAAAGTCAGCTTCCCTTTTTTATTATTCTCGAAAATAATCTTATCGGCAATTTGAGGCGTCGTGCTGAACTCTGCCAGTCCGGCTTTGTCATTGTCGCTCCTGTATTCAACATTAAAACTGTCATCAACAACCAGCTGGCTGAAATCACCAACCTTCAGTTCATAATGCTTCTCCTTGTCAGCGGCATCTGCAAACAAAAACATGGCTGCCATCATAACCACCGGCAATATTGTCTTAACCAGATTCCCTTTCATCTCTATTCTTTTTAATCGGTTTGCAAAAATGTAAACATCTCTTTCATGTCAGAATCATGTCAGACCCACAGCCATATTCACCGCTGGCGAACTTGCGCTCAACATCATCGATTATGCCGAACAGTTCCAACTTGGTGTTCGCCCTGAGCATCGCAATGCGTGTTTCCCTGAAAAACGGAATACCCTTGAAAAGCGAGCTGACCGCAAGATGGCGCCGTATGTGCAGAATACCACGGTATTCATCTATCCGCCCGATGCTCTCGTCAATCTGGCGCCGCAGAATCTCGAACTTCTGATGAAGCGACAACGGATTGCGCACCTCTCCATAAACCAGCGTTTCCTTCATATCGCGGAAAATCCAGGGATTTCCAATGGCTGCCCGTCCCACCATCACACCGTCAACGCCATAGCGGTCAAACGCTTCAACAAGTTTCGCCGGGCTGGTTATGTCGCCGTTGCCTATCACCGGAATCTTCAGCCTGGGATTCTCTTTCACCCGCGCAATCATCTCCCAATCGGCCTCACCCGTATACATCTGCGAGCGGGTGCGCCCATGAACCGTTAAAGCCTTGATGCCGCAATCCTGAAGCTGCTCTGCCAGCGTAACTATGATTTTCTGCGTATGGTCCCACCCCAAACGCGTCTTGACCGTAACCGGCACCTTAACGGCATCGACCACAGCCCTGGTTATCTCCAACATCTTAGGGATATCACGGAGCATACCAGCACCGGCACCTTTCCCTGCCACCTTCTTAACCGGGCAGCCGAAATTGATGTCAAGCACGTCGGGACTGGCAGCCTCGACCATCTTTGCGGCCTCAACCATAGAGCCGGTTTCTCGACCGTAAATCTGTATGGCCGTCGGCCGCTCCGCCGGTTCTATATGGAGCTTCCGTGTTGTGGCGGCGATATTACGGATTAGGGCATCGGCCGACACAAATTCAGAATATGTCATGTCGGCACCAAGCTCCTTGCAAATGAGCCTGAACGACTGGTCTGTCACATCCTCCATCGGAGCCAGCATCACCGGCCGGTCTCCTAAATCAATCTCTCCTATCTTCATTCGGGGAATTTTCTATAATATTCTTCCAGCAGATTGCGGATATTGAAGTAATAAGTACCGCTCTCTTTACCACCCTTCTTCTCAACATCAATACGGTCAAAATACGGCTCCTCGTATTCCTGATGCTTAGCCACGGCATTCTGGAAATTGATGATATTATACTCATGGCGGGGGTTGATGACATACCACGCGTTATCCTTATCCGCACCCGTGCCAGACGAAACTATCGCCTGCAGCAGATGGTTGAGCCGGTATTGCCATATGTTGGCAAGATTAACCTTACCCCTCTCCCGCAAAGCATATATCATAAAATTCATCTGCGACAAATCAAAAGGATTGTCTTTCAGCGCCTCCTTCGCATAGCTTATGATAGAGTCAAGCTCGGCTCGTGTATGCTTCGATTTATAATAGAGGCTCTCATTCTTGCTCGAAACCTCAGAATGGCGGTATGGATTGAAATCCTCCTGAAACAGATACCCGTAATAAAGATGGCGGTAATCCTGCAGATTCATGATCGTTTCATTGCGCTCATACATCTCCATGAGTTTCGGATAATAATATTTTGAAGCCGGGTCTGTCACTTCCCGCTTTATCTGCTCCATATCCGGACGCTCAGTCATCGGCTTCTTATCAGGCTTGGCCGGAGCACCGGTAACCGACACCGCCGTAACAATCCCGAGAACAGCCAATATGCATGTCAATATCTTTTTCATAAATCCGTTTGCTAATAATTACCTATAATCACCCCCCCCTATAATTTCTGCGTCAGTCCGATGATGCCTATCCCCACAATCGTCATAGTAACCACCGCCGGAAGCCCCACAGCAGCTACCACTCTCCAGAACCCCTTGGCGCCCCAGCTCCCACCTCCGGCCCGCCGACAAGCCAGACCGCCTAAAACAGCTCCGGCGATAGCTCCGATGCTGACACCGGATGACCCGTAAACCAACCCGACAGCCATACCGGCCAATGCTCCACCCACAATATAGTTCTTCCACAGATTCGGATAATTGCCGAAGCCGCGTTTCACCAGATCGATAACCACCACAATCACCGCCGCAATAGCCCAGAAAACCAAGACTTCCTCATTGAAAACCGCATATCTGCTATGGCTAAGCGCCGACACTCCAATATACGAAAATGCCACACCTGAACTCGATGAGCGGAATGCCATCACAACACCCGAACTCAGCATTATCACACCTAATATCAGAAAAAGTTCGTCAAGAGTCATATGCCGTCATCAATTGGTTTTAAGGCCGACATTTTCATGGCAGCTCCATTAATCATAACACCCGGCTATCAGAAGGGCATTATTTATCATCTTACAAAATTAACATTTCCAATTCACATCCTATCCCTCTTTTTCTTTTCTTCACATATTTTCCTTAATCTTAAACCCGGCACGCTCTCGAACATACAGCCTCATGCCGTGTTAATAATAATGAACCGGCACATAACCGGTCACCGGTCAAATAAATGATGGATAAGGAGTATAACAAACTGTTCCGACAATACTTCATTCCCGTCAAAAGCTTTATCAAAAAGCTCGTCAAATCCGACGATGATGCGGAAGATTTAGCACAGGATGTGTTCACACAGCTCTGGACTAAGCCCGACATATGGCAGAACAACACCGAAATCGACCGATACATCTACCGGATGGCCAAATACCAGGCACTGACTTTCCTCCGCGACCATGCCCGGAAATATGACCGGGGGCTCGTCGATGCCGACCTCTCACAAATCGAAGCCATAAAATCAGACATCTCCACAGTCGACCCCATACTCCACGACGAAGCCCGGCTGCTACTCGACATGGCTCTCGAGAAAATGCCCCCCAAACGCCGCCAGATATTCACCCTGTCCCGCTTCGACGGCCTGTCTCATAAAGAAATCGCTGAAAAACTCGGCCTGTCGGTACGCACCATAGAAAGCCATATCTACGCAGCCCTGGCAACCCTCAAAGAGCTCTTTCCCCGCTAACACCGGCAAGAGCCGGTGTAATTCAAACACCCTCTAATAGCCCATCCATCGGAGAGCGGATTATCTTTCCTATAACATACCCATCCGCTGATGCCACATCGCGCAACACATCTTCAAACACCGATGCAATTGAACCCACGAAATTAACCGTAACATCCCTTCCTGATGTGAAATACGGTGCGACACTACGCCGGAAAAACGACCTGAAACCCGCCTCAACAATAGCCCTGATTTCCACCCTTCCGATATGGCAGCTTAGAAACGGAGCGAATCCGGCCAGGAAACGGTTAGGAGCGTCCTCCCCATAGGCCGGGCGGTAAACCCGCCTCACAATCTCATCGCCGGTCAAGCCAGAAAAAGAGAAAAAATCCCGGCATAGATCCTTAGGCAACAATCCCTGGATCGCATCTGCGGCTACCCGTTTCCCAAGCCATGCGCCCGACCCTTCGTCGCCAAGAACATAACCCAGCGACGGCACCTTTTCCACAATCGCCCCCCCCTCATAATAACAGCTGTTGACACCCGTGCCGAGAATACAGGCCACCCCGGCATCTTCACCCAGCAACGCCAGGCAAGCCCCCGCCATATCACTGTCAACCACAACATCCGCACCATCTCCCACCAACCACCGTATAGCACTGCGCATCACATCAATTCCATGGTCGCGGCAACCCGCCCCGTAAAACTCCACACGCTCCACCGCCATTCCTTCCAGTTCAGCCTTGACCTCCCGCTCAAACACCTCCCTGATAACATCCTCCCCCGTCACAAACGGGTTAACCCCCTTGCTGAAAAACGTCTTCTTCACCCTCCCGTCGCCATCCACAACAGCCCAATGCACCTTCGAGCTCCCCCCGTCCGCAATCAACCTGCATCCCATTCTATCCATAATTCATCAATTATCCAACATCTAAAATTTATAAATCTCAGAAAATTGCAACATCTCATCAACCATACGCACAGTTGTTGCATACATAATAGCAAATTTACGAATTTATCCCCACAGTTTCGCTATTCTGAAAATTATGGCTAAGTTTGCACTCCAAAACCCGATAAGTTACCGATGAAAAAATACGACATCTGCTGCATAGGCCATATAACACTCGATAAAATCGTCACCCCGAAACATACGGTTCACATGCCCGGAGGCACCTCGTTCTATTTCGCCCACGGAATCGCCAACCTGTCGCCGGAAAACTTCCTTCTCGTTACCGCCTTGGCACAGAGTGAGATGCAAGCCGTCGACGATATCCGCCACAAAGGCATCGACGTGAAAGTGCTCCCAAGCAGACGCTCGGTTTATTTTGAAAATTCCTACGGTGAAGACCAGAACAACCGCACACAGCGTGTCCTGGCAAAAGCCGACCCGTTTTCAATCGAAGGTCTCAAAGATGTCGAAGCCGGCATATTCCACCTCGGCACTCTCCTTGCCGACGATTTCCCCGTTGATGTAATCAGATACCTGGCCTCCAAAGGAATTGTTTCGGTCGATGCCCAGGGCTACCTCCGCGAAGTGCGTGGCGAAAATGTGTTCCCGGTCGATTGGCCTGAAAAGCGCGAGGCTTTGCGCTATATAACCCTGCTGAAAGCCAACGAGCACGAATCCGAAGTGCTTACCGGTGAAAAAGACCCTTACAAAGCCGCACGCATACTCGCCGATTGGGGGGTTAAGGAGGTATTGCTCACATTGGGAAGCAACGGTTCACTGATTTTTTCCGATGGCAAATTCCACGAAATCCCCGCATTTGAGGCCCGGGAAGTGGTCGATGCCACAGGGTGCGGCGACACATACATGACCGGATTCCTCTACATGCGCAACAAAGGTGCTTCATATGAAGAGGCCGGACGCTTTGCCGCAGCCATGTGCACCATAAAGCTCGGTGCCTCAGGCCCTTTCAGTGCAGACGAAAAGAAGGTATTGGAAATTGTCAACGCACCTTGCCTCGCATAACCATCAACGCATAGACCAGCACAAACAGATAGCCCAAGCAAGGCACCGCGAATGCCGCCGACATTGACGCAGAGGCATCTGCCACATAACCCATCAGAAGCGTTCCGACAGCCCCGCCCAAAGGCGACATCATAAGAAACGACGAAGCAATTTTTGTCGAAGACCCTGCAAGACCGCGTATAGATATGGCAAAAACCGTCGGAAACATTATCGCCTCGAATGCATAGCACGCAAACAATCCTATGCGCGAAACAAAGCCTAAATCAAGTGTCACCAAAAGCGAACCTCCAACCGTCATCACGGCACATAAAAACAACACCTTCTCTGCCGCAACGCGGCTCATCACCCAGCTTCCGGCAACACGCGCCAGCATAAACAGCCCCAATCCGCCAAACGACAAAACCACTGCCGCCGTCTTCGCCGTCATCCATCCGTCATCAGTAACATAATTGATAAAGAAACTGTTAATCGATATTTCGGCAATCTCATAGCAGAAAAGTGCAAGCACTCCAAGCATAAACCTTCGCGAGCGCAACAATCCGCCGATAACAGCCATAGCCCCTTCCGGTGCTTCCGGATTCTCCTTCGCAACATCTGACGCAGCTCCTATTTCAGGCAGTTTTACTTTGCAGAAAACCAAGGCCACAACCAAAACAACCAACCCCATAACCGTATATGGCAGAGCCACACTGCCCCCTTCCCCTCCTTCAACAAACAGCAACTGCCCCATAATAACAGGGGCGAGAATGCATCCGAGCCCATTAAACGACTGGGCAAGATTCAAACGGCTCGCCGCAGTGGAGCGGTCGCCAAGCTCCGTTACATACGGGTTGGCTGCCGTTTCAAGCACCACCAGGCCACAACCTATTATAAAAAGCGCCACCAGGAAGAAATCAAACGACAACAAGCTTTCGCTCGGAATAAACAACAACGACCCTGCAGCAAACAGCATAAGCCCAAGCACAACACCCCGCCGGTAACCGAAACGGTTGATAAACAGACCCGCCGGAAGAGCCATCAGGAAATATCCCACATAAGTCGTGGCCTGGATCATCGCAGACCTCGTTATGGTTATATCCATCGACGTCTGGAAATGCTTATTCAACACATCAAGAATCGCGCGGGCAAAGCCCCACATGAAAAACAACGAGGTCACAAGCACAAACGGAACAACATATTCCTTTGACACAAGCCTTTTGGCAACTTTTTCCATTCCTAATATATCTAAATGTTTCTATCCCAGCCCCACAAATTTACGCAACTTTTCCCATTCCGGAAAATTCAGATTCTTTGGCCACATTAAAAATCCGCCAAACCGGATAACCGTTGGAAACTTTTTGCTACCTTTGCACTTTCTTTTCAGAAACAGTATTCAACTCTACATTCATTCGCAAATATGGGAGGATTCTTCGGAGCAATCTCTGACAAACCATGTGTCAACGACCTGTTCTATGGCACTGACTACAACTCTCACCTGGGCACAAAGCGTGCGGGTATGGTCACCTTCGACCCTTTGATGGGTTTCAACCGCACCATCCACAGCCTTGAGCGCGACTACTTCAGATCGAAGTTTGAAGACGACCTCGACAAATTTGTCGGCAACCAGGGCATAGGGGTCATCAGCGACACCGACCCACAGCCCATAATAGTCAATTCCCATCTCGGCCGTTACGCTGTGGTGACCGTAGCCAAAATCAACAACCTGCGCGACATCGCTGCCGAATTACTTGCCGAGCGGATGCACTTCAGTGAACTCTCTGCCAACACCATAAACCAGACCGAACTCGTAGCTCTGCTCATTAACATGGGCGAGACCTTTGTTGAAGGCATCAATCTTGTCTACAAAAAAATCAAAGGCTCATGCTCAATGCTGATACTAACCGAAGACGGCATTATAGCAGCACGCGACTACCTCGGACGAACACCAATCATCATCGGAAAACGCGACGATGCATATGCCGCTGCCAGCGAAACATCGGCATTCCCGAATCTCGGTTATGAACGCCTCCGCGACGTAGGCCCCGGCGAGATTGTGCGCCTCCGGGCAAACGGGATGGAAGTGTTGCAGAAACCTGCCAAACGGATGCAGATATGCTCGTTCCTATGGGTATACTATGGCTTCCCTGCAAGCGACTATGAAGGAATTAACGTTGAATATGTGCGCGAAGCCGCCGGAAGGGCTATGGGTGCTGAAGACGTGACATGCGCCGACTGTGTTTGCGGCATTCCTGATTCCGGTGTCGGCCATGCCTTAGGCTACGCCGAAGGCCATGCGATACCATATCGCCGTGCAGTATTGAAATACACCCCCACTTGGCCCCGCAGTTTCACACCCGGAAACCAGTCGCGACGTGATCTTGTGGCGAAAATGAAGCTGATTCCCAACCAGGCAATCCTCAACGGCAAAAGGGTGGTTTTTTGCGACGACTCAATTGTACGCGGCACTCAATTGCGCGACAATGTGCGAACCTTCTACGACTGCGGCGCCCGCGAAGTCCACGCCCGTATATCATGCCCCCCATTGGTCTACGGATGCCCATTCATCGGCTTCACTTCATCTAAAAGCGACCTCGAGCTGATAACCCGACAGATTATCCGGGATTTTGAAGGCGACGACTCAGCCAAACTCGACCTCTATTCAGCAACAGGCACCCCCGAATACGAGCGCATGGTCAAGGAAATCGCCCGCCGTCTAAATCTGACAACACTCCAGTTCAGCAAGATAGAGCATCTCGTTGAAAGCATCGGCCTTCCAAAATGCCGCATATGCACCCACTGCTTCGACGGCACCGGCTGCCATCCCGACGATGCCTACCGGCTCGACCATCCCGACGAATAATCGTCATTTCCTATTCGTATATCTGATACTTGCGTTTGGTTGCCCTGAACGCATCAGCATCTTTGTTCCATATCGGAAGGATATCCTCAACACGGTGCCGACGGAAAAACGCCGGGCGCACACCCGCGTTTCCAACCACCTTGTCAAACATCGCGAACCGTTTCGGATTAGCCCCTGCCGAGGCTTTGTGCGACGGCCATAGGCGTGCAATCTCTTGCATCACATAAAATTGCGTCAACGTAAGATTCGCCTTGTCGGAATCCGTAACGAATGCCTCCACGCCCCCGACGTCAACACCCTTCGAGAATCCGTAATACGGGCGGTAATGAACCGGCCGGAATGCCATTCCCGGAATATCCAACGCATTGAGAGCATCGGCAAGACGTTTGCCGTCAATCCACGAGGCGGCAAACGTGCGGAAAGGCATCGTGTAACCCACCCCTATCTGAAGATAATCAAGTTCCCCGGCTATTCCCGAAGCCGGATAATACATCGCCGTCTCTGCCGACGGGATATGGGGCGACGGAAGCACCCATGGCATTAACGTATCACTGAAATGCATACTCCTGTACCACCCCTCCATCGGCACCACAGTAAGTTTCAGATTCTGCGCGCCTCTTATCATTCCTTCCCCCACGAGCAGCCGGGCAAGCTCACCCGGTGTTAGCCCGTAGAGATACGGAATCGGATATTGGCTCACAAACGACACGCACTCCGGCTTCGTCACAGGCCCTTCCACCTTCTCACCTCCCAAAGGATTCGGCCGGTCAAGCACAACAAACTCTTTTCCCAGCCTGGCACACTGCTCCATGGCAAGTCCCATCGTCGAGATAAACGTGTATGACCGGCATCCGTTATCCTGTATGTCATATACCAGCACATCAACATCTTTGAGCATTTCAGCCGTAGGCTTCCGCGTAGCACCGTAAAGCGAATAGACCTTCACACCGGTTGCCTTATCAACATCCCCCGCCACTTTCTCGCCTGCCGGCACATCCCCTCTCACCCCATGCTCCGGGGCAAACAGCGCCACCAGCTCAACCTCCGGAGCCTCATGCAATATATCGATAGTTGACTTCAGCGCATTGTCAACCCCCGTCGGATTGGTTATCAACCCCACACGCTTACCTTTAAGCGCCTGGAAACCACTCTCCCGAAGCACTTCAATCCCCGGTTTAACCAACGGCGCCCCCCATGCCGACAATCCCACCGACAATCCCACCGCCACTACTATACTTCTGATTAACTGTCTCATATCTTTCTTCTTACTAAAACCACTCTTCAAAACTCCAACTTACAACTCAACCCTTCTTCTTCCCAAACCCAGCATCAACCTTTATCAGATAGCAGACCCCTATGGTCGCCACACAGCAAACCATCGTCCATACAAAGAAACTCCTGTAGTCAAACGTATCCACAATCCAGCCAGCCGCCATCCCAGGCAGCATCATCCCCAACGCCATGAAGCCGGTGCATATTGAATAGTGGGAGGTCTTGAACCTTCCGTTTGAGAAATAAATCAGATAAAGCATATAGGCCGTGAATCCGAACCCATAGCCGAACTGCTCTACAAACACACACACGAAAATCTGCCACATTGCCGACGGCTGCACAAATGCAAGATACACAAACGTCAGGCATGTCAGCGACATACTCCATGCCATCGGATGCAGCCATCGCTTCAACCCGTTGCGGGACGCCACGAGGCCACCAACAATCCCACCGAGCATCAGCCCTATAACTCCAACAGTGCCATAAGCCCAACCGACTTCATCCGCCGTCATCCCCAATCCACCTTTCTCAACCGGGTCAAGCATGAAAGGTGAAATCATCTTCACCAACTGTGCCTCAGGCAACCGATACAGCAGCATAAAAAGAATAGCCACCCAAACATGCGGCTTACGGAAAAACGCAACGAAGGTCTCCACAAATTCATCAAACACCCCACGCATCGTCTTCACTTCGCGCATGGAATCCTGAGCAGGACGTGGCAACACCGCACTGTGATATACCGCCATAGCCACGAAAAATGCCGAAAGGATGCCGAAAACCGCTATCCACCCTGCTTTAGGCTCTGCCCACGACGCGCCCACATGGGCTGCCAGCACCACCAACGCCCCCTGGCCCACAATCATCGAGATGCGGTAGAACAGACTGCGGATGCCAACAAACAACGACTGCTGGTGGTCTGTCAGTCCAAGCATATAAAAACCGTCGGCGGCGATATCATGGGTGGCCGAAGCAAAAGCCATAAGCCAGAACACCGCCAATGTCGCCTGGAAAAATCCCGACGCAGGCAGCGCAAACGCTATCGACGCCATAGACACGGCTATCAGCCACTGCATCATCAACACCCACCAGCGCTTAGTGCGGATGATATCCACAAACGGACTCCAGAAAGGCTTGATAACCCACGGCAGATAAAGCCACGCGGTGAAAAACGCCAGTTCCGTATTGCCTATCCCAAGGCATTTATACATAACCGTACTTATCGTCATAACCGCCATATATGGCAGCCCCTCTGCAAAATAAAGAGTAGGCACCCACCACCATGGCGACCGCCTGGCTCCATCCCCCCCATTCTGAACAGCACTCTTGTCCATCAATACAACTTTTTCAATTCCGCTTTCGGAAAATAATGTTTCAAAATCTCATCGTAGCCATAACCCTTCGCCCCCATCACAGCCGCACCGATCTGGCACAGCCCCACTCCATGTCCCCATCCTTTACCACGAAGCACAAAATCCCCCCCTTCACACACCACATCGAATGCCGAACTCCTCAGATGGCTATCCGACAGCCAGCGCCTTATCTCCAATTCCTTACCCACCACCATCTGCCGTTTCTCCCCCCGTATCAACAATCTGACAATCCGGCCCGACACACCCCTCTCCAAAGGCTCAATCTCAATAACCCGGCCAAAATCAATCCCTGACCGCCGCCTGATCAGCTCCGAAAATTCATCTGCTCCATAGCGCACCTCCCACCGGTAGAAATCTTTCGTTTCCCGGTCATAGTCGTTAAGCACCTGCCTAAGCACCTCATCATCATCCGTATCGCAGAAGTCCGACCCATGGCCGTCGCAATCCTCCACCCGCTCAAGATAAGGATGCGGAGTCTCCTCCCAGCAATTCTCAAACAGTTCCGTCACCCCTCCGCAGCATTTTGAAAAACGCGCATCACATACCTCCCCGTTCCAGGTCAGCACCACTCCCCGTGTGGCATCTACCGCCTTTTCCACCGCCTCGGTTGTCTGTCGGGTAACCCCTTGGTAACGTTGGCAATGGTCATCGGCACAAACATCAAACTGCCTGTGGTCTTCCCTGTCATACCATCTAACAAGTTCGTCAACCATTTCCCCATCCACAACCACACATCCCTTTCCTCCGGTCATCGCCCCACTGTGTTTCCCCCTGTCGGCCAGCTGCCGCAACAGCCAGCTCCGCGAAATCACAGCGTGAGCCATCAGCAGCGCCTCCGAAGCGTTTGCGCTCATCTCCGACGAAATCACACTCTTAAGATACTCCTCAATCCCGATTTCATTAACCGCAATCAGCCTTCCCTTGTCGTCCTCGCTGACTATCAGCCTCAACGCTCCCGCAAACCGCTGCTTTTCCCTCCGTTCCCAGTGGAAATCCACCCCGATTGTCACACCCTCCAGCTCAAACCGGCCATCCCCGTCACACGCCACAAACACCACCTCATCCATCAGCCTCCCATTCCACCACACCTTCCCATCCCTGGCTTCAGCCCGTTCCTCCCCTTCAACGGCCATACCGCCGCACACAAACCTTCCCTTCAACACAAAATCCACCATTTCCCCACCCATAATCCCGACACATATCCTCGGCTCTTCCATACACTCTGACTCCAATCGTTTACACCCGCACAACCATTCCTATACCTCACCCTCACATAGACCGACCGCTCCATCACACCTACGTTCCTTACAAATTCCGTCTGTAGACAGTCCAACAAGAAACACTCAGTAAGTCAAACCTCCCCATCCGCAAAGATAGCCATTTTTCCTTTTTTTGACCCTCATAATACACTATTATTCATTTTTATTTATAAATTTGCAATCTATGCTTTCACGAAAAGGATTCCAAATTTGATAAACCCATCATTATGAATATAAAACATATACGCCACACGGCGGCCATGCTGATGGCAGCAACAGCAATCGGCGCCTCAGCCGACATACCACTCCAATACTACTCAACCCTGCAGGGCAAATCCGGCGAAGAGCTAAAAACCGCCATACACCAGCTCGTGGGCAAAGACCCTGCAATCAAAATGCTCTCATATGGATCCGGCGACCGCCACACATGGTGGGGTTTCTATGTCACCGACCGCGATGAGAAAACCAACGAAGTAATCGACCGCTACAGCAACGATGTCCGCTACTACGGCTCACGCGGCTCTTCGGTCAGCGGCATGAACATCGAACACTCTTTCCCGAAATCTTGGTGGGGAGGAACATCAAACAACGCCTACAAAGACCTCTACAACCTAATGCCCTGCGAGCAGAAAATCAATTCATCCAAAAGCAACTACGCAATGGGCAAAGTGGTCAACGTCTCCAAAACCAACGGATGCACAACCATCGGCACATCATCTTCCGGCATGAAACTATGGGAACCCGCCGACAAATGGAAAGGAGACTTCGCCCGTGGCTACATGTATATGGCCACCGCCTATCAGGATTTCACATGGCAAGGCGATGCCGCCCCCAACATCCTCCAGCAGGGCGCATATCCCACACTCAAGAAATGGGCATATGAACTCTACCTGCAATGGGCGCGCCAAGACGATGTCAACACAATGGAAATCAACCGCAACGAAGCCGTCAGCGCAATCCAGGGCAACCGCAACCCCTACATCGACTTCCCCAACCTGATGGAATATGTCTGGGGCGACTCCATCGGACGGCCGCTCGACATCAACACCACCCGCAAAGCCGGCAAAACATCAGGCATAGTGGTCGACCCATCGGATACACCCACCCAGGTCTACGCGTGCTCATTCCTCGGCGATGAAGGCGGATGTGAAATCGAAAACGACTATCTCGCCTCTGGTCTCAGCGGCGTGTGGACAAACACCCCAGAATACGGCTGGAAAGCCACCGCCTCACGCGGCTCATCTTCCCAAATAACCTACTACGAATCCGACGCCTCCCTGGTGACACCCGAAATAGACCTTACATCCTACTCAGTGGCCTATCTCACATTCGACCACGCCTGCAAATGGGCCGAGAAACTCCGTCCCCAACAGCAGCTGTCTGTCTGTGTGCGCACCACCGACGGCACCGACACCCCTCTCGATATCTCAACATGGCCTACCGGCAAAGACTGGACATTCATCAACTCCGGCCGCACCGACCTAAACCGCTTCGCCGGAAATAAAATCCGCCTCGTCTTCCGCTACACATCAACCTCCGACGAAGCCTGCACCTGGGAAATCAAGAACCTGATCATCTCAGCCATGGGACGCCAAAGCGGCATCGAGCAACTGCCCGACTACATCCGGCCAGAACTCGACAACTCCACTCAACCCGTCGAATACTACACCACCGACGGCCGCCGCATCGATCCCACCAACCACCGTGGCATCGTAATCCGCCGCCAAGGCACCGCCGTCACCAAAATCCTCATCCGCTAATCCCCCCTCCTTAAAATCAAGCCACTAACATGAAAGTCCGTGGCACATTATATGCTATATTAACCACAATCATGCTACAAGCATGTGCTAATAGTAAAGCCGTTGTTTCTCGTGGCATTGATTTGTCTAAATATTCATATGTTGTTTTTGGACAAGAATCAACCGGGAACAGTGGACTGGATGATATGATAATAGCCGTTCAAAATGAAATTGCTGATACAGAATTAGAGGTGGTTTCTGCTCAAAACGGACGCGTGAAAATGTCGCTTGGAGAATCTGTACTATCTCCTAATATCCATATTCTATCAGAAAATCATGATGGCGGCCACACATACATAACAATTACTTTTTACGACTGCAATACAAGCCAAAAAATTGCAGTCGTAAAAAGCAGTGGCATCGGTATGTCAATATCTCAAGATCAAAATATAGCGCTTAGCTCAATCCGAAAAAAATTAAAAAAACTATTTGGGAATAAGCGATAGACACCATAATCAAAATATGCAACATCATTCTGCATCTCGTCTCACTTATGCATTGGATGAAACTGGACAACTTGTTGATGTTAATAATGTACCTGCCGGTAATAAATGCGGTTGTTTTTGCCCTGCTTGTAAGGGACCCTTGATAGCTAAAAATCAAGGGACAGCACGAATGCACCATTTCGCACATCAATCAGGTACGGAATGCGAGTATGCAATCGAAACAATGCTTCATCTTCTTGCAAAAGAAAAGATACGTGAAGCATTCCTGTCAACATCCGAATTTTGGATAGAATTTGAGTACAAATCATTCTGTCCAAACAATGAGGAATGCAAATTCTTAAGATATACGGAATGTAGCGAAAGTAAAAGAAAACGATATAATATAAAGCATTTTTTATGATTCATGCGAACAAGAAATAGCATATAACAATATAAATCGTCGGTCTGATTTGAGAATATTTTCTTCAACAAATCCCGAAAGAGCCCCTATTTATTTGGAATTCTGTGTCACTCACGCAAGTGATTTAGAAAAGCTGCATAGCGGTAATAAGATTATAGAACTATGCATTAAATCTGAGGATGATGTTTTACAATTAGCAGAAAGTGGAATAAACGAATCAAATAGCCAACTGGTTAATGTTCCTCATAACTGTGAAAAAAATTTGAAGAGCATTAGTTTTTATGGGTTTAAGAACAATGATTATGATAATCGCCACATCAGCACTGAAATAGAATTTATCAGATATATTTTGTATCAATCTGGGAAATCACAATGCATTCAAGACAGTTGTAATTGCAAAAGGTTGGCTAAGTCTAAATGTCAATCTTTACTTGAAATATGCATTCATACTCCTGACATATTCGATTTAAATGAAACAGTTAAATATATTATTGCTGTCCGATAAAACTTTTTGAGGCAAAACAAAATTAGGACTGGCACCTATTGCAGGAGTCAGTCCTTTTAGTTTAGTTTGTGTTCGCCAAAACATTTTCTAAACTATGCCCAAAAGTAGTCATTTTAGCGGACAGCC
>CAJTFH010000027.1 GCA_910575545.1 Bacteroidales bacterium
TCGCTATTGCTTCTTCTCGCCCAAGCGTCACCACTTGAACCTTGCGAGTCGCTATGGGGTTCGTCGGCAACTACGCCCCGTGTGGACTTTCACCACAGATGTATGACATGCCCGTCATACTAAAAAATGCGGGTAGTCGGTGGACTGCCCGCAAGGTGAAAGAATGTATTTTATTAGGATATAGCTTGTTAGGTAGAAATTCGTTACCGAAATCGTTACCTGTTTTGTTACCAACGGTATATAGGTAACTAAAAATTTACATGGCGACTTCCTTGTAA
This sequence comes from Bacteroidales bacterium, assembly GCA_910575545.1. Classification (GTDB taxonomy): domain Bacteria; phylum Bacteroidota; class Bacteroidia; order Bacteroidales; family Muribaculaceae; genus UBA7173. The sequence goes on from CAJTFH010000027.1 coordinate 279, forward strand.
ATCTTCTCGATGCCGACAAACTTCTTGTCAAGCCCCTGCATATCGCTGCCTATCTTGCTGTTGGTGATGCGGGCGTAGATTTGGGTCGTTTCGATATTGGTGTGTCCCAACATCTTGGACACCGTTTCAATAGGTACGCCCTTTGACAACGTGGTGGTCGTTGCAAACGTGTGCCGGGCGAGGTGAAATGTCAGGTTCTTTTTAATACCGCACACATCGGCAATCTCTTTCAGGTACGCATTTAGTTTCTGATTGCTGATTACGGGAAGTATCTTGCCGTCCGGTAACTTGCCCTTGTACTTCTTCAAAATCATCTTGGGAATATCCAGCAGGGGAACATTAACGTCCGTATTCGTCTTTTGCCGCTTTGTCATTATCCAAAGGTTGCCGTCAAAGGATTTGCATATATTATCTTGCGTAAGCCCGGCTACATCTATATAGGCAAGCCCGGTGAAGCAGGCAAAGATGAACAAGTCCCTGACGTGTTCCAGCCGCTCGGAAATCATTTTCTTTTTAAGGATAATTTTAATCTCGTCCTCTGTCAGATACCCCCTGTCCACTTTCTCCAGCCGGATTTTGTAGCTGGCGAACGGGTCGCCCACCAGTATGCCGTTGTTACGGGCAATGATGATGATGCGCTTGAAGAACTGCATGAACTTGGCGGTGGTGTTGTAGCCGCACTTGCAGGCGGTACGCAAATACAACTCAAAATCGGTAATGAACATAGGGGTAATCTCCTTAATGGATATGTCCGATACGTTGTACTTGCTTTGGATAAATTCGGCAAGGTGGCGGCGGGTGACTTCATACTTGCGGTAGGTCGCTATCGTCTTGGATATGCCCACAAGCTGCTTCACATCGTCATTATGCTTTTGGAACAACGAAAGGATTGTTTCGTGGCTCTCGCTATGACCTAAAAACTCGTTCTTCACTTTCTCGGCGGTCACGTAGTTGTCACGCCGCTGCATTTCGTGGTAAATGGTATTCAGGGAAGAACGTATGTCGTCCAAAAGGGCGTTTATCCTCCCGGCATCCCTGCCTTTGGCTTTGCCCGCAGCCGTGTTCCAGTTGTCGGGCTGGATGCTCTGTTTCGTACTGAACTGGCAAAGTTTGCCGTCTATGGTGATGCGTGCCATAATCATAACCTCGCCGTTTTTCTTTTCAGAACCTTTCTTCAAATAAAAAAGAACCTTGAATGTCGATTTCATAACTCACTTTTTTTAGTTGCAAAATTAATTTTTACCTCTCGTTTTCGAGTTATGCAGACTATGGACTAATCAAGTCATTATCAGGTCATTTGAGGACAAATCGTTACCGTTTTTGTCCGGCAGGGAATAGGTAACGATTTAGTAACGAAACTTTGTCTTTTACCGTACTTTTGAAGTCTTGGAAGCCGGACTTTCGGGCAACAAAAAAAGCCACAAATCATTGATTTGTAGCTTTTTGTCCGTTTACTGACCATTTCTGTCCAGTAAGTTCAGCGGAGAGAGAGGGATTCGAACCCCCGGAGGTGTGACCCTCAACGGTTTTCAAGACCGCCGCAATCGACCACTCTGCCATCTCTCCAAAAGATGCTTTCGCTTTTGCAAGTGCAAAGGTAGCATGTTTTTTCCAATTGTGCAATAGCCGCCGCACGATTTTTCAAAAAAAAATATCGGGATTCATAACGGCCAGTCTTGCACTTCGTTCTCGAACCCACACGGATTAACACAGTTGAACTCCACTCATTACAGCCATATCGCAACTGAAATGGCTTCATTTACATCACTCCGCAATCATCGCAAAAGTATAATTGCAAGAGCTATTTGCAAGTAGTGATTGTAATAAATACACCCACAGCCATGACCAGTTGCAATTAGTCCTTGCTGTTAGCCCTGACATTAGCTCTCACAGCAACAACACCTCCTCACACCCATTAAAATTGAAACCGGGCTCGATTCACATCGATCCCGGCTCCTTCCTTATTGGCATTTGTATATGAAACAAACTTATCAGTATTCTTTAAGTGACGTGTCAGCTCTCGTAATTGTTAGCCGGGGGTAGCGTTCCCTTGCGGGGCAGCCGGCCCGGCATGATAATCACTCATTCAAATTAATACTCCAATTAATCAATCATTCATTCAATCATTCATTTCATCAATCAATCTATACATTTTCCTCCATCCACTCATCTGACAACCATCTCCTTAAAAGAGACTGTCAATATGCCACCTTATCGGTTTTTGCGGCCCATTTCTCAAACGCTTTTATCGTATAGGCGTTTTTAACACAGACACACGGGATTGCCCGCTCTGCCTTGGGTTTGTCAAGTTCCCGATAAATGAACTTATCGGAAAAATTTATGGCATCAGCATCATCTTGCGTATTACCATAATAAATCCTGTCAACTCCAGCCCAATAAAGCGCGGATAAACACATCGGACAAGGCTCACAAGAGCTATATACCCTGCACCCTGCCAAAGAAAATGAGCCTTCCTTGCGGCAAGCCTCCCTTATGGCATTAACTTCAGCATGCGCCGTGGGATCATTGGTCAGTGTGACCGAATTTGCCCCTGTGGCAACCACTTCGCCATTGCGAACTACCACCGCTCCGAATGGGCCTCCACCTCGGTCAATGTTCTCTTCGGCGATTTTAGCCGCCAATTCCATAAAATGCATATCCTGCTCGGTTATGTCGGGATTCTTCGCTTCCATGCTTACTTCATTTTTTAATTCATTGTGTAGATAAAACACCCATGAATTGCGTAAAGTTAAAAGGCGTGGCGGAAACTTATGCTATTATCCGCATGCCGAAATATACTTTTTATTAAAAATGTCAGTCGGAACCGGTATCTATTAAGGCCTGTGACAATCATTTAGGATTCTATCCTTCCAATGCTTACTTTCAGAAATCAGAACCAACTAATGCCTCATTTCCGTAAGTATTACAAAATAACGAAATGAATTTGGATAAACCGCAATCCCGTTATTTAAATTTTGTTAATGTAGACTTTCTCTCCACAACGTCTTACCGGTCTTTTGTATACACGGGCCAATACTTATTCATACGTGTTTATACGTCAACAAACGCGCGCAGGCCTAATGGTTGCCCCCTCAGCCCAACGCTATGCGCACCACTTCGCGGGATTCGGGAGTTACCGCAAAACAACATGAACACCTCACCCCGACAACCCAGACAATATCCCCCCTATATACCAACACCCATGCATTCTGTTTTTCCAATGCCGAAACCTTGGCATCAGTCAGAATATCACTGACCAAACGGCTACCACTCATCCCGAATGGCCTCATGCGGTCGCCATGCCGCCATTTTCTCAGCTCCCAATCATCAACATCGGTTGCATAAGCCCTTCCATCAAGCCACAATACCCGGCCACTCCTGTCGGGATAAAAACTGTCGCGCGGCAACACCTCCGCAACCAGCTTCGGCTTTACGTAGACAGCCAGTCCATCAGCCTTTATCAACCGGCCGCGGTCAAGCAAAAAACGCGCGCCGCTTCTGCCATTAAACCAACGTCCGCTCATCCCGACAGAACGCAACACTTTTTTCACCTCATGGAAAGACAATGCTCCGTCGAGCATATGGAACAGCATAACCTCGGCACATGGCATCGCCGACAGCGCCATCACATCAACCGTCCCATCCGCATCGACATACCCCTCGCCAACACGCTCCACGAGCACTTCAAGCAATTCTTTGTCACGGCGCAGATTCTCAATCGAATGTTCCACCCCCCTGCATAAGCCGGGAAGGCGCTCTTCCAGCGACGGCAGAATACGGTTACGGATAATATTCCTCTTGTATGCATCAGAGGAATTTGAAGAATCCTCAACATATTCCAATCCCCGGCGATTGAGATATTCAATAATATCCGCTTTGGCAACATCAAGCAACGGCCTGAGAAATATGCCTCGGCAATAGGAAATCGATGCCAGGCCTTTCAGCCCGCTGCCACGTATCAGGTTAAGAAAAAACGTCTCAACGTTGTCAGATTCGTGATGCGCAATCGCCACACAGGCAGGCTTGTCACCGGCATCCATCAGTTCGGCATAACGCCTGGAGAACCACTCATACCTTAGTTCACGGCAAGCCATCTCTACGGATTCGCCCGTAGAGCCCATACGCGCACCCACATCGAAATTCACAACATCGATGCCACAACCCAGTTCTTCGGCCATAGCTCTCGAAAAAGACTCATCGCGGTCACTCTCATCGCCACGCAGATGAAAATTACAATGGAGTGCCCTACAACGGTATCCGGCCTCCACCGCCGAGGCAAGCAGCGCAGTTGAATCAGCGCCACCACTGTAGGCAACAAGAATAAAAGCCCCGTCAGGTATGCCCCTGCTCTTGAAAAAATCATTGACCACCTGTGGCAGCCCATCCCTTGTAGAATCAATTCTTTTCTGTTCCATCCGCATTGTCATGGCTGGATATGAAGAGGCAGACATCTGACAAGATAATCGCGCGCGATAGTCCAATCCACATATAATTCATCAGAATCAGGCAGAAGGGACACCGGACGCTCATTCAGCTCGACTCTGACGCAATAGCGCCCTTTAACAGTCCTGAACAGCACCATCTGCAGGTTTGCAGCCATCGGCACAACCTCGAAATCGCGCCAATGAAGCGCCACTGTATCAAAATAGTTCGTCATATAATAGCATCCTTTGAGCCTCATCAAAGACAACAGTGGCATCAGGGTTTCGGCATGGCCGAACCTGAGAGACACGCCTACAGTGTTTTCACCGGCAACGGCTTCGTCAAAAGTCGTTATCAGGTTCAACAGGAGTTCCGACGCAATCAAAGCCGGTTCCGTAGAAAGTGTCGTTGCCGTGCGCACCAGATAATGGCGCAGATTCTGACACGACCACAAAGCGTTCATCTCCTCCTTAGTGAAATATACCGACAAATCCACATCCATGCCCATTGCCGGAAGCCCTGAAAGCACCTTATACTCATTCCACACCAGATCCAGCGCCTGTTCATGGGTAAAATAATTGGCATCATTCACAAGACGGCGAGCAGGCGAGGCCGGAGCTGTCGTCTCGAAAAACATTGCATACGGCGTCTCCCATGCTTTGCCGCTATACCATTCCTTATACTCTTCGTCAACATCGAAAGGCCTCATCAACGGAGAATTCTGCCTCCCGGACGATGTGCGGATTTCAACCGTGTTATTCAACCTGTCGAGTTGATGGGTGAACTCATACATGCTCATAACGCAACGTGGGGCATAAGAGCTGATCGCTTCCACTTTCCCATCGGCAAACAGCTGTGGATAAGCCCTGAACATGCGCGATGCTATACCCCTCTGTTCAGCCATACCGAGCGAATCAAGCGCTCCCCAGCGATTATGAGATTTCTCTATGACATATCCTGCCATATCGAGGAGTGATTTGCCAAGAGGTGTCAGCACCCCTGCCGAATCAGCCCTCTGCAATGCGCGCGACAGCTCAACCGACGTCTTCGCCGACGACAGGAACCGCGCCCCGTGACGTCCGACATGATTAATGAAAACCGGGGTCAGGGAATCAGGATATGCCGTCCCCACTTCCGGTGCCGGATATGGCATTGCCGAACCCAGGCACTCTTCGGCGCTATACGCCGTGGCCATAGGGTCGGCTCCATTCATATTCACCGCAACGGCTATCACAAACGCCATCAACAGTATAACTCTAATCGATTTCATAATCTAAATTATGCTTTCGGGAAAATCCTCATTATCTTCGACTCAAAAAATCTTCGCCTATGAGAACCGGGCTTCAGGTTAGCAATCACTATTTTCTTTCGTCGAATATTCTCCTTATATTTGTAGAAACTTCTGGAAACCCGCCAAAGTTCACACCTTCAAAAATACGAAATAATGACCGAACAGCAAAACATCAACGCCATAATAGCCGCAAAAACACCGCAAGAAGCAACATCGCTTCTTGATGACACCCTCACGGCCCACCCTGACGATGCAGCCGGAATACTCAGGTCGTTAACCGGACTCGCGACACAGCAACCCTCGCTTATGATTGAAATAGGCAAACGGTTCTGGAAGCTGGGGCTTCGTGGCGAGGCCATGTCGGCCTATGAAACTGCTGCAAAAGTTGACCCCGATGGCCCCGCCGGCTTGTTAATCGAGCATTCCAACTCTATTATGGATTTCTTCAACCCCGACCTTCTCAACCCATAAAACCGATGATGCCATTCTCACTCAACATTAAAGGTCGGCTGCTGACATACAACCGTCCGGCTGTCATGGGAATCCTCAACGTCACTCCCGATTCTTTCTATGCAGGTTCCCATACGTTCAATGCTGCTGCAATTGAAGATAGGGCAAAACAAATAATCTCAGAAGGAGCCGACATAATTGACCTCGGAGGATACTCCTCCCGTCCGGGAGCCGATGACGTATCTGTCGAGGAAGAGATACGCCGCATCCGCATGGGTATGCAAATAATACGCAAAATCTCCCCCGACATACCCGTTTCTGTCGACACTTTCCGCGCCGACATTGCCTCCGAGGCCATCGAGAAATGGGATGCCGACATAATCAACGACATTTCAATGGGGCAGATTGATTCAGAAATGTTCCCCACTGTAGCGCGGCTTCGTGTGCCATACATTTTGATGCACATGCGCGGCACACCCGCAACCATGCAGCAACACACCGATTATTCCGCCTATGGCAACGATGTCAGCGCCGGAGTAATCGCAGAACTCTCCGAACCTCTCCACAAGCTGACTCTCGCAGGTGTTTCCGACATAATCATCGACCCCGGATTCGGCTTTGCCAAAGACCTCCGGCAGAACTACAGCCTTCTAAACAACCTCCCCGCAATAAGCCGAGCATTCAGACGCCCGGTGCTCGTCGGCATCTCCAGGAAATCGATGATCACACGTCTGTGCGGAATTGCGGCAGACGACGCCCTCCCCGGAACCGTGGCACTCAACACCGCCGCACTCCTTTCGGGAGCATCAATCCTACGTGTCCACGACGTAGCCGCCGCCGTGCAGACCGTATCTGTTACACAAGCACTTATATAATCTCGCATATCACCCCTCATCCCAAAACACCAATCCCTCCCATGATTGAATCATTCGGAATAAAAGACATACTCGACATAGTGATAGTGGCACTGATGCTATATTATCTCTACAAGATAATGAAAGAATCAGGCACAATCAACATCTTCTACGGAGTGCTCGCATTCATCCTCGTATGGGTGGTCGCCGCAGAAATCCTCGAAATGAAGCTCATAGGCACGATTCTCGACAAAGTAATGAGCATCGGCCTGCTGATTCTTGTCATAATCTTCCAGGATCAGATCAAACGGTTTCTGGTCGAACTCGGCTCGAAAAAACGATGGAAATTCCTCACCGGCCTGTTTCATCACCGCCATAAAGACGATGCAGAAGACCTGCATGCCCGTGTCATACCAATCGTATATGCTTGCATGAACATGTCGAAAAGCAAAACCGGCGCACTCATCGTCATCCAGCAGGATGTGCCGCTCGACAACTACGAAAAAAGCGGCGACATAATCGATGCCGCAATCAACACGCGCCTGATTGAAAACATATTTTTCAAGAATTCTCCCCTCCACGACGGAGCACTGATTATCGACGGCGGAAAAATCAAAGCCGCAGGCTGCATCCTCCCCGTAAGCCACGACACCAATGTGCCACGTGCCCTTGGCCTACGCCACCGCTCCGCCCTCGGCATATCCCAGGCAACCGACGCATTCGCCATCGTTGTAAGCGAAGAAACCGGCAACATTTCCGTCGCCCATCGTGGCCGCCTCTCCACCCGCCTCAGCTCCACCGAACTCGAAAAACGCCTCAGCAACCTATCCTCCATCTAACCACCGCAAAACACCTTTAGAAATCAAAAGCCATCTGTTCAACACGTAACCCGACTGACGGCTTTAAACCATCATAATCTGACTCACAAAAAACCCCGGTTTTCACCACCCTGTAAGCAAGTTTCTCTATTAAATCTACAGCGACTGAATTACCAATCAGTTTCATCCACCTCGCCCTGGTAGATGGCAATTTAAAATCTGACGGGAACCCTTGAATACGGCATGCCTCCTCTTTGGTTATTCGTCGGTAGTTGCCAGGAAGGTAGACCTGTTCTATAAAATTGCGTTTATAGTCTTCATTACTGATTCCTGACACTTGAACTTCAGTAACAAAATCATTTGTGTCACTTGCGACCAAAGTCGGATATACGCGTGATGTAGGCAAAAACACCCGGTTTACCCCATTTATTCCGGTGCTTATTTTAGTATTTTTAAAATCATACCTTATTTCAATACATTTTGCAACGCCATCATTGCAAAGTTTCTGCATCAAATTCACCACATTTACCTTTGCTATTCGCAAATCCCGGTCACTCTTTAACTCATCTATGGTTACCGGCTTCGATGTATATGACGACAGGAGATTACATTCTCCTTCACTCAGAACATTGGCCGCCTTATCAATCTCAAATAAGTACTGCTCCGCCTTTAATATCCCCTTTAAAACCAGCCCTTCAATATCCGAAAAGCAAATGGATTCGTCAAGTTGTTGGAAATGATGCAATGATAACGGGTTGCCATCCAAGTTTCCATAACACTTCTTTCTGCGGTTCTGCATAAGTAACACACAAATACGCTTTTCCTTTTCCGTCGTATCTATAATATCCCAAGAATGGACTGTCGTTAAACCTCCCCTCAAATCGTTAAATAGGAAATAGTCATTCATACCCTGCCCATTGGCCGACAGGCTCTGTTTCCCTCTGTAAACACTTGGACGAAACACATCCGTAAATTTCATATCCGTAATAGTATCCGCAAGAGTTCTGTGGGCTATTACTTTTTCTGGCAATTGGAAACGTTCAAAATAACGAGAATCTCTAAATCCTATTATATAAATTCTGACCCTATTTTGAGGAACACCGTAATCGAATGCATTCAACAAATAAACATCGGCATGATAACCGGCGTCTTTAATTGTTTGCAATATATATGACAACGCTTTTCTATTACGAGGGTCTGCCAATCCTTTGACATTCTCAAAAATAAACGCTTTAGGGCGAGATTTTTTCAATAGAAAGAGGGCATCATTCCACAATTGCCCTCTCGAATCATCGAATCCCAAATTCTTTCCAGCAATCGACCAACTTTGACAAGGGACTCCTCCCGTCAAAAAATCATGTGGTGGCAAATCAGATAATCCACAGATATCTCCAAAATTCATCGATGAATTATCACCATGATTTTGACAATAATATTCGATTGCATCTGGAGCTATTTCACTAAAACCTATACAATGTCCGCCTACTCGTTCAAGTGCTAACCTGAATCCTCCAATCCCAGCAAACAAATCTATAAATGAAAATTTGCTCATTTCAACAGCTCTCCTGATTGCGCTACATCTACGGGAATTATATGCAAATAATCGTGATATATTATTTCTTTATAGTGCTTCCCCAATTTGTTTATCTCAGTCACAAATCTCTCATAAGTCCCAATACCGCCAAGAAAATCCCACAACTCATCACCAATAAGGAGACTGTTGTCTTTTGCAAAATCAAACCATTTTCTTGGAAAGCTCCAGCTATAGTCCTCTCTTCGTCCATAAGGGTTGTAAACCAATGCATAATATGCCGCAGTCACAGGGTTTCCCTCCATAGCCATCAATTTAAGCATCTTTTCTTTGCTTACCTTTGTCTGGTCACTATTGGGTAATGGGGCTTTTAATTCAAATGCATATTTTTCTCCTGTCGCCACATTCTCTGCCAACAAATCAGCTACCACGGCAACAGGAATCAAACCGCCCTCACCCTCAAGCACATATGCCAAGTCAGCCTCCCAATTTGGCTTACGTTTTCTAAATCCGTCTGTTGCGTGGTCTTCCGCATTCAAAATTTCTTGTATACGCTGAAGCCTACCTTCCCGAATCAAACCGTTAATGTTTGCTCCGAGTTCAGATTTCCCTAAATGAGCTTCTGCCACTATATTTGCCAGCCGTTCCCACACTTTCCCAAATGGGGTCACAAATCTACGTTCAAAATGAGATCCTTTAAAAATCTCATCCGGAACTAAAGCCGCATATAGTGGCTTTTTCGCATGGTGCTGCTCTGGTATAAACGGATCTGTAACCAAAACCTTATTCAACACGGAATCCATCATTTCTGCTATCACATGACGAATCCCGGCTATAACCTTCGCATTATTGTTATCTTCAATCATCAATTTGGCTTTAAATTTATGATCTATCAGTCGAAAACGTCTGAGATTGATTCCTCAACGGTGTCTGACTCTTCAACATAGTCGTAGAATTCCTTGTCGCAGAGATGGGAAAAATCCACATTGAAAGTTGAGTTCTGGGAATAAGGCAACGTTGGATCGGCATAAACTTTACTCATATATAGGCCGTAGATTGGCAGCGCCATCGCCGCCCCCTGGCCATGGGCCATCGTATTGAAGTGGATATAGCGCTCTTCACCGCCTACCCATACCCCCGACACAAGATCCGGGGTGAAGCCCATAAACCATCCGTCGGCATTATAGTTAGTCGTACCCGTCTTGCCACCCATCTGAGCGGTAATATTATAGGGCGCGCGGCGCACACGGTTACCCGTACCGCCATCGACCACATTCATCAGCATCGACAGGATTTTAGCATAGGCAGTCTCTGAAATGACCTCCGTATGGGTGGTGTTGAATTCCGAAATCACATTGCCGTTGGCATCTGAAATCGAGGAGACATAGACCGGGGCCGCCCTCATACCGTTGTTGGCGTAGGCCGTATATGCACCCACCATTTCCCTGATTGACACCTCACAAGAGCCCAGACATATCGACATAACCGGGTCAAGATGATTGGTAATACCGAAATTATGCATATTGCGCACCAGCGTAGTGGGCGACAGCTGCCCCATCAGGCGGGCTGAAATCCAGTTATTTGAATTTGTAAGAGCCCAACGCAAATCAACCATCTCACCCACACGGGCCGATCCTGCATTACGCGGTGCCCATGTGCGACCCGACTCATCGGTAAACACCGGCTGGGTGTTCGAGAGCATATCACACGGGGTGAACCCCTCCTCCATTGCGTAAGTATATAGGAACGGTTTAATTGTCGAACCAATCTGACGGCGCCCAGTAGCAGCCATGTCATATTGGAAAAAAGTGAAATTCGGACCTCCGACATATGCCTTCACATGGCCGTTACGCGGATCCATCGACATAAACCCGGTGCGCAGAAAATGCTTTTGATATAGCAGCGAATCACGCGGAGTCATAACCGTGTCAACCACACCCTCATAAGAAAACACATCCATCTCCCTGGGAGTGGTGAAAGCCCGGTTAATCTCCTCTTCCGTAGCCCCGGCAAGTTTCATAACCCTATAGCGCTCGGTCTGCTTTATGGCGTGCTGGATAAGCGACTCAACTTTAACCTTTCCGAGTTCCTCCCAGTTGGAAGTATAGGGAGCGTTCCTTGCCCCGCGTTTTTCCCTGAAAAACGCCTTTTGCAACGACCCCATATGCTTCACCACCGCCTCTTCGGCATAACGCTGCATACGAGAGTCTATGGTAGTGTGTATTTTCAATCCGTCGGTATAGATGTCATATTTGGTGCCATCAGGTTTGGGATTCTTTTCAATCCAGCCATAAAGGGGATTCTCATCCCACATGATTGAATCATCCACGAATTTCTGTTTCTCCCATCCACGGTATTCCGACCTGACCGGGCGCTTGGCCGTCAGAATCCTGCGAAGCTCCTCGCGGAAATAGGGAGCAAGCCCCTCCTTATGGTCAACACGGTGGAATTTCAACGTCAGCGGAAGATTCTTCAACGAATCTGTCTGCGCGCGCGTCAGCATACCCTCCTTCTCCATCTGCTCAAGCACAGTGTTACGACGTTGACGCGTACGCTCCTCATGGCGCACCGGGTTGTAGTAAGCCGGGTTCTTCACCATCCCCACCAGAGTAGCAGCTTCCTCGACAGTCAGGTCTTTCGGGGCTTTTCCGAAATAGACATAAGCCGCACTCTTGATGCCAACGGCATTATACAGGAAATCGAACTGGTTGAGATACATCTTTATTATCTCGTCCTTGGAATAATAACGCTCCAACTTCACCGCAATCATCCATTCTATAGGCTTCTGCAACGCCCTGTCTAACAGGCTGTGGGTCGAAGGCGAATAGAGCTGTTTGGCCAGCTGCTGGGTGATAGTCGAACCGCCGCCGGCATTCTTGCGCTGCATAATCAGCGTCTTTACCAACACACGCATCATGGCTCGCATATCTATCCCCGAATGATCCTCAAAACGGGCATCCTCAGTGGCAATCAGAGCATCTATCACATGCTGCGAAATCTCAGAATAATCGGCATAGACACGGTTGCCAGAATTGCGGTAATAGCGCCCCATCTCCTCCCCGTCGGCAGTGTAGAGCACCGTGGCGAATTTGTCATTCGGATTTTTAAGCTCTTCGATAGGAGGCATATACCCTATCCAGCCGTTATACACCAAAAGGAAAAACACAATAACACATGCGAATCCGAGGGCGAAAATGCGCCACATCCATCCGATAATGAATCTGTTACGGCGCTGGCGAGAAGAGGGTTCTATATTTTTGTCGGTCATGATAATTGGTCAAGTGAATGTGACTGTGAGTCCGGAGTAACAATACTTCCGCAATCTTCTAAATCGCAAAGTTACGAAATTCGACTCAATCTTCATCCTCCCGCCCCACTGATTAAAAGTTTTTCACAGACCATCACAGCCCACAAAACAGCAACAAAAAGGCATTATGCCGAAAGACAGCACAATGCCGTTAACTCCGGTTAGTAATCTGCGGCAGCAGAGCCTGCCGTATATACTCAAACCGGAATTAAAGAAACATGGAGTATTCAGAACGTAAACGCAATCTGCGTCTGCACACGATGGTCATTAGCGCCACCCAACGTCCAGGTATCTCTGCGACCGTAAAGATACTCTATGCCCCATTTCAGATAAGGTGTGATGCTATAGAAACAGTTGGCGGCTACATAGGTGGCACAGCGGTAATTGGCTTCTCCGGCCACTCCATTTAAATCATCCACATTGGCATAATCTCCGACCCCCCATATACGGCTGTAGGAACCGACAGCATTAAACTGCAGTTTATTCGTGGGGTTATACGATGCACCGAACACAAGGCCCATCATCGGATTGGCTTCCATACTACCCACCTTGGAATCTTTAGGTGTAAACGACAACGGCCGCCCTGAGATATCCTGAAGATAATTGCCGATACCCCGTCCGTAAATCCCCTGGAAATTAAACACCAGCGGTTTCCAGAAACTGAAATTACCCGACAACTGCACTCCCCACCCCGCCAGATGGCGCGTCTTCCCATCAATAAGGTCGCGGTAAGCGAAATTACGTAAAATCCCGGACACCCTCACACGGTTATTCTCAGAACCCTCATATTCAACCCAGGCAGGAACATCGGGAATCACCTGGCTGGCGTCATCCGTAACCTTAACGTCATAAAAATCATGGCTGAAATCCTTGCCACGATAGTAGCCTTCCGACGAATAGAAGGTCGGCATCTCCAATCCCACGGCGAAACGGAAACCATTATACGACGGAGATTTATAAGCCACCTGGTATGCCGTTGCGCCGACATCTCCACACGGCCCCTGCGGGTCGATTGTAGGGGGCTGCACAGCATCGCCATCCTGCAACAAAGTCTGCGTTTCGCCCGCAGTGACATTACGCCATGTCACAAAAGCCCGTTTCAACACCATCCCATGGCTGGACCCGTTTGTCCCCAGTTTGAAATATGCACTGATTTGGTTCTTGGTTCCCCCGAGCCCAACAACAGTGAAATCTATATACCCATTGAGCGGATTAATGAAAAACGCCCCCTTTTTACCAGGCTGGGGCGGCACAGGGATGTCTCCGGTTATGAAATCAATTCCCCCGCCGTCTGAATTATAAAGGTCATTCCCTATGTCATATCCCATAATCGGGTTAACCTTACCTCCAATCGAGAGCACAAACTTATTTCCACGGCTGCGGATGGCAAATTTAGGGGTTTCCATCTTAGGCTCTTGCGGACGGGCTTTCTTCAGAATAGCCTCAAGTTCCGGAGTGGTACGCACAAACTCCAACGCACCGACCTCATAAACAACCTCATCGCCACCAGGCATCTTAGAACTCTCCACCGGCTCACCTTGTGCAGCAAGCGGAAGCATAGCCGTCATAGCCGACAGCAATGCCATCATCCCTTTTGATTTCATCGGAATAAATTTTATATGTTTAAAACCGGAAGCCAGACTGACTTCGCAGAGAAGCAACCGGCGCAGCGGCTGCCCTTTGTTATAAACAAATGTCTATTTATCCCGAAAGTTCAATAGATTATGTTAAATCAACCGGATGAAGCCCAAGTTCTTCCGCCGCGAAACCTATCATAAGGCCCCGGGCTGCATTATGGTCATTGGGAATCTCCCCGTCGAGTATCGCATTCTTTATCCGTTCTTTGATAATGCCCACTTCGCGGCATTCCCCCAGTCCGAATGTCGCCATTATCTCCAAACCGTCGACCGGTGGCTGGAAATTGCGTATGCGGTCACGCTCCTCCAGTTCGGCCATCTTCTGTTTAACCAGCTCATAATTCGACCGGAAACGGTCAACTTTCTCCCGGTTTTTCGATGTGATGTCAGCCGAGCACAACAACATCAGGTCGTCGATATCGTCGCCGGCATCAAAAAGCAAACGCCTAACGGCCGAATCCGTCACCTCATCCTCCACCAAAGCAATCGGACGCATATGCAGGTCAACAAGCCTCTGCACATATTTCATCTTATCATTAAGCGGGAATTTCATCTTCCTGAAAATGCGTGGCACCATCTTTGCGCCAACGACATTATGCCCGTAGAACGTCCATCCGGCATTTTCGTCCCAACGCTTAGTAACCGGCTTTGCAATGTCATGGAGCAGCGCAGCCCATCTGAGCCATACATTATCCGACCGCTCTGCCACATTGTCGAGCACAGCCAGCGTATGATAAAAGTTATCTTTATGCCCTACACCACGCACCTGTTCCACCCCCCTGAGGGCAAACAGTTCCGGAAATATCAATTTGAGCAATCCCGTACGCAGCAGAAGCACCCACCCGACAGAAGGTTTCGCCGAGCGCATTATTTTCATCAGCTCATCCATCACCCTCTCACGCGATATTATTGAGATACGCTGGGCATTGCGGCGGATAGCATCGAATGTCTCAGGCACGATTTCAAATCCGAGCTGTGTTGCAAACCTCACAGCTCTCATCATCCGAAGGGGGTCATCACTGAATGTGATGTCGGGGTCGAGCGGAGTGCGTATCACTCCTGCCGCAAGATCAGCTTCTCCGCCATACATATCAACCAGCTCTCCGAATCGTCTGGCATTTACACACAATGCCATGGCATTTACGGTGAAATCTCGGCGCGAAATATCGTCGGCCAAAGTGCCGTCTTCAACTATCGGCTTACGGCTATCGCGGTTATACGATTCCTTCCGTGCGCCGACAAACTCCAGTTCAATATCTCTACCCTTCACCTGGGCAGTCCCGAAATTCTTAAAGACACTCAGATGGCTTCCGCGCATCTTCCGCGCCACCTCCCGTGCCACTTCTATCCCACTACCAACTGTCAGGAAATCAACATCCTTCGAGGGCCGGCCAAGCATAAGGTCGCGCACATACCCCCCCACAACATAACACTCTCTCCCCAGCTTGTCGGCAACGTCTCCGACAAGGCGGAATACAGGTAAATCTATTTTAGCCCCCAATGAACCTCGAGGTTCCGGATTGTTATTAACATCACCCATCAGACAACACTGATTACTGGTTAACAAATATCAAATCAAATCCACAATCTCCTCAGGGGCATCTGTCAGACGTTCAGCCCCATTGTCGGTTATGCAATAGGTATTTTCAATGCCAACGGCACCGACGCCCGGAATCACGAATTTCGGTTCCAAAGCAATCATATTATTATGCTGCAGAATATGACGGCTGCGGGGAGCAATCACCGGAAGCTCATTGATTTCAATCCCAAGCCCATGGCCGATGAATCCGGCATGTTGCCGGTGACCCATGAAATAGCGCTCCAGCCCCCTCTCTTTCACCAGATTCTCCACCATGGCATAAAGCGATTTCGCCTCCGTTCCGGGACGCGCCTCCTTCTCAAAGAGCCGGCATATGTCGACTGAACACTGATGGGCGTCATATGCTTCCTGGGAAACCTTCCCGACAGAGAACACCCTCGTCATATCTGTCATATAACCTGTGAAATCACCGTTTAAATCAACCATAACGGTGGTGTGTTCCATAATCTCCTCTCCACACGCCCCAACCGGCAGCGATGGGTTAAGCCCTGCCCCGCCCATCGCGAAATCATATGGTGTGGGCACATCCGCATTCTTGCCGCTTATGACATTCCCCATGAAAATCTCCATTGACTGCCCTGAAATACGGAACATCCCCAGACACCCTTCCAGACGGCTCACACGCTCTATTTCCACCTGAAGCTCATGATCGGTCATTCCGGCTGAATACAAACCGGGTATGCGGCGGTAGACCGCGGCATGCTTCACTCCCGACTGTCTCATCATTTCAACCTCAGAAGGGGTCTTGACCGACCGTGCCTCCCTGAGCGGCACATTGGCATTGGCGAAATTGCCCCCCGGGAAAAGCTCCATCAGCCTACAGACAAGCGAATATGGCGCAATGTCAAACTCCAGACCTATGATACCGTTGCAATCAACAGCATTCTCGCGCAGCCTGGCCGGAATATCTTCAGGTTTACGGATATAAAACACCCCGGAGCCTCCAAGATCAACAGGCCTGCGCACAAACCACAACACATCTCCCTGCGCTGGAACATAAGCAAACCCGGCAAAAACCCTGCCGCACAGATAAAACAAATTGGCATTGTCGCTCACAAGCATACCGGCCATACCGCAATCCTGCATCAAAACCTGAAGCCTGTCGCGTCTGACAGCAGCCTCACCGGCTGAAAGCATCACTAACTGTTCCATATCATCCAATTTTAAGAGATTGTCTAAACTTCATCAACTTCTCAGAATAACCATTAACGGCCTTCACTGGTCTTTAATGGCCTTAAATAGCCTCACCACCTTCTACTGCCTTAATCACCGCCTCTTGAAAAACACACCAACCTGATTGACTCCGGTCAACGTATCGACCCGCATTATATGCTTCACCATTACCGGTGTGCCACTACGGTGAACCACATCCGGCAGTGTATCGGTCAACTGGAACGAACCACCGATTCCGTCACCCCTCCAGCTGCCGAACCGGTCGGCCAGAACAATGCGGAGAGTATCATGGCACAACCGGGCCACATTGCCATTATCGCCATCCTGATTTTCAGTCATGACTTCAAGCCACAATTCATCGTAAGGATATGACTCATCATGGCGCAATGCCACAACAAGACTTCCCCGGCAAACCGTGTCGGCGTGCACAGGGGTGAATGCCAATGTATCTGCATACCTCCACCCTTCACTCCCGATGCGCCGGTATTCGCTATAATCATTCCTGTAGTCATAACACGACCCAAGCATACACCCGGATATCAATCCGGGTGCAAACACCGGCCACAGCATCCGCATAATCGGCCGATAAAATTTATCCCCCCTTAATCTCATGCGTCTTTTCCGGTGTTTGGATCAGACTTTCGCGGAGGCTGCCGCCTGTTGTCATCATCGGGCTGTTGCGGTTGTCGCTGAGGGCGGTCATTGCTTCCTCCCCGGCGGCCTTTATCCCTGCGTTCACCTTTCGGCTGGCGGTTGTCATCTTTCCGGCGCTGGCGCTCAGTGTCGTTGGCAGGTTTTGGCTGCTGTGTTTTATCCGGAGCTGACGCTCCTCCTCTGTCAGCCCTGCTCTTCTGATTAGGCTTCTGAGGTCTGTCAGCTTTTTCTCCGCTTTTCTCGGCCTTGTCTGCTTTGTTGCGGCGCTGTTCGCCTTGTCCCTTATCATCCCTGCGGGCATCGTCTTTACGGCGTTTTTTCTTCTTTTTGTCAAACCTCGTCAACGAATCCTGCCCAAGAATATCTGCATAGGCAGAGCGGGGCTTTTCTTCATCAGCCTCCTCTTTGAGTGCTAACGGCTTTTCGCCATTCTTATTCATCGCCACAATTTCCCAAGCCCGTTTGGCGGTGAGCGTCACCAGATTCGCAGGCACATTCTTATCGGTAGAATATGTTATTTCACCCTTGAATATGTCAGCCTTGAAATAGAAGTATGTGGCATCGGCAGTTTCAAGCCTGATCTCTTTTCCGGGCAGTTTCCGTGATGCCTCAACATAGGAATCGACCTCGAAATTAAGGCAGCATTTCAGTTTGGCGCACTGTCCCGCCAATTTCTGTGGATTGAGCGATATATCCTGATAACGGGCGGCTCCGGTCGAAACACTGACGAAATTCGTCATCCAGGTGGTGCAGCATAACGGGCGTCCGCACGGGCCTATCCCGCCGATACGGCCGGCTTCCTGCCTGGCTCCGATCTGTTTCATCTCAATTCTGACCTTGAATGTTTCAGCCAGCACCTTAATCAGTTGGCGGAAATCCACCCTCTCATCGGCGATATAATAGAATATCGCCTTGTTGCCGTCGCCCTGATACTCCACATCGCCGATTTTCATGTTGAGCTGCAGGCTCGAAGCTATCTTGCGCGCACGTATCATCGTGTCGTTCTCGCGGGCTTTCGCCTGTTCATACCGCTCAAGATCCGACGGCTTGGCCTTACGGAACACCCGCTGACGCTCCGCATCAGGTTTTATGTTGGCCTTGCGCATCTGCAGACGCACTAGCGCACCGGTCAGCGAAACCATACCGATATCATGCCCGGGGGCAGCCTCAACAGCCACCATGTCGCCTACCTGAAGCGGGATATTAGTGGAATTGAGATAAAAACCTTTGCGGGTGTTTTTAAACTGCACCTCAACCATGTTATCGTCGGCATAACCTCCGGGGATATCCTCAAGATAGTTGAAGCTATGCAGCTTCATACGCACCGAGCAGTCGCCGCATATCCCATCCGCAGCTGCACCTTTCCGGCGGCAGCATCCGCCTTCCGTGGCCTGGCAGTCGCCGTCGGCAGATGCACCGCACCGCTTACGGCCATCGTCGGGGCACTCCCCGCTCCCCTTTCGTGAACATCCGGCACAGCCGCTGCCACAGCATTCGCCTGTGTCGGTCTTTGTTTTTTCCTCTTTCTTTGCCATCTGTATTCGGATTAAAATCGGGAAAAACGGTTATTTGGCAAAGCTGACGGCGCGGGTCTCACGTATTACTGTAATCTTAACCTGTCCCGGATAGGTCATCTCATCCTGGATGCGTTTAGCTATTTCGTTTGACAGGCTTTCGGTTTCGGCATCATCGATTTTGTCTGCGCCGACTATCACACGCAGTTCACGGCCAGCCTGGATTGCATATGTCTTGATTACTCCGGGATAAGACAACGCCAGCTGTTCTAAATCATTGAGACGCTTGATATAAGCCTCTACAATCTCCCGGCGGGCTCCCGGACGGGCTCCAGATATGGCATCGCACACCTGCACGATAGGCGCCAGGAGGGTTGTCTGCTCAATCTCGTCGTGGTGGGCTCCTATGGCATTGCATATTTCAGGCTTCTCCTTGCAACGCTCGGCAATCTTCATGCCCAGCAGTGCGTGGGGCAGTTCGGGCTCTTCATCAGGCACTTTGCCTATATCGTGGAGCAAACCGGCCCTACGGGCCTTCTTCGGATTCAAACCAAGTTCCGAAGCCATTATAGCGCAAAGGTTGGCCGTTTCGCGGGCATGTTGCAGCAGATTCTGACCATAGCTTGAGCGGTATTTCATCTTACCGATCATTCTTATAAGGTCGGGATGCAGCCCATGGATACCGAGGTCTATGGCAGTCCGTTTACCGGTCTCGACAATCTCCTCCTCTATCTGCTTGCGCACCTTGTTGACAACCTCCTCGATACGGGCCGGATGTATGCGGCCGTCGGCAACAAGCTGATGCAGAGCCAGACGGGCAATCTCGCGGCGAACCGGATCGAAGCCCGACAGCACGATTGCCTCGGGAGTGTCGTCAACTATGATTTCAATACCGGTGGCTGCCTCCAGAGCACGGATATTGCGCCCCTCACGGCCTATGATACGGCCTTTTATCTCGTCAGATTCAATATGGAACACAGTCACTGAGTTCTCAATCGCCGCTTCCGTGGCCACACGCTGTATAGTCTGGACCACGATGCGCTTAGCCTCCTTATTGGCTGTCATTTTGGCCTCGTCCATGATTTCATTGATATACTGCGCAGCATCGGTCTTGGCCTCATCTTTCAACGATTCGATCAGTTTCTCCTTTGCCTCTTCCGATGATAATCCCGAAATATGCTCCAGAGTATCCTGGGCAGACCGCTTCAGTTTGTCAAGTTCCTCTTTGCGGCTTTCGATAACAGCCTCTTCTGCATTCAGACGCTGGCGAACAGTCTCCAGCTCGTTACGTTGGCGCTGGTTCTCGCTCTGCTGCTGATTGAGCTGCATCTCACGCTGCTTCATTTTAGCCTCTGCGCTCTGCACCTTCGACAAGCGCTGGTTGGCTTGCTTTTCAGCCTCATCTTTTATCTTTATGCCCTCTTCACGGCCTTTAAGAAGCTCTTTCTGACGGATAACCTCCGCTTCTCGGCCGGCTTCCTCAATGATAGTTTTTGCACGGTTACGGCCTGTCATGTTCTGCACGGCGATTGTGGCCAGACAGCCTATCGCCAACGCCACCACGGCAACAGCCAAATAAAATAGTAGACTCATATTGTCGGTTATTGATATTAGTGTATTATTAAATATTTGATTCCTTAATCTTTATTTGATTCTTTATCTTTCACGCGATGAGACTGCCCTCTGGCTCCATTCCAAGACGGTCGCACTTCATCCGAGGCCGAATCCATTTGCAACCCTCCGGCCGCCAAAACAAAAACGCGCCCCTATCCCTTCCCCCTTCTTAAGTGACCCTTACCTGCGGGTCACGAATCAAAGGAGCTCACCGGGATAAAGCGCGGCAAACAAATCTGAATGTAACTACGTCACATAACAGGCATCTATCCGGAATACCCGGACGCCTATGTGGAAATGGCATTATTCCCTGGTGTCCGAATCAACATCGAGCAGAATCTTGTCGAGACCCTCCTCGAATCTTCCAAGCACCTCCTGTGAGGCCTTGACCGCCTGACCCTGCGTGAAAAACAGTTCGGCGAATCTGAATGCAACCATCGACAACACTTCCATCTGCGACTTGCTCTTGAATTTCGTACTCCACGAAGTCCAAAGCCGGTTAACGTTGTATTCAGCCATGCGGATGACCTCCTCGTCTTGCCGGTTGATCACCAACGGAATCGGAGCCTGGTTGGCAATGCGTATTGTTATGTTCAATTTATCATTCATAGTGTCAAATCGTCTACCGTTCATTCGTTAAGGTCGGCGATACACTTGTCTATTTCCCGCACTAATTCAGACAACATCGACCTTGAGCGTTCCACATCCTTCCGGTCGGGAACGATGGTGGTGGCAATTCTCAGAAACTCAACCTGACGGCGCAAATCTTCGTTCTCTGCCCTTAACATTTCAAGGGTTGCTTCAAGCTCCGCAACTTTCGCCTCCGCTTCCTCCCTTCTTTGCCTTATCAAAGCATAACGGTCAAGAAGAATCTGCGTCTTGGCGTTCACACGGTCAATGATTTGCTGAAGCTCAACGGCCATAGTTATCCAAATTTTTACAAAAGTAAGCATTTTTTCTGTAACCTCCTCAATTCCGCCCACTTTTTCTCAAACAAATCTCAGCCATGATTCCAATAAGAAGTGTAAGCACCGCGAATCCATAATGACCTCAAAGGAATATTTCGTAAATTTGCGGAAACAACACAATCATGCAACATACATCACATCCCGAACCACAAGCCTCGAGACAGCTGCCCGAATTCAACCTTATGCAAACCGTAAAACGCCGTTTTTTTGCAATGCGTAACGGCGCATTGGCTGCTCAGATGCGCGCCGCCGGACTGGCATACAGAATCAACTTCGGTCTTAATATCCCTCAAATCAAGGAAATCGCAAGCGAAATAAGCAACATGCAGCTTTCATCTTTTGAAATGCTGACACTCGCCAACAGCTTATGGGAAAACGAAACGACACGCGAAAGCCGTCTGCTCGCTCCAATGATTTATCCTGCAGACCTAATGACATCCGACACTGCTTTGTCGTGGATGCGCCAGACCCAAACGACTGAAATAGCAGACCATTTATGCCATAGCCTGTTGCGCCATTTGCCATTTGCCACCGGTCTCGCCGAAACAATAATTGCCGACCAGGTGGCCTCCGATATCAACCGCTACACTGCCATACGGCTGATTCTTAGTCTACTTATCAGCGGAAAAACGCAGCCAGAAACCGCCCGCCGGATAGCTTTGTCCGAACAGCAACGAAACTGCCCCGCAACGCGCCCGATTACAATCCAGATTCTGTCTGAAATCGACTTCTTGCTCGACTGACGCAACATCCTATGATTCACCCGGCTGTTCGTAAACGCCACCCCTTACACCCTCTTCCGGACTATCAGAAACTCAGAATGTCTGCATATCCACCAAATGCTTGTAATAGCCGTTCAGAGCCAGCAATTCCGAATGGGTGCCCTTCTCTACTATCCTGCCTTCATGCATCACGCATATCAGGTCGGCATTCTTGATTGTTGACAGGCGGTGGGCTATTACCAACGTGGTGCGACCTTGCATCAAACGGTCAAGAGCCTCCTGCACCAGCTTTTCGCTTTCCGTATCAAGGGCAGAGGTCGCCTCATCGAGAATCAGCAGCGGCGGGTTCTTCAATATCGCGCGGGCTATGGATATGCGTTGGCGCTGCCCACCCGATAACCGGCATCCGCGGTCGCCGATATTCGTGTCATAGCCATCTCCCGATGCCATAATGAAATCATGGGCATTTGCCACCTTGGCTGCACGCACAACATCTTCCATCGTGGCGTTTTCAACTCCGAATGTTATGTTGTTGAAAAACGTATCATTGAACAATATCGCCTCCTGGTTCACATTCCCCATGAAAGAGCGGAGGTCATGCACCCTCAGGTCACGCACATCGATACCGTCAACCTTGATTGCCCCTTTCTGCACATCATAGAACCTCGGGATAAGGTCGGCCATAGTAGATTTCCCCGACCCCGACTGCCCCACCAGGGCAACAGTCGCCCCCGCCGGTATGTCAAGGCTGACATCATGGATCACCTCATTCGTGCCGTAGCTGAATGTCACCCCATCATAGGTTATCCGCCCTTTTAAAGATTTGATTTCCATTGGAGAAGCAGGATCCTGAATCGGGTTTATGGCACCGAGAATCTTGTCGACACGCTCCATCGACGCCAACCCCTTCTGAATAGAATACATCGCTTTCGACAAATCCTTGGCCGGATTGATAAGGCTGTAGAATATCACCATAAAATAGATAAACTGCCCTGCCGTCAGCGAGGCATTTCCCCCGAGAATAATCGTCCCACCGAACCACAGCACTATCGCAACTGCCGTTGTGCCGAGAAACTCGCTCATCGGATGGGCAAGGCTCTGGCGGCGTGCTATCCGGTTGGAATACTTATAATACAGCTGGTTTTCCCTATGGAAACGGGTCTTGACTTTATCCTCGGCATTAAACGCCTTTATAATCCTCAACCCTCCCAGGCATTCCTCTATGTTCGACATCAATACCCCCCACTGGTTCTGCTGTTCAAGCGATTTCCGTTTTAACGAGCGCCCTACACGCCCCATCACCAGGCCGGCCAACGGCAGCAGTATAAGCACGAACACCGTCAGTTTCCATGAAATCGCAAACATCCCCCCGAGATAGACGATAATAGAAATCGGGTTCTTGAACATCATATCAAGCGACTGCATGATAGAGTTCTCAATCTCCCCCACGTCACCGCTCATGCGCGCCATCACATCCCCCTTACGGGCATTGGTGAAAAACGAGATGGGAAGGATTACCATCTTGTCGAACACGTAATTGCGGATGTCACGCACAATGCCGTTGCGCATCGGTATGATGAAATACGAACTCAGATATGTAACCCCCACCTTCAGACCCGTCATAACCACAAGCAACACAGCAAGTATGCCAAGCGTGCGCACCGGGCCGAAAACCTCAATTGCCTTTTGGGTGAAATAATAGAAATTATTAATGGCGACATCACCTATGTCGCTCATCTTGTCAAGGGGCATATACTCATATGTGGCCTCTTTCACCTTGAATAACATCTCAAGAATCGGTATGATTACCGCGAAAGAAAACAATGTAAGCACCGATGCAAGGATATTGCAAACGATATTCAGAACCACATATTTCTTATAAGGAGGCACAAACCGCCTCAGCATAGCAAATAAATCTTTCATCTGTCGCAAGTTATTGCAGCCACGGCTGCAGCTGCAAAGTTACTGATTTTTGACGTCACCTCAAAAAACAGCAGACGTTGCATCATAATTTTGACACAACGTCTGCCCGTATACGAATAAACAGAGGCCTTCCCTCATCTGCATCCAGCCACCTCGTCTGCAAAGAGGCTGAATTATGCCTCATAAAGTCGCATTTCGCCACCATAAAGTGGAGACGGAGTGCACCCCCGTCTCCATAACAAAACGTTCTTATCGCGTAACGGCCCTGATGAGCCATTTCGACACAACAGTCATTCCTTTACCAACGACATACCCTTGCGGATAGCCTCCTCATTGGCAGGAATCAGATGGTGGTGACGCTCAGGAAGAGCCTTCTTCAAGCCTCTCACAACAGCCTCTACCGGCACATCGGGACGCATTTTCAACAATGCGCCCAACAGGATCATATTATAGCTTTTGGCCTGACCCATCTCGATGGTAGCCTCCATGGCATCCACCGGCACAACCTTTATATCAGTCCGCGTCGGGGCATGGTGAATCCCGTAAGGATCGTAAATCAAAACCCCGCCGGGCTTAACTTTGCTCTCGAACTTATCCAGGCTCTGCTGGTTGAGAATAACAGCTGTATCGAATGTGTCGAGAACCGGCGAACTGATCGGCTCATCGCTGAGAATAACTGTCACATTAGCCGTTCCGCCACGCTGTTCCGGACCATAAGAAGGCATCCATGTAACCTCCAGGTCATTCTCCAGTGCGGCATATGCCAATATTTTGCCCATCGACAGCACACCCTGGCCGCCGAATCCGGCTATGATTATTTCGTCTTTCATCGTTGATGCTTGTTTTGGGTTATACGGCTCATTCTCCTTTGGGTTCAACGGTGGTGTCCTTCATGTCGCCAAGAGGATAATGGGCAAACATGTGTTCGGCCATCCATTTGTTAGATTTGTCAGGAGTCATCTTCCAGCCCGACGAGCAGGTCGATACAACCTCAACAAAAGATGTGCCCTTCTTCGCTTTCGCGTTAAGGAATGCCTTTTTCAGGGCTGCCTTAGCCTTGCGCACAGCCGCTGGTGTATGCACAGCCTGGCGTGTCACATAGCATGTGCCGTCTAGCAGACTCACAACATTGGCAACCCGAAGGGGGAAACCGTTCAGGTCGGTGCGGCGCCCGTAGGGGGTCGTAGCCGTCTTGGCACCTTCAAGCGTGCAAGGCGACATCTGCCCACCCGTCATGCCGTAGATACCATTGTTAATCATTATAATAACAATATTCTCACCACGTGTGCACGCATGAATCGTCTCTGCCGAACCGATAGCTGCAAGGTCGCCGTCACCCTGATATGTGAACACAACTTTTTCGGGATGCAGACGGCTTACTGCCGTAGCCAATGCCGGTGCGCGGCCGTGGGCGGCCTCAACCCAATCACAGTCGATATAATTATAGGCGAATACCGAGCACCCCACAGGAGCTATACCGATGGCATCGGCTTCCAGGCCGAGCTCGTCTATGACTTCGGCCACCAGTTTGTGCACAACCCCATGGCTGCAACCCGGGCAGTAGTGCATCACATTCTCGTCGAGCAGTCGCGGACGGGAGTATACTTTATTCTCAGGTTTGATTATCTCTTCGCGTTTCATGCTTTACTGTCTGAAGGGTTGATGAAATCTTTTTTCAATGCGTCGAGCACCTCCTGCGGGTTGGGCACAATGCCTCCCATACGGCCGAAATGCTTCACCGGCACACTGTCGCTCACAGCCAGGCGCACATCCTCAATCATCTGTCCGGCATTAAGTTCCACACAAAGAATGCCTTTCACATTCTTTGCTGCATCACGGATTGCATCATAGGGGAACGGCCAAAGGGTTATCGGACGCACAATACCGATCTTGATGCCCTCTTTACGGGCTTCCTCTATCGCTTTTAGGCAGATGCGCGCTATCGAGCCGAAAGCAACAATCAGATAATCGGCATCTTCGGTAAACCTGGCCTCATAACGGACTTCGTTTTTCTCAATCTCAGCATATGTGCGCTGGAAGCGTTCATTGTTCTTCTCCATGACAGCCGAATCAAGCTCCAGCGATGTCACGATATTACGCTTCCTGCCGCCCTCCTTACCTGTGACAGCCCACGGGCACTGGCGTTTGATTTCTTCATTGGTGCGGCGCTCACGCTGCGGCGGAAGCACAACCTTCTCCATCATCTGGCCAACAATACCGTCGGCAAGAATCATCGACGGGGTGCGGTACTTGAACGCAAGGTCAAATCCGAGACCCACGAAATCGGCCATCTCCTGCACCGTCGAAGGAGCAAGCACAATCAGATGGTAGTCGCCATGGCCTCCACCCTTGGTAGCCTGGAAATAATCACTCTGCGACGGATGGATGGTACCCAGCCCCGGGCCGCCACGCATAACGTTAACTATCAGCGCCGGCAGCTCCGATGCCGCCAGATAAGAGATGCCCTCCTGCATAAGGCTCACACCGGGCGACGACGAAGAAGTCATGACGGCCTTCCCCGTTGCAGCCCCGCCATAAACCATATTGATTGAGGCAACCTCGCTCTCAGCCTGGAGCACTACCATTCCGGTTGTCTCCCAAGGCATCAACGCTTCCAATGTCTCAAGCACCTCCGACTGGGGAGTGATGGGATAACCGAAATAACCATCAGCGCCATAACGGATAGCCGCATGGGCGATAGCCTCGTTACCCTTCATCAATTTTATTTCATCTTTCATGGATCAACTTATTTTTCTATCACTTTATACACTTCAATACACGCGTCCGGACACACCATCGCACAGGCGGCGCACCCTATGCAGGCCTCCTCGTTGCGGGGATATGCAAAATGATAGCCCCGGTCGTTAACCTCCTTCGGCTGGAGGGCGAGAACATCACACGGGCACGCCACAACACACAGGTCGCACCCCTTGCACCGTTCTCTCTCAATGGTCACAGCTCCTTGTATTTTTGCCATGTCATCACGATTTATAGGTTAATGAATCTTGTCTCTTACTCCTTAGAGTGGCGAATTTAACTCCGACACACTCCTGATATGCGGTAAGCATATGAATGCCGGCCAGAGCCAATCAAATCCCTGCAAACGGAATTTAATCCCTGCCCTTTAACCCACACCGCAAAATTAGCATTTATTTTCTAATTTCCAAGCGTTTTGACAAGAACCTGCTTTAAAACATTTTTCTCGACCCCTCCAGCCAAATAAATCCACACTTCCGAATCCACTGTTCATACGACCATCCGCACCTCTATACCATCCGCAACCCCAGCATCCCGCACAAATATATACATACGCACAAAAAGGCGGAACTGCCTTTAACCCGAAGGCTAAAGACAGTTCCTATTGAGTTGGGGAAGGGAAGTGGGCGCTGACGGATTCGAACCGCCGACCCTCTGCTTGTAAGGCAGACGCTCTGAACCAGCTGAGCTAAGCGCCCTTGCGTGCATTTGGCGAGATGCATGCACCGTTTCTCATTTGTCCCTCGACAGAATGGCATCGCCTGTTGTTTTGGAGCAACGCCCTCTCCAGGGCCGAAACTTTATGTGCATGAGTTGAAGTGGTGGGCGCTGACGGATTCGAACCGCCGACCCTCTGCTTGTAAGGCAGACGCTCTGAACCAGCTGAGCTAAGCGCCCTTCTCGCCTCAAATGCGCTGCAAAGTTATGCACTTTTTTCATTCCCACCAAATTTTAGAGCAACTTTTTTCTCCTTTTTTTGTAATTTTGCACCCGGCAAGGGATGAAACACCCTTGTCGACAAACTTCAATAAGGTTCAATTTCACATTTCTTATATATGGAACTCAGCGCATTAACCGCCATTTCACCAATCGATGGCCGCTATCGTGGGAAAACATCCGGCCTCGACGATTTTTTTTCTGAATTCGCCCTCATACGCTATCGCGTCAAAGTGGAAATCGAATATTTCATAGCACTCGCACAACTGCCATTGCCGCAGTTGACCGGAATCGCGATTTCCGAAAACGGCACCTCGATTACCGACAAACAGGAAATCTACTGCCGTCTGCGCAGCATTTATGAAAACTTCACAACCGGCGATGCACAACGCATCAAAGACCATGAAGCTGTGACCAACCACGACGTAAAAGCGGTGGAATACTTCCTCAAGGAGCAATTCGATTCACTCGGCCTGTCGCAATGGAAAGAATTCATCCACTTCGGCCTGACATCGCAAGACATAAACAACACCGCTGTGCCGATGTCCTTGCGCGATGCCCTCGACAAATCATATCTCCCCCTGCTTGAATCTCTCGTTGAAACCCTCGAACAGCGCGCCGAAGAATGGGCAAGCATACCGATGCTCGCAAAAACCCATGGACAACCGGCATCCCCCACACGCCTCGGCAAAGAGCTGATGGTCTATGTCTACCGTCTGCGCACCCAGATAAACCAGCTGCGCGCCGTGCCCGTAAGCGGTAAATTCGGAGGAGCCACAGGCAACTTCAACGCCCACCATGCCGCATACCCCGCCATCGACTGGCCCGCCTTCGCAGCGAAATTCCTCAAAGACAACCTCCACATCGAAAGAGAATCATTCACAACACAAATTTCAAACTACGACAACCTCGCCGCCCTGTTCGACGCCCTGCGCCGAATCAACACAATCATCCTCGACCTCGACCGAGACATATGGATGTATGTGAGCATGGAATATTTCAAACAGAAAATCAAAGCCGGAGAGGTAGGCTCATCAGCCATGCCCCACAAAGTCAATCCTATCGACTTTGAGAACTCCGAAGGAAACCTCGGCATAGCAAATGCCATATATGCACATCTGGCCCAGAAACTTCCGGTGTCGCGTCTGCAGCGCGACCTGACCGACTCGACAGTGCTGCGCAACATCGGGGTGCCGATGGCTCATTCCGTAATCGCCTTCCATTCAACCATCAAGGGTCTCGGAAAACTCTTGCTGAACCGCGATGCAATCGACCGCGACCTCGCCGCAATGTGGAATGTTGTGGCCGAAGGCATACAGACCATCCTACGGCGCGAAGGCTACCCTAAACCTTATGAAACCCTCAAAGCCCTCACCCGCACAAACGCAGCCGTGACAGCCGAGAGCATCGCCGAATTCATCGACACCCTCGATGTCACACCACAAGTCAAGACGGAACTCCACCGTCTCTCACCCTCCACCTACACCGGCTTCTGACCCGACAGGCAAAAAACTGTCCCGATAAAAACACATGGCGTTGTGTCGAAATTCGACCAACGCCTTTTTGGCATCCGGATGGAGAGGGTGCTGTCAGAATGGTTCAGATGGTAGGAGCCTGAGGGTGAGGGTGAAGGGAGTTGACTAAGGTCAATGACCGAACCCGAAGCCCTCGGGCGACGACCCAGATGAGCCATTATGACACACCCTCTTGTTATATGACTAAACGATAGCCAACGGATTTACAATGACAACATCTCACAACGATGCATTCAAAGCATTCCCGAGTTAAGCGATTTTCCAGCAACCAGACCTTACTTCACAGCAATCTTATCAACACGGCGCTGGTGGCGGCCACCCTCAAAAGGTGTCGACAAAAACACATCCACAATACTCAATGCAACCTCAGCCGCTATGAACCGCGCCGGCAAGACAAGCACATTGGCATCATTGTGACGTCGTGCAAGCTCAGCAAGCTCCTCAGTCCAGCACAATGCCGCGCGGATGCCCTGGTGTTTGTTAAGCGTCATGGCAATCCCATTGCCAGAGCCACACATAGCGATGCCGGGATAGCATTTGCCCGATTCAATCGCAAGCGCACAAGGATGCGCAAAATCAGGATAATCGCAACTTTCTGCACCGAAAGTGCCGAAATCCTCAAAATCGCGGCCTTTAGCTTCCAGATATCCCTCAATAATGGATTTAAGTTCGTAACCGGCATGGTCACTGCATAGTGCTATCATCTTCTTCAATCAAGTTATTATTAGATATTTCTTTCTTTTTAAGAGGTATTGTATATATAATCGAGAACGAACCTGTGATGGCTCCGTTACGCGAACCATAACCGGGAATATACCACGGCTCCCCATAAGCAGCCTTAGATTCATGGAGCTTCGCCTTGTAACGTATGTTCCACCCCATCGACACAGGCCCCAGCACCTTCACCCTGATGCCGAACAGCACCTGCAGATAACTGACCGAACATATCTGACGGGGCACATTGAATGTCGCCGTCTCATCCCAATAGTCTGAATTAAGCCTGACATCATCAATGTCATAACCGAACCGGCTCCACCCGAATCTCAAGCCCGCGAATGCCATGTAATCGGGATTGCTGTTATAAATGAAATTATAATTGCATCCGATTCTGAAATAAGGGGTGACCGGAACCTTAAAAGTATAATTATTGTCCTGCGGGGTATAATCCGTAGCCCCCAGACCGAATTCCACCACAGGCACATACCGGTTATGCAGATTCAACTCCGCCGAAAACTCAACAAGTCCGTAATGCTGCCCGAAAACGCGCATCAACGGATCCCAGACATCAACACCCACCGCAGCAGCATAAAACAATGGCTGGATCATCTTGGGAATCTTCCCCGTATTCAGGTTTGTCGAGTCCACAACCTCCGTCCCGGCAACGGTATCCACATACACAACATTACCCTTGTCATCATGATAATGCGCCAGCTTGGAAAAATCAATCGAATCCCCCTCCTGCCGGTTTTCATTCTTCCCCTGAAGCTCTCCCGACGCGCTTTTGACCGGATTCACACGTCTTTGTGCCGACACGCCGAAATACCCCGGGACCATCAGCAACACTGCCAATGCACAGACTATCCTCACAAACACCTTCATTGCCCCGCCTCCTCTCCGCCGGCATCTCCGGCATCAGATCCGTCTTCATTTAAGTCACCCTCGTCATCCCCCGGCTCTTCCTCTTCAGAGATACGGAAAAACACTCGTATCCGCTCCATATCCACATTCGTTATGACCGAGTCCACAACAGCAATCGAATCAATCAGATGCCTGGTATATTCAACACCCGTAATCCGGTATCTGTAATATGCGCCACATTCTTCCGAAGCAAAATACGGTTCGGAAGAATAGCTGAACGTAACAACATCGTCCATCTCCTCATTGTCAATGCCTGGATAAGCATAATGCAAGAAAAACGACGTCTTGTCACTGTCGTAACGGAAAGGCAGATAAACCCACGCACGGCTCTCCCCTTTCTCAATCAGCAGCGAATCACCAGGCGCACCCACACCGCCCATAACAAGCGAATCAAGCATAACCTGGTTTTGCGTCGCCATCGAATAAAACCCCATCATAGGCAACGCACTCCGGTTGTCGGTGCACCCCTGTGTATTGCACCCACCGGAAAGAACAGCCCCGGAAACGGCACCCACCGCAACCGCAATGAAAAGCCTTCCTCTCATCCATTTATTATGTAACACATTGCGTAACAATCCAATTCCGTTTTAATCTATCCCTCTGTTCACTGTTTCGGCATATCGCCAACCTCCTCCTCAATCTCATAATCATTGCGGCGCAGTGAATTTCTGACAACAAGCTCCCCTATGAAACCGGTCAGGAACAATTGAGTGCCAAGAATCATCATTGTCAAGGCAATGTAGAAATACGGCGAATTTGTCACAAGCGTATAATGGCCACCCGAATGCATCGCATACAGCTTCGCAACCCCGACAATAACAACCGCAACAAAACCAAGCATAAACATCAAAGACCCTAAAAGCCCGAAAAAATGCATCGGCTTGATCCCGAACTTGTTCGTAAACCACAAAGTCGCCAAATCAAGATAACCGTTGACAAAACGGTCCAGACCGAATTTTGTCTTTCCGTATTTCCTCGCCTGATGCTTAACCACCTTCTCCCCTATTTTATTGAAACCTGCATTCTTGGCAAGATACGGAATATAGCGGTGCATGTCGCCATAGACCTCTATGTGCTTCACAACCTTACGCCTGTACGCCTTCAGGCCGCAGTTGAAATCATGAAGATTATGGATACCGCTGACCCTTCGCGCCGTGGCATTAAACAACTTCGTAGGCAGCGTTTTCGACAAAGGGTCGTAACGTTTCTGCTTCCAGCCGCTGACAAGGTCATACCCATCTTCAACAATCATCCTGTATAATTCCGGAATCTCATCGGGTGAATCCTGCAGATCCGCATCCATCGTAATCACCACATCCCCTTGCGCGCGGGCAAAACCCGTATTCAAAGCCGGAGACTTCCCATAATTTCTCCGGAAACAAATCCCCTTCACGGCATCATTCTCCCGGGCCAACCCCTCGATAACAGCCCACGACTCATCTGTCGAACCGTCATTGACATATATCACCTCATAGCTGAACCCATTCTCAGCCATGACTCTGCTAATCCAGGCCTGCAGTTCAGGTAGTGACTCAGCCTCGTTATAGAGAGGCACAACAACCGATATATCCATTATAATCTATTAATCTGCGCTGCCATAGCGCCAATTGTCAACCATTATTGAACTCACAACAAAAAGCTGCCACCTCATCGGCGACGAACCTTACCCGCCTTAACCAATCCTGCCACGACCATCGAAAGCACAGAACCGGAGAACATCGTCATCCACATCCACACCATCACAATCGTGGAAGGAGCCGGAACAGCCCCGCTATCGGCAATCATTCGCAATTCATCGGCCATGACCACAGCTGTTTCTGATGACAGCTCCGAATAATACTCAATACCCATGTCCAGCGCCCGCATCATAAAGCCGGAATCAATCCAACGCAGATAAACGAAACTCCCCAAACCGAGAATCACACTTGCACAGGCAAACATTGTTATCCCCTGCATCCATAGCGCTGAGAACGTCGTCAATCCATAAGCCGCCACATGAGTCCGCCTCAAAAAATAATACGTCAGAAATGGAACGCCAAGCAACAACACAATCGCCCCCAGATTAAGCAAAGGAAAGTCAAGCGACAGAGCCATCAGCACAAAAGCCAACGTCAGACATAAGCCGAGCCATAGCCCGTCATCAGCCCCGCGTGCATAAATATTCTTCACCTTTCCGGAAGCATTGCCTCCCTCATTCTGCCCGTCAAACTCCATCATATTAAAACTCATGCGCAATATCCGACTGATTATCAACAACACCCAATCAGGCACCCCGGCAATAGAGCAAAAAGCTTGTCAGGCCTCCACGGATGTTTTATAATGCCGGTTATTGGAAAACATCCAAAAACCTTCAATTAGCAAAATTACGAAATTTTATCCACACTAAAGTCCCTAAAAGTCCGAAAAATCCATAACACCTGTAACCCGATAAAACACTACATATTCAAGCAGCCCATCCCCTCGCACACCGGCCCCACAATGGACTGCAAGAAACAGCTGACCCCAAAATCCATTACCACGGATTTTCAGACTGTCGTCGGAAAAATCCGGGTCATGCAGAGCAAGCCCCGCACGACCCGGCAAATAGGTGCGCGTCATCCCGACGATTCCATTTTTCACTGCAAATATAAATTTTCTATTTCAACCAAATCCAAATGTTTAACATGCTCTCACCTTCGCAGGGTCCAACATATCATCTTGTCTGCAAATACTATGAAAATATACTTATCTTATTGAGTATTTCCTTTCCGTTGCTTATTAACACAATTTCAATGAATGGCAGCAACTTGCATAAGCCTATTATCTGATGCAAATATAATCATAAATAATACACCATTATACAGTTTTACAATATTTAACAACCCTCATCTTCCCTGCCACTTCCATACAACATACATCCACTCTCCTAAATAAAACCTCCAATAAAACAGCCAACAGCCTCAATAATTCCGGAAAAGCCATAACTTTGCAGAATCAAGAGAATTGTAGTCTTCCTGACCTCAGTCTCATAGCAACACCACCCTTCAAAAAGCACCGCAATGATATTCGCACAGATGCTTCAGGCCATCCTGCAACACTCCGGCACACAAAAACCAACCGGACAACAGACACTTCCCTCCAACCTCATCGAAAACCTGGACAACATCGGGGCATTCCGTGGCAGACCCGCCTACCGCTACATAATGGCAGCCATGCAACGCACACAACTCATCGAAAAACTAAACGACCAAATTTCAACCGTCAACGAAAAACGCACCCTCATCGAGCGCTTCATAACCCACACCGGCTTCCAGCCACGCCTCGTCTACGCACTCACAGAAGCATTATCTTCCGCCTTAGGACTCACCGACTATCCAACAATCGAGCAATCCACCCACCATCATGCCCACCCCCATTCACTGACCACCAAAGACACACTCACACACCTCAACACCCTATTCCTAATCAACAGGGAAACCGAACCGTTCCGCGGAATCACAATAATAAACCCAACAATAACAGAAATCATACATCCCACACAAACAACCCCCGGAGGGATAAAACTAACCGTCACCCTAAAACGCACAAAAAACTCAGGAAGCGCCTCCCTGCATTATGCAGTATACACAGCCAACACAACCTCGCCGACCCCAAACAAGTCAGAAAACACAAGTACAGACAAAAATCCAACCACGCCAACACCCAACACCTCAAAACCAACGCCACACATAGATTCCATAGCCACAGACACAACTCCCCCCACAGCCCCATCTATAGGCACAGTCCATCCATCAGATTCCAACGCCATACCAACCCCCATCGACAAAACAATCGACTTCTCACACCTGACACTCCTCACAACAGGCATCGCCGACACAATCACCATTCAAACACCAACACCCCATCCCATTTCGACCATCATAAAATGTAATCCCCACACAATCTCCCTGATACTCCTTTACCTCGATTAGCTCCCACCAAAGCATCCCCCCGTAGGCAGCCTGCCGACCCACCGGTATAGGACACCACCCTGCAATGAGCAGGGGCAATCGAGTAGGTCGGGAAACGAAAGTTTTCTGACCTACTTTCGTTTCCTTTCCTCTCACACCACCGTACGTGCCGTTCGGCATACGGCGGTTTAATTTGTTTTCAAAGAGTGTCTAA
>CAJTFH010000028.1 GCA_910575545.1 Bacteroidales bacterium
GCTAAGGAAACAGGTGCAAAAGAGACTGAAAATTTACTTTTGCAATGGATGAAACAACAAAAAAATAATGCTAACAACGCAGGATAACGGACAAGCCGTTCCCTGCTAACCATTACCGATAAATGTTAAACCAATAAATTTAGAGAAATGGAAGATTTAGAAATAAAACAGGAAATAGAAAGAACAATCATCGCATTTTTCACAGAAATGAATGGTTGGGAAATATATTGTGAAGATATAGACAACAATCCTGATTTGTCGGAAAAAGAAAAAACAGAATTGATGAAGTTGAAAATAAGTTCTATTTTCAGCCAATTCTGTACCTTAAAGGACAGAAAAATGGGTTTACCGAATTGCCTTTCATGGGGACTTGAAGGCAGTTATAAATATGACCCCAGTAAAGAAACTATCACAGACATAGAAAGAGTTACAAAAAACAAGTTCCATGTATACAATAGTTCGGTAAAATTTGCATATTCAATTGAATATCAATAAGATGCAGCAACAATTCAATATCAATGCAAACTATTGTGTATCAGTGCGATACAGCTATGCCTGCTCAAAAATTACCGAACTGTTGTGTATATACATGTATCGAAAAAGGATTGATGAAGGAACTTCATTGCTATGTCTGTGTATGTAAATCAAATCAGTGGCTTATTGATAGTAAAAAAAGAAAATGGGGCGATGATACAAAATGGTCTAACATTTACTTATAGAATATATCGGTAACGAAGCGTGATAACGCCTAATGGCGTTCCCCGCTATCCCATTAGCTGTAATTATATGACATGAAAATCTATGAGAATAAAATATTGAGAATACTTGGATTTATTTTTATTTGGATTTATGTATTCGGTATGGGCATTTGTTTTGCCAGAAGGTGGTATGCCATTGGAATACCGGGAGTGGTTTTATTACTTGTATGGTTAAATCACAATCTTATAGGTGCAGCTATTCGTAGATATAGAGCAAGGCAGGCAATCAAACAGATAAAAAAGCATGGAACACGATTATCGGTTGATTTAAGCCAATGTAAAGTCTGTGCGCAGAAATGGAGTAGCAAGAAATCAAGGATGCAAGAGCCAGTCTTTAAGGTATTCAATTCATGGGAAACCCAGTTTTGGAATGGTGTTAGCGGCTCTTTGTTTCCTGACATTTATCATAGTGAACAAGTAGTGTCCACTGCAATATGCACCGTGACGTACACCACTCCATACAAAGGAAAGACAAAAACATTTCGCAGTGATGCAATTTTGAAGGAAAAAGTTTCATTGGAAATGCTATTGCAATATTATGGAGTGGCAACGATTTACATAAATCCGAAGAATGACAATCAATATTATTTTGATTTGGATTTTCTAAAATAGATATAGCTAACAACGCAGGATAGCGGACAAGCCGTTCCCTGCTAACCATTATGAATAATAAAGGAATAAAAAATACAGATAACTATTTTGAACGAGTGAAGCAACGTGCAAACTGGACGAATTACAGATACTATTTTTTTGACTACCTATATTTCAAAGGAGAGGTTTGGGGCAAGAAGATAGGACGGATGTCAGGTTTTATACTGCTGTTTTGGTATTGGTGGTGGATAGTAGTTCTGCCCGGCAACTTTCTCCTGATTAACAGTGTACCGCAATGGTCGTCCTTTCATCTTGGTTATTTAGGTACAATGTTTTTGCTTATTTGTGTATTTATTCTTGCACGATACAGGAAAGCCCGTGTACAGGCATTGTTGAACCGCTACCGCCGCTCTAAGCATATCAGCGCAGTACAGGCATATTTTCTGTTCCTGCTGCCCTTTGTACTTTTCTTCTTAGAAACATGGCTGTTCGATGAATGGGGTTGGACGGATTGCGTGAGGTGGAACAAATGATAAGTCATTCATATATAAAACATCAGATATGGAACAACGGATTACATCATTATTGCTTCCCGCTCCCGAAGCGGAGTTGGAAGCGTCCTGCAAGGAACTGGACGAAAAGGTAACATGGCTGCTGCACAACAGCCGGAAAATGGACAACTACTTGGAACTTGAACCGTTCAGCAAGGACGGGCGGCTGTGCGCCCACGTGTGCGACACGCTCAAAAGCCTGCCGGAAACGCCGACACTGGCGGCATACAAGGACTACAAGGCAATCATCATCCTGCTGGGTATATCCACCACACATTACGCCATACTGGACGAACTGGCGGAACAGCACCGCAAGCGGGACGACATACCCGAACTGACCGCCTACTGCGATGCGCTCCACTGGATGCGACCGGGGCGGCAGTACCTATGCAACGTGTACAACACGGTATGCCACGCTTTCCACCTGCTGCGGAGAAACCCGGTAAGGGACAACCGACTGCTGGTGACGGAAAAGGAGCTGCGCCACGCCGAACGG
Organism: Bacteroidales bacterium; assembly: GCA_910575545.1. Lineage (GTDB taxonomy): Bacteria > Bacteroidota > Bacteroidia > Bacteroidales > Muribaculaceae > UBA7173. The sequence goes on from CAJTFH010000028.1 coordinate 2,397, forward strand.
ATGCTGCCGGAACTGGGCAGGCAGACGTTCACCGAAATGGTACGTCTGAAAGGCTACATGGTCTATGATGCCGAGAAACTGGCGGACAAATGCGGCATGGAATACGGCTCGTTCCGGCGCAAGGTAAAGAAAATGACCGGGTACACGGCTAAGGAATGGGTGATAAAGGAACGGGTAAAAGACGTGGAACACTACCTGACGAACACAAACCTCACGCTTACCGAAGTGGCGTTCACCACCGGGTTCGCATCGACATCGAACCTGAACGACTTCTGCAAGGCGTATCTTTTAGATACCCCCGGAGAAATACGCAGAAAAGCGCAGGAAACAAGAAAATGCACAGTTACAAGAACGTAATGTGAAAAATCAAGAATAAAACAGAATTTTTATGCCCGTAACTTTGTGCTTCATAAAAGATAAGCACAAGGTTATGGAACATAAGATACTGTTGGAAACATACTTCGCCGGACTGCTTCAAAAAGTGGAATGGCAGATACAGGAATACGAGGACACCGCAACGGACACGCTGACGCTCTGCCGCCTGTGCGTGGACTACCTGCAAGAGATACTGGGCGAACTCAAAACCTTTATAATCTCCTACCCGTTCGCCAGCACGGAAGAGGAAATACACTTCTTCAAGGAACTGAAACCGCTTTTAGCGAGCAAAATCATCTATTACAATACCGTTTACAAGATAGAGGTGCGCTTCCCCAGCGGCAGCGAGGACGTGCAGCGGGACTACCTGCTGTCGGAAACCGACCGGATTTCAAGGTCGTTCCAGCGGAACTTGGCGTTCTACCAGTACCACCGCACGAAAGCCACCTACTTGGACAGGCAGTATTTCATGCGTGGGAAGCCTGACATACAAATCATTGTGGACAGTTTCTATTACGAAACAGACCCACAGTTCAGCACCAGTCACGACTTCAAGGTAGCCAAGATTTTAGCCAACGAACTGCTGGAAATATACCTCACCAACCGACTGCACGAGCTGGAACGCCGGGAACAGCGCAAGCGGGTGAAGAACGGCTTCACGGGAAAGGTGCTGCGCTGGACGGGGACGAAAAGGGCGTTGGTGGAGCTTGTCTACGCACTGCACGCCTGCGGCTGTCTGAACAAGGGAACGGTTGATATTAAGGAGATTGTAGCCTATTTTGAATACGTTTTCGACATCGACCTCGGCGACTTCTACCATACCTACATGGAACTCAAAGCCAAGACCAAAGACCGCACGGGCTTCCTCTCCACCCTGAAAGACAGGTTGCTGCTGCGCATGAGGGAGCAGGATTAGGCAACCGTTCTTTAACAAAATTTATTTCGCCACAGGTGGGTTCGCCTGTGGCGTTTTATTTTTCAGGACACCCGAACTTTGCGGCAAATCAATTAGTTACCATTATGGAAATAATAACATTCGAGTCCAAAGCCTACAAGGAGCTGGACAACAAGATTACCGCCATTGCCGACTACATCTTCAACCACGTGGAAACGGCAAGGCAAAGCGAGGAAGACATGTGGGTGGACAGCTACGAGGTCTGCACGTTCCTGAAAATAAGCGAAAAGACCCTGCAACGCCTGCGGGTGTCGGGGACTATCGCCTATTCCAACATCAGGGGACGCTACTTCTACAAGGTCAGCGAGATACGCCGGATGCTGGAAGAACGCCTGATAAGGAGCAACAAGGAGAACATCGACAACCTGATAACCAACCACCAACTGTATGCTAAGGAAAGAGGAAATCTTAGAAAGGACAAGTAACGGGCTGGCGGTATTCAAACACTACCTGCCCGGCAACTGGCGCATAGGTCGCAACTTCCTTAACCCGCTGTACGAGGACAGCAAGGCTTCCTGCAACATCTATTTCGACCGCCGGGGCGGTATCTACAAGATGAAAGACTTCGGAAACGACAGTTACAGCGGCGACTGCTTCTTCCTCGTGGGGCAGTTAAAGGGGCTGGACTGCAACCGGGCGGCTGACTTCGTGGAGATACTGGAAATCATCGACCGGGATTTGGGCTTGGGGCTGGCTTCCGGCACTCCGGTTTCCGTTTCTCCTGTAACCGTCCGCAGGGCAGTGCCGGACAAACCCGAAGAAACACCCGAAAAGCCCGTCAAGCCCTACCAGTTCCGGGAACAGAAGTTCCCGCTTGCCGAACTGGTGTACTGGCAACAGTACGGCATCACGCCCGAACTGCTGGAACATTACAAGGTCTGCTCACTCCGGGAATACAACAGCGAAACGGCAGAGGGCAAACCGTACACCTACACTTCATCGGTGGCAGAACCCATGTACGGCTACAAGGGCAAACAACACATCAAGCTGTACCGCCCGTTCTCCACACCCCGCTTCCTCTATGGCGGCAGCTTCGGCGAAAACTACTGTTTCGGGCTGGAGCAGCTGCCCGCCAAAGGTGACACGCTCTTTATTACGGGTGGCGAGAAAGACGTACTTTCACTGGCGGCGCATGGTTTTCACGCTATCTGCTTCAACAGCGAAACGGTGACGATACCGCCTACGCTGGTTTATCGGCTGACGTTTCGCTTCAAGCACATCGTCCTGCTCTTTGACATGGACAAGACGGGCAGGGAAAGCTCACGCAAGCAGGAAAAACTACTGGAAGAATTTGGCGTGAAACGCCTGCTACTGCCGCTTCCGGGAACGAAAGAGGAAAAGGACATATCCGACTACTTCAAAGCCGGGAACACCCGTGAAGATTTCCTGAAGCTGTTTATCGAATTTTTAGACAACCTGTATAGCGACACACTAATTATGCTTAAATCGTGCGAGATAGATTTCAACAACCCGCCCGCCAAAGCGCAAGAGATTATTTCGGCGGGTGACGTTCCGTTAGGAACACAAGGCAACCTGTTCGGCATTACCGGGGGTGAGGGAACGGGAAAGAGCAATTATGTAGCCGCAATCGTGGCGGGCTGCATCTGTCCGGCTGGTGCGGAAGTAGATACGCTGGGCGTACAGATAACCGCCAACGGCAGGCACAAGGCGGTCTTACTTTATGATACCGAACAGTCGGAAGTACAACTGTTCAAGAATGTAAGCAACCTGCTGGCACGTGCCAAACAGCCGGACAAACCCGATGAACTGAAAGCATTTTGTCTTACAGGTATGTCACGCAAGGAACGCCTGAACGCCATTGTGCAGAGTATGGATAAGTTCTACTACCAGTACGGCGGCATCCAGTTGGTCGTCATTGACGGCATCGCAGACCTTGTGAAAAGTGCCAACGATGAAGCGGAAAGCGTGGCGGTGATAGATGAACTTTATCGGCTGGCGGGTATCTATAACACCTGTATTCTTTGTGTGCTGCACTTCGTCCCGAATGGCTTGAAGTTACGGGGACATTTGGGTAGTGAGTTGCAGCGTAAGGCGGCTACAATCCTTTCGATAGAGAAAGACGAAGAACCCGCCCAGTCGGTCGTGAAAGCCTTGAAAGTAAGGGACGGAAGCCCGTTGGACGTTCCTTTGATGCTCTTTGCATGGGACAAGGAAGCGGGGATGCACGTGTACAAGGGCGAGAAGCCCCGTGAGGAAAAGGAGAAGCGCAAGGAAAGGGAACTGGTGAATGTCGCACGTGACATCTTCGGTCGGCAGACACGCATCACCTATATAGACCTTTGCGAGCAGTTGCAGCAGGTCTTGGACATCAAGGAGCGCACCGCAAAGAGCTATATCCGCTTCATGCGGGAAAGGGACATCATCACCAAAGACACGGCGAACCAAAGCTGTTTTGTCATCGGTTCATATAATCTTCAAAGGAACGCAAGCTGCCCGTAGGCGTATGGGCTGAACTTGTGTATTTTTAGGTGCTTGTGTCCTGCCCTGTTGTGAAACACGGCAGGATTTTTTCTGTTTGCACGTGAAAATTCAGGGTATTTGCTTAACTTTGCAGAAGTTACACGAAAAAAGTAACGGCAGTTGGACGGCGGTTGCCGGAATATTGCCTTTATATATAACATATACGTTCGCCGAACGTCCCGATGCGAAAACTGGCACTTTTCAAAATGTGGGGATATTCAGCGCAGGATATGCTATGCGTTTGTCATAGCGTGGCTGCACTGTTTCCACATTTGGGTATGCCAGTACCTCGCATCGAAACAGCGTCATGCCACGCTTTCTTTTTGGGGTGGCGGCTAACGTGCCAAGACAGTAGGGATTTATATCACTTTAATACCTGCAACAGTTCGGTAATTTTTGAGCAGGCATAGCTGTATCGCACTGATACACAATAGTTTGCATCGATATTGAATTGTTGTTGTATCTTATTGATATTCAATTGAATATGCAAATTTTACCGAACTATTGTACCTGACAATATGGAACAAATCAAAGCGCACATCGCCGTATCGCTGGACGGGCATACCGCCACGCCGGACTATGAACTGGACTGGATGCCCCGTGAGGTCAAGGAACTGGCGGCAAGGGAACACGCCGCCGCAAGCTGCCTGCTTATGGGGGCGAACACCTACAACTACATCTTTGAACACTGGGGCGGGTGGCCGCACAAAAGCAAGCAGTCTTTTGTGGTGTCACACTACGACACCAACGTGACGCCGGACTGCGGCGTGGAGTTCCTGACCGAAGAACCGCTGCAAAGAATTTATGAATTGAAACAGGAAACCGCCATGCTGGTGGTGAGCGGCGGCAAGCTGCTTACTTCATTGATTAAAGCCGGGTTGCTGGACAGCCTGACAATCTACACCGTCCCGGTCATGGCGGGCAACGGCATCGGCTTTATCGGGGAAACATTCGGCTCACATTGGAAACTCTCGGAAAGCAGGGTGCTGGATAACGGGGTGGTCTGTTCGACCTACCTGTTTGGCGGGAGCGTATAAAAAATGCGCCCGGTTCCCGCCGGGCGCAACCACTAAAATTTCAATTATTATAAGTTATAAAACCTATCACAATGAAATTTCAGCGGCAAAGATAGGCTATTTCTTCGGTTTCGCTTTCTTTTCGGGGAATGAAAAAACGACATTGAACTGTTCGTCCAGCACAAGCGAAGCATCGAAAGCCTTGCCGTTCTTGCCCTTGAACCCCTTGATTAGACCGGTCTTGCGTTTCGTCACCAGCTCGACAATCTGCTTGTCGGAAAGCTGCTTGTCGCACTTGTTGCGGAATATGGTTAGCGTGCAGTCCACGTTGGAACACTTCGCCACTTTCGGGTAGAACAGGATGCGCCCGCTACCGCATTTCGGGCAGGGGCAGGTTTCACCGCCCACAACAGATAATTGTACCGAAAGCAGTTCCGCCGTGATTTGCGTTGCGTACACCTCGATACCCTTTCGGAATGTGTCGGCATCCATACTGCCCGCTTCTATCTTGGAAAGGGCGGTTTCCCACATACCCGTCATTTCGACATCGGCAATCTTCTTGTCCTTGACTATCTTGTAAACGGCAAGCCCCTTGTCGGTAGGCACAAGGTTCTTCTTCTCACGCACGATGTACTGGCGGGTGAACAGCGTTTCGATAATCGCCGCACGGGTGGCGGGCGTGCCTATCCCGGCATCTTTCAGGCTGGCTTTCAGTTCGGCATCTTCCAGTTCCTTTCCGGCGTTCTCCATTGCGGCAAGCAGGCTGCTTTCCGTGTGCAGCGGTTTCGGCTTGGTCTGCTTCTCCAACAGTTCCACGTTGGAAATCGGCAGGCTTTCGCCCTCTTGAAGCGGCGGCAGGCTGGCGGCTTCTTCATCACCGCCCGTTTCCTGCTCGCCGAACACGGCACGCCAGCCTGCTACTTTCATCACAGACCCTTTCACCGTGAAGTCGGTATCTCCAGCCGACAATATGGCGGTGGTAACGTCTTTCACGCACTTGCCCGAAAAGGCTTCCAGCATACGCCCGGCTACCAGCTCGTAAACCGCCCGCTCGTCTTTGGAAAGTTCGCCGGGCAGGTTCTCGGTAATGATTAAGGCGTGGTGGTCGGTCACTTTGCCGTCATTCACGCTGCGGCGGTTCAGGGGTGTGCCGTCCAGCCCGGCGGCATACCCGGCAAAGCGGGGGTATTGCCCTAACAGGGCGACACGCTCCGGCATTTCATCGAAAACGTCCTCTGATATATAGCGGCTTCCGGTTCTCGGATAGGACATCACTTTCTTTTCATACAGGCTTTGCGCTATGGAAAGCGTCTTGTCAGCCGAAAAGTTCAGCTTCGTGTTCGCTTCCTTTTGCAGCGTGGTAAGGTCGTACAGAAGCGGCGGTTCTTGGTTGGCTTCTTTCCTCTCAACGGATTTCACGGCAAGTTGTCCGGCATCCTTAACCCGTTGCAGGGCGGCTATGGCTTCGGGCTGCTGTTCCCACTTGGCAGTCGTTTGGGCGGTGAAACTTATTCCCCCGCTGGCGGTCGCCGCTTTGAGTTGCCAAAACTTGGCGGGTACGAAATTCCTGTTCTCCAAATAGCGGCTGCATATCATCACGAGCGTGGGTGTCTGCACCCTGCCCAGCGAGAACACGCCCTGCCCGGCGGCAACGCTCAACGCTTGGGTGGCGTTTATCCCTATCAGCCAGTCCGCTTCGCTGCGGGACTTGGCAGAGAAATAGAGGTTATCGTAACGCTCTCCCGGCTGCAAGTTATCCAGCCCCTCACGGATTGCCTTGTCGGTAAGGCTACTTATCCACAGGCGCACAAATGGTTTCCGACAATTCAGGTAATGGAAGATGTAGCGGAAGATTAGCTCACCCTCACGCCCGGCATCGGTGGCGACAATAATCCGGTCGCACTGGTCGAACACTTCCTTTATCACTTTCAACTGTTTCAGCACGCCGGGGTCTGCCTTATAACCTTTCTCCGCTTTCACCTGACGGGGGATTAATTGGAAATCGGGCGGCAGTATGGGCAGGCTCTCCCTGCGGAAGTTCGCCACGCCATAGGCTTCCGGCATGGCAAGCTGGATTAAGTGGCCGAACGCCCATGTCACCATATACCCGTTGCCGGAAAGATAACCGTCATTACGCTGGGTCGCACCGATGATGCGGGCGATGTCCTTTGCCACGCTGGGCTTTTCTGCTATCAATGCAATCATAATTCTTTACTTTTTAAGGTGGGTACTACATTTTCATTCCTCTGGACTTCTTGGGTTTGTCCGCTTTCAGGCTCTTGTCCTGCTTCTCTTTCTGCTTGGCGGTGGGCTTGTCCTGACCCTGTTTCAGCGGCTCTTTGCCCTGTTTGGTGGCTTCGTTGGTCTTGCCCTCCGAATTGACCGCTACCTGCGTCCGGCTCTCGGCGGCGGGGGTAACGTCTTTCGGCTGCACCTTGTCGGGGGATTTGCCCTGTGCGCCGGGCTGCACATGACCGTTGAACTCAACGCCCTTGCCGTCCTTTATCCCGGCTACCTGCTGCTCTGCGGGCTGCTGCCCCTGCTGCAAGAACTGGACGGCAGACCTCGGCAGGAACTCCAAGCCACGCTCCACCGCACTGACCTGCAAATAGGCACTGCGCTTCGTGCCGTCCCTGAATTGCAGGTTTTCCATTTTCACCGCTTGCCCGGCTTCAAAGGCGGCTTTCTGCTCCGGGCTGACTTGCACGCCGCAAATGGTGTCGGGACATTTCCACTTGTCAGCCCGCATATACTCCAGTTCGTGCGTGTACCTGTCCCGGCTGACGAACACGGGGATTTGCTCGCCGTTTTTCGGGTCTTGGATTTCAGCGATGCCGCCCAAGTTGCCAGTGCCTTGCAAGTTGCTCTGTTCCTGCTTGGTAAACCCGTGTTCGTGGAACGGGCGTTGCAACAGTTTCTCGTCCTGCTGCACGCCGTGCAGCTTGGGTACTACCGTGCCGTCCTTAGCCTGATAGAAAGAGAGCTTGACATCGGTAGGTTTGAGGTAGAAGCCGCCCACCGTCCCCGAAACGGTGTAAGTGTTGCGGGACTTGTAGCCACGCATCACCCGGTCGAAGTCCTTCGTGTTTTTCAGGGTGTCGGCGGTGATGCCGACTTTCTTCAGGTTCTCCCAGTCGATTTTTGCCGGGTCGAAGCGGTAGCCCTGCTTGAACTCGTGGAAGTCGGGCTTCGGAACTCGAAGCATTTCAGCCCGCTTGTCACCCTCCGGCGTGGGGTTGCGGTGGTTGTCCTCGATTGCCTTTGCGTCCCGCTCCGCTTCGGAAGCCTTGACGCTGAACAGTTCCAGCCCGGAAGTGTCCTGAAACTTGCGGAAGAAATTGGAAATGAAGTTGCTGAACACATCGCTGTTCTTGTCCACCTGCATGAACTCGCCGCCGTGTGTCGGCGGCACGGTCTGCAAATTGCCCTCCTTGTCGATACCCTTAACGGCACTCACCTTACCCTGCTGTTTATCCAAGACCAGCAGCACGTCTTTTTCCTGCCCCTCTATGGGCGGGGTCATTCTGTTTGCCATAAATAATTGGAATTTTAGTGGTTACGGGAATAGTCCCGTCCAAAGGTAGCGACTAAATATACTATATTTGGATAGGCGACAAGGGATGTCCGAATTTGTCCTGCGGTGTCTGAAATTGTCCGGGTACGGTAATTACTGCGAACATTATTCGCAGAATTTAGAATATCACCAGCAAAATATTCATTATGTTTTTACATGGTAATTATATCACACTATCTTTGTAAATAAAATCAAGGAACATAAATATGGCTTCATTCAGAAAAGAGATACTTGGGCAGATTGAACGGATAGATACTGGGCGTATATTCAGGTTCCGGGATTTGTCGTTTGAAACGGAAAAGACTGTCTGAAATATCATTTTCTTTTGTACCTTTGCATCCGCAGAAAACAAAAGAAAATCAACTATTTAGTGTAATTACCCGGTTGCGGTAACTAAATCGGGATAAAACCTCTAAACATTTCTCTTATATACAAATGATAGCCGAATTCAATTCATATATGAGTAACATAGACATAGATTTCTTCAAGGAGTTGTGTCTGAAACATGGAGAGTTACGACATTATAAAAAGAATGAGTTTATTCTCCATGAAGGTGATGCCTGTTCTTTCTTCGGGTTTATCTTGTCAGGTGTAGTCAAATACAGTTGCACCAACCGGACAGAAAACAAGCCGTATAATGTCGGTTTTTCCTTTTCAAATGAATTTATAGCCGATTATCCCACTTGCTTATATGGCATGAAATCAGAATTGAATATACAGGCGATAATCCCGTGCGAGATTTACATCTGTTCTTCTGCATTCTTACAGCAAAAATTCGAGGAGAACAAAGAAAGCCAACAGATAGCCCGTATCGCAGCCGAACAGATGTATTTCCAATCATATTCACGTTATTTGGATTTATTCAGATTCACACCGGAAGAGCGTTACCTCCAACTTTTAAAAAAATGCCCTGCAATCCTCCAAATGGTATCACTAAAAGAAATAGCATCCTACCTCAAAATTACACCCGTACACATGAGCCGAATAAGACGCAAGCAAAGCTTTGACAACAAAAAATAAACATAGGTTTAGAAATTTGCATTCATAACAATATTCCAAGAGCGTCTTAATTTGCCAAAGGATTCTTCTTTTTATCTTTGTCTTATCTTTGGTTGGTTCAACGAAGAAACAAAATAAAGATTGAATGAGTTAAACAAGAGATAAAAAAGAGAATATGAAAACAAAAGAAATTCTTGGAATATTTATGCTATTCCTATGTACATTCAGTTTTATAAGCTGCGATGATGATAATGAACAGACAAATGAATTAACCCCCGAAGCACTTTATCAGACTTCATGGCGTGGAACAGGGCATTGTGAGGCTTGGACAGTACAAAATATGGGGGTCGGTATGCAATTTATAGATACTCGGAAAGGAAAAGTAAATTGGGAAGGTTACGATGAAATTGATATTACTTATACAATAGAAGGGAAATATATCACCTTTAATAGCAATGCTTTATATTTGGGTGGAGCCCCTTGGATTATCAAAAGCTATACCCAAAAACATATAACCATTATACAGAATGAAATTAGTCCGGATAAAGAGAAAGTAGCTACAATTGAATTAGAGAAAATAGATTAAACTGAACCATGGGAACATTAAAAGTAATATGAAACTGAAATATATATTGAATGTTATACTATTTGTTTTGGCATTATCTTTTTTGTCTATGTGTATATTTAAGACTACAGAGTTAAGTTTAAAATGTATGCAATTTGCTGTATCTATCTCTTGTATAGGAGCAATGTTTTCTACAAAAAGATATAGATACATATTTGCATCTATTGCTTTAATCATTATAGGAATATCTTTTTCACTTTAAATGTCCATAATAACGATAATGATTTGATTATTGAATGGTATAATAATAGTCCAGTCTACAGATAGCGACTAAAAACGGGGGCAAGGGATGCCCGAATTTGTCCTGCGGAGCTTGAAATTATCCGGGTGCGGTAAATCTCCAACTGTTGGTTGGAGATTTAAAACGGGTACAGACCGAAGTTAATCGCTTGCTTTAAACGAGCCATTTGTGAGCCATTTGTATATATTGTTTTCGGCTTATAATCAACAGTTTTACAAAAATCGCATTATACTTGTGAGCCATTTGTGAAGCGTTTGGCAAGCCTTTGATTGAGTTTCCGTTATTCTTCTATTATCAGGTGACACGACAAAAAGAAAACATCTTCGGCAAAATCTTTGTTATGTTTTTGCAGGTGATTACATAATATACTATCTTTGCATATAGAAACAAAGGACATAAATATGGCTTCATTCAGGAAAGAGATACTTGGGCAGATTGAACGGATAGATACCGGGCGTATATTCACGTTCCGGGATTTATCGTTTGAAACGGAAAAGACCGCCAATGTTGCGGTGCTGCTCTCCGAACAGAGCCGCAAAGGGGTACTGGTACGGGTTGAAAAGGGGGCGTACTACCGTCCCAAGAAATCAGTGCTGGGGCTGGGAAAGTTGCCTGTCTATCAGGATGAACAGTTCCGCTACCTGACTGAAAAACTGAACGGCTATATCACGGGGGCTTACATCTATAACAAAATGGGACTGACCGAACAGGTTGCCACAACCATAACGATAGCCACTCCTAACCCGGTTCGCCGTTTCCGTTTCAAGAACTTGGATATAGAGTGCGTGAAAGCCTACTGCATGGACTACCCGGATGAAAGCCTTGTCCCGTACTTGCGGCTGCTCGATGCGATAAAGGACATGAAGCGCATACCCGGAACAACCGGGCAGGACATCTACAACCGGGTCAAAAGCCAATATTTCAACGGGTACAGCCTGCCGGAACTGGAAAAAATCGTATCTTTGGCGAAAAGTTACCCGCCACGTGTCAGAAAGGTGGTGGCGGATATACTGGGCGACATCAGACAAACCGTGTTGCAAACAGAAATGGCAAAGACCATTCTTCCCACGACACGGTTCAACTTGGATTATAAAACGGCATAGGACAGAAATATGAATTTACATTCGGACAAGGAAGCGTTCAAGGAAATCATCGCACTGGCGGCTGAACATTTCGGCTACGAGCAGTCGCACGTGGAAAAGGATTACTGGGTATCGAAGATACTGCGGGATATTTCCATGTCCGAATATGCGGATAAGACCTACTTCAAAGGCGGAACTTCACTTTCCAAAGCCTACGGGCTGATAGAACGTTTCTCGGAAGATTTGGACTTGTTCGTGTTCACGGGTGATAAAGGTGCGTCCAAGCAGGCAGAAAAGACATTGAACAAGAAACTTTCCAAATACATAGCCGAACTCAATAGTGACATATACAAGGAAGATTTGTCGGAAACGGGCGGTAATTACCGTAAACTGTATTTCTCGTATGACAATGTATTTCAAGGCGTGGGACTGAAAGAACATTTGGAAGTAGAGATAAAATCCTGTGACCTGCCGGACAAAAAACTGATGTTCTACCCGGCGGACAAGCGGGTTATCAAACCGATTGTAACCGCCTTTCTTGAAAGCATCGGGCAAGAGGAACTGATAAGCACCTACGGGCTGGAAAGTTTTGAAACGCAGTGTATCAACCCCCGAAAGACTATCTGCGACAAGGTTTCAAGGCTGGTAAAGCTGTCTTACAATGAGGATGCAGCCGCACTGTTGGCAAAGCATATCCGTGACGTTTACGACTTGTCGGCACTCTACCACAATCAGGAATATAACGATTACCTACATTCGGAAGATTTCTTGGATGCCATGTACCGGGTGACGATAGAGGACGGACTAAATAAAAACTCCCGTTCGCACTTGTCGCTGGCTGATGCACCGATATTCAAGGATGCCGAAGCGGTCATGGCGTTACCCGAAGTGGCTACGGCGTACACTACCGATTTGAAGAAACTGACTTTTGACAAAAGCAAGATGCCGCCGATAGGCAAGGCTGTGGAAGCATTGAAGAACCTGCACGAAATATTAGTGCGTTTTGAAGCCTACCGCACCAAAAAGCAAAATGAAGAACAACCGTAAAGCTACATCGGCTGTTCTTCACTCCATACATTATTATATATAGCTATTCTTCCTCCTTAATCAAGTGGCATAACTCCGGGTCGTTCTTAATCCGGGTTATCTCGTTCTCGACTATCTGCCTGACTTCCTGACGGATGCGGTCATAGTTGGCTTGTATCTCCTCCTGCATCCGGTCGTTGCCGTCCTTGTCGGTGAAGTCGATAATCTGCGGCAACTTCACGTAACGGGCGGTTTCCCGCTTCACCTTTTCATTGTCCACCACGATTTCACAGTGGAAAATCTTCTGCTCTATCCGTTCATCGAAATTGTCCGCTACTGCCCCCACGAACATACCTTGCGTGAGGTTGGATATTTTGCTGGCGGGTATCAGGCTGTCCATTTGGGTGCTTATCGAGGTGGATTTTTCCCGTTGGTTGATTGTCATGCTCTGCCGTTTCTGCAACACCTTTCCGAAACGCTCCGACAGGATTTTCGCCGTTTCACCGACTACCTGACCGCTGAACACATTACCCACAGTATTTTGGATTACACGGCTTTCCTTGTCCCCATAGTCACGGGTAAGTTGACTGTAATCCTGAAAGCCTAACAGAACCGCAACCTTGTTGCTTCGGGCGGTCGCAATCAGGTTGTCAAGCCCACGAAAATAAATCGTTGGCAGCTCGTCTATTATCACCGAACTTTTAAGCTGACCTTTCTTGTTTATCAGCTTCACGATACGGGAATTATATAATCCCAGTGCTGCCGAGTAGATATTTTGGCGGTCAGGATTGTTGCCGACAACCAGTATTTTAGGCTCTTTCGGGTTGTTGATGTCAAGTGAAAAATCATCACCCGTCATTACCCAGTAAAGGGCGGGTGAAATCATTCTTGAAAGCGGGATTTTCGCACTGGCAATCTGCCCCTGCAACTGCTCTTGAGCGTCTGATTCCCAAGCATCTACGAATGGGGAAAGGTAGTTTTCCAGTTCGGGGTAGCTGCGCAAAATGGTGAATACATCGGCGTATTTCTTATTTAGCAGTTCAATGGCATGGGGGAACGTGCAATACCTGCCGCCTTGATAGATACGGAGATACCAAATTATAGCCGCCAAAAGGATAATCGGACTTTCCACGAAGAAATCGCCCTGCTTGCTTATCCAACTTCGATTGAGGTTAAGCATTATCGTGTAGCTTGCTTCGTAGGCATCCGCAATGTCCGACATGAAGCTGGCATTTATCGGGTTGCATCGGTGGCTCTTGCGTGGGTCGTCAAAATTGATAACGTAAAATTTCGGCTTAACCTTGTAGCCGTCCAAGTGGTTAAGTAAATGATTGTAAGCGATTTCCGAAAGGTCAGGAAACTTATAATCATACAGGTAGAGCGCAAAACCTTTCTCGATTTGCTGTTTTATGTAATTATTTACTACTGCGTATGACTTCCCGCTGCCCGGCGTTCCTAACACGATGCTCGCACGAAAAACGTTTACAACGTTAATATAGCCATTGTTCCACTTCTTCTTATAGTAGAACCGGGTAGGCAGATTTACAGAATACTCGTTCTCGATAAGCCTTGTTTCCTGCTGGAAACTTTCGTTCTCGGTATTAAAGACATCATCCATGAGGTTGTTTTTCAACAACCGGGACATCCACGTACCCGCCATGAGCATACAGATATAGCCCACCGAAAGCGTGGCGATATAAAACACGGCATCCGCCGTATGTGGCAGCGGAAGTTCCAGCAGCCACCAGTTCAGGAAAAACAACACGACACCCGCCGCAAGGCTGCAATGTATCTTCGTCCACGTTATCTTTTCCTCTTTCACGCCCTTAGTGCCGATGCACGACAGGGCGAGGAACACCACCGCAAAAAGTTTTGTCCAAAGAACGGACGAGAACAGCCCGGTGGTGCGCTGGAAGTTCCACAGTATCTTGTCTATCACTTCAAAGGTCACTCCCCATTCTTTCAGGGTGGAGTAACAGAACCAGTACACGTTTATTCCCACGAATAGAATACTGACAGCCCGCATAAAGTCCATGACCCTTGCAAGCCCTCTCAAATCATCCTCTTGCTGCATAATTGTATGTTTTTAAGTTAGTCGATGCGCCTTGTGCGCTTCTTTTTCTTCTTTCTCTTTTGGCGGGCGGTGTCCTGCGGCTCGTCACCGCCTGATGCACCGCCGCCCAGCAAACCGCCGAAAGCACCCAGCACGGAAGCCACGCCCGAAACGATGTCGGCTTTCGGCGTGAAGCCCTGCTGTTCCTGATGCGTGGGCTGGTCTTGCTGCGGTGCTGCCACTTCGGGCTGGTGTATCTTTCCGGTTTCGCCCGAAAAACGTTCGTTGAACACGTTCGCCGAATACTCCTTGCCCAAGCGTGAACCGTTCAGCACCACCCGGCTGTCATGGTCGATGAACGTAACGCCATAGATGCGCCCGCTGTCGTTCTGACGGAATACCACGTCAATGCCCCGCTTCCTTAGCTGCTGTTCCAGTTCCTTGCGGCTGTGGGCGGTCTGCATGGCATTGGCTACAATCTTCCGGGTGCGTTCTTTCAATTTCCCGTTCTTGATTGCTTCGCCCGATTTCTCCATTCTGCGCTGCACCGCTTCATAACCTACCGACTTGCCGATGCGGGAAGCCTTTACCGGGTTGCCTGTCTTTTCGCCCTTGTCGTTCATGGCGGAATAGACAATGCCCTGATAGGGCTTGCCGTTTATCTCGCCTTTGACTTCCTCGGCGCACACGTTGTAAGCGGCAAGCAAAGCCTTATATTCCCCGAACGACTGGAAGCGGTAGCCGTAACAAGCCGCTTTCACGGTGTTGCCGATTTGGTGCTTCACGTCCCCGGCGGCATAGTCCACCTTTTTAAGTTCCGGACGTTCGGCACGTTCCTTTCGCTCTGCCGGGTGCAGCCCGTATTTCTTTTCCAGTTCACGGGTGATTTGCTTGCTGCGCCGATGCTCGAACCTGTCATTCAGCGGTCTGCCGTTCTCGTCCACCCGCAACCCCACGATGTGGATATGGTGGCGGTCGATGTCGGTATGCTTGTACACCAAATAAGGCTGGTCGCCATAGCCCAACTTCCGCATATACTCCCGTGCGATGTCGGAAAGCTGCTGGTCGGTCAGCACGTCTTCCGGGTGCGGGTTTATGGAAATATGAAGTATCGGCTTCTTGGTGGAAAGCTGGACGGGCATCTGCATTTCAAAGCTGCGCATACACTCGCCGATAGAGAAATTCCCGTCCTCGCCCAACAGCATCCGGTTGGAGAAAAGCACCTTTGCTTCCTCGCTGTCCACCTTGTTTTGGTTGTACGCCAGTGCGCCGAACATATTGCCGCCCGTGCTTATTTTGGCAACCATAGTTCCTTGCATTCATTGGTTAATGCAATAACTTGGCGGTTCAGTGCCGCCAGTTCGGTGGTCGCTTTCTCCAGTTTATAGAGAAAAGCCAGTGCCTTTTTCTCGGAAAAATTACTGTGCAACGCCTTTACCACTTGGTTGTAATTGACCGCCACGGCTCTGAATTGTGCATAAAATTCGGTCAGCCGGGCGCAATACTCGACCGCCGATTTGTCCACTTTCACCACCCGGAACGGCTCGCCGAACAACCGGGCGGCGATGAAACGGGACTTGCTCGTAACGCCCGACTGCTCCCATTGCGAGAGGAAGCGGGCATTCTCCCGGTCGTTCAGGTAAAGGACATGGCGATGCTTCGCCGGGTCTGCGAGGGCGGGGCGACCGCCCTTGTTAGGTTTTCTTGTTTCCATGCTTCTTTGGATTAAAAAATTACGACTTCGGAGTGATTTTTACCCCCGCAAGGGGCAAGGCGTTTTCAGGCACGGAAAACGGTTCTATGTGCCATAGAACACACCTTGCTATTTTCTGACGAAAATCGAAATCCGTCCGTGACGGATTGGGGTTGGCGTGGAACGGTAAGCCCTGCGTTCACCAGCCCGGTTTTACACCTCCGCCCCCGGCGGTTCGTTACTCCGCTGCAAAGTAACGGTGATTTATAATGCTGTAAAATAGGCAGTTGGTGGACAAATCGGGACAGCACAGGACAAATCGGGACAAGGTTTTCAGGGGACGTTTTTTCTCCCTTTTTTTGCATCGGATTTCAAGATTGAAAGCATGATTTCAAGAAAGCATGATTGCAGGATTTCAATATTTCAAGAAAGAATGAAAGCTGGAAAACAAGATTGAAATAAAACAGTCTTTCAATATTTCAAGATTGCAATATGGAAACAAAGAAAGCTATATGGCTGGATTGATTGAAAGCAATAAATAAATCTATCTATCAACCAATAATGAACGAAAGCAATATGGAAAACGAGAAAACACCCCTTTATGTCGCCTTTTCCACACAAAAGGGCGGGGTCGGCAAAACAACCTTTACCGTGCTGGCGGCGAGTTACCTCTACTACCTAAAAGGCTACGATGTGACGGTGGTCGATTGCGACTACCCCCAGCACTCCATTGCCGGGATGCGAAAGCGGGATGCCGAACAGGTCGGGGCGGATGAAGATTACAAGCGAATGGCGTATGAACAGTTTACCCGGCTGGGGAAGAAAGCCTACCCGGTGCTGTGCAGTTCGCCCGAAAAGGCGATTGCAACGGCTGACGAATATGTAGCCGCCGGACACGTGCCGGATATCGTGTTTTTCGACCTGCCCGGCACGGTGAACAGCGAGGGCGTGATAAACTCCCTTGCGGGCATGGACTACATCTTCACCCCCATTTCAGCCGACAAGGTGGTGCTGGAAAGCAGCCTGTCGTTCGCAATGGCTATCCAAAAGCTACTGGTGAGGAATGAAGCCTGCCGACTTGCCGGGCTGTACCTCTTTTGGAACATGGTGGACGGGCGGGAGAAAACAGACCTTTACGCCGCCTATGACAAGACGATTAAGGAACTGGAACTGCCACTGATGAAAACCTTTATCCCCGATACCAAACGCTACAAAAAGGAACTGGTGGCGGATAAAAAAGCGGTGTTCCGCTCCACGCTCTTTCCCGCCAGCCGCCCGCTGGTGAGGGGAAGCAACTTGGAAGAACTGATAACCGAAATAGTGTACTACATCAAATTACAATGATATGGCAAAGCAAAGCGGCGGGATGCCGAAGATAGACGAGGATTTCATGAAAGAACTTATCTCGCAAGGTGTCCCCAGTAAACAAGATAATAATAAGACGAATGATGTACCGCAAGAAACACAAACAGAAACGGTGCAAGTAGAGAAACCGACACCCCGCAAGCGCAAGGGCGGTTCGGGCGACTACCGGGAAACCTATTTTCAGAAAGTGGAACTGGCAGACCGACAACCCTTGTATGTGAGCCGTACCACGCACGAGAAGCTGATGCGTATCGTGACGGTGATAGGCGGGCGCAAGGTGACGGTAAGCAGCTACGTGGAAAACATTCTGCTGCGCCACTTCGAGCAGTACCAAGACGAGATAAACACCCTGTACGAAAGCCACTTCCAAAAGCCCTTTTAGCTATGGTAGCCTATTGCATATTAACCGGGCTTTTGGTGTACTATATCGCCCTGTGGCTGTGGTATCGCTACACGGACAGCCGGACATCACCGGGCAGAACGGATGATGCGCCGCTTCCACGAAACGGGGTTTCAGGCTACACGCTGATAGGTGAAAGCCGATACAAGGGTGGACTAATCGGGACAGCGCAGGACAAATCGGGACACCTCCCGCAAGCGGTTGAAAATGATACTATTTTTGCGCCGCAGGCTGACGGACTGCCGGAAGAAAACATTTCGGAAGCAGCAGCCGAAGCGGAAGAAACGCCCGGTTACGAGAATGACGAACCCGACTACGAGGACGAGGAAATAGCCGGGTACATGGACGGTAACGATGATACCGGGCGGGCTACGGGCGTGAGCTTTGACGAACTGGGCGAAGCGGTACGCACGGCGAACGCCGACACCTCCACCGAAGCGGAACAGCGGCAAGCCGCCGGAACGCTGGCAAGGATTGAGGGAACAAACCTCTACGATGCGGTGGTGGAGAACATCAACGGCGGGCTGGCAAAGGTTGCGGAATTGCTCAAACGGAACGAAGCCGGATTGGTTGCAACTGTTCCAACCGAAGCTGCCCCATCTGCAAGCAAGGAACACGAAGCGTTCGACATGAACGATTTCCTATAATATAATTAAGGTATAACAATATGAAGCAACGTGATTACGGTTGATTGGCAACCTGAAAACCAAACAGACAAACGGGACTATCCCCGACCACTAAAATTTCAAATTATTCACCAGCCGGGAAAGGCGGACTTCCCACCCGCCGCCCGGCATTAAAAACAAATCACAATGAGAAAGAAAATCTTTTTGTCGGCGGCTATCCTTGCCGCTGCGGTAAGTGCCTACGCACAGGGCAACGGGCAGGCGGGCATCACCGAAGCCACGAACCTAATCACAGGGTATTTCGACCCCGGAACAAAATTAGTGTACGCAATTGGGGCGGTCTGCGGCTTGATTGGCGGGGTAAAAGTATATAACAAATTTTCAAGCGGTGACCCCGACACCTCAAAGACTGCCGCCAGTTGGTTCGGGGCGTGCATCTTCCTGATTGTCGCCGCCACTATCCTGCGGTCGTTCTTCCTCTAAAACGGCGGCTATGTCTGAATATCCGGTAAACAGGGGTATCGGAAAGCCGGTGGAGTTCAAGGGGCTGAAAAGCCAGTACCTCTTTATCTTTTGCGGCGGCTTGCTTGCCGTCTTCGTGATGTTCATCGTCCTGTTCATGGCAGGCGTGAACCAGTGGCTATGTATCGGTTTCATCGTGTCGGCTTCGCTGCTGCTCGTGTGGCAGACGTTCCGGCTCAACGCACGGTACGGCACGCACGGGCTGATGAAAGCAGCCGCACGCAAAAGACACCCACGCTTCATTATCAGCCGAAAGGCGATACCCCGGCTGTTCAACTACAAAAGAAGAAAGGAAGAAAGAACATGAGGAATACATTAAAGGCTACCACGCTGGAGAGGAAATTTCCACTTTTGGCAGTGGAGAACGGCTGCATCATTTCAAAGGATGCGGACATAACGGTGGCTTTCAGGGTGGAACTGCCCGAACTGTTCACCGTTACCAGTGCCGAGTATGAAGCCATCCATTCGGCGTGGTACAAGGCAATCAAGGTGTTGCCCGACTACTCCATAGTACACAAGCAGGACTTCTTCATCAAGGAGAGCTACCAGCCCGACACCGAAAGGGACGAGCTTAGTTTCCTGTCCCGGAGTTTTGAACGGCATTTCAATGAACGCCCGTTCCTGAACCATTACTGCTACCTGTTCCTGACAAAGACGACAAGGGAGAGAAGCCGCCGACAGAGCGACTTCTCCACCCTCTGCCGGGGCAGGATTGTCCCGCAGGAGATATCCGACAAGGAAACGGCGGCAAAGTTCATCGAAGCGGTCGGGCAGTTTGAAAGGATAATGAACGACAGTGGGTTTGTCACCCTTACCCGACTGGCGGCATCGGAAATCACCGGGCAGGACGGAAAGGCGGGCATCATCGAGAAATACTTCTCGCTCTCGCAAACCGACACTACTTGCCTGAAAGACATCGGGCTGTACCCGGAAGAAATGCGTGTCGGGGACGATATACTGTGCCTGCACACGCTTTCGGACGTGGAAGATTTGCCCGGAAAGGTCGGGACGGACTGCCGATTTGAGAAACTTTCCACCGACAGAAGCGATTGCAGGTTAAGTTTCGCCGCCCCGGTGGGCGTGCTGTTGTCGTGTAACCACGTCTATAACCAGTTCATCTTCATAGACGACCACGCCGAGAACCTGAAGAACTTCGAGCAGACCGCCCGGAATATGCAATCGCTCTCCCGTTATTCCCGTGCCAACCAAGTGAACAAGGAGTGGATAGACGAGTACCTGAACGAAGCCCACAGCAAGGGGCTTGTCTCGGTGCGCTGCCACTGCAACGTCATGGCATGGAGTGACGACCGGGAAGAACTCAAACGCATACGCAACGATGTAGGAAGCCAGCTTGCATTAATGGAGTGCAAGCCACGCCACAACACGGTCGATACGCCCACGCTCTTTTGGGCGGGCATACCCGGCAACGAAGCCGACTTCCCCGCAGAGGAAAGTTTCTACACGTTCTTGGGGCAGGCTCTCTGCCTGTTCGTGGAAGAAACGAACTACAAGAGTTCGCTTTCCCCGTTCGGTATCAAAATGGTGGACAGGGTAAGCGGTCGCCCGCTGCACATCGACATATCGGATTTGCCCATGAAGAAAGGCATCACCACCAACCGCAACAAGTTCATACTTGGGCCGAGCGGTAGCGGGAAGTCTTTCTTCACCAACCACATGGTGCGCCAGTATTACGAGCAGGGTGCGCACGTGCTGCTGGTCGATACGGGTAACAGTTACTTGGGGCTGTCCCAGCTTATCCACAACCGCACGCATGGCGAGGACGGGATTTATTTCACCTACACCAACGAGAACCCGATAGCGTTCAATCCGTTCTATGTCGAGGACGGGGTATTTGACATCGAGAAAAAGGAGAGTATAAAAACCCTTATACTCACCCTGTGGAAGCGGGACGATGAAGCCCCCAAGCGGTCGGAAGAAGTGGCGTTGTCCAATGCGGTAAGTGCCTATATCGAACGTATCACGGGCGACAGGTCGGTAACGCCTTGCTTCAACACGTTCTACGAGTTTGTCCGGGATGATTACCGCCGACAGCTTGAACAGAAGAACGTCAGGGAAAAGGATTTTGACATCGACAACTTCCTGAACGTGCTTGAACCATATTACAAGGGTGGCGAGTATGACTATTTACTGAACTCCGACAAGGAGCTGGATTTACTGCATAAACGCTTCATAGTCTTTGAATTGGACAACATCAAAGACCACAAGATTTTATTCCCGATAACGACTATCATCATCATGGAAGCGTTCATCAATAAGATGCGCAAATTAAAGGGAATAAGGAAGTTAATACTAATCGAGGAAGCGTGGAAAGCGATTGCATCGGCGAACATGGCGGATTACATAAAATATTTATACAAAACCGTCCGAAAGTATTTCGGGGAAGCGATTGTGGTAACGCAGGAAGTAGAAGATATTATTTCTTCGCCCATAGTGAAAGAGAGTATCATCAATAACTCGGACTGCAAGATTTTGTTAGACCAGCGAAAATATCTCAACAAGTTCGACAGCATACAGAACCTCTTGGGACTGACCGACAAGGAGCGTTCGCAGATATTGTCTATCAACATGGCGAACCACCCCGGACGGAAGTACAAGGAAGTTTTCTTCTCGCTGGGCGGCACGCAGTCGGCGGTATATGCCACAGAAGTTTCGCTGGAAGAATATTACACGTTCACGACAGAGGAAAGCGAGAAAATGGAACTGTTCGCCCTCGCCGAGAAGCTGGGCGGCAACCTTGAACTGGCTATCAAGCGGCTTGCGGAAAGCAAACGCAATCCCCAATCATCAATAACTTAAAAATCAGGAACATGAAGAAAACAATTCTCCTTATGGCGGTATGCCTTTGCTTCATCGGCAAGGCATCCGCACAGTGGGTGGTGTCAGACCCCGGCAACTTGGCACAGGGTATCATCAACACCACCAAGCAGATAGTGCAGACTTCCACCACAGCCAAGAACACGCTGGACGGCTTCATGGAAGCGCAGAAGATTTTCCAGCAGGGTAAAAAATATTACGATGCGCTCAAAGCGGTGCATGACGTGGTAAAGGGCGGTGTCAAGGTGAAGAAGTCCATTGAACTGGTGGCGGAAATATCCGAAATCTACGTGCGCAACTTCCAAAACATGCTGGCAGACCCGAATTTCACGCCTGACGAACTTTCCGCAATCTCGTTCGGCTATGCCAAACTGATGTCGGAAAGCTCGGACGTGTTGCAGGACTTGAAGAATGTAGTGAACATCACGGGCATGTCGCTGACGGATGCCGAACGGCTGGCAATCATCGACAACGCTTATCGAAGCCTGCTCAACTACCGCAACCTCGTGAACTACTACACCCGAAAGAACATATCCGTGTCCTACCTGCGGGCAAAGAAGAAGAACGACACAGACCGGGTGCTGGCTCTCTACGGCTCGGCGGATGAACGCTACTGGTAACATATAAATCGGTATGCCTATGTTATTAGCAGCAGTGGATTTTGACAACCTGCACCAAGTGTTGCGGGTGCTGTACGATGAAATGATGCCCTTGTGCAGCAACATGACGGGGGTAGCAAAAGGTATTGCCGGGCTGGGTGCGCTGTTCTATGTAGCCGCCAAAGTGTGGCAGTCGCTCGCACGTGTCGAACCCATAGACGTGTACCCGCTCCTGCGCCCCTTTGCGCTGGGGCTGTGCATCATGTTTTTTCCAACATTCGTGTTGGGTACTATCAACACGGTGCTATCGCCAGTGGTGAAAGGGTGCAACCAGCTTATGGAAACGCAGACTTTCGACATGAACGAGTACCGGGCGCAGAAAGACCGACTGGAATATGAAGCCCTGATGCGAAGCCCCGAAACGGCTTACCTCGCATCGGACGAGGAATTTGACAGGCAACTGGAAGAACTGGGCTGGTCGCCCTCCGACATGGTGACTATGACGGGTATGTACATGGACAGGGCGGCGTACAATATCAAGAAGTCCGTCCGGGACTGGTTCAGGGAGTTGCTGGAAATGCTCTTTCAGGCGGCGGGGCTGATTATAGACACGCTGCGCACGTTCTTCCTGATTGTGCTTTCGATACTGGGTCCGCTGGCGTTTGCGATTTCCGTCTATGACGGTTTCCAAAGCACGCTGACCCAGTGGATTTCACGTTATATCTCCATTTACCTGTGGTTGCCCGTGTCGGACTTGTTCAGCAGCGTGCTGGCACGCATACAAACGCTGATGCTCCAAAAGGACATTCAGGAACTTTCAGACCCGAATTTCATCCCGGACGGGAGCAGCACCGTGTATGTAATCTTTATGATTATAGGTATCGTGGGCTACTTCACCATTCCTACGGTGGCAAGCTGGATTGTGTCGGCTGGCGGCACGTCCGCCTATAACCGCAACGTGGCACGGGCTGGGTCAATCGCCGGGGCTGCGGTCGGTGCGGCAAGCGGGAAAGTAACCGGGAAACTACTCAAATAAGACGGTTTCCACTTGGTAGCTACTTTGACAACCTCTTGGTAGCTGCCTTGACAAAGGGGCTGCAATAGAAAGATTTTAGAAACATTATTAGAACATACAAGAAAATGGAATTTAAATCATTAACGAACATCGAAACGAGTTTCCGGCAAATTCGGCTCTTTGCGCTGGTATTCATCTGCCTGTGCGCACTGGTGACGGGCTTTGCCGTGTGGAACTCGTACAGCTTCGCCGAAAAGCAGCGGCAGAAGATTTACGTCCTTGACAACGGGAAAAGCCTGATGCTGGCACTTTCGCAGGACATGGCACAGAACAGACCCGTGGAAGCCAAATCGCACGTGCGGCGTTTCCACGAGCTTTTCTTCACGCTCTCGCCCGACAAGGGGGCTATCGAAAGCAACATCAAACGCTCGCTGTTCCTCGCCGACAAGACCGCTTTCAACTATTACAAAGACTTGGCGGAAAAGGGTTACTACAACCGGGTGATTTCCGGAAACGTCACGCAGACGGTGGAGATTGACAGCGTGAAGTGCGACTTCGACCAGTACCCCTACAAGGTGAACACGTATGCCCGCCAGTTGATTGTCCGGGAAAGTAGCCTGACGGTGCGAAGCCTTGTGACCTCGTGCCGCCTGCTTAACGCCACACGGAGCGACAACAACCCGCACGGCTTCATCATCGAAGCGTTCACCATTACCGAGAACAAGTATTTGCAAACCGTTAAGAGGTAGCCTTATGGAGAGAAAACGAAACTACATCGAAAAGGTGCAGGACTGGGCGGACGACCGCCTGCGCCGAATGTGCGGACGGATTACGCCGGGCAAAAGGCTGGCGGTTATCCTCGTAATGTTCCTCTTTTTCGGCGGCTTGTCTATCTACATCACCGTTTCATCAATCTACAATATCGGGAAACGGGACGGCAGGCGGCTGCAAATAGAACATATCAAACAACTGCCATTGCAAGGCAATGACACAATCAACAGTATCAACCCCTTAAACAGACCGCAATATGGAAGAAGTACAGAAGAATGAGAACGGCACGACCGTACCACAGACGGACGGGAAGCCTGAAAAGGAAAAGAAGCCCAAACGGGAACTTACCCCGCAACAGGTGCAGCAGCGCAGGAAAATGATAGTCTTCCCGCTGATGTTCCTTGCCTTTGCCGGGTGCATGTACCTGATATTCGCCTCCTCCGGCAAAGAGGACGTGAACATGGAGAGCGTGGGCGGCTTCAACGCCGACATACCCCTGCCTGCAGAGGACGGGATTATAGCCGACAAGCAAAAGGCTTACGAGCAGGCAATGCTGAACCGCAAACAGCAGGACAAAATACAATCCTTGCAGGACTTCGGTTTCACGGGGGACGATGAAACGGAAGAACCGCAAGCAGAAATCGACCTGATGCCGGAAGAAGATCCGAAGCCACAAAGGGACGGCGGTGCTTCTTATTCGGCAAACGCTTACCGGGACATCAACCGCCAATTAAGCACGTTCTACGAAACGCCCCCTGTGGACGAGGAAAAAGAGGACTTGAAGCGGCAGGTGGCAGAACTGACCGACAGACTGCAACAACAGCAGCACGCCACGCCTACCGCTGACGACCAAATGGCACTCTTGGAAAAATCCTACGAACTGGCGGCAAAGTACATGAATGACGGCGGGCAGAACGGGCAAACGGCACAAGTGCCTGTTGCCGGGACTGTCACCCAAAAGCCGCAAGCCCAACCCGTGCAGGCAATCCGGGAAACGACCGTATCGGGATTGCAGCAGCCCATGAGCGATGCCGACTTCATCCGGGCTTATAGTCAGCCACGAAACTACGGCTTCAACACGGCGGTAGGCACGAGCTACGCTATCGGCAGGAACACGATAGCCGCCTGCATCCACCAAGACCAAACCCTGACGGACGGGCAGGCGGTGAAACTCCGGTTGCTTGAACCCATGCAAGCCGGGAACATAGTCGTGCCGAAGAATACCCTTGTGGCGGGGACGGCAAAGGTGCAGGGCGAACGGCTCGACATACTGGTGTCCTCGATTGAGTATGCGGGCAACATCATCCCGGTGGAACTCGCCGTATTCGATACGGACGGGCAAAAGGGATTATCTGTGCCGTCCTCTATGGAGCAGGAAGCGTTCAACGAAGCTATGGCGAATATCGGAAGCGGGCTGGGTACAAGCATTTCCTTTGCACGGAGTGCCGGGCAGCAGGTGGCAATGGACGTGACAAGGGGCTTGCTGCAAGGAACGTCCGGCTACCTCGCCAAGAAGTTCCGAACCGTAAAAGTAAAGCTGAAAGCCGGGTACAAGGTGATGCTTTACGCCAAACAACAATAACCATTTTATCAACCACTAAAATTTCAATTAACGATGAAACAGATTTTTGTAATGTTCGCCCTCTTGCTGGGCGTGTGTGCGGCAAACGCACAAACCCCTGACACCGTGAAGTATGCGGCTGGCAACGACTTGTACCGGGGTATTACCCGGAAACTCCCGTACCGCCAAATGGTAACGCCCTACGGCGTGGAAGTGACCTTTGCCAAGACGGTACACATCATCTTCCCCGCCGCCGTCCGCTACGTGGATTTGGGAAGCAACCACATCATAGCGGGCAAGGCAGACGGTGCGGAGAACGTTATCCGGGTGAAAGCCACGAGAGAGGGCTTTCCGGGCGAAACGAACTTCTCCGTCATTTGCGAGGACGGCAGTTTCTTCTCGTTCAATGCCAAATATGCCCGTGAACCGGAAATGCTCAACATCGAAATGAAAGACTTCTTGGAGAACGGGGACACCAGCGACTTTTCGCATACCCGCATGAACATCTATTTCCGGGAATTAGGTAATGAAAGCCCGCTGCTGGTGAAGCTGATAATGCAGAGCATCTACAAGAACAATGACCGGAAAGTGCGCCACTTGGGTAGCAAGCGTTTCGGCATCCAGTTCTTAATCAAAGGCATTTACACCTATAACGGGATGCTCTACATGCATACGCAGACGAAGAACAGTTCCAACGTGCCTTTCGATACTGACTTCATCAAGTTTAAGATAGTCGATAAGAAAGTACCTAAGCGCACGGCTATTCAGGAAACGGAACTGGATGCGGTACGCAGCTACAACGAAGTGGTAGAGATTGCAGGAAAAAGTACCGTGCGCACGGTGTACGCCCTGCCGAAGTTCACCATTCCTGACGACAAGCTACTGGTCGTGGAACTTTACGAGAAGAACGGCGGGCGGCATCAGGTTATCCGGGTGGAAAATTCCGACATCGTGAACGCAGAAGTGATTAACGAACTAAAAATCAATTAGGGAATGAAAAGACACATCTTTATAATGATGCTCTTTGCGCTGTGCCTGACCTCGTTTCAGGCACACGCACAAAGATACCTGCCGGGCATGAAAGGCTTGCAGGTCACGGCAGGTATGGCAGACGGGGTGCATTGGAACAACAACACGGATTTCGCCTACCATATCGGGGCGGCATACAGCGTTTACACCAAGAACGCCAACCGCTGGGTGATTGGCGGGGAATACCTGCACAAGAAGTATGACTACAAGGATATGAGAATACCAGTCGAACAGTTCACCGCAGAGGGCGGCTATTACCTGAAATTCCTTTCGGACAGACGAAAGACCTTTTTCCTCTCACTGGGACTATCGGCACTCGCCGGGTATGAAACAAGCAACCGAAGCGAAAAGCTCTTGCCGGACGGCTCTACGCTGCTGGATAAAGATTGCTTCATCTACGGCGGTGCGCTGACGCTGGAACTGGAAGCCTACCTGACTGACCGAGTGGCTCTGCTACTGAACGCAAGGGAACGGGCGTTGTTCGGCTCGGACATCGGCAAGTTCCACACGCAGATATCTGTGGGTCTGAAATTCATTATCAATTAGCCTATGGTACTGCTTGAATTATTTTCAGGTATCGGCGGTTTCAGCAAAGGGCTGGAAGCCGCCGGATATACTTTCGACAAGGTATATTTTTCAGAGATAGACAAACACGCAATCGCTAACTTCAAATACAATTTTCCTTATGCGGAACACATCGGAACGGTTACAAACATCGGGGAAGTCGGCATCGAACGTCCCCACATTGTCACTTTCGGAAGCCCTTGCCAAAATTTTAGCGCAATCGGGGACGGAAAGGGACTGCAAGGGGGAGAAAGCCACCTTGTCAGATATGCAGTCGAAGCCGTTAGGCGTTTCAGACCTGACGTTTTTATCTGGGAGAATGTTAAAGGGATATTCTTCGCAAGACATCGCCCGGATTTTTGGAGCATTGTCAAAGCGTTTGCCGACATTGGCGGTTATAGACTTGAATGGCAACTGTGTAATACGGCATGGTTTCTACCCCAAAACCGGGAGCGGATGTACCTTGTCGGACGTGTTGCAGACAGATGTACCGCAGACCTATTTCCTCTCCCTACGCCGGGCGGAGTGCATGGTAAGGTCGGGGGTGATGAACCCGCTGCTCGTCCAAGTGGTACGATAACAAGGAACTACGGCAGGCAACCTAACATCGGGAACTATGTGCTGTGCCTGAAATCGGGTGAAGCATACAACGGAACGCCTACACCCGAACAACTGAAGCACGTGCGGATGCTGACCGAAGTAGAGTGCGAAAGGCTGCAAGGCTTTCCCGACAACTATACCCGATACGGGATATATGACGGAGAGAAAAAAGAGATAGCGAAGATACACCGTTATGCCTTGCTCGGAAATGCGGTAAGTGTTCCTGTTGTCAGGGAAGTTGCCGCCCGGATTAGGCAAACGACTACTTTATTTTGATAACCCTTATATGATAATGTATATGAAGAATGTAATGTATAAAATCATCATGGGCTGCTACATCGTGGCCGCCCTCGTGCTTGTCACCGCCTGTAATGACAACTTGGATATTCAGCAGGCGTACCCGTTCAGCATCGAAACGCTGCCAGTACCCAAAAGGCTGAAAGTCGGGGAAACCGCCGAAATACGCTGCCAACTGGTGCGTGGCGGCTATTACCAGCCGACTACCTATCAAATCAGGTACTTCCAGCCGGACGGCAAAGGGAAGCTGGAAATGGATAACGGCACGGTGTTCCTGCCCAATGACCTTTACCCGCTGGAGAAAGAAACGTTCAGGCTCTACTACACCTCGGCATCGACAGACCAGCAGACGATAGACATTTATGTGATTGATAGCTTTGGACAGGTGCAGCAACTTTCGCTATCGTTCAATAATGACAACGGCAAGGAAGAAACGGAAACAATAACGACCCCTAAACAATAAAATGACATGGTAAAAATAGAATTGGATATAAAAGGTATCTCGTGGTACATAGAAACCACGTTGGAAACAGATACAGTTCCGGCAGTAGGTGACATTATCATTGTGGATAAGGACTGCATTTCCGCACGTGACAGGGCTGAATTGTGGAAAACGCCGTCCAATCAGGTTTTCAAATGGGCGGACGAAGAAGATGATGCGCCTGTAATGGAATGGTTCGACTGCGACACGGAAATGCTTGTCTATAAACGAACATGGAAATATGACATCGAGGAAGAAGAAACCGTGTGCATACTTGGTGTAAAATTCTTCCAACATGAAGATTTATAGGTTTTATTTCCTTATCGGTTGCATATATACGTGAAAAGCAACGATAGACAGGGAACACCAAATAGGGAATGATACGCAAGGCGTATGTTATGGCAGTCCACCCGCTGACAGTTCGGCGGGTGGACTTTTCATGTTAGGGAACAGGGCGGGTTTCTTTGCCACTTTATTTCCCGGCACTCACGAAAGAAAGTGGCGGCGGCAAACAGCCGCCGTTCTCTATCAACTGGTTTTAAGGCTCTTTATGGACGTGTATTTCTCTAACCACACCTTTACCTGTTCCATGTTGTATTCGCCCGTAATGATTGCCGTATGGTCGTCTATGGCTACAAACCGGACACTTTCATAGCTGTTTACCCAGCCTTGCAGGGAACAGACACCCCACGTTTCCACATCTTCAAAAACACTGCGGTCTATACGGCTGATTGGCTCGCTGAAAACTACCGTCATTATTTGAAAGTCCGGTTTATCCACCAGCAGGTGCAAATGATGCAGCGTGCCGAACTCGTCAATTTTGCGCCCCCACGCCCACACATCATTATACAAATCATCGCCCCACTGGTGCGGATGGTCGAAACGGACTTTTACCTCTATGGTGTGTTCGTTTTCTTCTGTGTCCTCAATAACGCCCGTTACCATTAAGCCCGTAAAAATACACTCGCAACGCTTGCCGATAAGCTCCTTGTTTACTTCTGTCGTTTTCATATCCCTAAAATTTACTTATTACTCTGTTATTTTTTTTCGCTATCCACTTGTCACGCTTACGGCAGCACTCTGCCAGCGTTTTGGCTACCGTGCTGAAAAGTTCGCCGTCCGTGTGGCGGTAGTCATATTGAAAATAAATCTGTCCCCTGAAAGCCCCTAAACAGCATTTCACGAACTTTTCTTCTCCCGGTGTTTGGGTGATGCTTACCCCGTTTTTGTTAAGTGACTGCATGATGTCTTATTTTTTATGGTTATAAACTTGGTTGTTTTTAGCGGGCAGGGCTTTGACACCCCGCCCGGATTGGTATTTGATTATGCCGCACGGAACACAAAACCGTCATCAAACCAGTAATCGCACATAAACAGGTCACGGGCGAACTTTTCATAATCGAAATAGGTCTTTGCGAACTCCGGCAGGTTGTAGCATTCCTCTATGATTTCATAGGCGAAATCTTCTTCATCATCATATTGTCCCTGATACTCGTCTTGAAAGTCCCTTATAAGGTCGTCCGCATCTTCCTCGCTCAAATCATGGCTTTTGTAGTTGCACCACACGAAAAAGGCTTCCTGCTCGGTGTCGTCCAAATCCTCCACCGCATCACGCAGGGCAAAGAAGTTTTCAGAAATCCAGCTTTCGCCGATTAAGCCCTCCGGCACGTTCTCCCAGTCCTGAAACATATATTCCGCATCTTCCTCGTCCTTGTGAAGTTCCCGGCAGGCTTCGTAAAATTCTTCCTTGTCCGAATAGTCCGAAAGGTCGAGCCATGCGCCGGACAATGAACCGTTGTTATACTTGGCGTAAGTGCCTACATAAACTTTTGCTTCCGATAATACCTTTGCTTCCATATTGCTGTAATTTTTAAGTTTTTGATTTTATGCGGATTTGAGAGGTGAGGGAGTTGAAGTTTCACTGAACTTTTTTCCTGTTTCCCGTAAATCCGACTTTTTTTTTATGCGTCTTCCGGTCGGGTCGGTCGTTTTCGTTTCACATAGGCTGGTTGGTGAAGGGGTCTTGCTATGCAAATTTTTCCGACAAAAATTTTTTCCGACCAACGGGAAGCTGGAACAATTTTTTTCGATGAAACCCAATTTGCAGAGCCAAAAGCCCCCGTAGCTACCTTTGCCTATTGAAATGATTAAAACGGCTGTCCCGGCTGGGGGACTGCATAATGAGGAAGATTTACAGATAGGGAAACAGGGGAAAAGTGCTTGTTCCCTTTCATCCTTTAGGGAACACTCCATGCGGGCGGGAAAGGCAAGGGTATGGCAAGTTCATCTTGCGGTACGCTTGTGCGGGTTTCCAACGGCTCTTTTCACGAAATACAGTCAGCCATGCCACGCACGGCTGGCGTTTCGGGGAATGTGCCAGTTGGAAAAGGGAAATCGAGTAGGTCGGGAAACGAAAGTTTTCTGACCTACTTTCGTTTCCTTTCCTCTCACACCACCGTACGTGCCGTTCGGCATACGGCGGTTTAATTTGTTTTCAAAGA
>CAJTFH010000029.1 GCA_910575545.1 Bacteroidales bacterium
ATTTCTATTTGCATATCACTAATTTAACCATTCTCAGCGATATATGCAATAGCTTAAAGTTTATTTCACATAATCGTCCATATTTTTGACTGAAATTTTCCTAAATCTCATGCGCCAGCCCTGAGAAAACTATCGTATGCCTGAATGAAAAATCCGTCCGATATAGCACTATGCAGCTTAGGTTCTTTCTCGAATAGTTCATCCACAATGTTTCGGTTACATACATAAACTTCAGAATCCTTTGCCGCTATAATATCTGCTGCAACAGGAGTATTCATCACCAGACTTGAATAATCACCTATCGGAGTATCACAAAATGAAAATCCGGTAATATGAATATTACCCTCTGAGTCTATCACAGAATACTTGAAATATCCGTGTTTAATGAATCCCCATACACATTTTGTGGTTTCTCCACGATGAAGAAAATATTCACCTTTTTTGTATGAGCGTAACTTACCCTCTTTGGTGCATAGTTCGCGCCAAAAGTTCAAATCAATTTTATCTATATAGAGATTGAATTTATCCATATAATAGTCTGTATGACATCTATTTGCAAAGGTAGTGATTTTATTTCAAACTATCTATAACATAACATGTAAATGAAGCCATTCAGACTACAATTCACTCTAAATGGCTTCTTGGGACTATTAAAATTTTACATTTTCATTCCTATCGGTCGGTTCTCATCCTTGACATACAGCCCCGGACGCACGATTGTGACATGGTCGGCAATGAAATTGCCCGTGGGAATTCGTTCACTTGCCGGACTGCTTATCAAAGGAGCATTATGCCATGGAATCGTCCCATCTTTGTTGCCACTTAGCCTCCATCTCCCTCGAAAGCTCCACAATCTCCCGGCTCAGTTTCACGAGGTCGATGGTACACTTCTCCAGCTTGTAGAGCAACACCATCGCCTTTTTCTCCGAAAAGTGGATGCGCAGCTCTTTAACGACCTGATTGTAGTTCGTGCCTATGCAGCGGAACTGGACATGGAAATCCGACAGCTTGGTGTAGTAGTCCAGCATCGTCTTGTCCACCTTCAGCACCTTGAACTTCTGTCCGAAGAAGTGCGCTTTTAGAAAGACTGCTTTCGCATACACGTTCGATTCCTCGTACATCGTCAGGAACCTGTTCCATTCCACATCGTCGAAGCGCACCATCACGCAGTGCGTCTTCGGGTTCAACTTGGGATTTCTCCCGTACTTAGTCTTCTTTTTCATACTTCTTAATTCTTTTAATTTTATGGCTTGTCTATTGCTTAATCTTTGATTAAAGAACCCCGAAATTATCCGACTGCGGAGGATAATTCTGCCCACGGCGGTGAAGGCATTTTCAGTTACTTAGAATTATTCGGGTAACTGAAAATATACCTTGCTGTGTCTTTGAGGACACAAAAATCCTCCGCCTGTCGGATTTGTTTCCGGGTGTACTCACTCATCTTGGGTATCGGTTAAGCCGATGAAGTGTATTCACCAGCCCAACCGACTTTCTGTAATCCCGTCAGAGCTTGCGCCACTGCTCGATGTCGTTCCGATAGGTGTCGAGGTGCAGGCGGACGAGGTTTTCAATCAGCCCCGATGCGCTCATGCCCTTTCCTCCGAGGAAGCGGACAACCCTGTCGAGTTCGTCACGCACCGTCTCGCTGACGAACACGGGCTTGCGGTTGACAAGTTTCGGGACTTTCAGGTAGGTGGCGCGGTACTCCTCCAACGACAACCTGCGCTGCTTGCTGCTGACACGCTTCTGCAGCATTGCCGTTTTCTCGACCGCCTCACTTGACGGTTCATCCGCCATAGCGGTCTCCGTTTCCTCCGTAACGATATTGCCGGGCAGTTCCAGCTCATCCGGCTCCAGACCGATACGTCTGTAGATGTCATTCATCGACTTGGGAGTGTAGGATTCCCTGCGTCCCATCTTTTCCACGATTTCACGAGCCTGCTGCTCTGTAATGTTTGGTTCTCTCTTCATTGTAAAAAACAAATTGATTAAGTTATTAACTGTGGTCTTGGTAAACACCTTGACCGATTATCGGGAGCAAAGTAAGGTGCTTTAATACAGTCAGTCAAGCACTTGGATTCTCTTAGGCAATTTTGTGTGGTTTTGCATTATGGCGGTTGATAAAGCGGTGAGGACTTCACCGTTTTGCCGGATGTATATGCCCGAAAGGGCAAAGACTCAATTGTAGGCGAATTTGAATTAAGTCCTTATTTTTCCCCTTGCCACCTTTCTATTTTTTAGAATTAAGAGGATAACCGCTGCCTCCAGCCAATGCCAACCTCTACCACCCTGTGCCACTTGCTGCCAGACCTGATTGAAACCATTGCCGGATGCCGGATTATGTATTTCTTTGCAGGAGAAGGAATGATAGCCGCCAAAGGGAAGTCAGCATCCCGGACAATGACTGCCGTATCAGCGCAACACGCTTCCACTTTCGGGGAACCTATTGTCAGGTAACAGATTATATATTCCTTTGCGGCAAAAGAAACAGTAACAACTAAAAGAAAGACAATATGGAAATCGTATCAATCGAGAGAAAGACCTTCGAGGAACTGGTCGCCAAGTTCGACCGCTTCGTCAGCCGTATGGATGCCATCTGCCATCGTCACGGCGAAAAGAAAATGAGCGAGTGGATGGACAATCAGGACGTGTGCCGGATGCTCAACATCAGCCCCCGAACCTTGCAGACGCTTCGGGACAACGGCACGTTGGCTTATTCGCAGATAAACCACAAGACCTATTACCGTCCCGAAGACGTGCAACGCATCGTTTCCATCGTGGAGGACAGGCGAAAAGAAGCAAAGTTCAAAGGCAGAACAATCTGATAACCGAATAGAGTAATAACAATAATTCCACTAAATCCAAAGTAATATGAACGAACTGATTAACAAAGACAACGAGTGGATAATCCACTTCTTGGGCAGCCTTGACCGTCTGCTGGACAACGTAGAGCATCTGACCGCAAACTACCGCCCGACACTGAACGGGGAGCGTTTCTTCACAGACAAGGAAGTGTCGGCACGGTTGAAAGTGAGCCGCCGGACGCTTCAGGACTACCGCAACGAGGGACGTATAGCCTACATTCAGTTGGGCGGCAAAATCCTCTACCGTGAATCCGACATCGAAAGGATGCTGGCTGACGGCTACCAATCCGCCTACCGACTGAAGGCAACCTGATTTTCTTGAAGGAGCGCAGTTTGCCGTCTGCCCTATGTTTGCGGCAGCAATGGAACTTCGGCAAAAAGACAAAAGGAACGGCTTACAGATGAAGCATCAATGTTTAGCTTCGTCTGTAAGCCGTTCCTCTATTTCTTCTGATTTCCCGCCAGTCGCTTGTTTCCGTTGCCGGATGCCTTTCAAGCGTGTGGATGGCAGTGGCAAGGTTTTCGGGCGGAATACGCTCAAACCCGTTTGAGGAAGATTCTGCCTGAAACGGCTCTGCCGCCTGACCTTGCCAATGCCGTCAAAGCCACACGCTACCTTTGCATCCGAGCATCGGGAACAGGTGGCTGACGGGATGAACCTCAACTATACCATAGGTTACTGCCCTTACCGCAAGAGAAGAACAATGTTGTCGGACTTCCTTTCTTGGAGGCGCAGATTTCATTTATTACGAACCGTCTGAACTGAAAACTTTCTTTACTGCATATCCTGAATGCAATGGCTATAATCATTTCAAGGTTATACACATCATAGCTGATGCCGTCAGTTTGCTTGATATACTTCATTGTATAAGTTTCACTCAATTCCTTGTTCTTGTAGATTGCCCGTATCGCCTTGCGGATGTCGCACGAGAACACCCCAAACAGGTCGGCTATCTCAAACTGGGTCATCCACACGGGGGCAGTTGGTACGGTGACCACCCCCGTTTCACTGATTGTTATTATTCCTCTGTTCATAATTCATCTATTTTATAATGGTTATTTACTATTCTCTTTCTTTTCGCCAGCCGATATTTTCTTTCTCCGCTCCATCAGTTTGTCCATATCCTTGGAGATTTTATCGTCTGTTATCCGTGCATATCCCTGTGTCGTCCTGATATTGGAGTGTCCCATCATCTTGGCGATGCTCTCAATGGGTATGTCCGCTGAAATCAGGAAAGTGCCGAAGCTGTGCCGACTTTGATGATAGGTCAAGTTATCCTCTTTTCCTATGGTTATTCCCAACTCGTGAACCTCAAACCATAGGGCATCACGGTTGGGAAGAGGAAACACGGGCTTCTCATCATCAGTTGTGTTATACAGCGACAATATCTGTTCCGCTATGGGATGTAAGGGTATGAACGCCTCCACTTTTGTCTTCTTGCGGTTGATGCGGATGTAGCGTCTGCCCTCCGCATTCGTCCCGATATGATGGGGATGCAGCAGTTGTATGTCTGCATACGCCAGTCCAGTCAGGGTCGAGAAGATGAAAGCCCGTCTTGCCAGTTCCATCCGCTTGTCATACATCGGTGTGGAAAGTATCTTCTTGAACTCATCACGGCTGATGTACCTGTGTCTTGCCTCAGGTTTCGTTTCATATTCCAAATCCTCGCAGGGGTTCACACGGATAATCTCCTTATCGACTGCAAGGTACAATAATCGGTTCAGCCAACGCAGACAATGGTTTGTTTGGGAAACTCCGAAGTTCTTGCATTTCTTCAAATGGGCTTTGTAGGACTTGCCGAAATCCTCCGTCACTTCTTCAAGAGGAATGTCCTTTTTCCCGGTTGACGCTATAAAGTCCGTCAGGTATTTCTGGTAGTACATTGAAGCCCGATAGGAAGAAGTGGAATCAATCTCTTCGGAATGTTTCTTCAACCGCTCACGTTCCCATTCTCCCATTTGCAATAAGGTAGTCGGATGAATGTTGTTCAAGGATATGTGGTTTTTCAGCATTTCGGCACTGACCACGCCTTGCGATTTCAGTATCTCGGTGTAGGCTTCTTCCGTCAGACGCAGATATTCCCGTAAACGGTTGTTCTCCCTGATAATCTTTATCTCATTCTTACTGCCGTTCCAGTCTTCTGGGCGGCAATAGATACCTGTGCTTATGACTGTCTGCTTGCCGTCAATGGTTATACGGCAAAGTACGGCGGTCGTACCGTCAGTCTTGACTTTGCTGCGGTTGATATAGGGCAATAGTGAAAAAGTGCTTCGCATATTGTTGTTGGGTTTATAGGGTGAGTTTGAAATCTTGGGTCGCTTCTATGAACTTGTCCATGTCCTCGAACAGTTTTTTCGGACTGACACGGGCATATACCTGAGTGGTGGAAATATCGGAGTGTCCCAGCATCCGACTGATGGTCTCGATAGGCACACCCGCTTCGAGCGTGATTAACGAGGCGAAACTATGCCTTGCCTGATGATAGCACAAATCATCCTTGATACCCGCCAGTGCAGCTAACGCCTTCATGTGCCTTCTGAGATTTGACCAGCGCAGTAAAGGAAACAGGGTGTCCCTTTCCTCACTGTGATACTTCTCAATCAGAACAATCGCTTCCGGCAACAGTTTTACACTGGCACGAAGTTCGTTTTTCTTTCTCCGATACTTCAACCACAAAGCCCCGTCCTCATCCGTACATAGGTTCTCACGAGTAATTGAGACAACATCTGCATAACAGACCCCGGTGTAACACCCGAAGAGAAACATATCCCTTGCCAATATGTGGGATTTACGGTAAGCAGGTATTTCCACATCACGGATTTTTTCAAACGATTCACGGCTCAATGCCCGTGGGGTTTTATCTGACTGCTTAGGCAGGGTGAAATGCTGGAAGTGGCTCCTGTCTGCATAACCTTCCTTATAAGCCAGACGGCATATCTTCTTCAAGATAGCAAGATGATGGCGGACGGTATCTATCGCATATCCCTTGTTTTCCATGGCGAATGTCTGATAGTCGTGGATGAATTGTTCTGTAAGCTGCCCGAATGCCAAATCCTTGACCTTGTACTGATGCTCGATGAACTCGCCAAGTGTCAGGCGCATATAGTGATAGCCGGGATAAGTCCCTTTCGCACGGTCAATGCCAATACGGGCTTTTAGGTCGTCACAGACAACGTCCGTCATTCGCATGAGGGTCATTTGTGTTTCCATGCTGCCTTGAAAATGATTCTTCACATCGGTGGCATCGAAATCTACTTTACGGCTCACAAGATTGTCAAAGGCGTTGTTCACCGCCAACAGCAACTTCTCTATTTTGGCATTGGTTTCCACCGCCTCCCTGCTCTTGCCGTTCAGACGGCTTTCACGGGGATTCCACAATTCGGGTGTGCAGGACAGCTTGCAACCGAACTGCGCCATCGTGCGATTCACGGTGATACGTCCCATGATGGGAGCCTTGCCCGACTTGTCCAGTCCGCTCTTTTTGAGGTAGAGCAACACCTTGAATTTCACTACTTTCATACGCTTATATTTTTAAGTGCAAATTTACTTGCCATATAAGCGTCCCTTGATATGCAAAACACTGTGTATGAGTGCAAACAAAACGGTGAGGATTTCTTTTTATCGCTTTCCGTTACCTGTTCCCGTTTCGGTAACTGCCCGGCTAACGGTTTGGTAACTGAACAACCTCAATATTCCGTTGTGGTTTGCATTTTCTCAACTTGGCAGAATACTGAAATGTCGCTTATTTCTAACGGTTTACGTTTAATTTTTACCTGTTCGCTGTCGCTTGCTTTGCCGTGTATATTCCACGTTGCGCGCCATTCGTGTGCCACTTCGGTACTGCTCGCAAACGGTGTTCCCATTGAAACTGTATCTAAGATTTTAGGTCATACCAACATAAGAACTACTCAAACTTACAATCGTGCGTTAAAGGTGTAACTTTAACTATATTTTAACATTTAATCGGCACTAAGAGCATTGCCGGACGGTCAGGATAGATGGGCGACCACCTTGTAGAGATTCTTGCGAACTCCGTTGGCGAGCGTTGGCTTCACAAGTCTTGTCCGTACTTTGTAGAGTTCCTCAAGGTCAGTTATCTTGCCTTTTTTATCATGTCCGAATCTCTCGAACACTTCGTTCATTGTAGCTCTTATCTCTGCCGAGGAATACAGCCTGTCACCAATCGGGAAGCAAGCCTGCATTTCCTCTGTCAGCCGTTCCCGATTATGGCGTAGCCTAATCTCGTTTTTTATATCTTTCTCCTTGTAGCCGAGTGCCTTAATCCTGCCTTCGCCCAATTCCTCAAAATATAACGGCAGTTCAGGATATTTGTGAGCCAGCGTTTGTGCCGCAAGGTCGAAACTCATGCGGTTTGTCCGATAATCGCAGTAACGCTTCATCCTATCCGCAAACGGCTCATCCTGCATCACATGTGCCAACTGTTCCTCATACTCGATATACCTCTGATTGCCTGATATGTCGAAGTTGCTATTCTCCAACTGATTCCGCACAACGATGCCGTTCTCATAATTATATCTCTGCAAATCATAAGCGTACCTCTCTCCGAGATATGCTATCTGATTAAAAATGAATCTGTCAGACAATTCATCGTACATGGTGAATGTCTCGTCAAATTTCAGCATCTTTTGTAGGCGCACAATGTCCCTGATTCTCTTTTTACGCAGTGATTCATCGGTAACGAGATTGTTACTCTCTATCTCCGCTTCCGTCAGGCGTTTCTTCTCAGATAATTCACGTTCAAACTCTTCCTTTGACTTCTCGCAGGCTCCCACATTATAGATGAACAGCAGATACTTGCGAAATGGATTCTCCGCCAACCTTTGCCGTCCGGCTATCTGTACCAAGTCGGTGGCTATATCTATTGTGGTGTTGACTCTCTTGTTGTCACTGATTACAAAGGTTGTGGCGTTGGTGGAATAGAAGTCACACCCTGCAAAAGCCGTAGATGTGCAGAAAGTGAACATCTTGTGCGGTTCTCCTTTTAATGGGATACGACCTCTACTGTGTCCTACCTGCGCCAACTTAATGTCGTTGTCGCTTGAATTACCCACAATTATATTGACTTCATCTCGCTCTAATTTGGTGTGGTCTATCAGTTTCACGATATTATTCACGCTGTTCAGGAAGATAACGCACTCCTTTGACAAACGCACTTCTCCGTTATCGTCAATCCGGGGGAACACCCCTCTTTTGTAAGAGTTGATTATCTCTATGGCTGAATCTATCGGACGTTTTGCCCTCAACCTTATCACCTTGACTTTCTCCACCTCCTGCCAACGCATCTCATAATACGGAATACCTTTGAATTCGTCTATCTGCTCAAGATAAGTGTCGAGGATAGGCGTTGCCGAGAGATAGGTAACATAGTCGAATGACTGCAACTGCGCCAAAAGACGCATTTCGACCTCTGACTTAAATGTACCATCCGAAAGCAGATATTGAAACTCGTCAGCAACTACACGCCACTTCGAGGGGTCGGATATGCACCTCGCCACTTTCGGCAGAGAATCATACGACACCAATATCTTGGGGCAGTCTGCCTTGGCGATATATTCCCGAATCGCATCCTCTGAAAAGCGGTCAATCACAAGGAGGGTGTCGGGATATTGCTCATGCTTGTTTATCAACAGATTGTTCCGAGGACTGCATATTATGGCACGGTGGTTATCTTCAAGTGCCAGTGTGGTGGCTCCACAGTTCGGCACTCCCTTGTTGAGAATACCATTAGGAAGCTCAAAATCTTCAAGCTGACTTAAGTACTCAATGCCTTTCGGCACTTCGATTGTTGTTTTGTTCATGTCTTTACATCGTTTTAATTTTTTGAAAAGGACATCTCGTTTGTCTGCGTCCACGATTCAACGTGGATAATCTATTTGTTTAAGGAACTCAGGAGAGATTTTTGGACACTCTCGACCAAAATAAAGCCGAAACGGTGAAATTCCGGCATTATTTCGATGTCAAGCATGAGTTGGTTTATATGATAGCAATGCCGGAGGGCCGTAGTGGGGAGAGAGCCTTTCCGAATCACTCATGAACAAATATAGTCAACTTTCCGCTGACTCCCAAACAACTATCGCACTTTCCGAGAAATTACACTTTATAGGGCGTTCTTGTCCGTTTTTCGTTGTCGTGGCATATCCAATAAACGGCATAACCTTACAGACCATAAAATCACACATCGACACTTCAATTAAAAATACATCCCTAATAAAGAAGAGAATAGCGACACTCAATTTCAACCCACATCCGGCATTAATACATTTATAAAATCCGTAAAGTCAAAACATACCTTTTTCAGATATACCATATATAAGAGATAAAGAAGCGAAAAAGGTACACGTTTCAAAACAGCCCCCTCCCCATATAAATACTTCCCCTGAAAATTTTTGAGAGTGCCATGCAAGCGAGACTTCACCCTCAAAAGCACCCCTCCCTCCATGACGAGAGAAAAACAAAACGGATTCAGGTCTGCCACCATATAGGAGAATTTAACCTATCCGAATGTTGACCGCTATTGCTTTCCTGACGGTAACAGTTATCGTCCAAGTAATCAATAAACACTTTACCCATTATGGAAACAACAGCAATCGCATTGGCAACAGCCACCGCAAACTCCGACCTCAACACCGTAGCAGAAAATGTGCAGTTTGAGGACATCAACGTAACCACCTCTCCCTCCGTAACGTTCCTTGAAGCCAACACTTCGGCTATCTCAATCGAGGAACTGACCGTTAACTGTGTCGTACCCACTTGGGCGAATCAGGAGCTTACAATCTCTCATCAGGACTTCATCAACACCGTGCATGATGCCGCCTGCAACGTGTTCAGCGGTGAACTCATCAATCAGCCTGAAATCCGTGTGTCGCACATCGTCCGTGGGCGCATACCCTCCGCACTCGGCAAACGTGCCTCTGAACTCCTTGAATCGGAAAAGACGCAGTTCTATCAGCGACTCGCCTTTGCGTTCACCATTCCCTCTATCCATGAAACGATAGACGGGCAACGCCTTGAACTCTGCATAGGCGGTGTGCGCAACTACAACGACCTGAATCTCTACCGTGCCAACCGTGGCGCAGAGAAATTCTCCGTCTTTATCGGCTGGCGAATGAACGTCTGTTCCAATCAGGTGCTTACGGGGCAAGGGGCGAAGATTCAGCTTGAAGTGATGTCGCTCCACGACCTCTACAAGCAGGTGCTTGACTTGTTCTATACGTTCCGTCCGGCACAATACATTCATCTGTTGCAGACGCTCTCGCAAACTCGCCTGACAGAAACGCAGTTCGCTCAAATCGTCGGACGCATGAGGCTCTATCAGGCTCTCCCAAACCGCTATCAGCGCAACGTGCCTAAACTCCTGATAACCGACAGTCAGATTAACAACGTCTGCCGAGACTTCTACGGTGATCCGAATTTCGGAGTAAAGGACAAAACGATTTCGATGTTCGACTTCCACAATCTCCTGACAGAAGCCAACAAGAGCAGTTACATCGACAGCTATCTGCAAAGAGCAGTCAACGCTACCGAAGTGTCGGTAGGCATCAGCAACGCTCTGCATGGCGATTCGCAATACGCTTGGTTCTTGGGCTGAGTGTTTATTGATTCCTGAAAAATCGGGCATTTCCCAGTCTTTGGGGAGTGTCCGATTTTCTTTCCCAAGACACTATATATCAGATATAAAAAACTCAAAATTTCGGACATGACAACAGATTGCATCGTTTCAGAGATACAACTCAAATATCAGCCGCAACCGCTTACGGAGACCATACACGGAGCAAAAGACATTCATAAGCTCCTTATAAACCGTGTCTTTGACGCTGACACCATAGGCTACAAAGAATCATTCAAGGTCTTACTACTGAATCAGGCAAACAAGATAATCGGCTATAGCACCATATCAGACGGAGGACTGACCTCTAACATTGTTGATGTGCGAGTGGTGATGCAGACTGCCTTAGTCACCAACGCTACATCAATAATCCTCGCCCACAATCACCCGTCAGGCAATCCCATTCCAAGCATACATGATGACAACCTTACGAAGAAAATCAAGTCAGCATGTGAACTCATGGACATTCGACTGCTCGACCATATCATAGTAACGCCATTCGACAACTTCTATTCCTACTGCAACGAGGGCAGACTGTGAAAATCCATGTTGTAGAGCATATTCCGTGAAATTTCGCTTTCCAATATAGCCCCACCAATGACATTTTTAGTAACTTTGCAACTGATTCGCAGTCGTGCCATAGAGTTGGCGCAAGTGAGTCGGACTTTTTTACTAAAAGGTGTTATTGAAATCAGCTTCAATCATCAAATCTCGCAAATTTGAAATTCCACGAAGCCGGTTGACAATAGCACCTGCATCGGTTGCTTATACCCTGCCGAGATTGGCAGATTATATAGCAAAATCGGTGTGGGGCTATTGTTTTATCCGTGGAATAGGCAAATGCGAGAGCCTGATGATTGGATAAGACAAGATACAATCCTCACACCTTTTTTTCAATAACTCAGCCGTTCCGCAGAGGATTGAGGAACACCGAACCAATCAATATGAAGAATTTCAAATTCATTGCGTTTGCACTCTTTGCGGTGCTTGCGTGTGTCAGCCTCGCTTCGTGTAGCGATGATGACAAGGACGAACCCACGCCTGACGTTCCTAAACCAAGCGTTGAAAAACGCCTTACACAATTATCTAGGTCCTATAGTTATACCTATGACATCCAATACAATTCAGATGGGAGGATTGGTAAAGTTGTCCGGAAACACAACGGGCAGACAGACAAGACCACAACCTACACATATTCCTCATCACAGATTTCTGTGACGGAAGCATACGACTATGGCGGCTCTTATACGGAAACCTATCGCTTAAACAACGGGCTGATTTCAGAGTTACAGGGTGAAGCTTCATATTCCTATGACGGAGGACGCATTTCGAAATGGCGTGAGGATGACGGCTCGAACAAGACTTTTGAATGGAGCATGGGCGACATCGTGAAAACCGCCACTAAGTGGTCTGACGAACCAACAACCTATCGCGCTACTTACGGATACTCTGATAAATATGACTACGGTCGGATTGTGGGCATAGTTGTAGATTCTAACGCTATGCTGTACGATGATTTCGAACCGTATCTGTTGATGCAGGGGTTTTATGGCACAACCCCTATACATCTTCCCCAAGACGCTTCTGACGGATATGGGAATGACTATGCTTGGAGTTACGAATTTGATGCAGACGGCTATCCTACATCTGTGACCGAATATATAGATGGTCGTAAAAAACATACCATTACCTTTACTTGGGAAGTCATCAAATAGGCAATCTCGCCACCACAACACAAGCAGCACCCTTGCACTCGCGCATCGGTGCTGTTTTCTTTTACTTCACTCAAAGTAAGGCAGATTGGCAATGCCCTCTATCCGATATTCCTCTTGGTCTATAAGCATATCCATGACCTCCTTTGAGGTGTGAGGACGGTACTTTGTTGTCGGAATTTCAAACTTGTTTTCAGAAGTGAAATGGTGCATCGGCATCAGGACAGACCTCTTTTGTTCGTCAAATTGTGCCGAGGACGGCAGTTCCACGACCTCCGCTGATTTCGCTTTGATATGGATGCAGATAATCTTCCTGATGCCATTCTTAAAGTCGATAACGAATGTACCCCTTTTCT
The DNA here is from genome assembly GCA_910575545.1 of Bacteroidales bacterium. GTDB lineage: Bacteria > Bacteroidota > Bacteroidia > Bacteroidales > Muribaculaceae > UBA7173. Next base: position 12,561 of record CAJTFH010000029.1, read on the forward strand.
GTGTCTCGGAGTAATATACCACCCGTTCAAGATACTTTTTGAAAAGCCGCGCCTTGTCCTCAATCGAAAGGCTGTCGAGCGTTTCAATGGCAACATCGTTGGCTAATTCCGCTTTGGCGACCTCCTTTTGATGCCGTTCTGATTTCAGCCGTTCAATCTCATCTTCGGCGCCGGAGATAAACTTCTCCTTGTTCTCATATTGCTGTTGCTGATAACGAAGCAGGGTCGGATTGGTCAGTTCCTTTAGACTCTCCAAAATGGAATTCTGTCCCGATTTGGCAACCGAAATCTCGGCATTGAGCGATTGAATTTTACTCGTCAGGTTGTCTATCTCTCTGAGAATCTTGGCAATTTTCTCATTACTCATCTCCGTAAATTCATCTTTGTCAATTGCGGTCTTGACGGCTACCCAAACCGTTTTTAACGCTATGTCGGCATTGACCCCACCGTTGGCGCAGATGGTTTCATCATACTTGTTCTTCTTGACGGCACAGCGATAGTAGCGTAACCCCGTACCCGTCTGCCTTACCATATACATATTCTTACCGCACGGACATTTCAGGATATAACGCAAGGCATTGTAATTCACCCCATTGTTCGGCACATCCACAACTCTGTTCTGATTGAGAATGGCCTGCACCTTATCCCAAACTTCTTCCGTCACCAACGCATCCCCTTTGCGCTCTATCGGTTCACGCCTTGTCTGCTCGGTCTTGTTCTTGCCGTCACGGTTCGGCAGAATACGCCACAAGCCTTTGTAGCATGGATTGTGCAGTATGCGGTAGATATTCTCCGCAAAGAAATCATTGCCCTTTACAGTCTTTATTCCGCGCGAAATCATTTGGTGCTTAATCTCCTTTGCTGTCAGGCCGTCAATGCACATCTGAAATATCTCCTGAACAATCGGAGCGTTTTCATCACGCACCAATATGGACTTCGGAGTTTTCCCTTTGATGAAGTTCGGATTAGGCACAGCCTTGTAGCCGAATGGCACAACGCTACCCTTGCACATCAATTCTTCCGATTGGAGAAAACAGCGCACCTTGCCGCTTCTCATGCGGTCGGTAATCTTCATCCGTTCCGCTTTTGCATATTCTGCGGCAATCGCTATTCTCATAATATCAACGAGGTCTAACACCTTGCCACCAACATAATGCTCCTTTGTGTCAATGAAAATTACATCCAATCCGTTCTTCAACAGATTGTTTACGTCAGTCATCACCGACAATATTTCTTCCTCACGCGAAAGTCGGCTCAATTCACTGACAACCACCACATCCGCATCCTCATCTGTAAGCGTCAGGAGTTTCAGATAGCTTGGTCTGTTCTTGACAGCACCGCTTATGCCCTCATCTTTGAGGACATCTATCAGGTCGTAGCCGTTATCCCGACAATATTCCTCAATCTGCAACCGCTGACGTGCTGCATCCTGCGCTGTCGTGGAAACACGGATATATCCTATGGCTCGTTTCTTCTTTTCCATAATCTTTGTGACGGTCGGCAACGGACAGCGGAACCGCCACCCTCGCAACCGCACCGCAAAGATACAAATAAATAGTTACACCCATAACGCACAACCGTACGCCCGTATCACAAACTCCAAAATCAGTCAGGATATGGAGAACCTCGCAAAAAATCTCGGTGACCTCGACTTTTAGTTGATATATAGCTAACCGTCTGACAGAGCGTCGACTACATATTTGTCACATTTACTTGCTTAACCGTTCACAATCCACTCCTCTGCCGGAGATTCCCTTTCCGCATAGCTGCCGCAAGGCATATCCTTCAGCAGACCGACCGAATGGTCAAGTTCATAAATATACCTCAGAGAGACGATTCTTGCTTCATCTTCCGAATGCTCTCCTCCACAAAGAAATTGCCACATACCATCATCCTCGTCATGCGAAACGTAAAGCACGGGGGCGCCATCGTCTGTCACATGGCAACATGTGATTACTGCTGTGTCGGGAGCATCTGTGAAGGGTGTTTGTTTATTTCCGTCCATGAGTTTTCGGGTGTATCATTTTATTTCTATCGGGGCCTTGCAAAGCATGATGTATTCCGACGGATTACGGCTGTCAAGCCGGGCGATGGAATCATTCTGGATATATACCGTAGCGATATTCGGGAGAATCCTGCGGAGAGCATCTTCGACTGCCATGTTGTCGCAGGCCATTTCTGTCATAGCTCCGTCGCCAAGGATGATTGAATTCCCCTTGACGGTATATGTACCGGAAATTGTGTTGCAGTTGGTTTTGATGAAATATGTACTGTCTTCAAATACGATATACTGGTGTATGCTTGAAAGCCTTACGTCAGGACGCACACGCACATATTCGGAGTCACTGAATACGATGCTATCCAGATACCACTGACCGCGCACGTCCACATTCGCTACAGTCTCCTGATGCTGATTGTCGGGAGTCTCTTTATTTTCCTTATTGCCTCCGCATGAGGCGGTGAGTATTGTCAGCGCCGTGGCTACCGACAGAATTGATTTTCTTGTCATTGATTTATTTTTTCTTTTATTGCGTTGATCATTTCGGGTGCATCCTTGCAGCCGAGCATATATTTCTTGCCGTTTTTAAGCGTGACGAGGAAGCAGTCGGAGGCTTTGCTGTAATAGGCGAAATACTTTCCGAGGTCTTTCTCCGAGAACCAGCCATACCATCCGAACCATCCGCCGCTGCCACAGATTCGTTTTGCGCCCATAGTAGGAGCGCACAGCTTGACATTCGCAATCTCTGTCAATGGAATTGATTTGATTTTCAGGGACCTGTTGATGTTCAGGCTGCCACTATCCAAAGAAATGGATAGCGGCATATAACAAAGAGTTGAAAAGAACAGCATAATGATAGCTGCTCCCAAAATCCATACTGCCAGATTATTATCCGGTCGTTGCAGTGCATACAAAAATACGCCGCATATAAACGCGGTTGAGAGTGCCGATATAATCCAGCAATATGTGCTGAGTTCTACTCGCTTTTTCATCATTTCTTTAGTTTTGCAATTTTCGTTTTTGTCTGGTGGAATGCGCTTTTCAGTCCCGGCGAGAGGGTCTGATACCGCATCATGTCAAGATGTTCCTCCAGTTCTGCAAGCAGTTCGGGGAAATGTCGGCACATCTTATAGGCCGCATAGATGCTGAAACATCTGACAGCATAAGGCTCACATTCGGAATTTATTTTCGACATACAGTAGTCGAGGAAGTCTGTCCGTATGTCGTCCGCATCATATTCCTGTTCTCTCAGGAGCTGGAGAAGCATACGTTTCTTGCCCGTGTCGGTCTCGGTCAGCAGTATATCAATCATCTCGTCGCGCAATGACAACAGCCATTCAGCGTCCGTTTCCGGCAGATGGGTCATGACCCAAATCGCGTTCACACTTGTCCGCCTGTCATCCGTTCGGGCAAACCCCCAAAGCATGGCTAAGTTTTCCCGTGAGCCGGATGCCCATGAAACCACGCTTTTGATTTGCGGAAGATTGATTTTCTGCGACAAGAGTTCCTCTATATTCATGCTACGTAATGTTCCTTTAATTTTTTAACGTGAGGGAAACGATTTCCGATATGTCGGCTATAATCTTCGAGGACTCAGCCATGTCATAGGCAGAATCAGCGACAAAGACTGCTATTGTATATCGTGCGCCGTTTGGCAGATGGATATAGCCACAGTCGTTTATTGCCGATATTCTGCCTTCGGATGTTGGAAAACCGGTCCCAGTCTTATGACCGACAACGGCATTTGTTGCGATAAATGGAGCTGCCAGTCTGTCAACACCTGTGCGGCATTTCTCCAGCATGACGGCTATATCTGAAAACGATTTTGAACGGGTCTTTATATCAGTGTCAAATCGGTCGAACAGCGTAGCCATAGCCAGCGGTGTAGAACGATTAAGGTAACTCGTATATGGGTCTTTGTGCATCTCCTGTTCGTATGCGCCTATCGTAATATCCAATTCGCCCGCAACATCTTTCAGTAATGTAGTAGCACATGCTGTACCACCGACTCGCTTCAGTAACAAATCTGCGGCGTTGTTATCACTTTCAATCAATGCCCATTCAAGCAGTTCTTTGAATGACATTTTATACAATTCAGTGCCATATTTCTTTAACATCGGGCTGTAGGTGTCTTTTATCAAGGCTTTCGGGCCGAAAGCGATACTGTCGTTTAGAGACATTCCGTTTGCATCCACCCATTTAGCCACCGCTAATGCCAACGGGAACTTGAACACACTCATCATCGGAAAATCCTTTGAACCGTTCACGCTTACGGTATCCTTACCGTTGATAATCACCGCGACTCCGATTCGGGCATCTTTCTTTTCAACAAATGAAGTCAACTCGTTCTGAAGCCTACGAATTGAGTCCACATAAACAGATTCATCATCTTCGGGAATATATGGCTTGATTTTTACGTCAAGCCTCTCGTTTTCTACCTTTATGGTATCACTGATTGTTCCCACATACGAAAACGCCAAAGCATCACCTTTCACAGCCTTTACGGCGTAATGTCCGGTCTCATCTCCAACAAATGTCTTACCATCCGATAATCTTGTGATAAACGGATGAACGAGGACAGAACTATCACCTTCACAAGAAACAAGCCCCGAAACTTCTATGGAAGTTTGCTTGGTTCTGCATGAGGTGAATGCCATTGCTAATATGATAAGTAAAAATAACTGCTTCATTATTTTTCATTTAATCGCTCCTTGAGCTTGGTATTGCGTTTGGAGACGGTATTTTGTTTAATGGCGTATGCGAGGGCTTTGGTGGTGCCGACGAGTACGCAGATTTTCTTAGCGCGGGTTATGCCGGTGTAGATAAGGTTGCGCTGGAGCATGACGAAGTGTTTCATCGTCACGGGCATGACCACAACCGGGAACTCTGAGCCTTGACTTTTGTGGATTGTGACGGCGTATGCCAACACAATCTCATCAAGTTCGGTTATGTCGTATTCGACAAGGCTACTGTCGTATGTAACGGTCAGAGTCCGCTCGTTGGTATCGACGGCTGTGATATAGCCTATGTCGCCGTTGAATACATTTTTGTCGTAGTTGTTGCGTATCTGCATCACCGTGTCGCCCTGACGGAAGGTGTAGCCGCCACGAGCCAATGACGGACCCGTTGGATTGAGGGCGTTTTGCAGTTCGATGTTGAGGTTTCCGGCCCCGACAGTGCCACGTTGCATCGGAGTAAGCACCTGTATCTCTTTCGGCGGATAGCCGTATTTCTTTGGCAGACGGTCGCGTACAAGTCCGATAATGAGTTTGACCATCTCATCGGCATCCTCCTGATTTATGAAGAAGAAATCGGTGTCGAGACCATTCTTGATGTTTGGGAACTGCCCGGCGTTGATGGCATGGGCGTTCATCACGATGCGGCTCGACTGAGCCTGACGGAAGATGCGGGTCAGCCGTACCACCGGTATCTGTTGCGAGTCGATGATGTCACGAAGCACATTGCCCGCCCCGACACTCGGCAACTGGTCAATGTCGCCCACAAGTATCAGTCGCATATTCGAGGGGATTGCCTTCATCAGATTGTAGAACAGCAGGATGTCAATCATCGAACATTCATCCACAATCAGAGCGTCACCCTCCAGATGGTTCTCGTCATTACGTTTGTATCCGTCCATCGGATTGTATTCCAGCAGACGGTGTATTGTCTTTGCCTCCATACCGGTGGCTTCGGTCATTAGTTTGGCGGCGCGACCAGTGGGGGCTGCGAGAAGAATACTCATGTGCCGAGCCTTGAAGGCGGCGATTATTCCCTGTGTGGTGGTTGTCTTGCCGGTGCCGGGGCCGCCTGTCAGCACCATGACCTTTGAGTTGAGTGCCTTCTGAATTGCCGCCTGTTGAACTTCGTCATAGACTATGCCGCCGGATTTTGTCCCGTATTCGGCTTCCGGTTCTGCGGCAATATCGGAATTGAAAAGAGAAGTGTCGGAGAGCAACGACTGTAACCGTTTAGCCGAACCGTTCTCGGCATGATAGAATGGCGGCAGATAAATCACATCGTTGTCGGAGATAACGTCCTTTGCCTCCATCATTGAGGTGAGAGTCTGACGAACCGGCGTTTCCTCTGCCTCCAATAGTTTGGTTGCGGCTTCTACCAACTGCTCAAGCTCTGCATAGACGTGACCCTCCTCGGCAAGTTCATTGAGCGCGTAAAGTATCCCGCTGCGGCAACGGCGAGGGTCATTCTTCCCATAGCCCATCTTCGCGGCTATGCTGTCGGCGGTCTTGAAACCAATTCCCCAGATGTCATCTGCAAGCTGATAGGGATTCTCCTTGACTTTGGCAATCGACTCCTTCTCATACTTGCGGTAGATCTTGGCGGCGAAAGCAGTACTTACTCCATGACCCTGAAGGAATACCATTACCTCCTTGATGTCTTTCTGCTTTTCCCAGCTCTCGCGGATTTTCTCCATGCGTTTCTTGCCGAGTCGAGGCACTTCAAGCAACCGTTCGATGTCGTTTTCAATCACATCGATTGTCTCCAGTCCGAAACGGCTAACAATAGCCTTGGCGTATGCCGGTCCGATACCTTTTACAAGGCCGCTGCCGAGATATTTCTCAATGCCATAAAGGGTTGCGGGCATTACCTCAGTCCATGACTGAGCCACAAACTGTTGGCCATATTTGGGGTCAACCCTCCAGTCACCGTCAACAAGTAGGACACTGCCCACGGGTACGTCAAGCAACGAGCCGGTCATGGTCACGAGATTGTCATATCCCTTGACCTTGACTTTCATCACCGACCAGCCGTTTTTCTCATTCTGGTAAGTGATATGCTCGACGACGCACCGCAACTTAATCATTTAGACTCTCGATATTTAATCGCTATTGCTATGGATGCAATCCATATTATCGTGACTATCGGAACTACCCACGCGCCAATCGCAACCTTAAAAATCGAAGCGATTATCCAATATGCGAAAAGACAAAAATCTATGGTATCAAGTATCTTGTACCCATGTAGAGCCATTGGAGCAAGATGGCTTTTAGCCCAGGTGACATATATAAACCATACCAACCAGGCAACAAAGATAATGGTAACAGCTAAAATTGCAGCCATACTGACAAATGCGAGACCACAATGGTCTCCTTGATTACAAGTTATCGCTGTTCCGGTTGCTACAATAAGTCCGCAAATAATAGTTATCTGAGCCATTTGGGTCCAGACATTCCGAGTTACGTTCGTTCTCTTTATTCGGTTGAGCAATCCCATAATTTAATCCCAGTCGTTGAGGTTGGCGATGAAGTCGTCAACCGATGATTCATCGAAAAGTTCGGGAAGTTCTCCCGTGTTGATGTGATAATCGTAATCGACCATCATATCATCAACGGAGTTTTCTCCATATTCATTATCTTCGTAGTCCATCAATCGTTTTGTTTTTGGATTGTGTCAATCCGTTTCGAGAACCATTTGTAAATGAAGTAGAATCCAGCAAACATAAATATGCCGAGGACAAACTTGGAGGTGTTTGTAAGCATATCATGTTCACGCAGATACTGATTGCACAGGGCAATGATTGCCCCATAAAATCCAGCCATCAACAATAGAATGAGTAATGCTGAAATAGCTTTTTTCGCGGTGGAATTGAATCTCATTTACTTGGCGACCTCCTCTTTGAAGCAGTTGGCGGGTTTGAACGCCGGAATGTTGTGAGCCGGAATTACGAGTGTGGTGTTCTTGCTGATGTTGCGGGCTGTCTTCTCGGCTCTTTGTTTGACAACAAATGAGCCGAAGCCGCGGAGATATATGTTTTCACCGTGTGCGAGGCTGTCCTTCACAACGGTCATAAACTGTTCGATAACGGTAACGACAGCGGCCTTGTCAATGCCGGTTGTCTTTGCGATTTCACTCGCTATTTCTGCTTTAGTCATTTTCTGTATTGCTTTGAATATGTTGAGTTTTAGAATGTAAAGTTACGAATTTTCAATGACATTATGGCATAAAAAAGGCCTGTCCTTGCCGGGACAGACCTGAGATGGATAAGTAATCTTCACAGATGCCATATCCTGCTACGATAGGCTTTGAGTTCCTCTTCGGGAAACTCGGCTATCGCTTTGTCAAATTCACGGAGTATCGCGGCTTTGTCGTCCGGCAATGCTCCGGTTATCGGCACCGTATTGGAAACGTGATGACCAAGCAGATTGACCCTGATATTCAGTCGGTCAATAAGTGTCCGCATCTCCATAAGCCTTTCGATTTCCGGCTCTTCCACATAAGTTCCGTTTATGACCTCTTGATACAGTTGTGATTCCGGGAATATGGTCAAGGATACGATGTTGATTATGCACGGATGAAGCTGGTTCAAGACATCGGCAGTGGCAATTGCGCTGGCTTCGCCATTTCCCTTGCCTCCGAGCCCGTTAAGATAGAATACATTGTAACGGATTCCGGCCTCGTCAAGTTTTGAAAGCTGTTCAAGGATGTCAGATGCATGATAACCCTTGTTCATCCGCTCCAGTGTCGGGTCGTGGGCCGTCTCAATACCGATGTTTATGCTGTCGAGTTTCAGATGATGGAGATTCTTCAGCTCCTCCACTGTTTTTGGAGTGATATCTGTGACGCGGGCGAACATCCCGAATGAAACCATGTGGGGAAGATATTTTCTCAGCAGCAGCGCGACATCCATGAGCTTATTGTAACTCAGTGCGAAAGGATTTGCTCCTGTCAGATAGACACGACGTGCGCGTGGCTGCCACTGGCGAATGACTTTAAGGTCTTCCTCGACCTCCGAGAGAGGCGACATACGAAACGGAGTACCGTGATAAAGACTACAGAATTTACACTTGTGCCATGTGCAGCCGGATGTAATCTGAAGAAGCTGCGAATTGGCTTCGTATGGCGGTCGCCATACCTGCCCGGTGAAATGTAGTTGCGGATATATCATATCTCGATTATTTTTTGTAACTTCGTGGTGCAAAATTATATGATTATCAGCGTGGAAGCAATGACTTACCCAAGGGTTTGACCCTTACCTGAAAGTTTGTATTGCTCGTAATCAGTCCTTTTGCAACCCCGGTTATGGCTAAAAAACTTGACTACGAATATTGCAAGGCGGCTCCAATGCTCGAATGGCTGGGCAACAAGTGGGCGTTGGTTGTTCTCGTGAAGATTTCCGAGAACGGACCGGTGCGCTTCAACGAGCTGTACCGCAGCATCCCGTCGGTGTCGGAAAAGGTGCTTTCGCAGGTGCTTCGTCAACTGACCACCGACGGCATAATCCGTCGCGAGTTATTTCCCGATGTCCCTCCTCGCACAGAATATTCCGTCACGGACTTCGGCAAAACCCTGCTGCCTCATGTCGAGGCCCTCATCAACTGGGGTCGCGACAACTTCGATACCATAATGACAAACCGCCAAAAGTCTCATAACTAAAGATGCCCTACATATCAATAGAGAGCGGTAAACTGACCGCTGAACAGAAGAAACAGTTGATTGAGAGGCTTACTGCCACGGCCTCCGAGATAACCCATATCCTGGAGCAGTTCTTCACCGTTACCATCAAGGAACTACCCGATGAGAATTTCGGTATAGGCGGTAAGTCAATCGACGAGATAAAACGTGACTACAACCATGAACCTCACATTACGCCCATATCAGCTTGCTGATGCTGTGATAATCACATCGTGGCTGAAAAGCGAATACCTTATGCGCCAGTGGTGTGCGGACAGGTATGAGCATTATCCGGTAATGCCCGAAGATATGAATTCATATCACGAGCGGTATATTGACGGTCAACGCTCGCGTGCCCTGACAATGACAGATGACGATGAGATTGTAGGATACATCACATTGCGCACTCCTGCCGACGATACGACTGAACAACGATTGGGCTTTGTCATTGTCGATGATTCAAAGCGCGGCATCGGTTTAGGGAAAGCTCTTGTCTCAATGGCGGTAAAATATGCTTTTGAAACGCTTGGAGCCACGAGAGTGTCACTTGGGGTATTTGACAATAACCCCGCAGCCATCCATTGCTATGAGGCGGCTGGATTTCATCGTGTTTCACGGCAGGACACTGAGAGCTACCCATGTCTTGGTGAAACGTGGAACTGCATTGAAATGGAACAATATGCAGATGCCATAATTCGCGATATTAAGTCAGACGAGATACCTCTGCTTACCGAGTTTCTTTATGAGGCGATATTCCAACCGCAGGACGCACCGAAAGTTTCGAGAATAGTTCTTCAGGAACCGATGATATGGGCTTATGTGAATGGATTCGGATCGCGCACCGGCGATTTCTGCCGTGTGGCAATAATCGGCGGTGCCATTGTCGGTGCGGCATGGTCAAGACTTGGGTGTTCATACGGCAAAGTCGATGCCTCCATTCCGGAATTGGCAATTTCGCTATATCCGGAATATCGTGGAAGAGGCATAGGCAACCGACTATTGGAATCCTTATTGAACACGCTTTGCGAGAAGGGATATGAACAGGTTTCACTGTCAGTCGATAAGACCAATTATGCCGTAAGTATATACCGTAAATTCGGGTTTGAGACTATCGTAGAGCGAGAGCATGATTATTTAATGGTCAACCATTTGAATCGTAGATGAATCATGAATATAAAATCGCAACTGCAACAACTCTGTGGTGATACAGAATTTCTGCGGCTTAATGACGTAAATATTGAGCCGGAAACGATACGGGCTATCATGATAAACGAAGTTGTACCGGCTGATTCTGACGATGATTTCTATGGAAAGTCTGACTCCGCATATATGTCGACTACAATCCCGCTGTTCCGAAAGGCGGGGATAGAGGTAAGTGGTATTCAGGATATATTGAACCACAACATCTACATCACCAATGCCGTCAAGACACCCAAATCGGAATACGCTGTTTCAAAAGAAAGCATCGAAGAAAGTCTGCCATATCTTGAAAAGGAGCTTGAGCTGTTTCCCAATCTTCAGGTTGTCATGCTGATGGGTGATGTGGCAAAAAAAGCCTTTAATCTAATAAGCAAGAAGGCAACCAAGAAAAATGCCGTTCCCGGTATATCCACCTACAAATTGCGCAACACTGAGATTTTCCATAAAGGATGGCGCATCCTCCCTTCTTATATAATGACAGGTCAAAACCTCCTTATCGAAAAATCAAAGTTCCAAATGGCATCAGAGGATATTGCATTGATGTATAAACTGATAAATATAGAGTGATTGCAATTACTACACACTCAGCAACAATAGTCATACATATCATGCAAGAAAACCAGCTACAAGATCTGACATTAGCGGAACTATGGGAATTGTTTCCGATAGTTCTGACTCCGCATAATCCGCAATGGTCAGTTTGGGCAGAAGAAGAAATGCGGTTGCTGTCATCACTTCTTGTAAAATATCACCCAATCATCAGTCACATCGGCAGCACTGCGGTTCCTGACATTCAGGCCAAGCCGATTGTGGATATTCTTGTAGAGATTTCTCCTGACATTGAATGGCAGAGTTTAAAAGACATATTGGAACACAATGGCTATATCTGTATGTCGGAATCCGAAACCCATATTAGTTTCAACAAAGGATATACACCTGCCGGATATGCCGACAGGGTGTTTCATGTTCACGTTCATAGGACTGGCGACAATGATGAAATCCTATTCCGCGACTATCTGATCGCAAACCCGGAATCTGCCAAAGAGTATGAAACGTTGAAGCTGTCGCTATTACCAGAATACAGGAACAATCGCGATGGATACACTGAAGACAAAACTGAGTTTGTTAAAAAGATAGTCGGACTTGCCAAAGCCAACTGATGAGAATCTGTCAACCAAGAGAAGAATTGCGCCCATACGTGCGCTACTATTGGGTGCTGGAAAGCGATGAGCCTTTCAGCATCCTGACATTTCCTATCGGTTGTCCGCAAATGATTTTTCATCGGCGCACTCCACTGTTCATCCCCGAATTATCCTCCCGTCAGGATAAATTCACCATCAGCGGGCAGGTGAATTTCCCGGCACATATAGCCTCTGACGGTGACACGGAAATGATTGTCGCCGTTTTCTATCCTCATACCATAGGGATGTTTATCGACACTCCGCCATCGGCATTCTACAATCTTGAAATATCCGGTTATGACATTAAGAATCGGCAAGTTAATGATCTTGCTCAGAGGATTTTCGACTGTGAGAATGCGACAGGTTGTATTGATATACTGGAGGATTTTCTGACATCGAAGATCCGTCCGGTATTGAATATCAGCCGAGTGGGTTCGACAATCGGCACATTGCTCTCCGTTCCTTCAACATCTGTGAATGCTCTTGCCGCCAATGCCTGTCTCGGCAAGCGGCAATATGAAAGAGTGTTCCGCGAAACGGTCGGGATGAATCCTAAGGAATATGCCCGCATCGTGAAATTTCAAAAGGCACTGTGGCAGATGCAACGAGGAGAAAGCAACTATGCCGGAATCGCTGCCGAATGCGGCTACTCCGACCAGTCACACTTTATAAGGAATTTCAAGGAACTGAGCGGTTATACTCCTGAGGCGCTTATAAAGCACTGCGCACCATACTCAGATCTGTTTACAGCTCCGGCATAATGTCGCTTTTGTTCTATCGGGAGTGTCGTTGCCGTGGTAACTTCGCATCAAAAAAACTATGACGCAGGAAGTAAATCCGAAAGAGACCACACGAGCCTACGCTTATGAAATGTGGATGAAGGCACAGATGCCGATGGTAACATTGATCAAGACTCTTGATGTAACCCGTTTACGACGTATCAACCGTAAACGAGGACTAAAATTCAATATGTTGATGTGTTGGTGTATAGGTCGTGCCGCCACGCAGGTAAAGGAGTTCTATATGTTACCGGTAGGTGACAAGCTAATCAGATATGACACGATTGCCGTCAATACTATTGTTGCCAACTCACAGGGTGAGGTCAGCTCATGCGATATTCCTTTCAGTGAAGACCTCGCGTGCTTCAATAAGGATTATTTACGTCTGACACGTCAGGTCGCCGAAACCTGCGAGAATCACGATTTAACCGACAGCATGGTAATCGGCACATCGGCATTAGCTCAATACGACATAGACGGAGCTGTCGGAATGTATAGCGGGATATTCAACAATCCCTTCATGATATGGGGCGCATACCGCCGCCGGTGGTTCAAGACAACTCTCACGGTGTCATTTCAGTTCCATCACACCCAGATGGATGGTGCCCATGCAGCCCGATTTCTCGGTAAGTTGCAAGATGCTATCAATTCCTTTTAGCCAAATTACGTTTGACCTCCTTCAAATTATTGCGCCCCCACTCCGAGAGCTGATTGAGTATGGGTATAAGAGTTCTACCCAAATCGGTTAACTCGTATTCTGTGCGAGGTGGCACCTCGGCATATAGGATTCGCTTTACCAGTCCGACTGATTCAAGTGTTTTCAGATGTCCTGACAATACCTTCGGTGATATGTCGGGGATTACCTTCGACAATTCGTTGAAGCGCATTACACCGAACTCGTCAAGTATGACAAGCAGGAGCATCGACCACTTATTTGCGAAATGTGCTATCACGTTCCTCATGGGGCATGTGGCGACACATGAATATTTTTCTGAAATTTTTTCGGTCTTCATCTGTCTGATACTGACTAAAAGTGAGTTTGAGGTAAGCGGCTACTCCCAAAGTAACCTCTTGCAAAACAGTGTTTTGATGTGCAACTTTGCACTATCCAAAGGGTAGTTGTTATCCTTTGCGAAGTTAACAAAAACAACATAAACCCACAAATTATGACTGAAATCAGTATCAGCATTCCTCCATCGGCCCAGCCTTCAGGCAAGGCAGTGTTCGTGATGCTTGGAACAGGCTTCGATGAAATCGAGGCTCTGGCTCCCGTCGATGTCATGCGACGTGCCGGGATGGAGGTATTCACCGTCTCCATGACAGATAACCGTCTTGTAAAAGGAGCCACAGGCAACCTCATCGTTGCAGACATGTGTGTTTCCGATCTGTCTCCCGACCGGATAGACTGGCTCATATTCCCCGGTGCAGACAAATCGGAGGATGCGGTAAACCTTGACGAAAAGCTGAGCGAGCTTGTGAAAGCCCATTGGGAAAAAGGAGGCAACATCGCCGCTATATGCGCCGCTCCGGCTCTGGTGCTTGGTCCGCTCGGTATCATCAACGGGGTAAAAGCCACCGGTTATCCGTTCCTAAAAGAAGACTTTGAAAATAATGGCGGGATATACTCTGAGGAGCCAGTGGTAATCGGAGACCGTCTTATAACCTCAAAGGGTCCCGGAACAACCCTCGAATTCGCACTTGCCATTGTTCGCAAGGCAAAGGGTCCGGATATGGAGAAGGCACTCCGTGAAGGTATGGTGATAGCCAATTGCAGATGCGATGATAATTGTACCTGCGGATGCAATAGCTAAAGCCTCAATGCCGCCTTTTGGCGGCCGAAATTTTGGGCAAAATGAAGGTGACGGAGGTCTTTGCTCCGCCACCTTCATCACTGATATGGGTTTGACTATGCTCTTTTTGACTCGTCATTGTTACCTTAAACGGAAACTCGTCGACTTTCAGTTCTTTCTGCAATCATCTTCTTGTTAGCGTTGATGATACCGGCTATCTGCTCTGCATATTCGCAGACTCCGTTGGCAAATGCCCTGCATTGGATGATTGAGAAGTCTTTGAGCGAGATTTCTACTGTGGCGATTGTTCTGCCTCCCATTGTGGCGGTGAACACAAGCGTATCTTCTTTGAGGTAGTAGCAGGACGAACCTACGCAGATGTGTTGCTTTGTACCTTCATCGTAGTATTCGGCAACGCTGTCAAGTGTGTGGAGTCTGATTGTGCCGTCAGTCATAGACAAACCTATGTATCTGCCTTTCGGTTCCTCAAACTTGGCTTGGTCAGCCTCCGCTTTCTTGCGGTTGGCTTCCTTATGCTCCTTTACCCTCTGGCGGTTGACCTTTTCCACATATTCATCGTGGGCGGTTTTGAGGTCTTGGGGTGCTATCAGCGAAGGGGAATTGAGGTCTTTGCCCATACGCTCCAACATCTTGATATAGTCAAACCACATTCTAACGTCCTTGAACTCGTATCCGTTGCACTTGGCTATCTTGATGGTGTTCCAATACTTGTCAATATCAGACTTATAGGCTGGTCTTGCGCAAAGGTATCGGAGCAACTCAATGTTGTTGGCTTTAATCAGAGTCTCGGCTTTTGGGTTGGTCAGTAACTCTTGGAACAAAGTAACGGGGTGGATATGGTGGCAACTGCCTTTGAACCCGTTGCGCTTGATAGTGTCAGTGACCTTGATGCGAGGGTAAACCCATTCATCGGATATGCGTTGGAAGGCTTCGTTGTCACACCTTATCTCCAATGGAGAACCAAAAGCGAAACTGTCTATGTAATGTCCCAGAGTTCTCTGCAATCCTATTACGGAGGTATTGCCCTTGCTGTCTATCCAATAACTGCCGATTTCAAGAAAGGGATATTACCCAGTCCGCACCTCGGATTACAGGTCTGACTATCGCCCACACCAGAGTTCCGATTATTGCTCCGATAATGATTGCCACCACCTTTGCAACCTTTTTTATTTGGTTGAACCTGAGGCTTCGAGCTTCGCTTTGACCTTTTATGTGGCTGTTTGTTTTACGGCGATTGTTTATTTTTGGAGCCGTGAATCTTTCAGATTTCATCGTTGCGACTTTTTTTTATTTGTATATCACCATCGGTTTTCGCTTGCTTGACACCTCAAAGGCGTGTGGTGAACAGAGGGGATGTTCGCCTTTGACTCAAAAATACAAGCCGCAGGTCTGGAGATTTTTCCGTCAAAAGGCATCAGAATATCCCCGGCACCACACGTTCCCCCACTGGCAAGCAAATTGAAAATCGTTGTTGATTAGACAATAACAGGAGCCACGACTCCGGCACGGTGAAAACACACGGCTACATAATCTCTCGGAAATCTTATTGAAAGTAGCTTTCCCCAAATAATCTGCATAGAAATGGAACTGAGCGACACGACCAGCATAGTCTGCTAAGGACAGCCGACGCAGTAAGACTGTACTTCACAGTCTATGCCGAGTGTCGCAGCATCAAAGCGGCAAGTGAGGTGGCGGTCGTAAAATTCCTTATCCAGCAACGGCTACAAGAACACGGATGAACGGCAGATAGTCTCAGAGGTAAAAGCAGCGTTCCCGATGCTTGCCTCGGAGGCGTTGCCGGTTATCGGTGTTCCGCCGGTGCCATAGGTGGGAGGCGGTCAATGGGTGTCAGTGGACTGTCCGCCGTCACCTTTTGACGGCATCACGCCACCAACTCTGGAGACCGCTCCCTCTCTTGCCGCGCACATCAATGTCAAAACTTCATATAAAGCCATTATAAAAATCGACAGTTGAATATATTTGACCGTAATATACTATCAGTATATCAATTTTGAAGATATTCAACTCTTCGTTTTGTTTGATCAAATTTTTTGATTAACTTTGTGGTTGATATTTTACAAAAGCAATCAACTATGAGTATATCAACCACCTCAAAACTCAACCGTCTGCTTTCCGAGAGTCTTCCGGGAGGGCTTTTGTTTGCGGGATGGCTGAAAAAGGAAGGATATTCTTCTCAACTATTGAAGAAGTACCGGGATTCCGGTTGGCTTGAAGCACTCGGGCGAGGTGTGATGTATAGGCGCAACGATAATCTTTCTGCACTGACATCCGTTCACTGTTATAATTATCAGACCGATAGCAATGCCCGTATTGCAGCTCATTCAGCTCTCGAACTACTGGGTTTCAGCCATTATATACCTATGGGGAAGCCTCGGCTGATGGTCGCATTTGAATCAGGAAACGTGGAAGATTGGATAAGAAGCGACAAGTATGATATGACGATAGTTCCGTTTCATACTGGAATTTTCAAGAATCCTTTGACTCAATCATACAAGACAGATCGCTATGCCCTTAAAATCTCGTCGCCGGAACAGGCGTTTTTGGAGTGTCTCCACCTTGTGCCGGACCAATATAATTACATGGACTTATATTATGTAATGGAGCAGTTGACCTCTCTAAATCCGGAAAAGGTTCAGAACGCGCTGGAAAACACTTCGAGCCAGCGCATCAAGAGAATGTTCCTGTATATGGCAGAAAAAGCCGGACACTATTGGTTTGATATGCTTGATCATGATAAATTCGGCCTGACAACATCCAAACTTAAACTCATAGACAATGGGGTCTATATCCCAAAATATCGCATTACTGTTCCCAAAGAATTAAATGATTATGAATGACATATACCGTAGACAAGTGGCACTGCTGATAAGAGTCATGCCACTTGTATTCAAGATAAAGGATTTCGCTGTCCACGGAGGCACCGCAATAAACCTGTTTCATAGGAATCTTCCGAGATATTCCGTTGACATAGATGTGACGTATATACCTCTGGAAGACCGCGAAACGAGTCTTAGAAAAATAAATTCTCATCTTTCATCACTGAAGAGCGCAATCGAGAAGGCTGTTCCGGGAATTCGTGTAACCCATAAGCCGGATGTATGGAAATTGCAGTGTGTGAAGGACGGAACTACAATCAAGATTGAGGTCAACGGAACAAAAAGAGGAATCTTGGACGATATAGAGACGAAACAACTATGCGAAAAGGCCAAGGATGAGTTCGGTCTGACCTGTTTTGCCAGTATAGTGTCATGGAGCCAATTGTTCGGCGGTAAGATTGCAGCGGCTCTCAGCCGTCAGCATCCGCGCGACCTTTTCGATTGCCGGGGCATAAGCCCGGACGATTTCAATGCCGTAAAGGATGGCTTTATGCTTTGTCTGCTCGGGAGCGATAAGCCTATTATCGAATCCCTGCAACCATATATGATAGATCAGCGAGATGCTCTCGACAACCAGTTTGATGGAATGACCGACGAGACGTTCAATTATGACGACTATCAGAGTTCGAGGGCAAATCTCATTGAAGTGGTCAACAATGGATTTACCGATAAGGACAAAGATTTCCTGATTTCATTTGAAGAAGGCAATCCCGATTGGACCAAGTGCTGTGCCGGAGATCTGAGCGAATACCCGTCGGTTAAGTGGAAGCTCATGAATATCGAAAAACTCAAGTCCAAGAATCCGACAAAGCATAACGAGGGCATCGACAAGCTAAATGAATTTTTCAGGTATAAAGATTGATTTAACAGTCGGTATAAGAATCGTTAAAATGAACCCACGACCTTGTTTTTCAGGCGAAAATCCATTAACTTTGCATTCATAGAACACCTCGTTAAAGCATCGGCAAGAGAGCCGGCGAGACTGGCAAAATTTTCGTTACCAACTCGTTACCCCTAATCATTGATAACCATCTAAATCATTGATATAGCTACATTTGGAGTGCAAGGAACAAGTCCCTCCAGCTCCACTATTTTAAAGAAAAAGACTCATAATATTATTTATGAGCCTTTTTTTTAGCCATACGTTTATATGCCGCGAATGCAGCAGGGCTGGCGCATGAGATTTAACTTTCCTTAAAAACCTTGAGTAAATAGTCAATATTACGGCCACATTTCTTGCGTCTTCGCTTAAGACTGATTTTGTCGTCTTGCTTTTTAAGCATTTCCAGCGCATACTTGCGCATTGCGGAAAAATTGGC
>CAJTFH010000030.1 GCA_910575545.1 Bacteroidales bacterium
CTATTTGCATATCACTAATTTAACCATTCTCAGCGATATATGCAATAGCTTAAAGTTTATTTCACATAATCGTCCATATTTTTGACTGAAATTTTCCTAAATCTCATGCGCCAGCCCTGGACGAAACCCTCAAACTTGATGTTCAAATTGAAGGAGATACCGTGTGGCTTACGCAGGCTCAGATGGTGGAATTATTCCAGACTACGAAACAAAATATAAGCCTCCATACTAACAATATATTCAAGGAAGGTGAATTGAATGCAAATTCAGTTGTCAAGGAATACTTGACAACTGCATCTGACGGTAAGATTTCACTGCAGCTTTGTCAGGATGTCGAGCGTCACAACCGACAATATCCGGGAGTGACATTACACGCTTATAACAAGGCTCACGACCGCTTTCTGATAATTGATGAGGATGTCTATCATATCGGCCATTCGCTTAAAGACCTCGGCAAGAAACTGTTTGCATTCTCCAAAATGGATGTCATGACAGGCTCAGAGCTATTGTCAAAACTCTGAACTACGACGATGTAATAGCGATAAATCATTAGTGCCCACTCATGATTTGCCCTGATTGATAATTATTTAGATGATCCGGTGTTGGTTCAATTGCCGAAACTTGCCCCAGCTAATCAAGCGTTGAGCAATTGAAGCCATCTTGCAACCCGTTGCGCCAACGGCTTTAAGCATTTTTTACGCCGGGATGGGGAGAGGAGTGTTATTTTTTCGTATCTTTGTTTAATTTTTCAATTCCAACACATAAGCAACAGGATGGCCGGTAGGTAAAGCCATCCGCCGCCATGGCAAGAGAATGATTGATTTCACAGGCGTGTCACGCCCATTTTTCCAACGGATTTTCGACCGCGA
The DNA here is from genome assembly GCA_910575545.1 of Bacteroidales bacterium. Lineage (GTDB taxonomy): Bacteria > Bacteroidota > Bacteroidia > Bacteroidales > Muribaculaceae > UBA7173. Next base: position 870 of record CAJTFH010000030.1, read on the forward strand.
ACTCCGCGCGGCCGAAGCTATAGAGGCCGGTCAGCGGAAGCTGCTCGCCGGTCTTGTCGCATCCGCCCGGAAAACAGTGTGGGGCGTGGAACATGGCTTCACCAACATAACCTCATATGAGGATTATGCCGCCAGCGTGCCTGTGACCCCCTACGACCGGCTGCGCCCATATGTGATGAGGATGGTCAACGGCGACACCGACGTGCTCTGGCCGGGGGCGACGCTCAGGTTCGCCCAATCCTCGGGAACTTCCGACGGCAAAAGCAAATATATCCCCATAACCCGCCGAGGGTTGGCGCGGTGTCATTATGCCGGCGCGGCCTTCTCGCTCGCCGCTTACCTGCACCACCACGGAGACAGCCACATTTTCGGAGGCAAAAACTTCATACTCGGAGGCAGCTTCGCCAACGAACTCACACTCAGGAAGGGGGTGAAAGTAGGCGACCTGTCGGCAACGCTCATCGACCGCATAAACCCTTTGGTCAACCTTGTGCGCATCCCGCCGAAAAAAGTGGCGCTGATGGCCGACTGGCAGCACAAACTCCCGGCATTGGTCGAGGCATCGGCAAAAGCCGACATACGGTCAATCTCCGGGGTGCCGTCATGGTTCCTTACAGTGCTAAAGAATGTACTTGCCTCCCGGGGATGCACCAACATCCACCAGGTATGGCCCAACCTCGAAGTATTTTTCCACGGCGGGATAGCCTTCGGCCCATACCGCGAACAATACGACCGCATAACCAACCCCGGTAGAATGCGCTATTGGGAGAACTACAACGCCTCCGAAGGATTCTTCGGGGTGCAGTCGCGTCCCGATGCCGACTCAATGCGACTGCTGATGAACGCCGACGTGTTCTACGAATTCATCCCCGTCGCCGACCCTCAATCGCCCCCCATTCCCGCCTGGGAAGTCAAGAAAGGGGAAATTTACTCACTTGTTATCACATCCTCCAACGGCCTTTGGCGCTTCCCCATAGGCGACACCGTTTGCATCACATCAACAGAGCCTCTCGAAATCACCATAGCCGGACGCACAGCCCATTTCATCAACGCTTTCGGAGAGGAAGTGATGGTTCACAACACAGATGCAGCCCTCGAAGCCGCATGTGCCGCCACTGGCGCAGAAGCACTAAACTACACTGCAGCACCCGTCTACGCCGGCGACCGGACCCGCGGGCGCCATCAATGGCTCATAGAGTTCGCCACCCCTCCGGCATCGCTCAACACCTTCGCGCGAATCCTCGATGAAGCCCTTCAGAAGGTGAACTCAGACTATCAGGCAAAACGCGCCGGAGGAATATTCCTGGACCCCCTGTCTGTAACAGTGGCATCGGAAGGGCTATTCGACCGATGGCTGGCAACGACCGGTAAACTTGGCGGCCAGCGCAAAGTGCCCCGCCTGGCCAATAACCGCCGTTTTATCGACCCGTTACTCCAGCTCAACGGCCCGGTGGCATATTCCGACACAACAACACCGAACCAACAAAACTAAACCACCATGACCGGATTTTTCAGAAAAGCATCATCTCTGGCAATAGCAGCAATTGCCGCATCGGCAATCTCCGCAGCGGCAGCCAATGCAAAATACATCTTCTATTTCATCGGCGACGGCATGGGCATACCCGAAGTAACCAACGCCCAGCTGTTCAACCGCAACGTGTTGCGCAACGACACACCGCTGCTTATGACCACATTCCCCGTAGTATCAATGATAACGACCCATTCGGCCAGTTCCGACGTGACAGATTCCGCTGCTGCAGGAACCGCCCTCGCCGCCGGTCACAAAACCATCAACGGGATGCTCGGCATGACCCCCGACTCAGTTGCCGTCACTTCAATCGCCAAAACACTTTTCGACAACGGATATGGAATAGGCCTGGTCACATCAGTAGCCATCGACGATGCAACCCCCGGAGCATTCTACACCCATGTGCCCAACCGGAACCAGTTTTATGAAACAGGCCGGATGCTCGCCGAATCGGGCTACCAGTTCTTCGCCGGAGCATCACTGCGGGGCACAAAAGACCAACATGGCAACGACAACGGCCTGGTCGACTATATCCGCCAAAACAACGTGTCAGTACACTACGGGCTCGACAGCATCGACACAACCGCCGACCGTCTGCTCATACTCAGCCCCTTCCACGAAACCAACAACAACTGCATCGGCCTAACCGTCGACTCCATTGCCGGAGCGCTCACCCTGCCGGAACTCACACGCACAGGCCTTAAGCATCTGCAGCGGGTATCGCCCGACAGGTTCTTTATGATGGTCGAGGGGGGCAACATCGACCATGCCGGACACGGCAACGACGGCGGCACATCCATGCGCGAAATCATCAACTTCAACGATGCCATCCGTGTTGCCTACGACTTCTACCTGCAACACCCCGACGAAACCCTGATTGTCATCACCGCCGACCATGAGACAGGCGGCATGTCGGTAGGTTGCCAGGAAACCGGATATAGCGTGCAGCTCCAGAACGCCGCCATGCAGAAAGTCTCTAAAGAAGCCTTCAACAACTATTGCCACGGCATCTATAAATCGCGCATGGCCTTCACCTGGGACGACATGGAGCAATACCTCGCCGAAAACCTCGGCCTCGGCACCGCCTTCCGCCCCTCACCCGGAGAGATGGAAGAAATCAAACAGCTTTTCAACAACGTGTTTGAGAAACGAAATGCCGGAGCCGACCGTAAAACACTCTACGCCTCGTTCAACATCTTTGCCGACAAGGTGTTTAATCTTTTAAACAGCAAATCCGGAATCGGATGGACAACCGGAAGCCACACCGGCTCTCCGGTCCCCGTCTATGCCATAGGGGTCGACGCCCGGCTCTTCTCTCCGATGCACGACAACACCGACCTCCCGAAGATAATCCTTCGCATAGCCGGGAAATAAACCGCCTGGAAACATGTTAAAAAGACTGATATTGATACTCCTGCCGTCGATCGCCGTCGTCAGCGCACTACGCGCCGTCGACCTCAATGCCGTGGAGGTCAACATAAAAATGCACCCCGAAGCCTATCGCGAACTGCTCGACCGGTTCACCGAAGGCGACACCACACTCACCCCCGCCCAACTGGCAACCGTATACTACGGCTACTCGTTCACACCCGCATACAACCCCTCCGAAACATATCCGGAAATCTCCCGTGCCTACGAACAGGCCGACTACGCAACCGCCCTTCAGCTATCAACCGACGCCCTTGCGCAGAACCCCATATCGCTCAGCCTCAACATGATTGCCTTGGCCTCGGCCGACAGGATGCGTAGCCAAGGAAAACTCGGCAAACTGATTCACAAACTCGGCACAAGGTGCGACCTCATAGCCACGGCAATACTCGGCAGCGGACGTGGCACAATCCCCTCATCTCCATTCGTGGTAATCGACTCGGCCGACATCGACAGAATCCTGCGCAACATAATCGGAATCGATTCCATCGTAGACCGCACGAAAGTGGGCAACATACTCGCCTTCAAGGTCACATTCCCCGGCAACAGCAGGCGCCATATAATATATTTCGATAACGCGCCACAGCAACGCTTTGCCGGAACCCACCCCATTGTTGAATAACTATCCGACTGAAAATCATGAGCAACGAACAGCCGAAATGGACCGAAATCGAACATCTACCCGAATGGGACGAAGAGTTCTACGAAGTCTACACCGCAAAAAAACATGGCAAATGGGTCATGCTCAAAACCCTGCGACCAGAATTCCGCGACAGCGCCACACACAAGGCAATGATCGAGAAGGAATTCGACGTTCGCTACAACCTGGCACATCCAAACATAATAATGATCAACGACTTCGAAGAAGTGCCGGGGTTAGGCATGTGCATCATCACCGACGACGTGTATGGAGACTCGCTGCGCAAACTCATCGACAAAGGTGAAGTCAATGCCGACATACAGCATAAAATCACAACCCGGCTGGTCGATGCAATCGCCTATATACAGACCAACCATATAGTCCACCACCCCATCCGCCCCGAGACAATCATTTTCACCGAAAACATCCGCAACCTAAAAGTTATCGACGTCGGATTCGACCAGCGCGAGCACCTCACCCCCGCCGACGCCTCAGAAGACATCAGAAACTTCGGGCTGGTGCTGAAAGAAGTGCTGAAAGCCACCGGCGACCGCAACCCACGCCTACAGAAGGTAGCCGACAGATGCCTTAGCGACGACCCCAGGCGCCGCTACCGCGACGTGCCCGACCTGCAGATGGCCATCGCCGGAGGATCTAACCAACGGCTCTACATTCTGATTATAACTTTCCTCGCCATAATGGCGATAATACTCGGATGGCTATGCATCTACCGTCCGGCACTCTGACCGGCAACATGGCTTTAATGCCGCACAAGCCGGTCCTCGAATCCAAAAAACATTGAAATATGTCTGTTGAAATACGCTCCATAGAACCCACCCGCGCCAACCTGCGCAAATACGTCAAATTCGGCATAGACCTCTACAAAGGCAGCCCCTACTTCGTGCCCCCGCTGATCCACGACGATGTGAACACTCTCATGCCCGATGTCAACCCGGCTTTCGACTACTGCGAAGCCCAGTCATTCATGGCCTACCGCCACGGCAAACCGGTCGGCCGCATAACAGCCATCATAAACCACGCCGTCAACAAACGCACAGGAGAGAGAAGCCTGCGCTTCGGATTTCTCGATTTCATCGACGACAAAGAGGTTGTCGACGCCCTGTTTGACGCCGCAAGCCGGTGGGGCCGGGAAAAAGGGATGACCTCCATAGTAGGCCCAATGGGATTCACCGACATGGATCACGAAGGGATGCTAACCTTCGGGTACGACGAAGTCGGAACAATGGCAACAATCTATAACCACCCCTACTACGTCGACCACATGAACCGGCTCGGATTCACCCAAGAAGCACAGTGGGTGGAATTCTACATCAAAGTGCCCGACGCCATACCCGAAAAATACTCACGCATCGCCCAGATTGTCCAGCAGCGCAACAACCTTAAAATCAAAAAATACACCTCACGCAAAAAAATACGCGAGGAATATGGCGAAGCTCTCTTCGAGCTCGTCAACGAAGCCTACGACAAACTCTACGGCTACTCACCTCTGACAAGAAAACAGATACAATACTATATCGACATATATCTCGGAATCATCAACCTCGACCTGGTAACACTCGTTGTCGATGCCGAAGAGCGGCTCGTGGCAGTAGGCATATCCATACAGTCCTTCTCAGACGCCCTGAAGAAAAGCCGCGGACGCATCTTCCCCACCGGATGGCGCCATCTGCTGCCCGCACTAATGGGGAAATCAGACGCAGTCGACCTGCTGCTGATTGCCGTCAAACCCGAATATCAGAACAAAGGGGTCAACGCCATGCTATTCAACGACCTCATCCCCTACTACATCAAATACGGTTTCAAACACGCCGAAACCAACCCGGAACTGCTCGACAACTCGAAAGTGCAAGACCAGTGGAACTACTTCGACACCCGCCAGCACCGCCGTCGGGCATCATTCCGCAAATCACTCTGAAAATGGCCACACTACCCAACTGCAACCAGTTCTCTATCAATGAAGCCGGATGCGACGAAGCCGGGCGAGGATGCCTCGCCGGGCCAGTTGTGGCCGCAGCAGTAATCTTGCCCGACGGCTTCCAACATCCATGGCTCAACGACTCCAAACAACTCACCGAACACCGCCGCGAACAATTGCGCCCCCTCATTGAGCAAGAAGCCATAGCATGGGCAGTGGCGTTGTGCACACCAGCAGAAATCGACAAAATCAACATCCTAAACGCCTCCATACTGGCCATGCATCGCGCCCTCGACGCCCTGGAAGTGCGTCCGGGTGCCATAATCGTCGACGGCAACCGGTTCAAGCCCTACCACGGAATACCATCGCAGACCTTCGTAAAAGGCGACGGCCGATTCGGAAACATCGCAGCAGCCTCAATCCTCGCCAAGACACACCGCGACGAAATCATGCGCAACCTATCAGCCGACTATCCCCTCTACAACTGGGCACAGAACAAAGGATACCCCACACGCGACCATCGCCAGGCCATCTCCATCCATGGCACCACCCCCCATCACCGCCTGACATTCCGCCTCCTGCCCACACAGCTGACACTCTTCTGACTTACGACTGAAAACTTCCGACCTGCCCCAAAAATCTCCCCTTAAAACTTGCGACATACCGAAAAACTTTCGTACCTTTGTAATCGCATTAGGCGCATCCATCCGGGGTGTACCGTTGCAACAAACATGCAGACCATTGGAAAGATGCCGGAGTGGTCGATCGGGACGGTCTCGAAAACCGTTGTACCCTTACGGGTACCCAGGGTTCGAATCCCTGTCTTTCCGCAAACAACGCTGAATATCAGCATACTGAAGCATAAACACCCAATTTTGCGCCCAAAAGGTTGAAATTGGGTGTTTTTGTATTTCTAACGGCCGGAGGGGTCGTGTGCAGCTACATTGGAATGCTCCGCATGTGTGAAGCTGGTTCTTTTGCCCAATAATATCCATGGCATATAAAAAATGGAGCAGTTCATTCTGCTAATAAAATGCCATATCATAAAAAGGGTGTGGGCGCTGTGTCGAAATTCGACCAACGCCTTTTTTGCATCCGGATGGAGAGGGTGCTGTCAGAATGGTTCAGATGGTAGGAGCCTGAGGGTGAGGGTGAAGGGAGTTGACTAAGGTCAATGACCGAACCCGAAGCCCTCGGGCGACGACCCAGATGAGCCATTATGACACACCCTCATATCATAAAAAGGGTGTGGGGTGTCTGAACTTAGATTCAGACACCCCACTGAAATAAAGGGGAAGGGATGGTAGCCCATAGGAGAATCGAACTCCTCTTTCAAGAATGAAAATCTTGCGTCCTAGCCGATAGACGAATGGGCCTTATCAACCACCAGCTTTCACAAGCGGATGGGAGAAAAATTACGAGAACTTTTTATCTATCCTTTCCGGCTTTATCCTCCGAAGGGCTACGGAAATGCCACCTGCATTCCATCGCTCCTCCTGGAAGCCGATATTTCGTTTGTCAGCTTCTTAACCCAGCTTGTTGATATGCAGGGCGAGCTTGCTCTTGAGGTTCGAAGCCTTGTTCTTCGAAATCCTCTTCTTGGAAGCGAGACGGTCGAGCATACCAGACACCTTTACATATGCAGCCTGAGCCTCGGCCTTGTCGGTCATCGCGCGGAGACGACGAACAGCGTTACGGGCAGTTTTAGCATAATAACGGTTACGAAGACGGCGGCTGGCAGTCTGACGGATGCGCTTCAAAGCTGATTTATGATTTGCCATTTCAAAAAATGTAAAAAATCCTAGTTTCTGTTTTTCTTTATTAGTAGCCCATAGGAGAATCGAACTCCTCTTTCAAGAATGAAAATCTTGCGTCCTAGCCGATAGACGAATGGGCCGACTGGCATTTTGCGACTGCAAAGTTAACACCTTTTTCACACATTCCCAAATATTCCCGCCAGAATCCTCGTTTTTAAGTTTTTTTCAGAATTTCCACAGCCCCAAAAGTCCGCCCCATAGTCTGCGACTGCAATCCCCCCTTCCTACATTCCACACACATCCTACGGCCATACCACAAAACAGCCACTAAAACAACACCTCCCCAAATTCAATCATCACTGCAAATTCCGTATCTTTGCACCATGTTTGAACCCCTCGACTGCATAGCCCTCAGAACCGTCAGATACAACGACTCCAAATCAATCCTTTCCGTCTATACCCTGCAACACGGAAGGGTTGCCGCCATGCTTCCGGCCGGAGCCTCCCGCGAAGCCCGGCGGTTAAGAGCCGTGTGCCAGCCACTCCAAAGGTTCATGTGCATCGCCGACATACGCCCCAACCGCGACATACACCGGATCAAGGATATCAAACCACACCCCCTGACCTCGCCGGCAAACCACTCGCCGGTGAAATCCGCTTTGGCGCTTTTCATCGCCGACTTCCTGTCGGCAATCCTCCGCGAGCCCCAACAAGACCCCCACCTGTTCAATTTCATCGCCTACACCGTCGAGACCTTGGCTTCAACACCTGCCGTTAAAGCCTCCAACTTCCACATCGCCTTCCTCTTCCGGCTGCAGCATTTCCTCGGCATAGAACCCGATTGGGCCACATTCTCCCCCGGAGCCGTGTTCGACCTGACCGACGGCATATTCCGCCAGTCCCCCCCGCTCCACAACCGGTTCCTTCCATCTTCCGAAGCCGAAGCCGCGCACCGTCTCAGCCGCATCACATTCCGCACAGCCACGCTGTTCACAATGTCGCGCGCCGACCGCAACCGCGTCATCGACCGCCTCATACAATACTATTCAATCCATTTCCCAGGCCTCGGAGCCGTCTCCTCACTCGACGTACTCCGGTCACTCTTCTCATTCTGAGAAAGTGTTGCAGCGCCAACTGACACTTCGGTCAGTCGCGGCTGACCACAATCTCTGCGGCAGAGCTCCTGCCATAGGCCGCTCCACCGTGAAGATACGCCTCCACCTCATATCTCCCTTCTGCCACCTGCGCCCCCGATGCGTCTGTCAGATTCCATATGTAGGGGAACTCTGCCCCGCTATCTGAAAACACAACCTTGCCATCACCGTTCCTGACTACCAGACGCCCCCGGGGTGTCTCCTTAAAATCATGCTTCAACGATATGGTTGCCACCTGCGCCGCAGGCCGCTCCTCAACCGACAGCACCCCGCAGGCCGAAGTATTGACAACCGTAAAACGGATGCTGCGTGTGGCATACACTCCCGCATGGTTGCATACCTTCAGCGATAGTTCATGATTCCCGTCAGCCAAACCGGTAATCTCCATGTCTAACACTCCACCTCCGTTGCTGCCCTGCACAAAACAGTGTTCTGCTTCGGCCAACTTATGCCCCTCATCAAGCGTCAGCGCAAGTTGATGCCCTATCTGCGAACTTCCGCACACAACACCGGCTTCATCAGCACCCACCTCGGCATAAAAGCGCACATCCCCACCGGTAACATCACCGTCGAGAAACAACTCGTCATCAATCCACATACACGTAATATCCGGAGCCGCCACATCATCCGCCACACCATCCGAACCATCAACAATGTCAATCTTGCCCGAATGTCCCGTTGCCATCTCCCCATCATCCGACACCGCGAATGCAACCATCCTGTTCCCCCCTCCCGGATAATCAGGCGTAGGCACAAACACCCTTGCGCTGAACCGCCCCCTGCTGACCGAGGCTTTCCCCTCATAAATCAACGCCTCATCCATCACAACATCCGCCACACCCGACGTAGAGTCATGGTTGATTGTCTTGCGGGTCACAGGGCCGTCGAATATGCTGAGGGTCAAATCCCCGTCAAATCCGGTATCAGTGACATCATTGCTGACCACCCGACCCGTCACTTCCATGAAACGACCCGACTCCACCTCCAGTCCCGCTCCAACAGCCTTCCCGTCTACCGAAAGAATTTCCACCTCCTTTTCTGCCACGGGCACCGCCACCTCCGGGTCTCCGATAAAATTATATGACAGCGAATTATAAATCAAATCATAATAGTGTATTGCACCCGACGGAGGAGTGGTGGGCACCATACGGTTACGCGCCTTGCGGAACACCTCCCCATAAGTCCGGCCATGGCGTCCCGAAAAAAACTCATCCCCCATAGCCAGATTGAGCTGTTGGTTATACTCCTGATAAACCTCTCTTAAAGCTCCGACCACACCAATCGCCCCGCCTCTGTCTTTGTATAAGAGCGTCTCCCCTATGTTGACCTCCGGATGGTCGTAATACAGCGCACGGCATGTGGCCAGCATCACAAACGTCGGATAGCGGTAATCCGTTGCAAGAGCCTTTTTAGTGCTCCACACAAGCTCTGCCGCCAGGTCGCGCGGGGTGGCATGACCGCTATAGGCCATATAAGCCGCACCCTTTTTCAACACCCATTCGGCACAGCGGTGCAACTCAGCCGCCGTCCTTCCCGAAATCGGATAAACAGTATTATAAGCCTTATAGACGGTCGTCGAAGGGGAGCATCCACTGATTACCTCAGCCAGACCCTCGGCATCTGCCATATGGCCGTTCTTATCCCCCTTGTCACACATCAGCACCGCCCTGTTCATAAGATCCGCTGCGGGAGGGTTCTGCAGCCAACGTTCAATCTTGCTTACTGCCGATGCGGCATCTCCAGGCGACCGGGCCGGAATCCGCCCGACAGCCACCGTCATCAACGAGCGCCCTATGTCAAACCCGTCAGCATCCTCTTCAAGCATCCCCGCCAAAGCATCAGTGGCATAACTTTCAGGCAGCTTGCCGCAACCCGCAACATCCTCACGAAGGTATATCGGTATGAGATTATCGCGGAAAGCAGCCTCATCCTCCATCGTCAGCCCACGGTTATCCCAGTGTGCCGCCCCGAAAAGCAGCACCGACCGCAACCTGCCGGGGCATCTGTCAGCCAGCATACGGGCAAAACGCCGTATGGCCATAATATGCGGTGTACCCGAAGAAAACTCATTATAAATATCGTCAATCAAAACCACACCGGCATCCAGACCGTCGGCCTGTTTGTGCGCACGTGCAAGCCGTTCCGCTTCACCGCGCATCAGGCGGCTCGTCACAATAAGCATCTGGGGTGTTTCAAAACCATGCAGATTCTGGTTCGACACCTCACCGGCAAACTCCACATGGCGCAACTCATCATCTGGATTGAACGCCAACAGATAGCAACACCCCTCGCCTCTCGACACATCATAATGACCCGGCGACATCACAAAATACCGCTCCGCATCCATGCCCGGCTCAACAGGGCGCACTCCGTTGACATTTCCGATTTCCAACTCACGCACAGGTTTACGTCCATCCGACACCGCCCACACACGAGTGTTCCGTTTAACACCCTTCAATTCAACCTTTTGCTTCGATTCAAGCGCTTTAAAGACCAGCATCGACTGCGGCGCGTCACCAACACTGTTGTCGCGCGGATATGCAACCGTCACGAAATCAAGCCCTCCGGCTGCTGCTCCTGTAGCGTCAATCGACATACTGTAGACATCCCCGTCAGCCTTCAGAGGCTTATCGGAATATATCTGCGTAATCCCTTGGTAAGCATACGTTTCAGCCTTTACCGGCGAGAGCGATAGGTTAGTCCGGCTGCCAGATGGGAGTGTTACCGGCATAACCCGGCTCTTGTCAACCCTGACCCCGTAGACCGCCTGGATACAAACCCGGCTGTCGCCTATGAACCCGGGCATTGAAAAAACATATCTCTGTTTCGGTTCGTCAACAAACCTGCGACCCAGGAAACGGGCGCCTATGGCACCGTCGTTATACAATTCCTCTTCATAATGTGCCATCCCCCACGATGAGCCTACCGCCTCAGACTCAGCATCATCATACACCATCTTCTCAGGCGCAACCTGTGGCATGGCGTCGGTCAGGAAATAAGTCCCATAATCCGCATAATAATTCCTGACGGGCTCAACCGGATAACTCACAGCCCCGTTAACCGAAACCCGCTTCACCAGCTTGAGACTAACATCCCCCTCCCCGTAAAAAACAAGTTTGTCACCATGGCGCATAACCGCAACAGCCGGCAGATCATCAGGCGACTCCGAAGTCAGGCGGTAGTCGGATAGGCAGGTAGCCCCATAACCATAGACAGCGACCTTGTCAGGATGCTCGAAACCCATCTCGCGCAGTTCTGCATCTGTAATCTGTTGCATACCGCTCTCCCGGACCTTGATTTTAACCCAGCGTCCCCTGGAAAGGGCCGACTGCGACGCATAGTAATCCTTCGCAAAAACAGCCGCAGCCTGCTGACTTCCACCCACTACTGCAAGCGCCGTTATTATCAGAGTTCTGAAAATATGTTTTTTCATGTACCGTCTCCCTCCTTCTTTAGAGAGTCTATAATTTCAATCAGAGTGGTGTGCGTCAATCAATTCCGGTCCAACATATAAAAATGTGTCGCAATCATTTGATTTTCAAACCCATCGCCTTTTCTCCGTTCAGTGTCGCAGCAACACGGATTCCCAGTTCCACTCCGACACGCAACCCCGTGCGGCACGGAATGATGATATCACCCGTTTTAAGCATCATGTAACGGCTGACAAGCGCCACGCACTCATCAATTCCCAACTCTTCGCGGCCAAGCGTCAGCTCCTCTTTACCATCCACAATCACAGACCATTCCCCGTCGTCAGGCAACCCGTAGAAGCCCCCCATACACAAAGCCCCGTCAAAACCACAGGCAAGCGCCCCTTCCGGCAGTCCATCTTTCGGAACAAGACGCCCCATGACCCCAATCTCCCTGTAATACCGGTGGGCGAACCTGACCGGGATGCTCTTCCCCAGACGGCATATGACAACAGCCGGAACAATCTCCAGAACCCAGTCCATTGCGAAATCAGGAACAAACAGAGGCATCCCCCGTCTGACCACGGCTGAGTCTGCAATCAATGTCATCGGCACTTTCCGGGGGTCGGACACACGCTCACTGCCAAGCGCCTCCGACTCAATGCGCCTGTCACCGTTCCACATCCGTTCAACTGCAATAACTTTCATCCCGTCTGATTTTCTTACAAATCCATTTTATCCGTTCATCCTGTTATACATAACAGCAAGATGGGCATAGATTGATGTATTGGAGATCACAACATCACCGGGCGCGCAGATTCTTATGGGGGTGAAATTCCATATAGCCTTCACTCCGGCCTCGACGAGCCGGTCGGCTACGCTTTGGGCATGTTCCACCGGAACAGTTATTATGCCGATGCCCGCACCAAGCTCTCGGCAACGCCCAACAAGCTCTTCAACCGGATAAACCGGTAGCCCGTGCTTTAAAGTCCCCACCAGCGACTGGTCAACATCAAAACCTGCCACGATTTCCAGACCGTAGCGTGTCAGCCCTGAATCCTGCATCAACGCGCCTCCGAGCGATCCGGCCCCCACGATTACCGCCCGGTGCTGCCGTTTGAACCCCAGGAACTCCTCAAGTTTGTGTTCCAGCAGCGACACCTCATAACCTATGCGGGTCTTGCCTTTGATGTCAAGAAACGACAAATCCTTGGCTATCTGCGATGCATCAACCCGCAGGTCGCGCGAAATCTGTGTCGACGAAACATATTCGACACCTCTCTCACGCAAAATACCAACATAAGCCAGATACCACGGCAACCGCCTCAGCGCCGGCTCCGGAATAATATCTTTTCCTGATTCCATCTGTCTCGTTCTGTCTAATATCACCCTGAATCACCCCCACACACCAAAAGACCCGACACCGTAGTCAGGCTTCATCGAAAGCGTTGCGCCAACATCAGGCACAACGCCATAATGCAAAGTTACAAAAATTCCCCAAATTCCTATCTCACCGCCAGGCGTCGTGATTCCGTAGCCGTTTTTTCGCCACTGTCCTCATCCGAAACCGTCGCCCTGTAAAGATAGATGCCACGGGTCACTCGGCGCCCCCCCTCATCGCATAAATCCCATCTGATCGGCAGAGTGGTGAACATGTCGCTGCGCCCGGTTTCCGTTGCCTGCCACAGGCGCTGGCCCATCAGGTCGAACACCTCCACCTTAACCGTAAGGTTGCGGTCGGGGCGGTCATGTGATATATAGAAATTAGCCTCTGTCGACACCGGATTAACGTCAGTATAAACATCATACAGCTTTGGGGCAATCTCTTTTGAGACGCTGAAGCTAATCGTGGCTTCTGATGAATTGGGGGCTGTGTCCCACACGCGCAGACGCAAGGTGTGCCACCCCTCCGACAAGTTTTCAATCGGATAGGCGATATTGCCTCCCGGTGAGCCATCTGCAAATGGAGTGAAATATTCCGCCACATCAGTCATAACCTTATCACCGCCGTCAAGCATCAGCATCATCTGATGCCCCACACCGGCTGTCGACAGGTTTATGGCACGGTCATCACGCACAGCCGCCATAAGCATAGGTGCGGAATTGACAGTCTGGCCGTCGCGGAACGACGGATGGTTCAGATATATCGACTCAATCACAGGAGGGGTGTTATCCGCAGCGGCATTCTCATCAAGGCCATAAACATACAGGTCACGGCACACCCCGGCAGCTTCCCGTCCATCATCACCTCCGGCATAGAGATTGATGGCGGCGGACCGGTAGTTGTCAGCCACCTCCGCCGGCATTGACACATTCATTGTGAACACTCCACCTTTCACTTCTGCGCTACCAACAAACAGACGCCCCCCCTGCTGGTCGAATGTAACCTCCTTGCCATCCTCACCTCCGCGGCCCAGAGTGGTGACGCTGCGCATCGCATCATAGAGCGTCCCCTCCACCGTGCCGTTGAAATCGCTCAGCAAAGCCCCAGAAGCATCAACGATGCGCCCTTTAATGGTGGTCTGCTGGCGGGCCATAAGGGTGGCCGGGTCTTCCGCCGTGTCGAGGTCTTCAACCTCGCGCCCTCCGATTTCATCAACAACCACCCTGTGCCATGGCACAGCCAGCCTCATGGCCGGGTCACCCATCAGAACATAACGCAGTTTGTTGGTATCAGATACGTTGTCGTCGCCACTCCGGTAACCGTTTTTCGCCATACGGTAGATTTCACCTATCGTGCGGAACGTACCATCGGCATTACGTACGAACATCTCCCTGCCGAATGACTCCGACAGATGTCCATTCGCCGATATATAAACCGGACGCGTGGCGCTTATGGCGGCAATCACACCACCGTTGGGATTCTTATAAAGAATCTCCGCGCCTGAGGCAGACGCCGAATCCCAGCGAAGGAAATCACAGGTAGCCGCATATAAAACCGGAAGACGGCGCAGATAAAACTCATTGATATCCCGGTAGGTCACAAGCCCCTCGGCGGTCATAGATGTCGGATTGGCATGGCCCTGGTAACTCCACCACATTACCCCCTCGTCGAGATTCCGGTAGAACAACGAGCGCCCCCCTTCACAAATATTGCCCGGGGTTTCAAATTCGTCGATATACACCTTCTTATAGAACATGTCGCCACCCGAACCGTTGGCCATCATTCCCCTCCACATCTTCTCGGCATCATCCATATGCACGCCATTGTCCTTGTCATCTGCCACAATCATGACATTGTTGCGCCACACCCCGCGCTGGATTTTGCCGGTATAGGCAAACAGTTTGTCAACACAGCTTTTGGCATCGGCCGCCGAGGTCACAGGAATACGGCCAACGGCAATCCTCAACTTGTCACGGCCTGTGTTCACCCCTGAGTTATCGTCAAGAAAGCCATATATGTCGTCTGTCATGTATGAATCATTGTCATTAAGCCCTTTGTCCGTAAACCATGCCGGCATAACCGGATAAGAAGGCGCCTTAGCCGTCTTACGCCTGAAGTCATAAGTCGGACGGCTGAAAAACAATGCATATTTCAGCTGCTTTCCGTGGCCCTGCAAACCGCGGTCATACATCATCTTAAGCAGCTTTCTGAAAGATTGCGCATCTGCAACCCCGGAAGAAAACTCATTGTAAACCTCCTGCGGAGTCAGAACCACCACTTCAAGCGGAGCAACGGCATCATTCCGGTGGAATTCTGCCACACGCTCTGCCTGTGACTTCCATTCATTCATCGTGAATATAACCATATCGGCCGTAGCCAGCGAATGAAGGTTCTGGTTCCTGACACTCTCCACAAAAACAGGCGAAGGGAGCTTCCCTCCGGGCTCCCAGGCCGCATATGTGCGGGCCCCTGCAACAGTGCTCCGCCAAACGGCCTCATTGCCCGAAAGCCCCACCTCCACACGACCCACATTACGCGTATCTGTAACATCCCACACCCGAGTCTGCTCACCCGCACCCCGCAACGAAACCTGTCGCTGCGAAGCGGTAAGGTAAAACACCAGGTGTTTATCCCCCGGCAGCCGAAGTTCGCGCGGATAATTGATTGCGATATAATTCAAAGCTGCCAGCGACACCGAACTGCCGCTCTTGAATGTCAGACCAACCGTAAGCGTGCCACCGCCACCTTCAAATTCCCTGCGGCTCACCCCTTGGTTGCCATGTGAATACTTATCCGTAACTTTAGATATATTGTCGCCGGAAACCTGCGGCAGAGACTGCCCGTTGACGGTAAAAGACAATGAACTGCTCCCCGTCACAGACTTCACAACAAACGCACTCTCCATCCTCACAGGAAAATCCAAAGCCCGGTCGGTAAGCTGGAACTGGAACGTGCGCGAAGGAGTGTATCTGAAATCCTCCCCTACAAGCAGAAAACCCGCCTCCCCGGGCGACTCCAGATCCTGTTCATGATACAGACGGTCATAAAACACCCGCTCCGTGTCGCCGCTCACACTGGCAATTCCTGTCGACACAGGCGAAAGCCGTGCCTCATCTCCCGAATCGCTCAGAAAATAATAACCCCGGTCCGTAAACGGGTTCTGCACAGGCACAAAATAATCAGTAGCGCTTTGCTCCCATCCAACAGGCCCTTCTGCATAAAAAAACACACCTTTGCCCGACACCCACTCCGATGCGGTCTGAGGCAGATCATCAACATACGACCGGTCGAGCACATCAGGCAACCGTTTGGCACCATAGCCATATACCTTAACCTTCTGCGGGTCGGCAAATCCCCACCCTCTGAGCTGGCTCTCTGTAACGCAGTGCATTCCGCTATGGTCAACAGCAACCCTGACCCACTTCCCTGAAGCAAGTTTAGAGTTCGTTGCATATGACGCCACATCAAGCCCCGACGCCCCCAACGGCAACAGAAGCGAAACAACAACCACCAGCAGGGTCGCACATTTTGTGGGAATATCCATTCCGGCGGCAAGCGTCAATATATGATTACATTGTGATTCAAACCTTTTCATGCATAGGTATAACGCCGGAAAGCACTGATTTATTGTAGTTCAACCGCCACAAGAGATTCAACTGCAGAGGGATTGAGAGTATTCATGTCAACATACCCTTCAATCCCGTCCAGACGTCCACGGTGGCTATATTGCCATATATCCCAGCCGACGCCCTTATCAAGCGGAGGGTCAGAAAACGAACATATCCACAATGGGTAGTTTTCAAGCTTCTCTTTCACAAACCTGTCATACCCGTCCTTATTCGTATATATAACCGGTTCATAACCTTCATGACCGAGCACATCAAGCATAACCCGAAGCTCCCTCATTATCCGGCCTGTGCCGATTCCTTCGGCATTGGCCCACTCCTCAACATCCACCGCCGGAGGCAATTCAAATTCCCGTCCTTTCAAGGCTCTGATAAAATTGAACGCCTGCATCTCCCCGTCGGTGTCGAACCTGAAAAAATGATACCCTCCGGCGGCAATACCCGCACGTTTCAGACCTACGGCATTTTTAACAAAATTCCTGTCCCTGAAATCCGTTCCTTCCGTAGCCTTCACATATGCGAAAGCCACCCCTTGCCTTTTCAAGACGCTGAAATCAATCTCACCGTTGTGGGCCGAGACATCTATTCCGCGAACCTTATACACCTCGGCCGAAGGGTTGGCCCGCTCCGAAAAATATCGGTTATAACCAAGAAGCACACCCGCCGGCACCAGCACCATAACCGCCGATGCCATCAACACCCATATCTTCCTCATTCCCGTACCCCCCTGATCCTGCGCGAGAATTTCTCGAAGCCCCATTTCCCGCAACGGGCTCCTATGAACATTGCCGCCAGCATAATGACAATCAATGCCGAGCATGGCACATCGACATAGGCCGACAACGCCAGGCCGCCGACACTCCCCGCCGCCGACACCAGCACCGACACCCACATCATCCCTCCGAAACGGCGCGTAAAAACCTCTGCCGTCATCTGGGGCAACGAAAGCATCGACATCAGCAGCATGACCCCCACAAGCCTTATGGTCAACACGATGCATAATGCAACCATAACCGTCATGGTCACTGTGATGAATCTCACCGGCAGACCTGCCACCTTGGCAAAATCACGGTCGAAAGCGCAAGTGACAATCTCCCTGTATTTCCACGCAAAAAATCCCCCTAACAAAACCGTATATATTCCGAACATCCACAAATCCCCACTCGATATATTCAATATATTACCGAAAAGAAACGAATTCAGCTCAGGCACATAACCGGGAGTAAGAAACACGAAAAGCACACCGGCAGCCATACCCAGCGACCACACCACAGCTATCGCCGAATCCTCCCTCACCCTATGACGCGACGACAGCCATTCAACCCCCAGCGACGAAACCACCGCAAACACTCCGGCCATGGCTATCGGACTTATACCCAGATAATAGCCAAGTCCGAGACCCCCGAAACAGGCATGGGTGACGCCCCCCGAGATAGCAACAAGCCGCCGCGCAACAATATACGTACCGACCATCGCCGCCGCAACAGCAATAATCAGCACCCCGCATAAAGCATTCAAAAAAAAACTATATCCTAACAATTCTCCCATCTATAATCAGCCTCAATCCCCCAACTCAAAACATAAAATATCACACCGTCAATCCTGGTACGCCGAAATCAGACATACCTCCATTTTCCGGATGCCGGAAGAGGTATCAGAGCGGTTCACCCCTCTGCTCCCCCACCATCAACAAAAGCTCATCCCTGACCGCCTCAGGCAACTCAATCCCCCTAAGCTGTATGCTGCGCGCCCACGGAGCCACATCCTCTGGCAGAAGCGTCAGCAAAACATCACGGAACTCCTCAATCTCCACATCCTCATATTCATCACTGTTCCGCCCGGCAAAACGGTCAAGCTCCTCATCATCAAAATATTCTATCTTATCGCTGACCGATGCCAGCAACGAATCCTTCTCGCAAGTGCTGTGCATACCGCAGCACACACTGTCCTCCCCCTCAGGCACATCCTGCATAGGCCCGCGTGTAGGGGCAAGCGCCCGGCCTCGCCTCACATCCCTTCTATGGAACAAATAAAGCACCAGCCCCGTCAGCACGAGAACCCCTAATATAATCAACGCACCGGTCATTCCTCAACCTCCTCAATTCTGAACCCGATTTTCTGCAGCTGACGCCAATAATCAGGATAGCTCTTGCTGACCGCCTCGCAGCCGTCAATAACCACCCCCGGCACATAAACCGCAACCGGTGCCAATGCCATCGCAATCCTGTGGTCATTGTGCGAACTGAACTCAGGCATCTCCACCACCGGATGACTCTTCCCATCCCATTCCAATCCGTAATCACGGATTTTCTCCACAACCCGGCCTATTTTATCCATCTCTTCACACAAGGCCGTCAGCCTGTCACACTCCTTCACACCTAAGCTCTTGAGCCCCGTTAGTTTAAATGGAACTCCGATCAGGCAGCATGTAACCGCCAACGCCGGTGCAAGGTCGGGGTTATCAGTCAGGTCAACATCAATCCGCCCGTAAATCTCCGGAGAGGGCGACAACTCCAGTCCACCCTGCAGCTCCTCACTCTCCACCGTATTGACCCCGAGACACTCAAACAGACGCATCGCGGCCTTGTCGCCCTGCAGCGTTTTCTCTTTCAGGTTGGTCACCGTAATCCATCCCGCAGTCAGGGCACTTATCTCATACCAGAATGCCGCCGCCGACCAGTCCCCCTCCGGCTGCTGATCAAACGGCCTGTAACTCCCCTTTTCAACTTTGATTCTCAAAGGCTCCCGGTCAACCTTGATACCCCGCTGCTCCATCATCCCGACTGTCATCAGTATATACGGCAGCGAAACAGGCTCCCCCTCAAACCTCACGGTCAGACCCTCATCCATCATCGGCGCAACCATAAGCAAGGCCGACACGAACTGCGACGACACCGTCACATCCACGTTAACTTCTCCTCCCCGCAATCTCCTCCCATTGATTCTCAACGGGGCATAGCCCTCCTCTTCAATACATTCGATTTCAGCGCCACAGCCTCTCAAGGCTTCAATCAGAACCCCCATAGGCCGTTCATGCAGCCGCTCCGTACCGCGCAGTTCAACCTCCACGCCCTCCTTAGCCGCAAAATAGGCCGTGAGGAAACGGAGCGCCGCACCAGACGCCCCGACATCCACCGTTCCCTCCACTTGCGACAATGCCTTCTCTATGACCTCCGTATCGTCACAACGGGCAACATACGCCCCTCCGACAGCTCCCCCTTGGGTCATTGCATCCAAAACAAGCCCCCTTGTCGAAAGACTTTTCGACAAGGGTAGCTCAATAATTCCATCCTCAATAATCTCCTCAGGAGGAAATATCCTGTATTTCATCACTCTAAGTTATAGTTCCTTTAAGCCATGAAGGCTATTTAAGCCTCCCGCCTATTTCGCCATCTCTTCAACGGCTGCATCCTTTTTGCATCCTTCGCGACAAGCCTTTTCCAGCTTATCCATCGCCTCAAACAGCGACTTCCGGGGGGTGGCGACATTGACCCTCATAAACCCATGCCCTTCGGGACCGAACATTTCACCATCGTTAAGAGCCAGGCCGGCATGGTTCACCACCAGGTCAACCAACTCATCATGGCTAAGGTTAAGGCCACGGAAATCCATCCAGACCAGGAACGACGCCTGCGGCCTAACCATCTTAACCTCAGGAAGCCGCTCTCTCAGATAAACCTCCAGGGCATCGAGGTTCCCTTCGATATATTCAAGCACAGCCCCGAGCCATTCCTCTCCATGGGTATATGCGGCCTCAGCCCCTATGGTCGACACAAATGTCGTGGCGTTGAATTCGTTAACCTCAAGCCAATGGAAAAACGGCTCCCTGATTTCCGGATTCTTCACCACACACCACGAGCTCACAAGACCGGGGATATTAAACGTCTTCGACGGCGCACCGAATGTGATGGCCACAGCAGCGGCATCCTCTCCACACGCGGCAAACGGATAATGTTCCCTGCCGGCAAGCATCAGGTCGCCGTGGATTTCATCGGAAATGACCAGAACCCCATATTCACGACACAAAACCCCGACTTTCTCCAATGTCTCCCTGCTCCATTGCAGACCGATAGGATTGTGAGGATTACAAAGAATCATCATCTTCGGGCGTTCTGTGGCGAAAATCCGCTCCAAATCCTCCAGATTCATCTCATAATTCTCGCCGTTCCAACGCAACGGGTTGGTAATCAGCTCTCTCTTATTCCCTTCGATAACCATCTTGAACGGATGGTAAACCGGCGGTTGGATAACAATCTTATCGCCTGCTTTGGTGAAGAAATTGATGGCGAATGCGATGCCTTTCACAACACCGGGCACATATGTCAGCTCCTCCCGTTCCACCTTGAAGCCGTGACGGCGGTCAAGCCAGTCGATTATCGAGCTCCAGTATGTGTCGGCAGGGCGGGAATAGCCATAAATCGGATGAGAAATCCTCTGTTGCAACGCTGCGGTTATCTCTCCGCAGACCTTGAAGTCCATGTCGGCAATCCACAGCGGTGTCAGGTTGTCTTTCCCGAAAAGCACACGCAGATCGTCGATTTTCGTACAACCGCTTCCATGCCTGTCAATCACTTCATCAAAATCATACTTTTTCATATTTCCCATCGTTAATTGGTTTATCATTTAAGGCCGTTTTAGTGCTGTGTAAAAATAGACCCGTCCCTTCTCTAAATATCCGGATGGCAACAGTGCTGTCATTCCACAATGCAAATATACTCCCTTTTCCCCACACTTTCCACCCCTTAAAATCCTTTTTTCAAAAAAAATCATTACCTTTGCCTCTGAACTCAAGAGGGGTGCCCCGGTGTGGGCTGAGATCATACCCTTGGAACTTGACGCGGTTCATACCGCCGGAAGAACTTGACGCTAATCCATCCTCCGCCACAAGCCCCTCTGCAAAATCGTCATTATTATGACCGTAGAAATAAACAACCACCCGATTAAGGTGGCAGAGGATTGCAAATCTCTTGCACAGCTGCTCGAAAAAGAAGGTTTCACCGGCATGGGTCAGGCCGTTGCCGTTAACAACCGCGTCGTGCCACGCTCCCAATGGGGCGACTTCCAGCTGACCGACGGAGCAAAAATCATCATAATTCGTGCCGTCTGCGGCGGATAAAAAGCCATGCAGACAATAGCCATAACACCCCCGGCATTCTATCCGGGGGAGGCACAGGCAATCGCCGGGATATTGCTCAACCGGGGGTTCTGGCGCGTGCATATCCGCAAACCCGATGCCGCTGAAAGTGCCATAAGAGCCTTGATTGAAGAAATACCGGCAGAGCTGCGACCACGCCTGTCAATCCACAACGCCCTCCATCTTGCAGAGCAATACGGTCTTGGCGGAGTGCACCTCAACAGACACACCCCGCTCCCGCCTCAAGGATGGCATGGTCTTATCAGCCGCTCAATCCACTCGATAGCCGAAATAGACACCCTCTCCAACGAAGATTACGCCTTTATATCGCCGGTCTTCCCTTCAATCTCCAAGCCCGGCTATAACCCTACGTTCACCATCGGCCAGCTATCCGAAACAATCAGGCGCAACCAAGTTAACAGAACGCGCATTTTCGCCCTCGGAGGCGTCACCCCGGCACGGCTTCCCCGGCTCGAATCAGCAGGTTTCGCCGGGGCGGCGATGCTCTCCGAAGCATGGCGCCCCCAAATTCCCGCTGACAATTTCAAACTGCAGTTCATCACCCACCCCACCGGGAATCTATCCGTTGTCGATGGTGCCCGCAAAGCCCTCGAAGGCGGATGCCGGTGGATACAGCTGCGATGGAAAGACGCCTCCACCGGCCAACTGATTGATGCCGGCAGAGAAATAGCCGCAATGTGCCGCCGGCATAACGCCACATTCATTATCGACGACCATGTCAGCCTAGTCCATCACCTCCGGGCCGACGGAGTCCACCTGGGGCAGAACGACATGACCGTCAGCCACGCTCGTGCCATACTCGGCCCTATGAAAATAATCGGGGCAACCGCCAACACCCTCCCACAAATGGTTCAGGCAAAAAAGCAGGGCGCCGACTATATCGGCCTCGGCCCATTCCGGTTCACCCAGACAAAAAAGAACCTCTCACCAGTGCTCGGCCTCGAAGGCTACCGCACCCTTCTATCCTCCTTCAACACAGACATTCCCGTTGTGGCAATAGGTGGAATCACCGACCCCGACATCCCACCGCTCATGTCAACAGGCATCAGCGGAATAGCCCTCTCCTCAACCATCCTCTCCGATTACGACCCGGCAGCCCGCACCGCCGCAATCCTCTCAATCATCAATAACTGAAACAATTCAACATTACCATGCCACTTCAAATAGCCAACAACACCTTCTCCTCGCGCCTGTTCGTAGGCACAGGCAAATTCCGCAGTAACCAACTCATGTCTGAGGCAATCGAAGCCTCCGGAACCCAGATGGTCACCGTAGCAATGAAACGCATCGACATGGCCAACCGCCACGACGATATGCTAACCCACATAACACGCGAAGGCATACAAATCCTCCCCAACACTTCCGGCGTACGCAATGCCCGGGAAGCCGTTCTCGCCGCGCAACTCGCCCGGGAAGCTTTCCAGACAAACTTCATAAAACTCGAAATCCATCCCGACCCAAAATACCTCCTACCCGACCCGGTAGAGACCCTGGCTGCCACCGAAGAGCTGGCACGCCTCGGCTTCACCGTCCTCCCCTACATCCAGGCCGACCCCGTGTTATGCAAACGCCTGGAAGAAGCAGGCGCCGCCACCGTCATGCCATTGGCAGCGCCAATCGGCACAAACAAAGGGCTTGTGACCCGCGAACTACTGAAAATCATAATCGAACAGAGCCGCGTACCCGTAGTGGTCGACGCCGGTCTCGGTGCTCCGTCACATGCCGCAGAAGCAATGGAACTCGGTGCCGACGCCGTGCTGGTCAATACCGCAATCGCCGTAGCAGCCGATCCCGTCCGCATGGCCCGGGCATTCGCCGACGCAACCCGTGCCGGACGCGAAGCATATCTCGCCGGCCTCGGCGCAGTCTCAACACACGCCGAAGCCTCCTCCCCACTAACATCCTTCCTCGCTTAATCCCCCATTCACCCCCTTCCCAACAGGCCTTTATTAGCCTTCAACGGCCTTTCTTGGCCTTTATTAGCCTTTTACAAGTCATGTTCTCAGACTATCTGAAATCAAACTTCGACTGGGACACCACCACACGCGACATCCTCGCCATGACCTCCGCCGACGTTGAACAAGCACTCTCACGCGAGCGCTTGACCGACCGCGACTTCATGGCACTGATTTCGCCTGCTGCCGCCCCCTACATCGAAACAATGGCGCAACGCAGCCGCCAGATAACAGAGCGACGGTTCGGAAAAACAATTTCCATATTCATCCCGCTCTACATCACCAACTCATGCACGAACTCATGTGTCTATTGCGGCTTCAACCGCCACAATAAAATACCACGGGTCATCCTCACCCCGGAGCAGATTGAAGCCGAGTGCAAGGCAATCAAAGAGATGGGACCTTTTGAAAACCTCCTGATTGTCACAGGCGAAAACCCGCTAATGGCCGGAACCCAATATATCGAGAAAGCCCTGCAAGTCTGCCGGCCCTACTTCTCCAACCTCACAATCGAAGTAATGCCCCTGTCAACCGAAGACTATGCCAGGCTGACACACTCAGGCCTCAATGGTGTAATATGCTTTCAGGAAACATATAACCGCGACCGCTACAAAATCTACCATCCGGCAGGAATGAAGTCGAAATTTGAATGGCGGTGCGACGGTTTCGACCGCATGGGAATGGCCGGAGTCCACAAAATCGGCATGGGAGTGCTTATCGGCCTTGAAGACTGGCGAACAGACGTAACCATGATGGCCCGGCATCTCACCTACCTCCGCAAGCGCTACTGGAAAACACGCTATTCGGTAAACTTCCCACGTATGCGGCCATCTGAATCAGGATTCCAGCCAAACGTGGTAATGACCGACCGCGAACTCGCCCAGCTAACATTCGCATTCCGAATCTTCGACCCAGACGTCGACATATCATACTCCACACGCGAAGAGCATTCCTTCCGCAACAACATGGCCACACTCGGAGTAACAACCATGAGCGCAGGCTCGAAAACCGACCCGGGAGGCTACGCAACATATCCCGAATCGCTTGAACAGTTCGCCGTCAGCGACAGCGCCGACCCGCGAGTCGTTGCCGCAGACCTACGCGCACTCGGCCGCGAACCCGTCTGGAAAGACTGGGACCGCGTCTTCGACTGACCCGCCCCGGCTCCTTAATGCCCTTAAAGACCTTAAAAAGACCCCCACAGATTTTAACAACTAACAACACCCCCTATCATCATGGGAAAAGGATTTGACCAATACGCAGCCCAATACGACTCATGGTTTCTCGACAACCCAAACGTGCTGCTTTCAGAGGCACGCCTCGTAGCATCAACACTTACAAATTCAAAAAACATCCTGTCGGTCGGATGCGGCAGCGGACTCTTTGAAAAGATTCTGCGCGACGATTTCGGCATAACAATCTCCGACGGCATCGAACCGTCACAGCCGATGGCTGAAATAGCACGCAAACGCGGGCTGAACGTCACAATATCAACCGCCGAAGAGATGGAAATCCCATCCGGAGCCTACGATACCATCCTCTTCAACGGATGCCCCAGCTACATCACCGACCTCGACAGCGTGATACGGAAAGTATATGCAGCCCTCCCCGACGGAGGACGCATCATACTCATCGACGTACCGAAAGAAAGCACATACGGACTGATGTATAACCTCGCCAAAGCACTCGGCACATGGAACCACCCCCTTCTCAACGGCACATATCCACCCAACCCCTATCCCATAGAATTTGTCAACGTCGCCAACTGGCGCACAACCGCCGAGAAAGTCGCCCTGCTGCAAGCCGCCGGTTTCAGCAACATCTCATTCTCGCAGACCCTCACCACCCACCCCCTCTACTCCGACCTCACCCCCGAACACCCCATCCCCGGCCACGACCGTGGCGACTACGTTGCCGTCACCGCCATCAAATAACCCCGTTTAAGGCGCAAGCCAAGACAAATTTCTCACTTATGACTGACAACTTGCGACTTACAACCTCTTAACATCCATCCAATGCACACCACATCCTGGAGCCACACAGCCTGGCAAACCGCCCTCCCCGTCTATGAAGCAATCCTGCAGCTTCCATTCGTGCGCGAACTCGCCGACGGAACCCTATCCCGCGAGCGTTTCAACCGCTACATAGGCCAAGACAGCCTCTACATAAACCAATATTGCAAAATCCTCGCCCACATAGCATCCCGGCTCGCCGACTTCGCCGACACCGAAGCCTTCCTATCATTCGCCGCCGACGGTGTAGCCGTTGAAAAAGCGCTCCATTCGCTCTACATCGGCCAGCGGCCAACAGAGATGTCACCCGCGTGCCTCTTCTACACCTCACTTCTCCACGCCCAGGCCACAGAAAACGTAGCAATAGAAGCCGCAGCAATCCTACCCTGTTTCTGGATATACCTCGAAGTGGGCCTGCACATCGTCAAAACCCAGGCCGATCCGGCCTCCAACCCATATTCCGACTGGATAGCCACCTACTCCGACCCCGCCTTTGCCCAATCAACCCGGCGCGCCATCGAAATCTGCGACCGCCTCGCCGCAAACACCGACCCCGGAACCCGTCAGCGCATGACCGAAATATTCCTGCAATGCGCCCGCCAGGAATGGCTCTTCTGGCACAGCGCCTACACCGACCTCCGCCTCCCCGTCTGACCCCTACCCATAGCCTACCCAACCTGCTCGTAACCCATCCGCCCCGTCCGACCAGCCACTTATCCTCCTCCGCCCCATCCCCCCTTTCACGGCCTTCACCAGCCTTTCACGGCCTTTATTAGCCTTCCCCTCTCATCTTGCTTCCTGCTTCCTGCTTCCTGCTTCTTATTATTTCTTATTTCTTGCTTCTCTCTTCTTTTTACCACCCGCATGGCGGGCGCCTTGGCGAAAATCAGGAAGCGGCGCCGTAAAGCCACAGGCAAGGGAGGCGGTGTCTGAGCGAAGCGAGTTCCGCCTCCCCTGTGGCTGTCGGCAAGCCGCTTCCGGCGATTTTCGCCGCGCCCATGGCCTTTTGGTTCTTTTCGGCCCGCGAAAAGAACACCGACAAACTCGAAAAAAGCACCTAATAACCACAATATATGTCACGATACACAACCGCCCTCACAATCGCCGGTTCCGACCCTTCAGGAGGAGCCGGCCTCCAGGCCGACCTAAAAACATTCTCCGCACTCGGAGTCTACGGCACAACAGCCATCGTCGCCATAGTCGATGAAAACACCCAAGGCGTCTACGGCGTCCACCCCGTCCCCGACCCCTTCGTAGCCGGGCAGATCCGTTCAGTACTCTCCGACATCGGCGCCGACGCAGTGAAAATCGGAATGCTCCACTCCTCGTCACTAATCCGCACAGTCCTCTCCACCCTCCGCGAATACCCCGACGTACGCAAAATCGTGCTCGACCCCGTAATGGTAGCCACATCTGGCGACCCCCTGCTGCAACCCGAAGCCATAACCACACTGCGCGACGAGCTGATGCCATATTCCAAAGTCATAACTCCAAACCTCCCGGAAGCATCACTGTTGCTGGGCGAGACCGTCGACCATCAAGACCAGTTTGAAGACGCCGCACGGGCACTCTCCAGGCTCACCGACGCCAAAGTCTCCGTAATGCTCAAAGCCGGACATCTCGAAAACAACACCCTGACCGACATATTCTACAACGCAGAAACCGGCACATTCCTGCGCCTGGCAACCCCACGCGTCAACACCGTCAACACACACGGCACAGGATGCACCCTCTCCTCAGCCATCGCCGCCTACCTTGCAAAAGGTGCAGACCTCGACAGCGCCGCCCGCCTGGCCAA
The DNA here is from genome assembly GCA_910575545.1 of Bacteroidales bacterium. Taxonomy (GTDB): domain Bacteria; phylum Bacteroidota; class Bacteroidia; order Bacteroidales; family Muribaculaceae; genus UBA7173. The sequence goes on from CAJTFH010000030.1 coordinate 28,653, forward strand.
AGACTACATCTCCAACGCAATCGCCGCAGGCGCATCCTACACCATCGGCCACGGCCATGGCCCGGTTCATCATTTCCATGCCCTATGGCGTTGAAGCGGTTACCCCAAAAAATCCACCCACCCATAAACACATAGCACATGAAAATCCAACCAGCCCTCCCCTCCCATGCGAATCTCATCGCAAAAGCCGTCATGATGGCAATCGGAGATGAAATATGCGCCGGTTTCGCAGCACCTGATCATACTTTAGCCGACGTCGAGCGCCTGTTCACCACACTCGCCGCCATGCCCGACTCACAATACTCCTACGCCAACACACTCATCGCCATCGATGAGACCACCAACGAAGTCATGGGGCTATGCGTATCTTACGACGGTGCGCAACTCCACACCCTACGGCAACGCTTCTTCGAGGAAGCACGCAGACAACTCAACCGCGACATGGAGGGCATGGCCGACGAAACCTCTCCCGACGAATTCTATCTCGACACACTCGCCACCCTCCCCCACCACCGTGGCAAAGGGGTAGGCACTGCCCTGCTACGAGCTTCTGTCGAAAAAGCCCATGCCGCAGGAAAACCTGCGGCACTACTGGTCGACAAAACCAACCCGCGCGCCGCCGCCCTCTACCATTCGCTCGGGTTCCGACATATCGGCGACCGCCCCTTTGCCGGTGTCCTCATGTCGCACATGCGCCTCTGAGAGGCTACATAAAGCCTTATAAGCAATTTTAACCTTTATTAACTAAATGGGGGGTAATTTGCCCCCTTTTCCTTACCTTTGCCATCAGAAACAACTTTTTCCTTTAAATCTTTTCACTCTGTAAAGGGTGTTGCGTCACTATTAGGCACAACACCCTTTCTGCACCCCACCCGTTTTACCCACGTCACAACCAACCATATTGCCCTTGCCAAATTTGACATCACATTCTGCATCACATTCTGTATCACATTCTGCATCACATTCAAATTAACGAATGAAAAAATCCCCAGGGCTGGCGCATGAGATTTAGGAAAATTTCAGTCAAAAATATGGACGATTATGTGAAATAAACTTTAAGCTATTGCATATATCGCTGAGAATGGTTAAATTAGTGATATGCAAATAGAA
>CAJTFH010000031.1 GCA_910575545.1 Bacteroidales bacterium
TCCAGACCGCGTTTGACACGTTGTGCCACCCCTGACCAGAAACGGCCTATGCCATATGTCAGGCTGCCTGACTTTGAAATGAACGACGGATCGATTGCCACTGCCATGTCATCGGACGGTCCAAAACAATCCTGCGCCATACCTATGTTGACTTTCATCCAGTCTACGGGTGTCTTGAAATTGGAGGCAAAGGTCTTGGCTGTACGACCGCCATAGCGCGACAGCCGGGTAAAATTGACTTTGCCCGGAATCAACGCCACAGTGCGTATTGTTAAAATCAGCCAGTTGAGGAACCTTTTGCTCATCTTGGTTGTAGTATTTTCAAATACCGACTTACACTGAAAGGTGAAGTCTTTGAGAATCGCCAATACGTTCATACGCTAAGTTTTTTATAATGAACGCTTTGGCGATTCATTTGTATTTGATAATTCGTTATATTAACTTAAGTTTCAACTACTTCTGTAATTTTTACCGAATCATTGCTTATAAGTAAGTCTTCAAAATTATTACGTAATATGAATACCCTGACTTTATATTGACGACTTACTTAATTTGTATAATTCATATAACACCAAGAGACGGGGTGCACCCCGTCTCTTGGTGGAGGATGCCCTTCCGGCGCATCCTCATATCATCGCCCAACAGGTTATTTGGTGACCCTTTCGAGCCATTTGAGCATGGCGAACATTGCCCCCATCGACACGATGCAGACGGCAAAGAACACCACCCATGCAACCCATATGGGGCATTTGTTATAAATCAGCGGGCCAATCCAAAGCAACAGGTTGCCGACAGCAGTGGCGCCGAGCCACAGACCCTGGCAAAGACCTTGCAGATGCTTGGGTGCTACTTTCGATACAAACGACAACCCCAGGGGAGAAATGAACAGTTCGGCAACCGTCATGAAGAAATAATAGAGTATCAGCACCCACCATCCGGCTTTGGCAACAGAGACGCCTGAAGCCATGAGTTCGCGGAACTCAGTGCCAGAGGGATAATCCTGTATCAACGAGAATATAGTCATAAACATATAGGCCACACCTGCAAGCCCCATGCCGATTGCAATCTTCTTGGGGGTGGATATCTCGCGGCCACGGCGGCTGAGCGATGAGAACAGCAGCATAACAAGCGGAGTGAGCACAATCACGAAAAACGGATTGACAGCCTGCCAGATTTCAGGAGCTATGGCAGAAGTGTCAACGAAGTCGCGGGCAAAGAGCGACATCGAAGTGCCGTTCTGGTGGAATGAGAACCAGAAGAATATGGCGATGCCGAGCACTGCGAAAAGGGCATACATGCGTTGGCGGATCTCCTTGGCCATGGCCTGTTTCTCTTCGGCAGTGTATTTAACCGTCTCTTCTTTCACCTTTTTGGCCGGAGTCGGAAGGCCTTTTTTGGTGCAGAGGAAAATTGTAAGGGAGATAAGCATTGCGCCAACCGAAGCGAAGAAGGAATAATGGATACCAGTGTTGAACACGTTGAGGTATTCCTGGCAGAATTCCTGGATGCTCTGTGCACCGGTGTGGCCTACCGACGAAGCAATGGCATAGAGATTGTTGATGTTCTCCATGTTCATCGAGTCGGTAACGCTGAGGAACTGGTGGCACATTGCCGGGAAAGCCGCGTTATAGACCATGCCGTTGACATCCAGCCACCAGCTTCGGAGCATCGGGGCTACGAAGGGGGCAATCAGACCGCCGATGTTGATGAAAACATAGAAAATCTGGAATCCGGAATCACGCTGGGCAGCATAGCGGGGATTGTCGTATAGCTGACCTACAATGGCCTGGAGATTTCCTTTAAACAAGCCGTTACCGAAAGCGATGAAAAACAGCGCACCAGCCGTAAGGGTCAGCAGCCATGTTTTGTTGTCGGCAGTGGCAAGAACCGGAATCGACAACACCACATAACCCACGGTCATTATCACCAGACCCCAGATGATGGTGCTTTTGTAGTTTTGGGTCTTGTCGGCAATCAGACCGCCCACAAGGCTGAGCACATAGATACCGGCATAGAAAAACGAATAAATCAAAGCGCTGGTCTCCTCCGACAGCCCGAATTTCGAGCATAGGAAAAGCACAAGCACCGCGTTCATGATGTAGTAACCGAAGCGCTCGCCCATGTTACTCAGGGCCGCAGGAATCAGCCCCTTAGGTTGGTTCTTAAACATGTGATATTGATATTGGTTAATAGATTCAGGGGTGGAAGCCGTAAGTTTAAAGTTTTGAGTTATAAGTCAGTGCCCGGTGTATAAGTCTTCAGTGCTTATTACTTGCGACTCACGACTTACGACTCGCTATTTCTTCATACGCCAACGCATACATTTTTATTTGTTTCACCATGGCTAACAGGCCGTTGGAACGGGTTGGCGAAAGGTGTTCCGACAGACCGATACGGTCGATAAAATACAGGTCGGCATCAAGGATTTCCTTGGGCGCGTGACCCGACAGCACCTCTATAAGCATCGATATTATTCCCTTCACGATGATTGCATCAGAATCGGCAGTGAATTCCACCCGTCCGTCGCCGTTCATATCGGCATGGAGCCACACACGGCTCTGACAGCCCTCTATGAGGTTTTGCGGCGTTTTATATTCCTCTGCAATAGGAGGGAGCGAGTTTCCCAGATCGATTATATAGGCATACCGATCCATCCAGTCGTCGAGTTCACTCATCTCGGCGATTATTTCATCTTGTTTCTCGTTAATCGTCATATATTGTCAAATCTTTAAAACACTGTAAATACCGGGGAGTTATTGCAAAACCGCATTCAGCACCGTCTGCGCAACAGCCTTGAGGGTGTTCCTGTCTATATTGGAGAGGTCATCGGCGGTTGTATGCCAGGTCGGGTTGAACGAACCTGTGTGAGGATTTACACTCTCAATAATATCAACACAAGGAATGCCGGCGCGGGTGATGAACAGGTGGTCATCGACCACGGCACCGCCTCGGCTGTTTATAAACCTGTCGCCATAGCCTGATTCTCTTGCCACAGCCCAAATGCGGTCTACATGCTGCGCCGCACCCTCATCGGAAAAGTATTCGCGGTGGAAACGGGCATCGCGCCCACCTACCATATCAAGCAGCACTCCATAGCGGGGCTTATTTGTCGGAGAATATGGCATGGATTTCACCCATTGCTGCGTGCCGAGACACCAGGTTTCTTCCGCTCCACCGCTTTCACCAGAATCTTCCATGTCAACAAACAGCAGGTCGATGCCAAGCCCCTGCGGCACATCGCGGCCAAGCAGCCGTGCCGTTTCCAAAAGCACAGCCACCCCGCTTGCTCCGTCGTTAGCCCCCATTACAGGCATCGAATGGGCTTGCGTGTCGGGGTCGTTGTCGGCCCAAGGGCGAGTGTCGTAATGCGCAACGAGCAACACCCGGCGGTCAGCGTCGGGATTTATACATCCCATGATATTACGGGCAGCGAACCTCCGGCGGTCGAATGTGGTTACAGGCACGCGCTGCTCAACCACGGAATCAACACCATAGTGCCTGAGCAAGCGAACAATCATATTGCCACAGGTCGTGTGGGCATATGTCCCCGGGGTGCGCGGGCCAAGAGCCACCTGTTGCTCGACAAACGAAAACAGCGAATCGGCATCGGCCTCAACTTTGGCGTTAAAACCCGGCCGCCCGGCAGGTTGCTGCGCAGCGGCTTCCGTCCCGTTGTTTTTCGTTCCGGAACAGGCCACACATGCAACCATCAATATCAAAATCAAATATTTCATTGTCTTCCGCAAAGATAGTTTTTTAACGGCTCTTATCCAACAGACATATCATTTTCGACCGAAATCAGCAGGGATTTCCCCCCAGGCCTTGGTGTCCCAACGCAATATCGGGTTTTCAGTCTGATGTGTTCTTATCCAGTTGTCCGCCCGGTCGAGCAGTTCGAAAATGCGGCCATTGCGCGGTGTCCTTTCAAGTTTCGACCGATGACCATGGTTTTTGACCCAGCCCCGGGCTATTTTTGAATCACTGTAGACAGGGGTTGTGCGGTCGCCTTTCTGATAAAGATATGCGAGGGCATGAATCAAGGCGAGATATTCGGCCACATTGTTGGTGCCGTCGTCGAGCGGCCCTACATGAAAAAGCTCTATCCCCGACTTGACATCCACGCCACGGTATTCCATCGGCCCGGGCACACCTGAACACGCCCCGTCAACGGCTATCGCGTCGAGGTTTATCTCAGGTATGTCGAACAGATTTGACCGGGATTCCACTTTGGTGATTTCCGCCCTATGGGCAGCTATGGCTTCGATTATTGACGCCTGGTCGTCGGGGTCGCCACGAAAGGCGATTGTAGCGGCAGTCTGCGAATCGAATGCCTTGTAGCGGGCACCGGGAAACCCGTTAATCTGTTCGTGGCAGTCGCTCCACTCTTCATAGATGCCCGGCTCACGGCCTACCCATACAACATAAAATTTTCTTTTACCCATTTCCGACAACAATAAATCACAGGTTTTCAACTAAGCGACAACAGCAACCTTATATCCGTAAAGCGCTTTCCCGAAACAGAAGCCACTCTCTCGTTGACCACTTTCCCCATGAATGTCAGGGTAGCTTCCTGCAGCCCCGGAGTAAGCGGAAGCATCGCCCCGGAGCCTTCACATCCGGCAATCTGCCCCAAAAGAGTTATGAATGTATCGCTCAATGCCATGGCCGTGGTGCGCGGCACGGCGCTTCCTGAATTTACAAAACATGTGCGGCTGTAACCGGCCTCTGCTGCCGAGCTGTTATATAAGGCAAACGAACTGATTGCGCCTGGTATGGCTGCATCGATTTCTCCCAAATCCACCTGCTTCATGGCCGGGAAGGCCAGGCCTGGAGTGACAGAAAGGTCAAACACAAGGACACGCCGTTTCAACAGACATTCCATTTTCCCTTCCACAGGCAATGATTTCGAGCGGTCTGAAACCACTATGACATCGGCTGTGCGAAGTGCGTTTTCCAGAGCATGAGGATGAACCGATGAACCGATCACCCCCCCTCCGAGCTGGCGCAGGGCTGTGCGCAACCGGTATACATCGTCGTCGAACAGGCGCACAACAGCGCCCAACCCCATGGCTGAACGGGCGGCCGCCATGGCCGCAAGGCAAGAGCCTATCACTGTCACCTCACACGGAATCACACCTGCGATACCTCCAAGCAGTATGCCTTTGCCATTTATGGGGTCGGCCAGCATAGCGGCAGCGATAGTCATGGCGCTCCGGCCATTGATTTCCGAAAGTATGTCGCCGAAGGGGTGGTTTCCATGTTCATCGCTTATGAGGTCTATCGCGATGTTTATTATATGTCTTTTCACCAGTTCATCGACAACCTCAACCGCCTGCTTACGGTTGAAGTTGGCCAACGACAGCAATAATGCCCCCCTGCGCAGCTGACGGAGGTCAACAACATCGAGCGGAGCAAGATGGATCACTATATCGGCCTGTAGAGCAACCCGCCTGGTGACGATACGGGCTCCGGCTTTAACATAGGCGTTATCGCCATAATGTATGCTGTCGGCAGCGCCTTGCTGCATACTGACTACGAACCCGTTGCGTGTCAAGACACCCACCGCCTCAGGTGTAAGCGGGAAACGTTTCTCCGCCGGGTTATCGCATTTGGGAAGCCCTATCACAGCACGTTTGCGCGGCGCCACTGTTTCAACGGGAGCTTCTTGTGGAACAGGTATGTCAATCGGTTCTACTGGTATCATAGGTATGGGAGGGCTATTTAATCATACTCAGGAAGATACAGGCCGCCTACAGATTCCTTAAAATCGCGGCAACTGTCAGCTATCTCTTCCACTGTTTCGAGCCTGTCTGAAGGGAAAGAAATCCGGGCTTTCCCATAATATGGCTCACGCTCAAGCTGTTTTATGCGTATATATTCCGACAACTGCTCCCGTGTCATGCCTCGGAGCAAAGGGCGCTGTTGTTGAGCCTGGGAGAGTCGGCGCAGAAGCACTTCATGCGAGGCACGCAGACAGACTGTGATGCCGCGCCGGTTCATCCACTCCATATTGCCACTGTAACATGGTGTGCCTCCACCACAACCTACTATAACATTGTCAGACACGGCCACCCGGCGAAGTGCCCGAGCCTCGATCTCCCGGAAACCGGCCTCCCCTGCCGAGGCAAAAATCCCGTTGATGCTCATAGATTCATGCTCCTCGATATAATCGTCAAGGTCAATATACGGGGCAAAGCCATCAGCCGCAAGCGCACGACCGAGGGTGCTCTTGCCCGTACCCATGAATCCTATGAGAAACAACGGCAGCATATGACCATCTCAGTTTCCGGCATCAGCAACAATGTTTTTTATGATTCCGGCAACGGCTATTTTTTCTGTTGCTCTTTCAGAAGGTCGCGTATCTCGGCAAGCAACTGCTCCTCTTTTGTGGGTTCGGGAGCCGCTGGCGCCGGTTCAGCTTCGGCTTCCTTCTGCCGTTCAGCCTTTTTCCTGAGATTGTTGATGAACTTAATCATTACGAAGATGCAGAATGCCACAATAAGGAAGTCGACAACAGTCTGCACCCATGCGCCCCAATTCATGGTCACTTCCGGTTTGATGATTTCCTGACCATCCATAACGGCTTTCTGCACCACCAACTTATAGTCGGTAAAATTCATGCCACCGGTCACCACTCCGATAAGAGGCATTATGATATCGTTGACCAGAGAGCTGACGATTTTGCCGAAAGCGGCACCGATAATCACACCGACAGCCATGTCAACCACGTTGCCACGCATGGCAAACTCCTTAAATTCGCTGAAAAACTTCTTCATATCAGATCAGTCCTTAATTATTAATCGTTAAATGTCATAAAAGCCCCCATATGCAATTTGTTAACCGCGATGAGCCATTATGTGTTCACAACGACCATAACTCCCTCTGAAGATCACCCACAGAAGCGATTGCAAAAATGCCGACAAAGACCGCAATCAATATCAACGGCAATGCAACTGATATTACCAATCCGGCGATGGCCAGTCCGCGCGGACGCCTTCCAAGGCCGATTGCAGAAAAAACTATGGCCAAAATCCAACAGACGACACCCACAAAGGGCACAAATCCGAAACACACCCCAACTATAGAAAGCACAAATCCGGCTGTGCCGATTCCGTTGCCCTGCTGGGGCTGCTGCAAAGGATGCATCCGCATTTCGTCATAACGAGGCTGCTCCGGTCTGACAAAGCCGGCGCCATAGGGAGGAGCGGACGGCCTATTGCCCGGAGCCCCTTGCATACGCCCCATACCTGACTGCGGAGGCATGCCGGGTCTCGAAGCCCCGGGCCATCCACTACCGTTATCCATCCGATGCTGTTCTGCCATATCGATAATATTGAAACTTTCAAATCATATAGGCCTCATATCTGACCCATATACTTTTCAAAACCTTGCAAATATACTGAGTATATCCGACTAAATAAAAAACAGCGCTTGTCGGCCGAATGGCCGGTTCGCGTTGGCAAAGCCTATTCTTTGATGCAAATATAGCAAAATTTGTAGACCGGCAGGCAATTTTAACCCCTTGAAATATGATTTTAGTAAAAAACGTGTGCCATTTTTGGTTGATTTGAATTAATGTTATATATTTGCCTCATATATAAGCATGTCGGCCTGAGCAACCGGGCCGCCAGGCATTGTTTGCAAGAATGACGGAGGCCGGACTGGTGAAGCTGCAATCATACGCGGATTATTTGCCGACGACCTTCATGCTCCACACAAACCGTAACACTCTAATTATCGTATGGAAATGCGTGAACAGTCAACCGGAGCCGCTCAGACCCCGAAAGACGAAGCCCTTAATCCCGAAACCGCAGCAGTTGCCGCTGCTCCGGAAGAAACATCTGTTGCACAACCTGAAACTATTGCCACAGAAAACGACCAATGCAACCAGCCCGCTTCTGAACCGGCTTCAGAAGCAGCAATGCACGACGAAGCACCACAACAGGAGGCCGCCGCAGAAGAACCGCATAAAATCCCGCTGGCATCATCGAAAGAGGAAGTGCTTGAAATCCTCACACGTCTGACTACCGACGAAGATGCAGACATCTCACGCGAAGAGATTGCGAGGCTCAAACAGCAGTTCTATGCTTTCCGGAAAACCGAAGTTGAGAAGGAATTTGCTGATTTCGTGGCCCAAGGCAACGAAGAAACTGCGTTCATCCCTTCTGTCAACGAAGCCGAAGAGCGGTTCAAGGAACTGATGAACACCATCAAAGACCGCAAAGCGGCCTTGACAGCAGCCCAGGAGGCGGAAAAACAGCAAAACTTCGAGCGCCGCAAAGCCCTGATTGAGGAACTGGCAACCATTTCAGCCGACACCGACAATGTGAACCGCGCATTCCCCCGTGTGAAAGAGATACAAGCCGAGTTCAAACTGATTGGCGAAGTGCCCGCAACCGAAGCCACCGACCAGTGGAAAGCCTACCAACAGGCCGTGGAGCAGTTCTACGACCAACTGAAGGTCAACAAAGACCTCCGCGATTATGACTTCAAGAAAAATCTCGAGCTCAAGACGATGCTCTGTGAGGAAGCTGAGAAGCTCAATGCCGAAGAAGACATAATCCTGGCATTCAAACGCTTGCAAAACCTCCACGATGAATGGCGCCAGGCAGGCCCGGTGGCCAAGGAAATCCGCGAAGAGATTTGGGCGCGTTTCAAAGACGCCTCTGCTGTTGTAAACAAGAAATACCAGGCATTCTTCGAGGAGCGCAAAGCCAAAGAAGCCGAAAACGAAGCAGCCAAGACCGCCATATGCGAGCGGGTCGAAGCACTCGATTTCTCAACACTCAACAGCTTCAATGCATGGGAGGAGATGACCAAAACCATCCTTGCCGCCCAGGACGAATGGAAAAAGCTCGGTTTTGCCTCGCGCAAAGCCAACAACGCTCTGTTTGCCCGCTTCCGCAGCCTATGCGATAAATTCTTCGCCGCCAAGGGAGACTATTACAAAAAGGTAAAAGACGAGCTATCTGCCAACCTCACGAAAAAAATAGCACTTTGCGAGAAAGCCGAAGCCCTGCAGGATTCAACAGACTGGCGCAAAACAGCCGACATACTCGTTGCGCTGCAGAAAGAGTGGAAAACAATCGGCTCTGTGCCCAAAAAGCATTCAGACAATGTGTGGCACCGTTTCCAGCAAGCCTGCGACAAGTTCTTTGAAAACCGTAAGAAAAACCAGAGCGAAAGCCGCACGGAAGAACAGGCCAACCTCAAGGCAAAACGCGACATAATCGCAGAACTGAAAGCAATCCCCGCCGACACCCCCCGCTCAGAGGCTATGCCGAAAGTGAAAGAACTCCAGGCCAAATGGCAGGAAATAGGCCATGTGCCTTTCCGCGAAAAAGACAAAGTCTATGAAGAATACCGCGCAGTCTGCGACGCATTCTACGACCGTAGCCGCGACTCCCGCGGATCAATGAGCCGTTTTGAAGATGTGATAAACGAGATGGGGTCTGACGGGAACAAACTCTACCGTGAACGCGAGCGCATAATGCGTGCATTTGAAATCAAGCGCAACGAGCTGAAGACCTATGAGAACAACTTAGGATTCCTTACCTCGAAAAGCAAATCAGGCGATTCGATGGTGCGCGAAATGGAGCGCCGCATCCAGCGGATTAAAGACGACCTCGCAGCCATAGAGGAGAAAATCAAACTTATCGACGCCAAGCTATAACCAATCCATCCTCCCATAATATGCCAAGGGGTCTGTGGCTTTATGGCCACAGACCCCTTGGCATATCCTGACCGCCAGGAAATCTGCACTCGTAGGATGTTTAATAACCACTAATGCGGCAGCCGGATGCCACTCTATCCCTAATACTGGAGATAGACAAATGGAACAAGGTCCGACTGGCGGGTCTGTATGACAATGAACAGAACAATGGCGAGAACGAGCGCCTGAACAAACGATGGCAGGGCGGTGTAGCCCCTCTTGGCATACACGGTGAGCGAATTGGGCAGGAAATGAAGAAGATAGGCGACTAAAATCAGAAGCGTTATCACCATATAGCCCTCCCAGAAGGCCGGAATGATGCCGGGATTAAAATCCGTTACAATCTGCCTTATCATGGCACTAAGATGCTCCATCGACCGGGCGCGGAAAAACATGAATCCCAAAACCATGAGATTCAACGTGAGAAACACGTTAAACACCGGAGCTATGCCGCTTTTAATCAGCCAGCGGGGGGCGTGCCACCATCTTCTGACGAATTTATGAAGAGCCAGCAGCACTCCATGGTAACCGCCCCACAGAAGATACATCCACGACGCTCCGTGCCACAGTCCTCCGATAAGCATGGTGGTTATCTGGTTTCCATAAGCCCTGGCAGTCCCCTTACGGTTACCTCCAAGGGGGATATAGATGTAATCACGCAGCCATGTTGACAGGGATATGTGCCAGCGGCGCCAGAATTCCGTCGGGCTTTGAGACTTCAAAGGGGCATTGAAATTGTCTTTAAACCTGTAGCCCATCAGCAGAGCCAGCCCGATAGCCATGTCGCTATAACCCGAGAAATCGCAATAAAGCTGTATGGTGAAACCGTAAGCGCCCATCAGATTCTCAAAGCCTGAATATAGCGACGGATTGTCAAATATGCGGTCAACGAAATTGCCAGACAAGTAATCTGCCACGACAACCTTCTTAACCAGTCCCATGATAATCAGGAACAATCCCTCGCCGCTCATAGCCCGCGTAGCCACTGGATTCCCGGCAACCTGTGGAAGCATATCCTTTGCCCGCACCACCGGCCCGGCAAGGAGGGGAGGAAAGAATGTCAGATAAAACGTATAGTCGAGAAAATTGCGGCAAGGCTCCATTTCGCGGCGGTAGATGTCGACTATATAGCTGATTGAGCGGAAAGAGAAAAACGATATCCCCGCCGGAAGCACAATGTCGAGCGGATCGAAAGCGGTTGAAGTGATATTGGCGAAGGTTTCGTAGAGCAGATTGAAATATTTGAACCATACCAGCATACCGACATTAACCAGCACATTGACGAACACCCAGAAACGGCGAATCCAGCGTCGTTCTGACATGCCCAGCAGCATACCAACTACAAAATCAGCCACGCAAACGCCAAGAAGAATGAAGCAATATCCCGCACTCGATTTATAATAAAAATAAAGCGAGAACAGAATCACCAACAGCATTTTCGCAATCCTACGGCGCTCCACCAGCTTGTATAAGCCGATGAACGCGGCAAACAGCAACATGAAAAGCCCCGTATTGAACAGCAGCGGGTTTGCCTTGTCAAAGGCCAATACGCTGCGCAACAGTTCCGGATCAACGCCAAACATCTCTGCCATCACACCAGTTATTTTTCCGTTGACACACCCGAAGCCACAGCTTCTTCAACCGCATCGGCAAGCAATTGACCCATCAAAGCATAGCCGTCCCAGTTAAGATGAATGCGGTCGCGCCCGAACAGGCCGGCATCAATCCAGCGCTGTGCCGACCCCTCACCACCTGCCACTGAATAGTAGTCATAGACCGCAACATGCTCGTCGCGGCAGAAAGCCAGCAATTCATCGCGCATAGTCCTCACCTTTTGGTTGACCGTGAAACGACCGCTGCGCCGGCGGCCTTTACGCCTGCGGGCAGCGATTCGCTTATGGCATTCCTGGGGAGTGACAATCAGAATAGCCGCTTGCGGATTCGCCGCTTTTATCTCATCGACCAGCATACCGACAGTTTCACGGAACCTCTTTGGCAGCATTGTGCTGAAAGCCTCATTGGTACCCATCGACAGCACCACCAATGCCGGACGCATCCGGGCAACCCGGCTACCTATGATGCCGAGACCGGCATAGCTCGAAAAGCACGCTCCATTATTACCAATGGCTGTATAAACCAGACCAGGAGAGGCTTTCAGCAATTCAAGCCCGGCAATGAATGTAGTCCCCTTCGCACTCATAGACAATGTGAGTTCCGGCACATCTTCAGCCAGCGCCACCAATACCACTCCATCATCCGCCTCGGTATCGAATGCCAACGGTATTCCTGCCGACGACACGCTGTCGACCGACACCTGCGCGCCCCCATAGAAAACCCTGATAACCCGGAACGGATCTGCCTGGCTGCGGCGGGTAGAGGTATTGACCGTCAGGTCGAATTTTTCGCTTTTAGGGGAAATCGACACACCCGAGAACTGCATATCAACAGCCCATGGTGTTCTCAGCAGCACAGCGCTGTTCCATTGCGATGAAGATGTCAGAATGTAATTGAGTGGCTCGTTGGTACCAGCAATCTTCAACGGGGCGACGAATCCACGGCCACCGTTGCCATAGCGGGCTTGCAGATTGCGGCGCGTCACTTCTGTTGCGCCATCAGCCTGGATATGGGAATCTCCCAAATGTACTACCGTCACACGGCCACTGTCGCAACCTGCAAAAGCCTTTCTTACAGCCGACCAGTCAGCCCCGTTGAAATCAATCCGGTTATTCCGCATGTCAAGCCACGGATATGCCGAATAGTCCACCCGGTCTTTTAATCCGGTGGCCTCCGGGTTCTCGATTTCAGGGTTTATCCTTATGTCGGACTGCAATGAATCAGCCTGAAGCTGTTTACCGCAATCGGCCACCGCAACCGAATCTGTGGCAATCTCGGCATACAGGCCACCACGGTTTTGCGGCAGCTGGGCATCGACTGTCACAAACGCGGCTGCCGCAAGGCCGGTTATCCACAACCATTTCTTTATCATCTTAATGTTTCTATTTTTCCGTTAATCAATCATGCCGGCTGCCAAGCGGCGCTGCCTTTACTATGGCATCAACGAGATATCCCGCCAATTCCGCGCCGCCCTTATGGTTGAGGTGGATATAATCTGCATTGACCAATCCGCGTTTGCGCCAGTCAACCACTGCATCTGCCCCACCCATCGCCATTCGCGTGTCCCAGAACAGAACCCCAAGCCTACGGGCCATTTCCCGCTGCGTAGCAACCATATTATCGACCGTAGGCAGAGAATGAACCTCACTGCCCTGTTTCTGACCACGGTCGCCTATCCCCATCACCAATATATCAGCTCCGGGATACAGAGCCATGATGCCGCCTATAACCTGCTCCATCAATTTGCCATAGGCTGAATAGTCAGACTGCTGGGATGAAACGGCATTCAGTCCGTATTCAACAATAATCAGGTCATAATCAATCCAACGGCGCATCTGCCCGACAAGACCGGCATCGAGCCTGCGCAGTGCCGCGCCGGAATTGCCCCTGAGCGACATGCAGTCGACCGACACACCCGATCCTCCATCAAGCCACAGACCGAGTGCGTCGAAGCCGTTGACCGACCGGTTCTCTATCTTCAGTTGTTTCATTTCCCCTTCAACCACAATCGCCTGCACACTGTCAGACCGGGTTACGCGATACTCGATCGGCCCGGTTCCGGCATCTAAAGTAACAACCCCGTCATCCGCAGCCACATATAACAACGTTCCCCTATTCCATGAAGATGCATGGTCAAAACGGGACACCCCTTTGAACGACGCTTTCGCTCCAGTCTCACCGGTTGCATAAACCCCGGCGAGCCAACAACCTAAATGCCCCTTATCCTTCCGCAGATCGTGGAGTTTCCATCCTTTGTCAGACTGGATGACCGACTGCCGGAATCCCGGAATGTCGGAATGCAGTGCCATGAATCCGACTCCACGTCCACCATAAACAGCCTGTAGCCCTTCCCGGAGATTCTGGCAAAGCACATCACCCTCGATATAACTGTCGCCGACCAAAGCAACCCTTACAATTGAATTTCCCGCATCCAACGCCTGAGCGAACCGGCTAAGCCCCCTACGCGCACTAGTATAATCTTCAATAATAACAGCTCCCTCTGACACAGGGCTTTCAACAGCCACATCCATGCCACCCGCCGCATCAGCCACAGAGTCGGATGCTCCGGCCATATCATCCGAAACGGTCTGAGACATCTCTGACAATGCCGATTCAAGATCAGGGTCGACAAGCTCGTTTCCAATCCTATTCTTGTCTGGTCTCGACGGCATTACATCTTCCAACAAATTAAAATCCTTGAAAAAGCCGTCAGTCAGTTTTCCCCATGGCAGAAGAGAGAGAATACCGAGCATTCCCACTGCCAATGCGATTACAAAAAACGGACGACCTTGCTTTTCTTCTGACATGATTGACCTATGGCACGGCATAAGACCGCATCTGATAAAGAACCCGCAAAATTACACATTTATCATTATAATCCATATCCCCGCCAGGCATTTTAAGCTCTGGTAACTAAAAAAGAAAGGCGGCATATCAAAATCCGACATGCCGCCTTCCGTCCATAAATTGGGGGGATAAGCTGTTCAACTAAAATATGCGGGAAACTATTTCACGAGCACCTTTTCAGTGCCGACGATATAGAATCCGGGGGTTAGGCCACGGGTAGCTTCAGAGGCATCGACCTGCGAGCGCACCTTCACTCCGGAAACGGTGTAGACATCGACCAGCAAATCTGTGTTATTGTCGGCCGAGACATTTTCCACACCGGCGGCCTTATCTACCCCGATGGGCACTGTCATAAGTTCCAACAGCGGAAGCATCGGGTTTGTCATAACACCTACAACTTTCTCTCCATCGAAAGTGGAGAAGAATTTCACCACACCGTTGCTGACAGTATACTCGGGATCAGGCCAGCCGCCCCAGAGTTCCTCACCTGAAAGCTCACCGGTATCAGGATCCTGCTCGGGTTGACCCAGATACCATCTGAATTCAGTGGGAATATCAGAAACGGAAGCTTGTGCCGAGAGGTCGACTTCACCGTTCACACATTCCACTTCTACAGGCTGCTGGCCGCCATATCTGTAGAACGCGCCCACACGAAGGTCGGCAAGACGCGGCAGGGTGGCAAATGTGAAATTGTTCTGTTCGAGATTGAGAGCCTGCAGGCGTTTGCGGTTTTCGGCAAGGTTTATCGAAGACAGTTTGTTGCCATGAGCCAACACCTGCTCAAGCGACGGAGCACCTTCAAGCGACAGTGTTTCAAGGGCATTCATCTCAAGGCTAAGCCCCCAAAGCATTGGATTGCCGAATTTGACTGAAGAAAGGTTGTTGCGCCCGAGCATCAGTGTCTGCAGATTGGGATAGACTGATGCATCGAAAGATTCATAACCGTTGCCGGCCAGAATAAGATGTGCCAGGTTTCCATATTCATCAAACCGTTTTTCCGACAAGGCATTATCGGAGAGATTAATTTCCGAGAGATTTTCAGAAGCTGGCATTTTGATATGGCTGTCGTCAAGGCCTGCGCCTGTAACAGTCAGTGCCACAAGGTTGGTCATAGGCGATGCGTCAAACTGCGACATTTTCGCATTATCTATCGAAAACACCCTGACGTCGCTGACTTCACCATATGTGTAGACTTTAACATCCGCACCGGCATAGGTTGCCTGGCCATCGTAGACGGTATAGGTCTCAGATTGCATGGGATACTGGATATATTCCGTTCCGTCACCACGCCAGTCTATATAAAGAGCTGTCACTTTAGAACCCGTAAAGGTAACCGATGCATTCATGGAATTTTCTGTTGTCGTGAACGAAGCCACCACCACGGAGGGTTTCCCAACAACCATGGTTTCAGTGGTTTTCTGCACATCCACCCCTTTAAATTCAGGAAACGCAGGATTAGTCATCTCGCAATAGACCGTTCCGAGGTCTTCTTTGAGGAACCGTGTACCACCGTTAACGCATTCCATATCCACACCTTCAACCAACGCCGTGCCATCAGACTTCTTCCATGTGAATGTGGTGCCGACACCGTCAACAACAACATTCTGCGCCGAAAGATTCACCGCAGGGGCTTTATCAACGATAACAATTGGTTTCTGCGGAGCATAGATATAGTCTGTGCCAGACAACGATGAGGGCAACGGCAGAGTCTGAATCGTAAGATTATTATCCGTAACATTGAAAATCTCCAGATGAGGCATATCGACTACCACCAGAGACTTCAACGCATTGCCGCTGAGGTTTATTTCAACCGCATTCGACAGATACGACAGATTCAATTCATCTGCAAGAAGGTTGTTGCTGAGGTCGAGACGTGTCAAACCATCGTAATCTTTCAACGAGAATGTAGTGAATTTATTCCCGGAGAGATTCAGCTTGCTGATATGCGTGGAGGTTGGCAGGTTAAACTCAGCCAATGCGTTATTGCTTGCGTTTATATCCACCAGCACATTCTTTTCGTAATCACCGTAGATGCCTTTAAGATCCAACGATGTCAGTTTATTGCCGCTAATGTCAACCGACTGTAGGCAACGGTTATAGGCCATGTCGATGTTTTCGAGGCCACAACCGCTCACTGTCAGCCAACGCAATTCGGTGGCTGCTGACAGATCAATTGAGGCAAGAACGGCATCTTTGATTTCAAAGGCCGTTAGCGAAGAACCTTCAGGAATATAAAGCGCAACAGAGCCGGGAGCGGTCTGCGGCAAAGATATGCTTACATTGGCTTGACCGGGGCATGTGATAGTAGTGGCAGTGAACGGTGTCAGTCCCTCACCCATATCCACATAGAACATCTGTGGAGCTTCAGCCGAAGCATTGTCAAGACCCACTTTCATTGTAATTGTCTTTCCAGCCATGGAAGCCGCCGGAACAAACGACAGCAACTGCGTCGGCTTGCCCATATCCTCAGCATCTTTTACCATGAACTGGGCTGTGGATATGGTGTATTCCGGGAAACCGGAGTTGATGAATTCGATGTATACCGAGTCTGGCTGAGCCGCATTGAAAGTCACCTTTCCATCGGCATAGCTATAGTAATCCTCATCAACCAGTTGCGGTTCAGCCTCATAGGGGTTGCTCCATACCCTGACCGAAGTCTCTGTGCCTGCGCGTAGAACACGTGCGGCGAAATCAACCGGAGCACCCACGGCATAGCTACGGGCACATGCCATAGGTTCGCGGTAGTAATAGTATTCCGTCCATGTGTTCTCAGGCAACGGCAAAGTGGTAAAATCAAGGTCGTTGTTTGCCAGATTCACCGACATCAGCATCGGATTCCCGTCGAGATTTATGCTCGTCAGTTCATTTTTATTCAACGCCAGACGCTGGAGATTGGAAAGTTTCGACAGATCAATGCTCTTAAGATGGTTGCCGCCAAGCACAAGATCAACAATCTTTGTATTGTTGCTTATATCTATATCGTGGAGATAGGCATCGGTATTGATTGACCCGGACACATGCTCGGCAAACAGGCGCTGCAATTCGGTGTTTTTGCTGAGGTCAATGTTACGGATGTTTGTCTCGGAAATATTAAGATGGATAAGTTTTGGGTTTTTGCTGACATCAAGCGAGCTGACCGGAGCCATTTCCAACGAAAGCGAAGCCAGGTCAGGGCAGCCCGACGGGTCGGCATTTTTCAGTCCAAGATTATGGTAGCCGTCAAACGACACCAGCGCGGGATAGTCGCTTAAATTGAATGACGGATCAAGATAATCGATTATGTCAAGCTCCATAATCATCAGTCCAGGCTTGTTTCCCCCTACTTTCAGAGGGGTTGCAGCCGAAAATGTGTTATCTGAAAGATACAGCGCCTGGAGCTGTGAGAACGGGGTGAGGTCGAGCCGTTTCAGTTCATTATGCGAAAGGTTTAGAATCGACAGGTTGACGCAGGCATCCATATCAATCCAGTCGATATAGCAACCTGCAGCGTCTATATAATCGATTTTTGAAGCGTCGCCATAGATTCTTACAATTCCCTCTTTGCTGACACGGCAGCCGATATATGTTGCTTCGATAGCCTGGGTTTCCGGATTGAACACCGCCACACCCACCTCATGTTCTTCCGTGCCGAATCCCATGTCGATGTCGAGAAAAGTATTCTCCGTAGCGCCGAGTGTTATGCCAAAATGATTTGCATCGCCATTAAGCTCATAGATATTGGTTTTGAATGTTATTATGGGGGTTTCCTCCTCTGAGGCGTATGCTGCCTGGGAAACTCCCATGCAACATACCGCCGTAATCACGGATGCCGCAATGGTTCTGAAATGATGGTTCATATCTATATTCTTTAGAATAAGTTAGTCAACAAAATTAATTCTCAACAATAGTTTATTTTACCACAATTTTCTGTGAATGCCCATTGACATCGAGCACATAGATGCCCGGAGAAAGAGAGCCGGTGTCGAGTGTAGCCTCATCCCCGTCAGCTTTAGTGTGCAGGGCAAGCGAGCCGTCGAGACGATAAACTGCCACTTCGAGCTGCACGGAATCACCAAGAAACAGATTCAAAATGTCGCCACCAAGCCACCTGGTTATCAGACGGTCATTGGAGCTCTCGATTTTAACACCCTCAACCCCGGCTCCGGCCCGGCGAATCACCTCTTTCAACCCCGCAAGGGCGTTGAATTTCCCGGCACCCCATTGCACAGGGTCTCCGGCAAGCACCTGCTCATCAACAACAGAGGTCTTTTTTATAATATCCTTCACATCATCGGTGCCCAGTGTCGGGTCTGCTTCGAGCCAGAGGGCAATGCTCCCGGCAACGAAAGGTGTCGACATCGATGTTCCCACCTCCTGTTTCCAATAATATGTCTTGCCATCGACCGTGGCCTTGGCATTGCACATATAGTCGATGGTGTATTGCGCTTCAGCCTGGCTCATGCCGGCAGTGGCGGTTTTAAGATAGGGATTGCTTATCGAAGATATCACGGCCGCTCCTGGGCCGCAGACAGTCGGAAGATTTCTGCCGTCAGCCAAAGTGCCATAAGAAGAGAACCCGCTTATGTAGCCAGGTGCGAAACCGTCGCCGAGATATCCCGGAGTGGCTCCGTCGAGCGTGTTGAAATCCCGACGGGTGTTATATGAACCTACTGTAATGACATCATGCCCTACGGCCATGTCGGAAATAGACCCGTTTGTCGAACCGTCGTCATACCCCTCAAGGCCACAACTGTCAATCCATGTTGTCAGGCCGTCGCAGTAGCATTCTATGCGTTGGCCAGGTTTTCCGGTGATTTCAAAACCGAGTATGTAGTTGCCGTCTTCACGGTTGGTTTCCGTATCGGTCACATAATAATCAATCATGCCATAGTATCGGCCTGTGTCTTTGTCGACAGTGCCACCGACACCTACATATCCTATAAAAGCCTTCTTAAAAGTAGCGTCACCGACCACATCGCTCGCATCCTGCTGCCAGGAGGCATCGCTGCAATAATACGTACCGATATTATCACCGACCTTAGGCAGACGTTTTGCCACACGTCCACGCGATTTGCTATAGATTACAGCCTGCACCTCAAAAGGGGTCGCATCATCTGAATAAACGGCAATCTGCCCGTAACGGATTGTGTTGTTAAGCTCGGCATCCGGCTTGGACGAGTCATAATTATACACATACGGGAAAACCATCGACTTCACCTGGGTGTCGGCTTCTGTCAAAGTCTTTTTCAAAGCTATCTTCAAATCACCCTCATTACCTGCAGACAGCACCACGATGCTCTCCTGCGCCAGCATGTCGAGGAATCTTGGCATAGTGGAGTTCGGGTCATGGGGCCCTACGGTGCTGCCTAAAGAGAGACTATAGACGGTTGGCGCATGGAGATAGTCGTGGGCATAACCATCCATATGAGCAAGCCCAAGGCCAATGAATGCATCAGCCAGTTCTCCACATGTGACCGCCAAGGTGGCATCCTGCGCCACACCATAATATGGGTTAGGTTTATTTTCAAGAACCGGTTTCCCGGATGCATCAGTGCCCTGCGGCAATGCCATCTCTCCCCGGTAGCTTCCAGCCAGTATGCCGAGAGTGTGGGTGCCATGATATGCATTGTCATTATCGGTTACAAAATCCGAAACGGGAGGGGCATCTTTCACTCCAGGGCCATAGAAATTCTGGGCAATCCCTGTGCCGGTTGCATTATAAGTCTGGTATGCCAGATAATCTATACGGTTGTTTTTATCGGCATCAAAAAAGTTGATGTGGTTGGGATCAACCCCCTGGTCAAAAATCGCGGCCACTACCCCTTTGCCGGTATATGCCCTTGGCAAATCAGCATCCCCATCAAGAATCTGGTCGACTCCCGACGACTGACGGGCAAGATCCATAGCCGGTTTAACCTGGCGCGACAGCTGCAAAGTGCGCAATGCAGGGCTTTTGGCCACACGCTCCACATCTGCATAGGCAACCTCTACGATGGCGATGTCGCCTTTGACAATTAGAACATTAATTCCCTCTGCCTCCAAATCGGCAATCGTGGCGCCATCGGCTAATGTTGCAAAAGCCAACGTAGTCTGCCGGGAAGCGTTTTCCACACCGGCCGTGTTCCTTAAAGCTGCCAGGCGCCCCGGCAACTGAGCCACACGCTGTTCAAGCTGATGGCGGCGCAACTGCGCACGGCTCTGCAAATCAAGCGCATCAGCCAAAGCCTGGAAACTGGCCAAAGCCGCCGTAGCGACAAGAATTGATACGTAAAGTTTTTTCATATGCAAGTAGACGTAAATGTGTATTTTAACGATTTAAATCTATTGAAATCTCCTTGAAAATTCCACAAATCAAATTAGTTATATTTTTAGCATTTCATTGAGACAAATTAAAAAACCGTGTCAAATACTTCCTCATGTTTTGCAGAAGCAGGTTTCAGAATATGCAATTGCATAAATCACGAATATTTAACAACTCAAGGCGTCTCACGCCATTTTTTTCAACAAAGATAGCACATTTTTCAATTTTCCGTGAAATAAAACAAATTTTTCCAGGCCTAAATCCACCGCACCGCCGTACACATGATTCCGACAGGCCTCCAACAACCCGGAATGCTTTGAACAACCGTATTTTTTCGTAACTTTGCCATGAGAAAGCCCGCTTGCATATACGGCATTTATGCAGCCATATTCCACCACTCTATTACCGAGTAATTAATGGGAAACCCTACTGACAAACTGTTTGAGAACCGATATTTCCTTACCCCCGCGGAATGCAACCCACAGGGACGTATGCCAATCACCCTTCTGATAAACCGGCTTATAGAGGTGGCCACCCTCCACGCCAATGCCATAGGAATAGGATATGGCACTTTGGTAGGACGCCATGAAACCTGGGTTCTCTCGCGCGTAGCCGTTGAGATGAGCCGCTATCCAGCAGTCAACGACCATTATACCATACGCACATGGATCAGTTCGATAAACCGGCTATTTTCTGAACGGGATTTCGAAATACTCGATACCCAAGGTACACCTATCGGCTATGCACGCACCGTATGGGCGGTGCTCAACACCGACACCCGCCAGGGCGCCGACATTTCACACATGGAATGGGTAGCAGACCTGATTCCGGCCGACAAGGTCTGCCCGGTCGACAAGCCATCGCGACCGCGACCGGTAACAGGATATGCCGCCCACCCTTACCGGTTCACCTATTGCGACATAGATGTCAACAGACATGTCAACTCTTCCCGTTACATCGAACTGCTGCTCAACCAATGGAGCCTGTCTTTCCATGATGAATTCCGGCTGACACGCTTCGAGATCGCCTATATGCGCGAGGCACACTACAACGAGGAGGTGGAAGTAAGGCTCCAGCATCTCGACAACGGAGTTGTCAGAGCCGAACTCGCCCACGGCGACGCTCCGCTCTGCCGTGCATTACTGTCGTTTTCAGCACGCTGAGTGTCTTTTTCCCCGCATGGCTACATTCTTTTAGCAAATTTTCGCTAACTTTGCACCCCGGGAAACAAAGCAGAACCCCTTTTTAGCCATGGCCACTACGAAAATTGCCGCTATAATGCGAGCCGGGGCATTCTCCCCCAACCACATAGGCAATGACGCCACGATTATGAACACCGTGGCCGAGCAGCTGCGCAAACGCGGTTGCGAGGTCAACATCTACAGCGAAGAGCAGTTCTGCACAGGCAACGTCAGCGAACCGGTTGTCATAAACATGTGCCGCGAACAGCGCTCCACCGAGCTGCTGCAACGGCTCGAAGATGAAGGAACGCTGGTCATCAATTCGGGCTATGGCATCGAGAACTGCATCCGCGAGCGGCAGGCCCGTATATTGCTCGGAAGCAATATACCATACCCCGAAAGCATAATTGTCGACACAGACGAAGTGGTTAAACAACGGCTAATAAGGCTGGGTATGCAGCAGTGCTGGATCAAGCGAGGCGATTTCCACACCCAGCATGCCGAAGATGTCAGCTATGTCCGCTCCCCGCATGAAGCCCAGGATGTGCTTCAGGAATATTTCCTGAGAGGATTCAAACGTGCGGTCATATCAAGGCATCTCCCAGGCAAACTGGTGAAATTCTACGGTGTCGCCGGCACCAATTTTTTCCATTGGTTCTTCCCTTTCGAACCGGAAGATGCCAAATCGGGCAAAGAAGAGCACCAGCACACCGACGAACAGCTGAAAGCCATCTGCCGGAGAGCCGCCAGGGAGTTGAACCTGGTTGTCTATGGAGGGGAATGCATAATGGCCGACGACGGCACCCTGTCGATTATAGATTTCAACGACTGGCCCAGTTTCTCATCATGCCGCGCGGAAGCGGCCTCAAACATCGCTAAAGCTGCAATCGCCGCCATAAAGGAACGGAAAGAACCCAGCCGGAACAAATAGCCGAAATGAACAACGACCCGCAACACAACGACACCCAGGCCGACAGCAAAAGCGCCCACGCTTCAACCATGCGACGGGCCGCCGACAAATTCATGCACGGGAAAGGCATTTTCACTTTCCTGCGCTCGTCGGTATCGTCGCAGATCGCGTCGTGGACCGATATGGGCGTCTGCTTCGTGTTCTACGCATGGGTATTCATAGGCATGGGCAAAGACCCCCTCAGATCGTTTCTCGCCACCGCCATCGGGCTTGTGATAGGGGGCGTTGTCAACTGCTGCATAAACTACAAATTCACGTTCCGCGCCGAAAACTGCTCGGTAAAAGCCGTAGCCATCAAATACCTGTTGATATGGGGCGGGAGTTTCGTGCTCAACCTGGCAGGCACAACAGCCTTCAACCACATGCTGCAACACTGGGAATGGCTGCATAATATCGGATTCCGGCCCGACGGAATTTTCGCATTCGCCCGCTTGAGCGTGTCGCTGGTAGTATCGCTGGCCTGGAATTTCCTGTTGCAAAAAAATTTCGTTTACATCCCATCTAAATTCGACAAATACGCCATCAGCATCGTTGACATGCTGACATTCCATAAAACCCAGACAGACTGCCTGTCTGACACCACAAAGGCAGATAACACCGATTCCAGTCAGAAAAGCCAAATTGCAAAATGATTTCCAAGAACGCATATAAAAAAGAACGCGACGGCCTTCAACAAGGCATCTACAAGATTATCAATCCGTTTGTGCGACTGATGATACGTATGGGAGTGACCCCCAACATGGTAACCACCATCGGGCTGTTAGGCAACATCGCAGCAGCAGCTATAATCGCATATGCAGGCTACGAAGCCCACAGCTCAGGTTCGCCCCGTTTCGACCTGATAACATGGGCAGGAGGCGTCACCATTTTGTTTTCGCTGTTCGATATGCTCGACGGCCAGGTGGCACGCCTGGGCAACATGGTGTCGCGTTTCGGAGCGCTTTACGACTCGGTGCTCGACCGATATTGCGAACTGTTCACCGTAGGCGCCATTTCCTACTACCTGATTATGAACGGATATGTAGTGGGCGGCCTGGTGGCCTTCCTTGCCCTGGTCGGCTCGGTAATGGTAAGCTATGTGCGGGCTCGCGCCGAAGGGGTCGGCCTTGAATGCAAAGTGGGATTCATGCAACGCCCCGAGCGCGTGGTTGTCACTGCAGCCGGCTGCCTTGCGTGCGGCATAGCGGGGCTGGTTACGCCCGAATCACCCTCAATCGCATTCAACATCCTCATAATAGCCATGGCTGTAATAGCCGTTTTCGCAAACATCACCGCCTTCGCCCGCGTCGACGTGTGCCGAAAAGGCCTTAAATAAACCAACCCACAAGCGATTGTATAAAAAAACGGCAATGAAACTTCCTACCACACGCGAAAGCGTGATAATGCTTTGCGCCCTTTCGGTATGGGTGGCCGTGACGGCTTTGTGTGTCGGCTTCCGGCCGGAACACGCCTACATCGCCCTGCTGATTGCCGCATTGTTTTTCGCCGCCGGCCCGACACGCCGGCTCGTAGTGGCGCTGCTCCCGTTTATAGTATTCGGCATCTCCTACGACTGGATGAACATAGTGCACAATTACGAAGTCAACCCGGTTGACATCGAAGGCATATATAACGCAGAGAAATCGCTGTTCGGAATCGCAACATCAGCAGGAGTGCTCACACCAAATGAATTCTTCGGCATCCACAATGCGGCTTTCATGGATTTTCTCGGGGGCGTTTTTTATCTGTGCTGGGTGCCGGTGCCTATTCTTTACGGCCTGTGGCTCTATTTCAATAACCAGGAAAAGGCATACCTCCACTTCGCACTGGTGTTTCTGCTGGTCAACTTCATCGGATTCGCAGGCTATTACATCCACCCTGCCGCCCCGCCATGGTATGTGGCGAAATACGGCTTTGATTTCCTGCTGGGCACTCCCGGCGACACCGCCGGACTGGGAGCATTCGACCAGATGACCGGCCTCGGGATATTCAACGGCCTTTACGGCCGGAACTCAAATGTGTTCGCCGCAGTGCCGTCGCTCCATTCAGCCTACACGCTCGTGGCATTCATCTATTCTCTCCGTTCACGCACTCCCGGCTGGATGCGGGCAGCATTGGCAATCATAACCCTTGGCATATGGTTCACTGCCGTATACACATCACATCATTATATAATAGATGTCTCACTCGGAATCGGATGTGCGTTCATCGGCTTCATACTATTTGAATATGTGCTGATGAAAATCCCTGCATTTTCACGTTTCATCAACCGGTATGCTTCATATATAACCGTAAACAACTGCAAAAAAGCGGTTTCCAGCATGTTTTGATTTAACGCACTCTCAGGCAAACACCAGTCAAAACCGAGTTCTAAAGAATAAAACATTTCAAACAGAGGATGTTGCAACACAACCATGCAGCATCCTCATCTTTTTTGCACCCATTTAACAATTCGCGCAGACCTTCAATTAACATTCATTTACACACAATCGTTATAATAGCGCCACTATCAATATTATTTCACACAAACGGCTCAATATTAACCTCTATTAGCAAAATTACACAAATATTTCAATCAAAATAATTTTGCAATTGGAAAGTTATATATACCTTTGAACCGTGTTTTGAACCAAAACCGAATAAACACATTTTAACAATTAACTAAGCAATAAGAATTAAAATTTATAGCACGAAAAATGAGTAACGTAAAAAAAGCCGACGGTAAGCTCGGCGTATTAGTTGTAGGTCTCGGTGCTGTCACCTCCACCTTCATGACCGGTGTGTTAATGACCCGCAAAGGACTTGCAAAGCCCGTTGGCTCAATGACCCAATACGACAAAATCCGTGTAGGAGAAGGAGAAAACAAAAAGTATCTCAAATATAACGAAATCGTGCCTTTGGCCGACCTTAACGATATAGTGTTCGGCGCATGGGACGTTTACCCCGCCAACGCCTACGAATCGGCCATCAACTGCGAGGTGCTCAAAGAGAAAGACATCAACCCCGTTAAAGACGAGCTGGAGAAAATCGTGCCCATGAAGGCCGCTTTCGACCACAATTACGCAAAACGCCTCACCGGCGACAACGTAAAGAAGTGCACCTCCCGCTGGGACATGGTTGAACAGCTCCGCGAAGACATCCGCAACTTCAAGAAAGAAAACGGGGTTGACCGTGTGGTTGTGCTTTGGGCGGCATCAACCGAAATCTACGTTCCGGTAGACGAAAAAGTGCATGGCACTCTTGCCGCCCTGGAGGCCGCAATGAAAGCCGACGACAAAGAACACATCGCCCCCTCGATGTGCTATGCATATGCAGCCCTGGCCGAAGGCGCACCTTTCATCATGGGCGCACCCAACACCACCGTCGACATCCCCGCAATGTGGGAACTTGCAGAAAAGACCAAAATGCCTATCGCCGGCAAGGACTTCAAAACCGGACAGACACTCGTCAAATCAGGTTTCGCCCCCATCATCGGCACCCGCTGCCTGGGTCTGAACGGATGGTTCTCGACAAACATCCTCGGCAACCGCGACGGCCTGGTTCTCGACGAACCCGCCAACTTCCGCACCAAGGAGGTCAGCAAGCTCTCGACCCTGGAAAGCATCCTCGTGCCTGAAGACCAGCCCGACCTCTATGGCCACGGCAATGATGAAGACACCCAATACTACCACAAGGTGCGCATCAACTACTACCCCCCGCGCAACGATAACAAAGAGGGCTGGGACAACATCGACATCTTCGGCTGGATGGGCTATCCCATGCAGATCAAAATCAACTTCCTCTGCCGCGATTCAATCCTGGCAGCTCCGCTTTGCCTCGACCTCGTATTGCTCAGCGACCTGGCAGCACGCTGCGGACGCTACGGCATCCAGCGCTTCCTGAGCTTCTTCCTCAAGAGCCCGATGCACGACTACACCAAAGACGAAGTGCCCGTCAACCACCTCTTCCAGCAGTATGTGATGCTGAAGAACGCCATCCGCGAAATGGGCGGCTATCCTGCCGACGAGGCAATCGACTAAACGAGTGCGCCGCCCTTAACGGGCAGGCAATCCATAAAAAAGACTATTTGAATTGTTGTACATAGCATTTTGTTTGGGAAGCCGGGAGATTGTGAAACCTCCCGGCTTTGTTATTTTGAAAATCTTGCGGAAAATGCGTACCTTTGCACCGCCTTTCCGGCTCAAATAGCAGTCCCCGGAAGGTTCACGCATTAGAACGCACACATTTACATGCTGCATCGTGGAAAAATTTGATTGCTTGCAACCACTTAAAAAAATGCTAAAAAGACCCATGAACTATCTTTTTACATCGGAATCAGTTTCCGAAGGGCATCCCGACAAAGTTGCCGACCAGATTTCCGACGCCATAGTCGACGGAATGCTCGCTTTCGACCCCAACTCAAAGGTAGCCTGCGAGACCCTCGTCACCACCGGCCAGGTGGTAATTGCCGGTGAAGTGAAATCAAACTCCCATATCGACATAGCCCATGAAGCCCGCGAAGTCATAAAGTCGATAGGCTACAACCATTCAGCCCTGAAATTCGACGGCGAATCATGCGGGGTTTTCATGGCGGTGCACGAACAGAGCCCCGACATCAACCGGGGAGTTGAACGCGCCGTAGAAGAAGAACAGGGAGCCGGCGACCAGGGCATGATGTTCGGCTACGCCTGCAACGAAACGCCAATCTACATCCCTTTGACGGTAGCACTGAGCCACGCTCTTCTAAAGGAACTTTCCAAAATCCGCCGCGAAGAAGACGCCATGACCTACGTCGCCCCCTCGGGCGAAAGGAAATCCTACCTGCGCCCCGACTCCAAGAGCCAGGTTACAGTGGAATATGACAGCCACAACCATCCCGTCAGAGTCGACACCGTTGTGGTTTCAACCCAGCACGACGACTTCATCCTTCCTGAACAAGGGAAGAGCCAGGAGGAAGCCGACGCAGAGATGCTCGAAGTGATCCGACGCGATGTAGAAAACGTGCTGATTCCCCGCGTCAAGGCCAATCTGCCCGAAGAAATCCGCGCCTTGTGGGGCAACGACATCAAACTGCATGTCAACCCCACCGGAAAATTCGTGATCGGAGGCCCCCACGGCGACACCGGCCTGACCGGGCGCAAAATCATAGTCGACACCTACGGAGGGCGTGGCGCCCATGGCGGCGGAGCCTTCTCGGGCAAAGACCCCTCGAAAGTTGACCGCTCGGCAGCCTATGCCGCCCGCCACATCGCAAAGAACCTCGTGGCAGCCGGCGTGGCCGAAGAAGCACTGGTGCAGGTGGCCTACGCCATCGGAGTGGCACAGCCCGTAAGCCTCTATGTCAACACCCGGGGCACGGCGAAAGTCAACATGACCGACGGGGAAATATCACGCATCGTGGGCACAATTTTCGACATGCGCCCCAACGCCATCGAAAAACGGCTGAAACTGCGCAACCCAATATATCTCGAGACAGCCACCTACGGCCATATCGGACGCACACCACGCACCGCGAAAAAAACATTCCACTCCCCCCTGCTCGGCACCAAAACCATCGAGGTCGAACTGTTCACCTGGGAGAAACTCGACTACGTTGACCGCGTGCGCCAAGCCTTCAACCTCCCCAAGCAATAAAGCAGATATTCCAGACTTACAAACTTACAATAGGCGTTGTGTCGGAGATTCCGGCTCAACGCTTTTTTTGTGCATCCACCCCCGGACGGATACACCACAGCATATATTAACATTATTTAGGAAAAACAAAGCATATTTTTTGACGCTATTGGGTAACTTTGTGACACTATTGTTCACAGAGCGGCATCATCATGCTCCTAAACAGGCCGTCGCTCGCGCAAATTGCCAGCCAAACAGGCCTCATAACACTTATACCGGAATTGAAACCCACGGCCACGACATGTTAAAAATGCCAAACACCGCATTTCCTGAATGCATGAGCCGCCCTCAAAAACTCATCACCCAAATCAAAACGAAATGAAGAGACTGCTAACCGCCATTGCCCTGCTGGGAGCCACATTCGCAACACAAGCGCAAGGAGTCATAACAATGACCACAGAGGCCGAAACAGGCACCGACATCAAAATGCAGGTAAACGTCACATCGGCAACAATCCCCGTCATGGTCGATTTCGGCGACGGCAATTTCAAGCCCCACACCATCGACCCCACCGCATGGGCAGGCCAACGGCAAATCAGCGGCACGGTGCTCGGGCCGACGCTAAGGATAAAAGGGAATCTGACCGAACTCCAGGGCTGGCGCAT
This sequence comes from Bacteroidales bacterium, assembly GCA_910575545.1. Lineage (GTDB taxonomy): Bacteria > Bacteroidota > Bacteroidia > Bacteroidales > Muribaculaceae > UBA7173. The sequence goes on from CAJTFH010000031.1 coordinate 28,841, forward strand.
GAGATTTAACTTTCCTTAAAAACCTTGAGTAAATAGTCAATATTACGGCCACATTTCTTGCGTCTTCGCTTAAGACTGATTTTGTCGTCTTGCTTTTTAAGCATTTCCAGCGCATACTTGCGCATTGCGGAAAAATTGGC
>CAJTFH010000032.1 GCA_910575545.1 Bacteroidales bacterium
GCCAATTTTTCCGCAATGCGCAAGTATGCGCTGGAAATGCTTAAAAAGCAAGACGACAAAATCAGTCTTAAGCGAAGACGCAAGAAATGTGGCCGTAATATTGACTATTTACTCAAGGTTTTTAAGGAAAGTTAAATCTCATGCGCCAGCCCTGCATATCCACCCACATGTTGCAAAATATTGTTAACCTCCCGACATTTCCGCCCAAAATACTTGGCAAATACGTCTGAACCCACTAACTTTGCAACGTGTTTTTCATGGTATTAGATTTAAGGTTAACTAAGATTGGTTGTCGGGAGACAATCAATTTTTTTTTTGCCACTATTCCACCTTGACACAGCCACCTCCCAACCCGCTTTATTCAAACAGAAGCGGCATGTCGGAAATTCCGACATACCGCCTTGTCATAATCAGTCTATGGATTCAATCGATAATGAAGCCGTCAGCTCTGTTTTGAGGTCTTCCATTCATCGGCAAACTGGTTCAGAATCTGACGGATGTTCTGGCCCAGACGCACATAATCCGCTTCGTTAAGATTTGCCAGTGAAACCCTTATGCTCCAACGCGGGCCATCGAAACCGTCGCCATTCAAAACAACACTGCCGGTTTCCGATGCCAGTCTGAAAACAATCGCCAACGGACTATATGTCTTATCCATGTAATCAGCAAATTCCTGGCCATAGAGTTTCTTCGCCCAGACCATCATGTCGATTTCCGAATAATAGTCGGCACGGAGCGAATCTGCCGGCATCGAGAAACCGAAGTTTTTCCACAGGGCATCGTAACGGTCATGGATAAGTTTAATCATACGCTTCTGATAAACCCCCTCTTTGTCGATAAGTGTGGCAAGCGAGAAGAATGCCATCTGTATCTGCTGCGGAGTCGACAGACCGGCAGTATGGTTCAGGGCAATCAGACGGCTTTCGGCAACCATGCGGTCAATAAATTTCAATCCGGGCACATCAAGGGTCAGCGACTGGTAACGGGCATTTAGAAGCGCTTTCTTATCCTCAGGCAGTCCGTTGATTAACTTATCGAATATATTGTCTCCGCTGACAGCAGTGACAGCGATACGCCAACCTGTGGCACCGAAATATTTGGAATAAGAATAACATGAAATGGTATTATACGGAAGGTCGGCAACCAGACTTCGGTAGCCCTCAACAAACGTTCCATAAACGTCATCTGTCAGAATCATCAGATTAGGATTAGCCTTGACAACCTCCTGGATTGCCTTGACCGTATGTGGAGACATAGCATAACTTGGCGGATTCGACGGATTGACAACGAACAGCATCTTGTATTTCGGATCTTTGAGCTTTTCGATATCCGCATCGGAATATTGCCACGTATGCATACCGTCGGGCGATATTTCATCTGCTGCGATATTCAAAACCGTATAATTAAACTCACTCAGCTGGGGAATCTCTATGTAAGGTGTGAAAACCGGAACCATTATGGCAATCGAATCACCCTTATTGAGAAGGAAATTATGCTTGAGAACATCGAAACAGTAACACATCCCGGCTGTTGAACCTTCAACTGCGAAAAGGTCAAACGTAACACCCTCCGGAGGATTCCCCGCACATAATGCCCAGCCGAGATATTTACGTATAATCTGCTCACTATATGGAAGTATGCGCGGAGGGGTCGGATAATTGTCGCCGATTATCCCGCCGGCCCATTCCTCTACGAGAGAATTAGGGTCGGCAGAAAGCTCCAACAGGCAATATTCATATGCTTTGCGGAGAAAATCAACCCCGGCTAAATTAGCATTATCGCGCATCCAGGTTTCAAAACGCGAAGCGATGCCTTCTTTTTGCGGAACTCCAGCCACACCCTCCGGCATGGAAAAATTGCGTGCGCATTCCGTCATTGCAAACTGGCCGAAAGCGAAAAACGCGCTGCGGGGCACATCTGCCACCCAGTTCGGATTGCCGCGTCCGGCATTCAACATCGTATTGGCGGCCTTTTTCACTTTCTCATCAGCCAATTCTATTATTTTACCCTTTAGCTCAAAAGGTGAGAGTTTTGACAGCTCCTGATCAATCGGAGAGTTAATAAGATTATCCATGTGCTTATTATATATTTATCAGATTATATAAAAAGTCAAGATGACTTCACTGCCTATTTTCAAAAGAATCCCAGAACACTTCTGAAATCATCAGGAGAAGAGTATAACCATCACCACACCAAACAAGATAAGGAGTGTGTTACCTACAGCATATGTTATGGCATAGCCCATGCCCGGGGCAGTGCTGTGAAGAGACTCCTCAACGGCTCCGAGGGCCGCCGTGGTAGTTCTCGCACCGGCAACACATCCAAGGGCTGTACCGGCACGGAATTTAAATACATAGCGTGCCATAAGGATGCCAACAATAAGAGGAATCGATGTGGCAATCGCGCCCCAGACAAACAACATCCATCCTGCTTGCTGGAATCCGGATATAAAGTGAGGGCCACATTCAAGACCCACACAGGCAATGAACATATTCAGCCCTAAGTCTCTGAAAATCCAGGTGGCCGCTGGAGGAATCTGGCCATAGTCGGGGCGCTTGCTGTGCCACCATCCGAAAATAAGCCCCAGAATCAAAGCACCGCCTGAAGTCGTAAGCGACACGGGAATATTTCCTATATTGAATGAAAGCACCCCTATGACACCTCCCACAAGAATGCCAAGGGCAACATAGATAATGTCGGTGGCAGTTGTCTGACGGGCAGCACGGCCGATGGATTTCAGTGCCGTATGAACATCATATGGCAATCCCACGAGAGTTATCATATCCCCGCCGTCTACAACGGAATTTTCGCGTACCGGCACATCGATTGACTGTTGTCGCTTGATATTGCGGATACTCACCCCGTGCATAAACGGCATTGCAAGAATCTCTTTTACCGTCTTGCCGTCAATAGCCTTTGAAGCCACCATGACAGGGGCAATTCGGATGGCAAATTCCAAAAGAGATGAATCCTCCACTTCCGGGCCAATCCAGTCCTCCTCACCAACAATACTTTCGCGTCTGCCGCTGAGCACCACCTCGTCATCCTTGTAAATCATCTGATATGCCTCGGGAGTGTCAATCACCTGACTGTTATGCCTAAGCCGGTCAACAAACAGGCGGTGTCCTTGCCCAAGCATATAAGCCTCAAGTTCAGAAACCTTTTTCCCTGTGCCGAACCATTCATTCGCAACTTTATAGCAACGGAAAGAGACTTCACGTAAAGACGAGCTATAGCCCGGCTGGTCAACCAGCGTCTCACCCATCCGGGCTTCCTCTTCAATGCAATCCTGGCGGCATTTTGCAAAGCCACCCATAAGCCTTGGCCCTATAAACGCTATAATCCAAGCAGATCCGGCCGTACCGAACACATATGTGACTGCGTACATAACCGGAATAACATTATTCATCGACGTCTTTGCCGCTTCCGGAATATTAAGACCATTAATCGTTTCCTGGCCGACACCTATGACCGCCGACATGGTCTGTGCCCCCGCAAACAACCCCGCCGCCTCACCGGCATTATAACCTGCGAGTTTGCCGCACAACCATGTCGCCCCGAGACAGACTGCACACATCAGCACAGCGAAAAACACCTGTGGCAGCCCCGTCTTACGGAACGACCTGAAAAACTGCGGCCCCACACTATATCCTATAGCAAACAGAAACAGCAGAAAAAACACCGTTTTCAAAGGTGGCAGAATCTTTATATCCGGCATAAGTATGCCAACTGACACGCCCACCAAAAGAACACTCGTCACAGTTCCGAGCGCAAGCATCTTATATTTGAGCTTTCCCAAAAGATAACCCAGCCCCAAAGTGAGGAAAATAGCCATTGACGGATTTTCCACAAAAAACGGTATGATATGATTATGCCACATAAACGTCGATGTTCTTAGTTGTTATTAAGTAAGCCGTCACAATTATTTTTATATTATCGGAGAGAGATTTTTCGAGGGATTTTAGCCTGAGAATGAAGGAGTGTAGTTGTCTACACGACTGAATATGAAGGCTAAAAGCACCGAAAAAGCTCCGCCGATGATATAAAGTCTCAAGATTCATAATATGCGTAATAATTTTGATGACTTACTTACTCATAATAAAAAGATAACATTGCCACCTGCATAAAGTTCCTTTGCAACGTGATAAAATGTTTCATAAAAAACAGTGGCGCAACCTTTGCAGTATGCGCCACTGTCAACAAATATTGTTTAATGGAAACCTATACTATCATTGTCATTTCACTACCACTTTGAAGGTCTTGGTGCCTACTGCCACCACATAGATACCATGAGGCAACTCAACACGGGCTACACCGGCAACCGATCCGGCGGAAACGCCCACACCTGTCATATTGTAGACATTATATGGCCGCTCTTCGTCAGAAGCAATTTCAACAGCCCCATTACCACCGGCAACCATAACAATGCTAAACCCGTCGGCATCATTGGCCTCTATACCGGTGCTACCCGATTTGGCAAACATCTGGAAAGCCGCAAGATGCGTTGCTTTATCACGCCTGTTTTTAATCACTAATTTATAATCTGATGCTGCGGATTCATTATCAATATGAATAGGCAGCGTGGAACCCGGCACCACAAAATTCATATTCTCGCGGGAATCAAGCAAAGCCCAATCCTCTTCAGCCACAGTCCGGCTCCCATCTGCACTATCCACAGGCCCTCGATAAAGCTCCCACTGCGCAGGATTACGCTCCATCATTCCGTTATAATGCACTCCGAGCATATATGATTCAACGGCAACAGCCTTTGTCAGATGAAGCTGGATGGTTATGTCGTCGTAATCGCCCATACCGCCGTCGCCAGACTGCGCAACAGTGAACCGGTCATTACACATACCGTTAAACATCTTGTCGATGCCCTCATGCCAGCTTTGGCTGTCAAAACCTACATGGGTTGTTTCAAAATTGGTGAAATTCTGTGCAAGCACCCCCGATGGCACATGGCATTCAGACGATGCATACGGATTACCGAACACCATGAATTCTCCAAGAGCGGCAGGTTGCTCACCGGCGATGCTCAAACGCACATATCTGGCAGCATTACCCTCCATGTCGGCATAAGGGCTGTTTAGTGTGACCGTGGTTACACGACCTACTGTAGCGGTTTTATTAATCTCACCTGCATTCTTCCAATTTTCTCCGTCAGCAGATATCTCTACAGTCCATGCCGATGCGTCGTTTGTGGTTGCAAACGCATATCCGCTGACCAGCACCGGCCATGGGAATTGCGCTGTCACTGTGGCTTCGTTTGCCTCAGCAACCGATTCAGTGTATTCATTATGGTCGGCAAAGATGTTATCGTCGAAATCGGAGCTCCATGCGGCAACATCAGAAAGAGCCACCGGATAAATCGTGCCTTTGCGGTTGGCCTCAGACATCGCAGGATAATCAACCAGATCAAGGGTGAAGCAGTCAAGCACAGGTGAGAATGCGCTTTCACTGTTGTCCTGACCTTCCTTCGTATACTGGCCGAGGGTTATCACATTGTCGCCTTTAAACAGGTAAACCAGCACCGAGCGGTTATAAACCGCACCACCCGCGTTCTCACCCCAACTGTTGGTTGTTTGCAGGAAGCCTACAGGCACTGCCTCACCGCCGTTGGCCGACACCGTAATCCAACGGCGTTGCCCCGTTGCATAAGCTATGTTCATAAGATAAACACCGTCGGCAGGCACTGTCACATCATAAATCAACGTTCCTCCATCCTGATTGATTTCCCCACCCTTTCCATTAGAGAAGGCCGCGCGGTTTGAGGTGCCAGTCTTTCCGGTCGTAGACGAATAATCCTCGATTTCATATTTCAGCCGGTCAGCCTCAGTCCACGGAGCTGGTTCTTTCATTGCAACGGCAACTTTTTCAAGCACCACGCGGTCAACATTCGGCGAATATGGCTGGTCGCGTCCCTCTTCTGGAGAGTAGCCATAGACAGGACGCAACGTCATCGAGTTTTCACCCTCGCGACACCAGACACGGATGGTCTTCGAGGCCACACCCGGACGGTCAGCCGACGGCACACCGTTCCAGTTTCCGGTCAATTCATCGCAGCAGATGATATTTGCAGGATTATCGTTAATCTGCACCGACATCCAGCGGGTGTTCATCGTAACATACCACACCGAAAGGTCGTAGGCGCACTCTTCGTCGGCATTGAACGTATAAGTGGCGTATGCCCCTTTATGGGCATTGTCGCTCCCCCAGCCTTTGCCGCCTGATGCTTCCGTGCCCTCGCCGTTCAAATCGGCCACCTTGCATTCTTTCTGGTCATCCCAGCTCTCAGCTTCAATCACAATAGGGCCTTGCGGAGCTTTCTTCAAAGTCTGGAACTCAATCCAGTTCAACGCGCCGTAATTTTTGTCGGCAGCCGAGCCACCTCCTGCAAGGAATCGCAACACCACGGTATGCACACCCGAAGGAGCTCCTTCAACAGGCATCTCGAAAGTCTGCCAACGGCTCCAGTCATCTTTCTCGGGCTTCGGATATTCAACTGTGCCTACCAAGGTGCCTCCGGTGAAAGATTTGGATTCAGCATCGATTTCCGGGTCAATCCACATCTCCATCTTCGAGCCACGCACATAGTTTTTCCGCACAGAAGCGCTATAAACCGCATCATGGAAATCAACATTTTCGTAAACTGCGAAATTACCGTGCCAGCAGCTGTTTAGTCCACGTGCATCTTCCTCTTCCGGGTCTGACACATCACCCACACTTATAGAGCTTTGATTGCCAAAATGATATGTATCATAAACAGCATCGGCATCTTCCGTCTCTATGCGCACCTTCAACTCATCCATATTATCTTCAACAGTGATGTGGAAATCAGCCGATATTAATTCATTAGAGGCTGACGTGGCCCTCACCGTCGCAACACCTGCTTTCAGACCTTTAACAACACCTTTGGCAGAAACCTCTACAACAGCCTCACCTTCCGGCTCAGACGGAACAACACTCCACACAAGATCGCGTTCCAGTGCATTTTCAGGCACATATCTCACTTCCAGTTGTGTCTGCAAATGTTTGTTGACCGTCACATTTCCTTCAACAGGCTGCAGCTCCTGCAGTTCGCCACGGTTATTGATAACCTTGAATTCTATCCAGTTATAACCGGCAAGGTTTTGATTGTGGTTGGTTGTTCCGGCAGACTTGAAACGGAGTACCACAGTGTGGATGCCCGAAGGCAACCCCACAACAGGTGCGGTAAATGTTTCCCACACAGTCCATGCCGGTGCAGCCACCGTAAACTCAACATCGGCAATCTTGGTGCCCCCGCTGAAGCTCTTGTTTTCAGCATCAATCTGCGGGTCAAGCCATATCTCCATAGCCGAACTCCTCGGAACATTTTTGCGCACAGCCACCTCAACCGCACCGTCGAGTAAATCAACATTCTCATACACGGCAAAATTCGTATCCCAACAGCCGTTCACACCAATTCCACCCTCATCCTCAGGGTCTGAAACAGAACCTACCGCGATGGCATTGTCGTAGTGATATGTGTCGTAAAGGGCAGAAGCGCTTTCAGCCTCTATACGCACATTTGCGAATTTCAACTTGTCGACCACTGCAACTTCTATATCAGCATATATCTCCGGATTCCACTCCGAAACCACACGCACAGTTGCATGTCCTGTCTTCAACCCTCTGACATTGCCATACTTGTCAAGAGACAAAACATCAGCACCATCCACCATCTCCCACATCACATCTGTCTGATAGGCATTCTCCGGAACAAGTGAATAGTCTAACCGCGCAAATGTTCCGACATTGACCTCAACCGGCTTTGACGCCACCTTGATGGCTTCAAGATTAACGAATGTGCGGTTTTCGAGACGCAGATAATTCAACCCGTCAATAGCACTCGACGGCCCAGACACCTTGTTGAGCACAACATAGAGGTCATGTTTGCCTAATGCCCCCTCAAGATCAACCTTGGCATCAGCCCAGACAGCAGATTTAGCCAAAGACACACGGCCTATTTCCTTTCCGTCAATGGCATCAAGGTGCAACACAGCCTCGAAAGCGGAGCGCTTCGACATGTAACGCAGACTGATCGATGAGGTATTGCTGCCAAAATCGACATCGTTATAACACAGGTGGTTGCCAGTGGTGACATTCTGCACGAATGCACCCCCATGGTCGGCATCGGCATTGTCGGCAGTCATCAAAGCCACCGAACCGGCACTGTTCTTGTTGAAATATTCCGCCTCGAGCAGATATTCATGTGCAGCGGCATCACTTTGTTCAAACCTCACATTGCGGTAGTTCGCCACATTGGTGATATTCAACTCGGCAAGAGTGGTGACAGGCGCACTGTTGCCATACATATGAACATTATCGAATGTCACCCCGTCGATTATATTGTTTTCATCAACACCCCGGAGAGAGCTGGCCGACCCTTTCGAGCGGATGTTGATATTGCGCAACGTCACGTTCTTGACCGGGGGATTGCCCACGTTTGGAGTTTCGGCGAGAATCTTCAACCATCCTTCTCCACCAGCATGCTCTATATCCACATTTTCTACAAGCACATCCCAAAAGCCACCCACATTCGGCTCTGTGTTGGCATATTTCGGTTCTATACCTATGGCACGCCCGCTGTTGAGCACCACACCATTGAGAATCTTCACATTGGTCTGCCTCTGCTGAGCTCCATGTCCCATCTTGAATGCTCCGCAGTAGCTCCACGACACGCAATGGTTAAACGTCACATCATCCAAAGCCTCAGGCTCACCAGTCCAGTTCTTGAACAGCTCCTGCCCCATCCATGTTTTGGTTGAATAGGGATCGTCGAGAGCGATGCCGATTGAACGGTCTACCAACACACGTTGGCTTTCGTTGACGTCAATACCGTCGTTTTCATTCGCATCGGTCGAGTTGAGGAATTTCACATTGGTCAACACTATGTCATTTGACCGTCCGAGCATAGTTCCCCACATCGGGGTCTGCATAACAGTAATACCGTCAACCTCAACGTTTTCCGCATGAATGATATGTAGAGCTGTAATTCCGAACCTGTCGGCATTGTTTTTCAGACGTTTCTGATAATAATAGCCATTGGCGTCGATAACGCCGTGGCCGCATATCCTGACATTCTTTGAAGGATTTTCAGGGTCGTTGACGGTGGAGATCCACCATGTTCCGTCGCGGTCAAGCGAATTTTTATGGTAATCGACCCTGTAATCGCTTTTGTTGTCAGTGGCGCGAAGCACTGCCCCCTCCGACAGGAAAAATTCAACATCACTTTTAAGGATGATGTTGGACATATAATAAAGCCCTGCAGGAACATAAACCACCCCACGCTTACCGTTTGACGCGCCCCATTGACTGGCAGCATCGATAGCTTCCTGAATCTTCTGAGCCACTCTGCGGGCCATCGCCTGGCTACGCGCATTGACAGAAGCCCCATTAAGCATATCACCAACATTCCAGACCCCTTCGCCCGACGGGGCTGTTTCGGTTTCATCACGCAGAATCACCAGCTTGTTGCCGTTAATAGTCGCATAGAGATAATATGGAGTATCTACCGGATCCGGAACATCGAAACGATAGGAATTCGAGCTGATTTTTTCAGGAATGATATTGAGTTTTTTTGGACTGATGCTGATTGAATTAATGGCATCAGGGCATGTTATGGTCATGGTGTTTTTGCCGGGAGCGGATGTATAACGCAATATGTCATATTCCAGATAGTCGCCCGAGCGGTTATAACCGTCCATCACAGGCACATCGGTGCCGTTAACCGTCACCGACGTATATCTACCGGAACGGTCATAGAACGCACCCTCACCGTCAAACAGATTCACAGGAGTTGAAATACCCTCTGCCCTTGCCATGAAAAGCCCCACGGCCAACAGGCATAAAGCAATCGCTGTTTTTTTCATTTTGGTTATTGGTTATAGATTATTGGTAAAATTTCAGCATTAATCAGTCGGCAGACGCTGTCATCTCGACCGGCGACAATATGGCGGCAAAACCTCCGCTACGAGCCAGCTTAACATCGAGAGAAGTGTCGGCACTGACAGTCGAGGTCTTGCGGCGGTAATCCATCGCCTGACGGTTGGCATTTATGCCGTCTTCAATCGACACCATCTCATAGTCAACACCGTCGGCCAGGAAATCGAGAGGCAACGTCATCCGGCGGTCACACACCTGGCTATTGGCAATCGCCCCGATATACCATTTGTCACCCTTACGTTTAGCCACAGCCACATATTCACCCGGACGGGCTTCCAGCGCACGGGTTTCATCCCATGTCACAGGAATAGAGGTTATGAAGTCGGTGCAGTCGGCATTACGGTAATAGAGTGTCGGATTATCGGCAAGCATCTGAACACCGCTCTCAAACACCACGAAAAGTGCCATCTGGTAGGCTCTAGTACCGATAGAAGCCGAATTCGGGCGGTCGGCACGGTAGCAATCTGGCTGCATGCTGATCATCGCTCCGGGAGTATAGTCCATCGGCCCCACGGCATTGCGCATGAAAGGCAGATAGAGTGAATTGTCGGGATAGCATCCGCCCATCTGCTCCATGCCGCGCACACCCTCATACGACAGCAGGTTGGGATATTTATGTTCCAGACCCGCAGGTTTGAACGACCCGTGCATATCAACCATCAGCCCGTTTTTGGCAGCCTCAGCACACACACGCTCATAATAATTCACCATCCATTGGTCAGAACGATCCATAAAATCGATTTTCACACCTGCTATACCCCAATCCTTGAAAGTCTTGAAAAGGTCGAAGTTCCGCTCTACTGTCAGCCATGTGAGCCACAGGAATATATCAACACCTTTCTGCTTGCCATATTTCACAAGTTCATGCAGATCTACATTGGGATTAGGGGTATAAGGATCGCGGGTGCTCTTAGCCCACCCTTCATCCATAAGGATGTATGGAATGCCGTAGCGCGCGGCGAAATCGATGTAATATTTGTAGGTCTCAAGGTTACATCCCGCCTCGAAATCCACATCATCGCCATAAGGGATGGCGCCGTTCCACCACTCCCAGCATACAAAACCCGGACGCACCCATCCGGCCTCTCCAATAACCGACGGCGACGCAAGCTGGCATGTCAGTGTCTGCTCAAGTATCTCTTTGGGAGTGCCTATAGCCATGTAACGCCACGGAAAAGTGCGGCTGCCGGCTGTCTCTGCAATATAATCTGCCTCTTTAAGTATCTTAAGGCTGCGGTCGCCATCTTCACCGAACTCAAGAGGGACTTTCGGAAAAACCGACGTGAATCCGTTTGCACCGTTACCACGCAGAAACATGCAGGGATAATCGCTCAAATCGCTTTCTGAGACAAGCACACACAGGCTGTCTGAAGCCTCAACAAGAACCGGAAGGGTCGACATGCGGTCATCGTAACCCCATTCCGACATATTCTTGTGGGAATAAACCTCTTCATACGCGGTCTTGAATCCGCCTGGCTGTTGCAGATGGATTTTCATATCCGACGGGAATGCTACTGAAAATCTCTCTCCGTCGACCTCTATCCGTGGCTGCTTCCCGGTTGTTATGAACCGGTGGGCAACACCATTATCGAACACCCTGAATTCAACCTCATAGCCCCCATTGAAAGAAACCGTCATGGAATTGTAGGAATTGTCAATTTCCGAATGCTTCAACGGAACGGCTGGTGTCAGACGCTCACTCACTTTTGAACGTTTAACCGATTTCACTTTTGAGTTGACCCCAAAAGTGCGGTCTGATAGATTCATGGCAATAGTGGCCGATTTCACCACCGGAACTCCATTTCGGTCGACCGAATAACAAATCGAGTCACCCGCAGACAGCGTCAAGGCTATATTTCCCGAAGGGGAAACAGCTTTCAGCACCTTCGGCGCAGCCGACAGTCCTGGCACTGACAAGGCAGCCATTCCGATAAGAACGGCATTAAAAATAATTTTATTCATTTGTATGGTTGGCTGTTACATCAATTAAACAATCTTTTTCACACTGTTAGAAACATAGTATCTGAAAACCATGATTCCGGCTTATTTCACCAGAACTTTCGCAGTCAACGGAGCGCACCCCCCCACTTTGACCACATATAGACCGGATGCTAAACCAAACGAGCAACTGCCCGACGACACCCGCCTGCTTGCCGCAAGCCTGCCATCGGGAGTAAACACCTCCACATCGGTGTCTCCCAAAACTCCGGCAACATCAATAAGCCCCTTTCCCCCCGATACTACCGGGGCAAGTTTTCCTACGGCCACACCGCCTAATCCTGCACCTTTAACTTCTCCATAGAGGCTCATACCACCCAACTGAACGGTCGAGCCGCCGGTATTGTAGGTCACCCGCAGACGGTAATACTTATAAGGCTTTCCGATATTAGGATTTTTAACTGAATAATCATCATCGAGAACCCCCTCCCGGCGAAGCATATCCACACTCTCAAACAGGAAGACCCCGCTCAGCAGAATTGAAGAATGGTAATCGCCGTTAGGGCCGCCGTTATTTTCTCCGTTATAGCTGTCTTCACGGCTCTTCCAACAAGGCATAACCTTGAAATTAGGTTTGATAAGCGAACTGAGATACAGCGATTTGGCATTCTCTACCAGATATTTGGCGTAACGGAACTGGCGCTCGCTGTCGAGCAGACCCGAAGCCACCCATTCTGCAATGTAGCGTATGTAAATTCCTTTGAAGAGACCGCCGTCGCTATGTCCCTGCTCGCGCATGATGCCGTTAGGAGAATACCACCGCCCGTCGAGAGATTTATCCATGAGGTCAACCGCTATATCGCGATATTCCTCTTCACCGGTTATTTTGAACAGTTCGAGCAAACCTCCGACCCATGTGCCCTGGTTGTATGTGAAAGCCCATCCTCTCTGCTCATTGCCCGGGGCATCTTTGATAAAGCCGTCGTCGAAACGTGAATGGGTGAGCATCCACTCATAAATCATTTTCGCCTTGTCGAGATAATGCTGCTCGCCGGTAAGCTGATAAAGACGTGCTGCAACGATTATTGCCGGTGCATTCGAACATGAGTTTTTACCATCTGTACCCGTATTCCATGCTATACCGCCTCCGTTGACATCACTCCAGCCCCCCCAGATCCAATCGAACAGCTGTTTGGCTTCTGTGAGCCATTCGTTTCGGCTGATGGTGAAATGCTCATATGCACGCAGACAGGCAATCGCCATCCATTCCATGTCATCATAGAACGAATTCCACAGGTCTTGACGCCCTGCGTCATACGCCGTATACATCCCCTTTTTAATCTGCATGGCCCTCATCCTCCAAATCTGTTTGCCGGTGCGGATGAAAGCATCGGTCATGGCATCGATGGCATGTGCCTGCCACCAGTAGTTATATCCGGCATTCACTTTCTCCGGATTGGGGTTCCAGCTATGAATCAGATATTTCCCGCCCCAATAGTCGCGGTAGAAATCAGATAGCATAACCGAATATAATTCCTCAGCCATGGCGGCATAATCAATCTTCACTCCAGTAGAGGGCAAGTCATAACGTTGTTGGTAATTGTCAACATTAAACGAACCCTCGTTATTACGCATGTCAAGTGTAACCCAGTTCTCACCATCTTCCGATGCCATCAGATCCCAGGTATTCGGGCGTGTGTTTGTGACTGCCGACTGGTTAGTGGTCAATGCGTAGCCTGTCAATACCGCAGGATCATTAAAGGTATAGTCTATCCACGCATTTTCAAGCCCGTTTTCAGCCTTCACATTTTTTAGAGTGACAGGGGTGGTATAGTTCCCTCCCCCTATGGCATGGAGGTTGTCAGTACCTTCCGGGGCTGTAAAAACACCATAAACATCTGTGGCGATATTTTCAGTATCTTCGGCACGATAACCGAGAATCTGAAGGTCTGCAATGCTCAACCTGTCACCCTCTCCGTTTTTAGCGATTTCCAGCTTAAACGATGTATAAGCCCCGGTTTGCGACGCGAATGTTTTTCCGGTATAGGCCGTGTATGCGCCCCAATATTTTGCCCTGTTGAAAAGCCCCAGACGAGTCCACTCCTCAGTGGCCGCATTCCGCCCGTAAAGAGTCATCTGGGCCGGAGCGCACTTTGTGTCATCTGCGGCAACCACCACCAACCCTTTTGCCACCCAGGCATCAGCCAGAGTGAAAAGGATATTGACACCTCCGGTTTTGGCCACCTCAAAAACAGTCATATCGTTTTTATCGCACAATGCCGGCAAAGTGGCATTATCACTGCCCCCTTCGAGTGAAACCTCGGCCTTGTCGCATATACTGAAATTGGCAATCGTCTGTTGCGCACTGGCATTGAATCCGAGCGCAAACCCTATAACAGGGCTGAAAGGTAAAATCTTGAATAATTTGGTCTGCATATGTTATATATTTGATCTGTTTCCGATTAGCTTCACTGAATATGAACGGCTGCCACAAACGAGATTCAGTATCAACGGCCGTCGGTTATCAGTTCCCACAAAATGTGTCCCCGATCCACATCTGCGGCTGTTGAGGAGTTTCCCCTCAAAATCGAGAAGATTAACCGTCGACGCTTCGGCAAGTTCTATCTCCACCCCACCGTCAACCAAGCGCCATCTTGGCTGCCACCGGTCTGCAGACGGCACGGCCTCAATCCCCGATTCCGCAGGAATGCCGAATGAAGTCACCGTCGCCCGGTCTAATGCCGGAGCCGGGCCGTTGTCATTGCCATAAGCAATTACATTGCGGCCTGCCGACAGATGCACCATCACTGTCTTAAACGCCATATCCTTTCCGGCAATAGCATTTCCCGGACTTTTGAACATATGGTATTCCTTTTCTCCGCCATTGACCTGTATGTATGCGCTATGGTCGGCATTATCAAGGTAATACAAAGTTAAGAAATAATATCCGTCCTGCCCCACTTCTATGTCGTCGAATGTAACGTTTTTCTTGGCATTGTTGAGTTCGGCGATATAATATCCTCCGGAGCAGTCAGCATCCGCCCTACGGCTCCCACGGGTATTGTAATCCTCCGCCTCACGCCGCAGCACTATCGGTGCGGCCATAGAGCCTCGTGGGGCAACAACAACCGTTGCTCCGCTGTTCGCTCCCAGCTCAAGATCAATCCGTGTTGATGACGACACCCTGTCGCGGTATTCAAAAGCCACATCAGTGCGGTGCACCCCCTCTGTGTAGATATATGCGGCGAAATCCTCTCCTTCCGGCAAAAACGACATATCAACCGGAACATTACGCGGCTCTGAGGTAATCGTAGCCAACCACCACTGGTTATCTTTTCGCCTGGCGACTGTCAGAAAACCGTCGGGGCGTGCCTCAAGGCATTTTATCTCATCCCAAACCGTAGGGATTGCCCTCAACAACGGTTCTGCTATGTGGCCGGTGAGATTGGCCGGGCAATCACACACACACAACAGCGACGATTCAAACGCCACAGTCAGAGCTGTCTGGTATGCCCATGTGGTATTGGTGATAGCTCGTCCATGCCTGTTGCCATATTTCACCGGAGTATAGTCCATCGAGCCGAGCACATTGCGTGTCAATGCGAGATTCACACCATGTGATGCCGGTGTCATAGTAGTGTTGAACATATACATCTCCCCTCCCAACACCGCTTCGGAGGTCATAAGATGGGGCCAGCGGCGCTCAAGACCCGACGGCTTGATACATCCGTGGAAATTCACCATCAGACGGCACTGCGCCGCAGCATCAAGAATGCCCTCATATTTTGCAAGCATGTCCCGGCTGTCATCCTCGAAGAAATCGATTTTAACACCCTTTACTCCTGCTTCCGACCACTCCCTGAACCATTCTATATTCTTCGCAGTATCGGCCGAAAAACGCCCCTGATGCGCCCACACGAATACGCCCACATTCTTTTCTTGCGCATATCCGCAAGCCTCTGCCAGGTCGATGCGCCCCTCCCAACCATCGTCAAGCATGAAATACTCCCATCCGTAATAGGCGGCAAGATCGATATAGGATTTCACCTGTTCCATCGTAGGATTGGAATCGGCATCTTCCGCACCCCAGTTCCACGACATCCGTCCCGGCTTGATCCAAGTAAGGTCTTCCATCTCCGTGGCGTCACAAAGCCCCGGTAACACCGCCGACTCCACAATCTCCTCAAGGCTGCCGATAATCATCAAACGCCAGGGAGAAAGAAAATCATCATCTATGATATTGCTTTGAGCGTACGGCTCAAGCATGAATTGTCCGTTTTGGTTGCCTCTGACAAGGCGCGATGCCGACATTGAAGCCCGGTTATCGGCTTCCGTCAAAAGCACATAGCGGTCTGCTGTCTGCAGAAGCATCGGGAATGCATACCCCTCGGCATCAGTGAGGGCGTCCCATGTGCGGGGCTCATAATACCACGAATAATCTTTGCGGTAGGTCATGGCCCAACTGTTTTTTATATCTGAAAAATTAAAAGTGGTCAGTTCACCCGACAGGCGGCTCCCCTTGCGGTTGACCACACCATAGCGCACTGCCACAGCATTATCATACACTCTGAAAATTATAGTCAGATTGCGCCCCCCCTGCCCTCTGCAATCCAAAGTGAGTTCATTGCACCGGTTGGTATAACCGGAAATCTTACCATGCGGCAGAGTGAATGCCTCGTCTATCGAAATCTCATCGCACTCCACAGACCGCTGGAACTGCGACAGGCTTGTCGTTCCGATTATCACCCCGAGTGCAGAACTATCGAGTATCTGTTCTCCTCCGGCCACAACCTCATATGTCAGACGGGATTCTTCGTCGGCAGAAACCTTCAAACCGATATTGCCTGACGGAGACGCCACATCAGCCACAGTTTTCTGTGCATACGCCGAAAAGCCGGCACACACAGTCATCGACAAAACTAACAGTCTGACAATCTTAAAATTCATGGATAGAAACAAAACAGATTTGATAACTGCCATAGCCGGAACCACCGGATGGTTCCGGCTATGGCAGTCAGTAATAGGATGAATATTTATATGATATCTATTTGCGTATTATTTCACCACCACTTTGGCAACATGGCTGCCAACCTTGGCAACATAGATGCCGGGGGCAAGTTTCACAGAGGTCATACCTTCACAAGCAATGCCACGGGCAACGGTAGCTCCTGCAACAGTGTAGATGCCGTAAGGCATAGCCTCATTGGCTGTAAGCTCAATAGCACCGGCAACACCTGCAACGGCAACAGCAGCAACCTCAGAGGCCACAGCCTCCCCAACACCTGAATAAAGAGGCTCTCCATACATTTGGAATCCCGACAGGTGGGTCGCCTGTTTTGCACGGTTCCGGATAACCAGGCGGTAAGTGTCGCTTTCGGCAGGTTCGGCAACATTCAGAGCCATTGTTGAAGCCGGGGTTGCGAAATTCATGCCGTCGCGCGCATCAACGTCTTTCCAGTTATCATTGTCATAGTCATATATCTGAAGCGCCCAGTCTTTAGGTGAGCGGCTGTTATAATAACCGGCACTATAATGGGTATTTAGCATATATGATTCTACCTTTGCAGGATTTGCGAGATAGATTTCAACTGTTATTTCAGATGCATCCCCCATGCCTCCATCACCACTTTCAGCCACGGTGAACTGCGAAGCATTGCTACCGTCAAACAGTTTGTCAACACCCTCGTGCCACTGGTCAACATCGAAACCGGTGTGGCTCGACACATAATCCACCGTGCCGTCAACCGCCAGGATTCCGGCCGGATTATGGTTATCGGCAGATACATAGGGATTGCCGAACACGTTAAACTCGCCCAATGCGGCAGGCTCATTGCCGGCAATATTAAGCCGCACAAATCTAACCGGCGACACAGCCTCGCCTTCTGCCACCGTATAGGGATTTTCAAGTATAGCGGTTGTAATGCGCCCGTTGGTGATTTTTGACACCGGGGTCCCGGCTTCTGTCCACGTTTCACCATCGGCAGAAAGTTCAACCTTCCACTCGTCGGTATTATTCTCTGTGGCGAAAGCGTAACCGCTAACCAGTATCGGCCATGGGAACTCAAGTGTCACAGACGCATTGCTGGCCGATGATGTGGCAACAGTGTGCTCATTATGGTCGCAGAACAGTTCGTTGTCGAAAGTAGAGCTCCATTTGGCCGCATCTGCCAAAGAAGCCTTATAGGCGCATATTTCAATGGCCGGTTCGGTCATGTCGGGATAATTTACCAGGTCGAGGGTGAAATAGTCGAGAGCCGGGGAATCGCCATGCTCACTTGCATCTTTGCCTGTCTTGGTGTACTGGCCGAAAGCAACGTTGTTCTCACCCTTTTTCAGATAAACCAGCACCTGGCGCTGGGCCACGAAATCATCTTCCTTCTCCCCCCAGCTGTCAGAGCCCTGAAGAAACCCTACATATGTTGGCATCTGTTCATTAACCTTAACAGAAATCCAACGGCGCTGGGCTGTGGCGAAACGTATGTTCATCATATACACACCATCCTCGGGGACATCAATCTTATAACTGAGATTACCTCCGTTCTGGCCGATATTGCCGCCTTTTTTCCCTGAGAACGCCACACGGTCTGAAACCGCGGCTGATCCTGACAATGCGTCGTAATCTTCAAATTCGCGGCGAATCTGCTGCTGGTCGGTCCAGTCTGCGGGTTTTGTCAACGTTGCGGTTGATTTCACGAGTTCAAAACGGTCAATAGTGGGAGTATACGGCTGGTCGCGATCCTCTTCAGGACTGTAGCCATAGATGGCACGAACCATCAGGAAGTTTTCACCCTCCTCACACCATACCGGAATACTTTTCGATGCCACACCCGGACGCATCTCTTTTTCTCCTTCGCCATTTTCGATTTCGGCCGGCACACCGTTCCAGCCACCCGTCAGAACATCACAGGCCATTATGTTTGCCTGCTGATTGTTAATCTGGAGTGAAAGCCAGCGGGTATTCATAGTGATATACCACACCGAGAGGTCGTAAACCCCCGCTTCTGGTGCATCAAACACATATTGCATATATGCCCCTTTGTGGGCATTGTCGGTTCCGAGACCGGCTTTCCCCGACGCTTCCGAACCTTCAGCACTGAGGTCCGAAACCTCCTTACACTCAAAAGTATCAATCGGGTCTTCAGCCTCTATCACTATGGGCTGCGCCGAAACCACGGCGGTCACACCCAGCGCGGCTGTCATGGCAAGACTTCTAAAGGTAGAATCAAATTTCATTGTTGATAATAATTGGTTAAATAATCTAGCACAAATATAGACCCCCTCCCCTCAAAAAATCATACGTTTTTGCGACAATTATGGCTATTTCAGCGCCTGGACGCCCTCCGGACTCTTCTCATCAATGCCCGGAGGGCTTTCCGGCATCAAAGAACCTCCACCTTGTGGGTATAATTTGATAACACCGGAGTGAAATCGGCAGTCACACGCAATTTCTTTCCGGCATGAAGGCCGGTGTTGTTGAAACGGAAACAGTAGCTCGACTGCGATTCCCCATCCTCGGGATAAAGCTCAAAATAAGCTGCAGGGGAAGAGCTGTTCTGGAATCCGGCAGTAGATTTCTGATACCCGTAGAAAACGGTTGTGGAACTGCCGTCGCCATGCATCTCTTTCATACGGAATTTATACCGGTAATCATTCTTTTCCACATTGAAATCGAATTCAGCACTCCAGACAGCCGATTTGTTCAAAGCCGGCTGCATCACGGCAATGACATCGTTGGCGGCACTATACCACAGACCCACCTCCTCAACGGCCGACAGCGTTGCCGTGGCATCATTGAAATCCACACTTATCCGGTGGATGCGGCCGGGAGTGACAGGCACAATCTTGCCATCTTCAGCCAAAACAGCACCATCGATGCCGAAACTGCGCCCTATGGCCGACCCGTCTTCGGTGAGCTTATATTCCCCACTGCCGAGCCACGCGAAAACTTCAAACACCCCGTCGGCAACCTTGTGCGTTACAACCGGAGCCATGTCTGAGCCAACCAGGCTGACACTTTCGGGGTTATAGGCATAACCCGCCGGGCGTGTAATCTCAAGCTCCCTGACAGATTTACACATACGCACAGCCACACCGTTGGTGGCACGCACGGTAAATCTCAGCCTGCCGGTTGCGCCTTGCTTGATTCCGGCCCTTTCAGCCGCGATATTCAAGGTGTGATTGGTAAGGGTCAGCGATCCTGCTGTTCCCATCTGTTCAGGTTCAAGTTCATAGACAGGATTTGAAAAATCCCCGTCGGTCGAAAACAACACCTTATAGAACACCTGGGTATAATCACCTGCGGTCGAGCCTGACCATGCAACGGTGTGCTCATCATTGATGTTTGATTTGTCGGCAGCAATGACAATCTTTGGAAATTCCTCCGACACGATGTCGAATTCCGACAATGTGGTGTCATGCTCCTGATGCCAGTCGAAATCGGTGCAACTGCCTAAACCGGCTGCGAAAACCAGCGATACAGCTGCAATCATCGGATGATATATCTTCATTAAATTCAGTTTCATTGTCAGTTTTTTAACACGTTAGTAATCCATGAATTTGATTAATCCTCCATTGTCGAGGAGCTTATGGAACTCCACTGCGGATTCTGCACAAGATTCTTATCTTTATAGGTGTCTGACAGCGGTATAGGCCAAAGGGTGGCATAGTCGTTGAACACACGGGTCTCGAAAACCGTGCGTTGGAAGAAGACATCTTTTCCACGGGCATCGTTGGCATTCATGCCATGTTTAGGCCCGGCGAAATTCTTGTGGGCTATGCACCATCGGCAGCAGTCGAAATAACGTGCCTCCTCGAAACACAGCTCCACACGGCGTTCACGGCGGATAGCCTCACGCATTTCATCCTGGTTGGCCGGAACAGGCACTCCGTTGCCATAAGCCGGAATCCCCGCACGGGTGCGGATGGCATTGAGATAGGTCAGAATCTCCGGACGGTTGGTTTCATAGCCCACCTCATTGAGCGCTTCAACATAATTGAGATAAAACTCACCCAAGCGGAGCAGCACCGCGGCATGTTCCTGGTTACGACCGTTGGCAACATCAGATTCCGGATCCACGAATTTCGGGGTGAGATAGCCGGTCTGCGAATAGTTGCGGTTCTCGACATTGGTTCGCCCGGTGTTGCCGCCGAAATAGAAATGAACCTGCGCATCGTTGTATTTCGAAATCCACTTCATATTCTCAAACGCCACCGACACATAGAATCTCGGTTCACGGTTACAATACATCAGATAGGTGTCACGCTGGGTATGGCCGTCATCGCCTGCAGAAGTCGAGAAGCCATCCTCGGAATATGACCCGTCTTCGGCATAACGGCTTCCGTCGGGGCGCTCAAGAACCGGATAACCCGTGCGGGTGAAGAACGCATCGACCATCTCCTGGGTGACCCCCCAGCCCGACCAGCCTGAAACAAAGCGTGGCGACGATGCCATCTGCTGCTCCCAGAATTGCCCCGACGGACGCGCCCATATCACCTCACAGTTCCAATCTTTCATATGGATATCTTTGTAAGACTCATAGGGGTCACCTACGTCATAAAGCGACAGACCGGGATAGCGGAAAAGCTCGCGACACGCATCAGCAGCCTTCTGCCAGCGGGTTTGAGCATCGGCATCAGTATAGTCCATTATTTTGGAACCGTCGACATTGACAAAGTTCTTAAATACAGGCAATGTCTGATCCTGGTTATACAGCGGACTGGCGGCATATAGCAGCGCACGGGCCTTGATGGCGGCCATTGTGGCATTTGTCATGCGGCCATAGTCGAGAGCCGTGTCGCGGAAATCAGCAAGAGCCTTCATATCGATTACCCCCTGGCACTCCTTTACGATGTAATCGAAACACTTGCTGGCCGATGAGCGGGGAAGCTGCATGTCGGAGGTGGGAGCATCGGCAGGAATCATATGGCTGTCGTCGAGCAGAACAACAGGGCCATACTGGCGCACGAGGCAGAAATAATACCACGCCCTCAGGCCACGGGCTTCAGCCTTGCATTTCAGAATCTCGGCAGCTGTCATTTCGGTATTTTCATCCACATGCTGCAGGAAATATGTGGCCGCGCGGATTCCGTTATAATAATGGTTCCACAGGTTGCCATAGTAAAGTGTCTCCTTATCGGGAGCAAGCATCCCCAGGTTGATTTTAGACACCTCATAGTCGGTGTATGTGACATCTACTTCATCGCTCACCCCCGCCCAGATGGTCTCATTGCTCCAGCAATAAGGCGGGCGGATATATGAATAGACATTTGCCAGGAACTCAAGCGTCTGCTTGCGGTGGGAAAACACCTCTTCAAGAGTCTGAGTGTTATCAGGCTCATTATCGAAGAAATCCTCACACGAACTAAGCGGCAAAGCCAGCAGAGCGCAGAGTGAAAGTTTTAATATCGAGGTTTTCATTGAAAATTCCGTTAATGTTAGCTTTTCTATTAATGTTAGCTTTTAAGGTTAGAATGAGAAGTTCACTCCGATGTTAAACGAGCGGGTATTCGGATAGGCCGTACCGTCGCCGGCACCAAGCTCAACGTCCCACATCTTGAATTTAGAGATGGTAAAGAGATTATAAGCCTGGAAATAAACCCTGAAAGAGTTCAGACGCAACTTCTTAACAAACGCATCGGGTATGTTGTAGCCGAAATCAAGTGTCTTCATGCGCAGATATGAACCGTCGCGGAGCCAGAAAGTCGACATCTGGTAGTTTTCAGTGTTCGACGACATACCATAGTCCAACCTGGGCCATTCCGCATCCGGACTTGGGTTTGCTGGCGACCAACGGTTAACGATATTGGCATAAAGATTGCCCTTGGCAGAGCCGTCGGAGAAAGGCTTGAAGTTGGAAGCCGACAGGGATATGTCACTCTTGCCAACCCCCTGGAAAAACGCGCCCAGGTAGAAATTGCGCCATGTGAAAGTCGCCCCGAAGCCATAGACAATCTGAGGCACTGTCGGATTACCTATGTAGCACTTGTCATAGGCATCGATCACATTGTCGCCGTTGAGGTCGCGGTATTTCAGGTCGCCTGGTTGCATGGCAACCCCTTTCAATTTCGGCACATCTGGATTGGCGATGTCATCTTCAGAATAGAACCCGTCGCAGACATACCCGAAATAGGTATTAAGCGAATGTCCGCGGGAATTGAGCCACTCATACGGACGGTCGGCGGTGTCATCCTCGATGATTTTGTTTTTGTTGAACGAGAAGTTCGCACGGAACATGATGCCCACCTCCTGCACCTGCTTTGAATAGTCAACGGTGATTTCAAAGCCCTTGTTCTCCACAATTCCGAGGTTACTATAGGGCATCGTAGTGATGCCGACAAACGACGGCACTGCGGCACGTTGCAGGAATATATTGTCGCGGCGCTCCTTGAAAAGGTCGAACTGGAATTGCAGCGAGCTGTTGAACATGTGAAGGTCAAGACCGAGATTATATTTCGTCGAGGTCTCCCATGTCACATCAACTGCCGGACGCCCCACTGCCACACCTCCGTAGCCGTTCTGACGCTGGTCACCGAAAGTATAGCCGTTGCCCGAAGCCACGGTGGGAAGGTAAACAAACCTCACGTTGCTTTCCCCACGGGCTGTATTGTCGAGGATACTGTTACCGGCCTTACCCCACGACATGCGCAGTTTCAAGAAGCTCAGCCATTCATTGTGAGGGAAGAATTTCTCATTGGTAGGCACCCATGCCGCACCAAACGATGGGAAGAATCCGAAACGCTTTCCGGGCGCAAAGTTCTCAGCACCGTTATATCCGAAGTTGGCCTCGAAAAAATAACGGTCGTCAAACGAATATGTGCCACGCCCTGCCAGACCCATGCTGCGGAACGGTATCGCATGGTAGAGAGTTCCGGCTGTGACATTAGAGTAATCGGTCATATTATAGAGCAGCATAGCCGACACACGGTGCATATTGTTGAAAATATTGCTGTAGTTGAGGGCTGCTTCAAGATAATACTGGCGATGTCCCCATTGCTGTTTGTTATAATCCCACGTATCTTTACCGTTCATGTTATCCGTGCGGTCCAATATGAGTTCTCCTGTCTGCGGATCCCGTCCGGTGGCATTATAAGTAATCGGATTGCTGCCGATGCGCTGTATGTCGTTGCGCATATAGAAGTCATAGGCGATAAGCACACGTGCTTCCAGACCCTGCAGCCAGAAGTCGAAATTCTGCCGGATATTCAGATCTGCACGAGTTTCCGATGTGTTGCGTTTGTTCGTACCCATACGGTGAATCATGGCATAGGGGTTCTTCACACCGCCGCCATTGTTTTTATACGGAGTCTTGAAATCATCATAGGTCACCGGATAGAGGGTCGGATAAGCCTGCATGATTGTCTTGAAAACGTCGGCAGCACTGAAATAAGGTGTATTGTAATCTGAAATCTCACCCTTCACACCGAAATCGACCGTTGTCGTCTTCGTTGGCTGCATTGTGATGTTGCTCACATAGTTCACACGGTTGAAACTCATGCTGCCGTCATATTTCTCAGCCTTATTTTCACGGTAAAGTCCACCTTCATTATAATAACCCAGTGAAAAATAATACTGTGCGAAATCCGAACCGCCGTTCATGTTGATGTTGGCGCGGAAATTGTTGCCATAGTCTTTGAAGATGGTCTTCATCCAGTTGACATTCGGATAAAGCATGGGATCAGACCCCGAGGCCGTTGCCGCAATCACATCTTGCGAATAAACCGGAACGCCTGTCTTATTGATTGAAGCCTCATTGGCCATCTGCATGTATGTCACACCGTCGGCAAGGTCGGGAACACGGGTGAAATTAGTGATACCATAATTAAGTTCCACCTTTATTTTCGGTTTCCCCTTCACACCCTTCTTAGTCTGGATAAGGATAACACCGTTGGCACCTTTCACACCATATACAGCCGTTGCCGAGGCGTCTTTAAGAATCTGGAACGACTCGATATCTTCGGGATCGATGTTCGTCCATGAACGTTCAACACCGTCGACCAACACCAGTGGGGTTGCCGACGTTGTTGTAGACACACCGCGTATCCAGATTTGCGTATTGTCGTCTTTACCCGCCTCACCACTGCGCTGCATACCGATCACACCGGCAACACGGCCGGCAAGGACCGACGACAAAGTTGCCACCGGCTGTTTCAGCTCTGCAGTGAATTTAACCCCCGACTGCGCACCTATTGTGGAGATTTTTCGCGCCGTGCCGTAACCGACAACCACAACCTCGTCGAGATTAAGCTCGGTTTCCGTCATAACGACATCGATATTAGTGCGTCCGTTAACCTTGATTTCCTGAGTGGCGAAACCCACATAAGAGAAAACCAATGTGCCGTTTGACGGCACGTTTATAACATAGTTTCCATCGATATCGGTCGAAGCACCTATCGACGACCCTTTGGCAAGCACTGTCGCCCCGATAACCGGGTCGCCGATACTGTCGGTCACCACACCCACCACACGCAGTTCTTTCTGTGCGAAAGCGCCCAATGTGCCGAGCAGGACAGCCGTTATCAGAGGCAGTGCCTTGCGAAGCCATACTATTTTCTGTGACATTTTCATTGATTGGTATTTTGTTTTGGTATTATTATTTTTCGGTTGCAGCAACAGGGGAATCCCCATATGCCCTTTCATGGGTTTTCAGATTATTTCACTTTTGTTAGGCATCGCAAAATTAAAACCATCCGAAACAACATTTGTCCGTAAGCGTGACATTAACGTCTGCAAAAACGTCGTGGCGCCGTAATACGATTGTTTTGGCGCGAAAACCGTACTTTTCCAAAACTGCCTGCGCATGGCACTGATTCACAAAAAACGCCATAAAGGAGCCATTTTGTTTGCCAAGTCAAAGTATATCACTAACTTTGCATCGCTGCACGAATTCAGACATACGTTCAGACATAACCATGAAAACACGTATATTTACCACCCTGGCTTTTATGTTGTTTCTGACAACACTCAACGCCGCCAATGAATTTAACAAACGAAACTTCACCGTAGAGCATGGCCTATCCAGCATGTTCGTGCTATCACTGATGCAGGATAACGACGGCTATATGTGGGCTGCAACGGTTGACGGCCTGAACCAAATCCGCAACAGATCAATAAAAATCTACGGAGCAGGCAACAACTGCACATCTCAGCTTTCAGGCAACCTTATCGAACAAGTCGACCAGACCACCGACGGAATCATGTGGGTCCACACTAACTATGGGATTGACCGCTTCGACACGCACAAGAACAGAATCGATTATTTCAGGGAATTCAACGGCACCTACCGCAATGCCGTGTCTAAAAAAGGAGACGTGGTTGTAATAACACCTGAAAACAGATTATTCATCTATAACCACAATTCAGGCGATTTTAAACCGTCGGCAGAACCTCTGCCTGTTCCTTTTTCCGATGTCACCGCCATGGATATAAACTCCCGCGATGAGCTTTGGATCCTGGCAAAAGAACAAGCGATAATCATACCTTTGAAACGAGATGCCGACGGCTCAGTTGAGTTGAAACCGGCAGAAGGCTTCGACATCTCCACATCATCGGCATTCCGCACCTCTGACAACGAAGACATCTTCTATTATCTTACTCCACAGAATGCATTATGCCGCCTCGACACACACAACCGCACAACCCGCTTCATCTATAACATGCCGGTGGAACTCACAAACAGGGGTGAAGTGTCGGCAGTAACAGACATTGATGAGAATTTCATCATCGGGTTCAAAACCGGTGGCGCGGTAATGCTCAAACGCAATAAGGAGAGTGAAGGATTCGGAATTGTGCCATTAGGCATATCAAGCGGTGTGTTTTCGGTGCTGAAAGACCAGCGCCAGGGTGTGGTATGGCTTGCCACCGACGGGGAGGGGGTTTACCGCTTTTCAACCGAACCCCACACATTCATATCAGAAACATTTTCCAGTCTGCCATTCATAGTCAGCAAACCGGTGCGGGCTGTTTTTAAAGACCGCCAAGGCTCTCTTTGGGCCGGCACGAAAGGCGACGGCATAATCCGTTTTTCAAACCATGACACACCAGCCGCACCGGCGAGCAGGTGCTCACTGTTCACCCAAAACAATTCAAGTCTGCTTGACAATTCAGTTTATTGCTTCGCACCAAGCAACCGCAACCTTTTCTGGATAGGAAGCGACGGCAACGGTATAAACTACTGGTCATATTCTGCAGGAGAAATCAGAAAACTCCAGACTCCAGACCTCCCTATGTTGCGATATATACATGCCATGGCGGAGACCGGAGACGAGCTCTGGGTTGCAACTGTTGGATATGGCATATTCAGAATCAGTATCGGCGGAACCGCCGATACTCCGGTGGCCACCGGAGCCGAGCAGATGTTTTTCTCTCCAGGACAACCGAAAAACAACCAGTTCTTCGCCATTTTCACCGATAATGACTCAACCATATGGTTTGGCAACAGGGGCAACGGGCTCTACCGCTACAACAGGCTTGAAAACACCGCATCGGTAATCAAGTTCACACAGGAAGACAGGATGCTGAATAACGACATCCTTGCAATAGGCCGCATTCCGGGCCAGCTCCCACTTTATATCGGAACAAGCATGGGGCTGCTTGCAATAGACAACCCCAACAACAGCAGACTATCATATATGACCGTTATCGCTACGGGGACAAACGATGCGGTCAGCACTGTCCATGCCATAGCAGCAGATAAAGAAGGTGTTCTATGGGCAACAACCAACTACGGCCTTATCCAGTATATACCGGAGCAAAGGAGCGTCAGCACCTTCAGCGTCAATTCAGGCATCGACATAACATCATATTGCGACGGAGCCGCTTATGCGTCGACCGATGGCAGCTGCTATTTCGGCGGCACAAACGGCGTGCTTGCTGTGGAGTGCAATGCGGTGCAAACCGACAGTATCATGCCTCCGGTAAGGTTCAACACTATAACCGCCGGCAACATCGAACATAACATCGACCCAACCTCTCAATTGGAATTCTCATATCGCGACAACACGTTTTCAATCGGATTCGACGCTGTTGACTATTGGCGCGGCCACGACTTCCAATACAGCTACCGTCTGCTCGGGGCGTCAGACAAATGGGTTGACAACGGAAACTCAGAACGCATATCATTCACCAACCTTCCTTCTGGCAATTACCGTCTACAAGTCCGCTACCGCCATGGGGCCACACAAAGCGGAATTTATGAGCTTCCTCTTCGTATCACCCCTCCATGGTATGCCTCTCCATGGGCATTCACCGTCTACATACTGCTCATCATAGCCCTGTTTATCGGCATCATAGCGGTCCTGATGCGCAACCAGCGCCGTAAACGCCACCGCATCGTGAAAGACATGGAACACCAACAACGGGAGGATATCTATGAATCAAAACTGCGATTCTTCACCAACATCACCCACGAGCTTTGCACACCGCTCAATCTAATATCCGGATCATGCCAAAGAATGCTCGACAATAAAAATCTCGATGCCTCCACCCAAAGGTTCACATCGCTGATCCACCGCAACTCCCGACGTCTGAACGAACTAATCCAGGAACTTATAGAGTTCAGACGCATCGACACCGACCACCGCAAACCCGATGTGACCCAGACCGACGTATCCACCCTCACCGCCGAAATTGCAGATAATTTCCGAATTATTGCTGTCCGATAAAACTTTTTGAGGCAAAACAAAATTAGGACTGGCACCTATTGCAGGAGTCAGTCCTTTTAGTTTAGTTTGTGTTCGCCAAAACATTTTCTAAACTATGCCCAAAAGTAGTCATTTTAGCGGACAGCC
>CAJTFH010000033.1 GCA_910575545.1 Bacteroidales bacterium
TTTCTATTTGCATATCACTAATTTAACCATTCTCAGCGATATATGCAATAGCTTAAAGTTTATTTCACATAATCGTCCATATTTTTGACTGAAATTTTCCTAAATCTCATGCGCCAGCCCTGGTGGATATGGGTGCTTTATGGAGCAAAATGAATATATTTTTACATTTATGGCTGTCTTTTTGCCAAAGATTTGTGGCCGGTTTGGCGAATGGCAAGAATAATCCCCTTGCATTCTATCGTCGGGATGGCTGCAAAGGGGACTATGATATCAGATTGTTAGATGTCGGGGGGTGTTCCTAAACCTTATTTGATGTCGACGGATGAGGTGGCTTTTATGTCGCGCGAGGAGAAGCCGAGCGAAATGTTGTGCATCCCGGGTTCGATGTCGAAATCACTGATGGCTGTGTTGTAGTAGGTGAAGGCACTGCGGGGGATTGTGAGGGTCACGGTTGTGCTTTCACCCGGTTCGAGGTATATTTTTTGGTATTGTTTGAGTTCCTTTTCCGGACGTTCTATAGCACTTTCTTCCCGACCGATATAAGCCTGCACTACCTGTGCCCCTGCGCGTCGGCCGGTATTGCATAGTTTGAATTTGACCGTCACAGACCCGTCGGGCTGCTGGGTCGAGGTCTTCATGTCGGAGAGTTTGAAGGTGGTATAGCTCAGTCCGTGACCGAATGGATATTGCACTTCGGTGTTGTTTTTGTCGTAGCCACGGTAGCCGATGAACACCCCTTCGGAGTAGGCAACATGCTTGTCGCCGTCGTGGTCGTGATAGGAATTGTAGGCAGGGTTGTCGGCCCACCGTTTCTCAAATGTCATAGGTAGCTTTCCGGAGGGGTTGACGTTGCCGAAGAGGATGTCGGCAATGGCAGTGCCACCTTCCTGCCCTGCATACCATGCCCACAGGAGGCCTTTGATTTGTGGTTCCCACGACTGCATCTCCACATTGCCACCGGCGTTGACCACTGCGATTACCGGCTTGCGGCATCCGGTGAGTGTGGCCATCAGGTTGGCATCGGAGCCGGGAAGCTCAAATGTGCGGTCGCTACCTTCTGCCTCGCTGTCGGCGCTGTGGCCTATACATGCGATAATCAGGTCGGATTTGTCGAGGTGTTTTACCATTTTGCCGGTTTCGTCACCCTCCATCTTCCATTCGAGCTTAACTCCGGCGCCTCCACCTTTTTGGAAATATTCCACTATGATGGGGTATGTTTTTCCGGCTTCAAGGCGGCGTGTTGCGTCTGTGCCGCGGAATCCGCCTTCATGCCAGTCGTCAATCACTGTCTCGCCATCGAGAATCATCCGGCATCCGTCGTCGGCGGCAAGGGTGAATGTGTAGTCGGCGGTTTTGTCGGGTTTTATGAAGGCGCGCCATCTCACGGAATAGTTGCCGTCCGGCATACCTTTGATGCCTGTGCCGCCGCTCCAAGTGTGGCTGATATGCTTCTCTGCGGCTTGGAGGAGTGGTGTTCCTTTAAGGTGCATGTTGGGGTAGTATTCCGATTTGAAGCCCTGTTGTGTTGCGTTTTTATCGGTGAAGATGATTGCCGGCATGAAGTCGAGCTGGTCAACATATTCCACTTCGATGCCGTGGCGTTTGGCTTCGGAGGCTATGCCATTGTAGAAATCCACATAATGGAAGGGGGTGACTTTGCCGCTCCCACCTCCGTAGATGTAGCCGAGGGCGTTTTTACCCACCACGGATATGCGTTTGGTTTTCTTGGGGTTGATTGGCAGGATGTTTTTCTCGTTTTTGAGTAGCACAGCACCTTCGCGGGCCACTTTCAGAGCGGTGGCGGCAGAGACGGGGTTATCAAGGGCTATGCTGTTGTCGGCCTGGCGGGGCTTGTCGAATCCGAAGGCAATCATTGTGCGTAGGATGTTTCGCACTTTCTCATCGACCATCTCCATGGTGACATGTCCGGTGGTGAGGTAGTAGCTCATATCCTTGGGGTTCATTTTTTCGCCACCTGCCATTTCGAGGTCGAGACCGCTTGATGCTGCTGGGATGCAGTGGTGGGTTGAACCCCAGTCTGACATCACAAGGCCTTTGAAGCCCCATCTGTCGCGTAGGATATCTTTGAGCAGATATGGATTTTCAGTGGTGTAGATGCCGTTAACGAGGTTGTAGCTCGTCATCAGCGCACCGGTTTCCCCTTCCTGCACGGCAGCTTTGAAAGCGGGGAGGTAGATTTCGTGCATTGTTCGCTCATCCATGTCGTTGCTGATGTTATCTCGGTCATAGTCAGAGTTGTTTCCTATGAAATGTTTTATTGTGGCCATTACATTCTTGCTTTGCACCCCTTTGATATATCCTGCGGCTGTCTTTCCGGCCAGATATGGGTCTTCACCCATATATTCAAAGTTGCGCCCGCACATTGGTGCACGATAGATGTTTACAGCCGGGCCGAGCAGTATGTCGACTCCGCGGGCGCGGCAGTCGTTCCCGAGAGCTTGTCCGTATTCCTTGGCAAGGTCTTCGTTCCAGGTGGCAGCCAGCATAACCGTTGCGGGATATGCGGTTGATTTGCCGTGGGTGCCGAGGCCTTGCGGGCCGTCGGTCATTTTCATGCGGGGGATGCCGAGCCTATCGGAGTCGCGGGTATACATCCAGTCCACACCTCCGATCATAAGCAGTTTTTCATCGGTGGTCATCAACGACAACAGGCTGTCGGCTTTGTTGTCAACTTCAGGCGTGTATTTCGCCTGTGCGGCCATCGGCATGAATGTGGCGGTTGCCACGCCAAGCGATGCAAGCGTGTGCTTCACCGCTGATAATTTGATCATGGTCATTTTCAACTATAAATTTGGTTATGAGGTTAAAGATACTATGGCTTCACTCTCTATTTATGAGACGCAATTCCGGGGCTATACCCTGAACCGGATGCGTTTTTTTATTTCATGGCGTTGGTGGGGTGGAGTGATATGAAATGGAAACGGATGCAGATTGAACACCGGCATCCGTTTCCATTAATTCTATTTTGAAAATGCTATTCTGAGCTGTGTGTGGCAGATTATTTCTTGCGGTTGCCGTAGCGGCTGAGGAACTTGTCGACGCGGCCAGCGGTGTCGACCAGCTTCTGTTTACCGGTGAAGAAGGGGTGTGACGAGCTTGTGATTTCGAGCTTCACCAGCGGATATGTGACACCGTCGATTTCGATGGTTTCTTTAGCGGCAACGGTAGAACGTGTGATGAAAGTCTCATCATTCGACATATCTTTGAAAACTACTTCGCGATAGTTGGAAGGATGGATGTCTTTTTTCATTTTATTGTCTGTTAATTTGTTTCAACAACGGTTTGTTTGATTATCGCTGGTAGGGCGACCTCTGTAATGGCCTGCAAATTTAGTGATTTTATTCCAAATGGCAATCGCTTTACTGCCATTTTTTTGCATAGGATTGAGAGTTAATGGCCTGTGAATGGTAATAAGAGCTGTAATATACCACCTGACAAACAAAACCGATGGATTTTTGGTTTCATCAGGCCTTGTTGCCAGGTGGCATATTTAACTGATTTCCCCGGCAGATTTCCCCGGCTGGTCAATTTCTGAGGTGGAGTTTGGCTGAGGTGCCGTCAGATCCAAGGCGGATGTAGATGCCGTCGGAGAGGTTGGATGCGGGCACTTCGATTCCGTCGATTGTGAACCAGCGGTATGTGACATTGCTGCCGTCGGCTTCGATGCCTTCGATGCCTGCCGGGCCTTTCACCGGAGCCTGGTCAGTGTTGACGATGTCAAAGTCGGCTACGTTGTCCAAAGTGGGGTTGCCTTTCTTTGAGAGCACTGCAACAACGCGGCATTGGTCTGGGTTGAATTTGCTGGTGTTGAGTGTCATTTCGAGATCGACTGAATAGCTGTTGCCTACAGGGGTTATTGCGACCCCCTGGGGATTGCCGATATAAGCGCGCAACACATCGTTGTGGATGTAGTTGTTGTTGATGGTGGTCTGGCCGGATGAGTTTATCACGCCTTGCTGCTCTTTCACGTTGTCTTCAACAAGCATGACTGTGAGGGCGGTTTCTCCATAGATTGCTTCAAGCTCCGGAAGGATTTTTCCGGAGATGTTGACGTTCAGGGCCTTGGTCGCCTCATTATAAGATGTGGCTACATTCACTTCGGCAAACGATGGGGTGGCCAGATCCTGGTTGATGATGTCTGTGAAGACGGCTGTCAGCACGTCGGGTGGTAATACGAGATAATCGTTTAGGCAGTAGGCCACGTTTTTCTCTCCTACGAACAGGGAGCGGTTAACTGAGAATACGGGCACATCGTAGGCATATAGATTCCAAAGGCTCTCTGCGCCGGTTACGGCCAGAGGGGTGGCGGGTTCGAATATCTTTACGATTGCCGCTCTTGACATGTCGGCTTTGGTTTTGTAGTCGGCCAGCACGTTGTCGAGATATGGTGAATAGGCGTATTGCTGGCTTGAGAAGGCTTCGATATATGCCCGCTTGCGGGTTATTGACTCGCTGAAGTAAGCGAAGCTGGTCGAACATGTGGCTGTCGGGCGGCGGTCGGTTTCCACTCCGTTTATGCCGGTGATGGCGATTGTGAGGTGGTGGGTGCCGATGCCGGTGGTTTCAGGCAGTTTGATGTTTGTCTGCCATGTTTCGGAAGCTCCGGCTTTCAGCGCCATGTCGACCTGTTGGGTGTCGATTATGTTTCCGTCGAGGGCTATCTCGGCAGTGAAGTTCTCTACATCGTCGCGCCCTACGTTGGCAACGCTTGCGAAGAATGATATCTGCTCACCGAGCTGCTTGTATTTGAATCCGGTGTCGGTGAAAGTGAAGGCCAGGTTGGTCTGAGGCAGGTTGGTGATGTCGATGATTAATTGCACGCATACCACGCCAGCGCCGGTCAGTTCGATGAGCTCCCCGTTTCTCAGCAGGTTGAATCCTCCGGGTGTCTGAGTGCCGGTGACTCCGATGGGGCCGATTTCACCGGTTGCGATTTCGGGAGTCTCAACGTAATCATAGCCGAAAAAGAGTTCTTCATCTCCTTTGATTTCAATTCCGTTGCCGTTGAAAATGACGTTGGTCCAACCTGGATAGAGGCGGTTTTTCTGTTCATGCACGGCGGTGTTGAGGTCGGAGCAGTCGTAGATGAATATACGTGTTGACGCCTGGTTGAGTGTCGAGGCTATGCGCATGCCTATGATTTGGCATCCGGCATAGGGTGCCAGTTCGGTGGCGGATAGGGAGGCTCCGATGGGGTAGGTGCCGGCTTCTCCGATATATGCGCCTTCGGAGCTGTAATCGTTTGTGATGGTGTGGCCGATTACCATTTGGTTTTCTTTCAGTCCCATGTCGTTTTGGGCATGGATGGCTGTGGCGGCGAGGAGTGCCGCGGATAGTATTGTTATAGTCCGTTTCATTGTTTTATTGTTTTAGTGCTTGTGATGCCGGTGGTCTTGATGTAGATTCCGGCGGGGGCATTGTTGAAATCGATTATGCGTCCGGATGTGTCGAAGTAGACGGGTTCTGCGGTAGTGTCGGCAGAGACTTCAGCTAACCCTGAATGCTCAATGGTATATTCGGTTGTTTCGGAGCGTCCGGATTTATAGACAGCGCAGATGCCGATTATGTGTCGGTCGCTGTCGGGGAGTTTAATGGAGAAGGTCGGTTCAGTGCAGGTGTGTTTCAGTTCGCCGTCAACCCATATCTCGAAATGGTCGATGTTCCCATAGTCGATGGTCGCGCCTTGTTTGTTGGCAGGTTCGATTTTCACCAAATCGATCTGCAGCAGGAATGAGTCGAATGACACATAGTTGAATCCGATTATGATGGTTTTTCCTTCGAATTCGTCGAGCGGCACGGTGTATTCGCCCCAGTTGTCGCTGACAACCTGATCAATCTGGCTAAGGAGCTTGAAGTTGTCGGGTTCTTCGGTGTCGGCCCAATAAATGTCAAGTTTCTCGGGATACATCGACGAGTATGCTTTGGCAAGGAAGTTCAGTTCATAGCCTTTGTATATGTCGACGGCCGGAGAAATCAGCCATTTGTTGTTTTTGGCGCCTTGAGCCGAGAAGAATGCGATGGTCTTGTCTCCGTCGGGGGCTGCGATAGCAAGGTCGGTCGGGAACATTGGCGGAGCTGTTGCCAGGGGGTTGAACACCAGGGGGGCCAGCGGCAGCGGGTTTGATGCGTTGCCGGAACCGGGGAAGCTGACAATGTTGGTTTGGGCACCAAGTGCGATGGGGTAGACCGGCATCTTGTCGTTGTCGAGCGTTATCCATTGTCCGAATGCGCCTTTGGAGAAATCGGGATATTCTTCAAAGCTGTCGCAGAATCCGAGTTCACGGTTCCATCGCAACAGGTAGGTCCCATCGTTCTGGAGTTCTGCCGTGATGTTGTATGGCGCTGTGATGTTGTCTTTAAGTTCGATGTCGAATGTGGTGTCTCCGTCGACGGTGATATGCCGTTCCACGGATTCGAATGCTCCTGCCTCAACGTTTAGTGAGTATTCTCCTTTGGGGAGATAGGGGATGCGGGCTTTTCCTTGCCCGACGGTTATAGAGAATGTCTCGGATGTGGTGATGTTCACCAAATTCAATGTGGTTCCGTCGGCAGAGATTTTGCTGTCGGCTGTGACGTTGAATGTGACATCGGCATAGCAGTCGCCTGGCACTTCGAAGCTGTATTCTGCCGGTTCGCTTTCGGTGTTGAGATATTTGGCTTTAACGGAGGCTGTGTGTTTGCCTGCCGCTATGTCTTCAAACAGGAACGAGTATCCGTCGGTTACGCCTTTCAGGACTCCGTCGAGGGTTATCTCAAACGATTCGTTGGGGTTTGCCGGTGAGCGTAGCGCGCGCGTGCCAAGGCGTTTCCTGGCTGTTTGCGGGGTGTTGTTTTTCGGGCCTACATACACATCGTCGACCATCAGCATGAATGCGCCGTAATGTTTGGCATCGCCGGTGTAGCGGATTGCGAATCGGATTTGTTTGCCGGTGTATTGTGACAGGTCGTAGGTTTTTTCATACCATTGCCTGTAGTCAACGGTCTCGTAATTTCCAGAGCTGATGCGGGTGAAATCGCTTGTGGCCGGGTTTTCGGTCTGTTCGGTGACATAGACAGAGAAGCGCTCAGGATATTTGTCGGCCGCTTTTGCCAGGAATGTCAGTACATTGTCGGTGCCGGGGGTTATAACCGGTGATATGAGCCAGTCGTTGTTGGCGTCACCTTTGGATGTGCGTATAAACCCGGCATACTGTTTCCCTGAGTATGGGCGTAACACGGGATATTCATACCACCACGTGGGTTCAACCGTAAGGGGATTGATTATCTGGCAATAGATGTTCACGCCCCTGTTGGGATATGCCCCGACAAGTGCCGCCGCCGCTAATCCGTCGCCGTCGATGCCGGTCCAGTCGCCGAAGGATATGGCAAACGGTTTGTAGCTTTCGAAGTCATCGAAGAACACAGGAGGCTCGACGTTCCACCCAAGGGCAACATCGTTTCGGCCTGTCATGGCGTTGTGGGTCAGCGTGTGTGTGACTGCAAATGGTTTTCGGGTCATCTCGTTGATTGTGAGCTTCACAGTCGCAGGTTTCCCCTTTTCCACGTCGAACTGGTGCGACAAGGTTTCGAATCCGAAGCGTTTTACGCTCAGAAGGTGGGCTCCGGGATAGACCATCAGAGAGCATTGTCCGTCGGCATCGAGATTCAGCATTTCATAGTCGACAGAGAAATCGGTCTGCGTGAGTGTCACATCTTGACCTTTTAGGCTTTCGCCTGATGATGCTTTGATTTCGATTGTGAGCGGCACGCTGCGGCTTTGGGCCAATGCCGTATGAATCATCGGCAAGGCAAACAGTAATATGGTGAAAAGTTTTTTCATGTCAGGTAATTTCATCTGATAAATATGAGAATGAACCCATTTGGAATCGTCGGCAGTAGGTGTTGCGCAGACGGTTTGACAAGAAGGGGGATAGCCGTTTGGACAGGCTCCCCCCTTCTTTATTTAATGGGATGTATCAAAGGGCTATGCGGATGGCTTTGGCACCTGGTGCAACAGGCTTGATGATGTAAATTCCCTTGTCGAGGGTCTTGACAACGTCGGCAGCCTTGCCTGCAGCTACGCGTATGCCGTCGATGCGATAGACTTCAACGTCGGTGTCATCATCGATGGCAACCTCTTCGATGCTTGAGCTGCCATTCGGGTCGATGTTGGTGAATTTGAAGTCGTCGAAGTATGCAAGCCGTGTTATGGCATCTGTGGTGTGACGCAGTGCGATGTAAACCGGTTTGCCTGCATATTCGTCGAGGGACACTTCATAGAAGTTCCATTCATTGTTTTCGCAGAGAGGAAGCTCGGTCTTGAGCATTACTTCCTTGAAGTCTTTGGTGTCGGTGTTGCCCTTTTCGCTTACAAGCACAGTCACACTGTGGAGCGGGTCTGGGAGCACTGTTCCTTTTGTGTCGGAGTTGCGGGCGTAGAATTCAAAAGTGGCACCGGCTTTCGGCGTGACTTGTTTGTAGATAATCCAGTTGTCGGCGCGTGTTGACACGGGGCAGGCGCCAACGAGAGCCCAGATACCGCTCACAGGAGCCATCATGCCATACATACCTGTTTCATAGCTGTCGTTTTCTACGGAGAAGGCGCATTTCTGACCGCCTGCCGAGTAGTTGACCCAGCTTGTGGTGAAGTAGAAGTTGGGGCTCTTGTCAACATCGATCATTGTGAAGTCCTCAGTCCAGTCATATTCGAGTTCGTTAGGCTCAAACGAGTAGTAGCGAGTGTCGGCAGCAAGGGCGGTGCCTTCAACGGGGATTTCAATGCTGGCGTCGCCTGTGAGGGTTACGACAAGCTTGTCGTTGACCACTTTGTTGCTCTGCATAGCGTCGAAGCGGATGCTGAACTTCATTGCACCTTCAGAAGCAATCTTGTCGCCTGTTTTGAGGCTTGAAGAGAAGTTTGGTGTCGAGAATTCAACTTTTTCGATAGTGAGGTCTTTCGTGCCCTGGTTGAAGAGGGTGAAGATGTCGCCGCTTGTAACAGCTTTTTCGTAGTTGACCTGACCGGCATTCCATTTGGAAATGTTGACTCCGGCTGTGTAGTCTTTGTTTTCGTCGATAACCACATGTGCTATGGCAGAGCCGTCGTTGCGTCCGGAAAGGGCTTCATAGAGCCAGCGGAGCTGCACAGTCTTGCCCTGATAAGCTGCGAGGTCGACTTTTTCGGTTATCCAGTAGGAGCCGTCTTCGGAGCGGTTCTCTGAGATTGTCGAGAGGGTTGTCCATCCCGAACCATCGTTAACCTGGAACGATATGATGTCGATGCCGTTGTTGGGTTCGGCATTGTTTTTCTTGGTGAGTCCGGAAGGATCAACTTTGAGGTCGCTCGGGTGGCGGTTCCCCCAAAGGAAGGTTATGGCCATTATTTTGTCGGCAGGCAGCTCGATATCTGGCGATTTCAGGTTGCTTGACTCGCCGGCATTGAGCCAGAATGCAGCCATGGCGGGATATTCTTTGCCGTCGGCTTTGTATGGATAGATTTTATTGGGGCTCCATGCGCGGTTCGGGTATTCGCTTGTCGATGTAGAAGACCATCCGTTTGGAACATTGGTTTTGCCGACTTCGGTGAAGTTTTCCTCATAGGGATAAACTTTTACAGTGGCGTTATCCTGGGTTGTGAATTTCCATACAGGCACATCGGTGGCATCACCTTTCGCGTTGTATCCCACGATTTTCCAGCGATATGTGGTGGCGTGTTTGAGGTCTATGGGGATGGTGTATGAGAGAGCCTTGCCGAGGTCTTGGCCATTGATGAGGTCGTTGGCGTCGTTGTTGACTCCTACATACAGTTTGTAGCCTTCAGCAAACTGGGCTGGCTCCCATTTGAGCGTCACGTTTTTGTTGAAGATGTCTGTTGCGTTGTTTGTCGGGGCCACCAGGCGAGCGCGGGTCGGCACTCCGTCGGCACCTACAACATTGGGCAGCAACACGCGGTCGAGGAGGAAGTAGGAGTGGTCGAATGCGCCATAATCATCCGTTTCCACTTCGGGATAGTACCAACGGATGTAGCTTTCATCGCTTCCGATTCCGAGGTCGACTGTAACGGTTTTTATTTCGTTGAGCGGCTGTGTCGAAGTGTCCCACTTCTTCATCCAATTGGTTCCACCGTCGTATGACACCTGCAGTTCAATGTCATATTCCGGAAATTCTTCTCCATCATAGCGGTTGAGGAAAGTGAATGTCACTTTTCCTCCGTCGGTAAGGTCGATACGGGGAGAGCGGAGATAGCTTTTGCCGTAACCGCCGTCGCAGTCGGCTGAGCGGTCGCCTTCGATAGAGGTTGTGGTGTAGCCCCAGTTTGTAGATGTCCATCCGGCAGGCGGGAAATATTCTTCAAACCCTTCGAAGAGCGCCCCTTGGGGAAGAATCTGTTTTTTTGCATCGAAGTTGAAGGTTAGGTCGCCGCCGGTTGTATGGAACACGACTTTGCCGTTTGCCGGTGAAGTGAGAGACGCCGTGTAGGAGATGTTGAAATCCACTGAAGTGTTGCGTTGCAGATTCACGGTGTTATAATCCATTGACAGGCCGATGCCATCGGGCATGTCGACCGAAGTAATCTTCAGCCCGTCGAGACCGATGTTTTTGATGGTCATTATGTCGCTCCATTTTTTCTCACCGATGTAAAGGTCGCCGTAGCTGTAGGTGTCGGTTGAGATGGCGGCCACAGGGCCTGTGGGCGGATTGAATTTCGACACAGATATGTCATCGATGTGCACCACGTTGGCGATTTTCTTCATCATCTTGAACACGAAGGCAAGTTTCACCTTTTTCCCTTTGAAGGCTGAAAGGTCTACTTTGGCCGTCTGCACTTCCCATGTGTTAATCGGGAATGGGGTGATGTCGCATTCACGCAGCACGCGCTCATCCTGTATGGTGAAAATGGTTTCTGCCTTGGTCACATCCTCATCGCCTTCGACCACACGCACCTGGAGGTCGTAGAGAGAGTCTTCCTGACCGTTCATGGGGCTGACGATGAATGAGAACTTGAGCTGGTATGTGTCGTCGAGATTGAGCTGTGGCGACAGCAGTATCTCTTCGCGCGGGCCTGTGCCTTCGCCGCTTGTGAATATGGCAGCGTCGACAGAGGCGCAGTGTCCGCCTGAGATTAGGATGTTCTTCTCATTAGTCGGGTCGCGGTATTCGTTATACCAGTTATATTTGAAATTGTCTCCGTTGTATGATTTGATCACAGTCCAACCTTCTCCTTTAGTGAGAGGAGAAGCGGTGTCATGAGTTGCATCAGTTTCAAAATCCTCAAAGAGGATAGTCTGCGACTGTAAGCCGGTAAATGCGGCCAGGCAGGCAATTGAACATAATAACTTCTTCATTTTCGTTTGGAGTTAAGTTAAAGTGGCGCCCGGCGCATATGGGCGCCACCTGAAAATAATGTTAGTTATGGGATTATTTGCGGATGTAGGTCTTTTTGCCGTTCACGATGTAGATTCCGGTGGAGGGGTTCTTTACGCGGATGCCCTGGAGGTTGTAGATAACCACCTCTTCATTGTTGCCGTCGGCAATAACATTCTCAACACCGGTGGGGCGGTTGTTGGCTGTGACGAAACTGAGAGCCGGAATCTCTTTCGGAGTTTGGATTACGGCCGTGAAGGGGCGGATTGCTTCTGAGGCAGTTGCGGCGTTTGCCGTGTAGGCCATTGAGGCAGGAGCATCTTCAACATATTCTTTCCAGTTTTCTGAGTTGACATGGAACATGCCGGGCTGCATGGTAGCCGGGGTGAATGTGCCGGTGAAAGTGACACCGTCTTTAACAACGGGGGCCACTTCTTTCACGATGTCTTTGTTTCTGATCACGAGTTTCTCGGAAACATTGCCGCTGTTGACCAGAATCGGTGTTCCGGCGGCGAAAGATGCGGCATCTGATGGTTTGAACCAAGCGGTGGCATCGTCATTTTCAATCATGCCCTGGAACTCGAATACTTCTGCATCTGACCCGAATATGTCGGTGATTTCATCGAGAGTGACTGCCATGGGGAATACAATTGCTTTGAAGCCGGCTTCGCGGCGCAGGTCAATCAGGACAGTGGCTCCGGCGGCTGCTTCGGTTATGTTGGCGTTGTCATCGAGTATCACAGCGGCGCCGACAACGAAGTCTAAGGCTTGTGTGGCATCGGCGGTAACACCGAGCTTGAAGTCCATCAGGTTGTCTTTAACAGCTTGTGCGGTGTAGACGCGGTCGTTCTGAACAACATTCAGAGTGTATCGGCCGTTTGCATCGGTTGTGGCGGTGTAGCGCACGTTGTCGCCATCTTCGCTGATTAATGTGACCACTGCACCTTCAACTGCCGTGTTGGCGGCATCGTTTACTGTGCCATTTACCTTGACGGGATTCAAAGCATAGTTAATGTGAAGCACGGGTCGGTTGTATTTCGACCAGCTGTTTGAGATTTCTCCTCTGTCATTGTCGGCGGTGGCCTGTGTGTCGGAATATGCCATGTAGCAATTGTCTTTGTCAGCAGACGTCTCAAATGAGATGTTACGGGCATAACCTGATTTGTTGTAAGGCATGTAAGAGCATACCACCAATTTCAGTGACTTGCCGCTTTCGTAGACGAGTGGTTCTGCGAAATTGACGGAAAGCTGGTCAACGGGTGAGCTTTGGGAACCTTTTTCAGCCCAGGTATGAGTTTCATCGATAACGTTGGTGAGTCCTGTCACATCAAGATTGCCTGATGCAGGCTGTGTCACTTCGGTTTCATCGGTGAATGCGTAATATACTTTCAGCACGGTCGTCTTGCTTTCGGCAGAGCTATATCCTTTTATCGACAGCCCGGAGATTTTGGTGCCGTTTGCCAGCCCGAGTTCATCGGCGGTGAAGAGCATTACGGTTTCGGAGTTGCGGTAGTTGAATCTCACCGGAACATCTGTTGAGAATCCGCTTGGAACGCCTACGATGGCTTCACCGGTTGGTAGCTCTTCTGTGAAGGTCACATCTACGGGTTCGGTGGCTTTTGAGTAGTTGTTCGATTTGAATTCGAGATAAACCGGGAATGTGCCGGTTTCGGGCCAGCGCAGCGGCAGGGATATTTCCGTCGTCGCGTCGGAGGTGGTTGCTTTGACAGTGTGATTCATCGGGATTTCGGCCGGAGCAGCAACTGCATAGCTGTCAACGCCAACATGAACGATTATCTCATAGTCGGTTTCAGGTGCGACTCCATAGTTGCGCAGTTGAAGTTGTGCCATGGAAGCCACGTTCTGCATCATGGTCGTTGGAATCGACGAACCTACGATGTCAATCTCGTGGGTGTCTTCCGGCACAGTCAGACCGTAGATATCGGCAATGACGGCACGTGCTCCAAGCTGAATGCCGATGTAGTAGGTTCCGGCTTCTTCGATTGTGACCGTGTAGTCGGTCAGTGTGTTGCAGGGCAGATCGTTGATGGTTTGAAGCTCTGTTCTTGATTCTTCCTTGCTGAGTCCTTCGCGGGTTTCCGATGCATAGATTTTCAGCGATGGAAGGGAGCTGTTGCTGCTCGACATAGCGCAGATTTGCAGCTGGTCGCCAGCGGCTGCGGTGAGCGGTGGAGTGGTGATCCACTTGTCGGCAGAGTATGTGATGACACCCATATTCGGTTTATCGCCGGTGCCGGCATTGTAAAGCTGCATTCCATCGTCGTGTACGATGCCGCCGGGCCATTCTCCTGTTGTGGGGTTCTGGGCGTCATCGAAAGATGCGAACCATTTGCTGGGATCGAGCATGGTGCCGCTTATGGGCAGGCTGTAGGTCTGCTGTTGTCCGGCTCCGTCGAGATATGTTATGTCAAGGTTGCCGCTGTATGTGCCAAAAGTGCCCGGATTGAACGTAACTTCAATGACGAATCTGTCTTTGGCTGCGACTGTAGCTTCAGTTGCGCCGAGAGAGAATCCTTCGGGAACGGTTATGGATGTGACAGTTAGCGGTGCGCTTCCCCAGTTTGCTATCGCGTATTCTTTGTTGACGGCGGGCTGGTTGAGCTTGCCGAATGCGAGCGGTGCCGATTCGTTTTTATCCGGACGGTATGACGGATAGAACTCCGATTTGATGAAGATGAAGTCGGGTTCAACCGACACGGTGAATTCGTGTTCGGGAGTTTTGATTGTTGTGCCGTCGGTGAATGTGAACATGAAGTAGGCCTTGACATCTGTTGTGGTCTCATAGGCCGATGTGTGTTTGACCTTGATGTTGACAGCTGATTTTGCGCTTTGTGCGAGTGCGACAGGTGTGACTTCTGTTTTCTCAATGCCGTTGGCGCTTTCCATGCAGAATTCGAGAGTGTAGTCGGTTTCGGTCTGTCCGATCAGAGGGATAATAGCGGTGGTGTATTCTACCTCGCCGTTGTAGACGTTGCCGTTAGCGTCGAATTTTTTAGATTCGATTTCGAATTTCGATTCGTAAAGGTCGTGGGCGGGCATGTCGGCTTTTTTGAAGCCTGCTATGTTGTCGAGCTTGGCTCCGAAAATGGCAAACCCTACATAATATTCACCGGCGTTCTCGACTGTGAACGATTTGGTTTCAAGCGTGGTGTTGTCAGATGTCAGCAGGGCTTCGGCAACCGGTTCTCCCCAGTTGATGCGGTCTGTCGACAGATAGGCCTTCACGAAGTGCTCGCTGCCGTCTTTGTCATATGCCACATCGAAGGTCATGGATTCACCAGCCTCGGCAATCAGTTTCGGAGTGATGAATTTATTGTTCCGGTCTTTGTACTCGGAGCTTGAATATGATTTGATCCAGCAGTCATAGTTGCCTGTTGATATGTAGCGGGAGTCTGAATTGATTCCACTCTCGGCAACAGACCCTTCAGGATAGACCACGCTGGAAGATGTGTTGTTGAAATTGGCTGACCATGTTCCGTCTTTCAGCACGTTTGCTGTGATTGGAAGGGTGTAGGTCATCACTTCCCCATCGTTTTTCAGCAGATATCGGATTGTCAGGGTTGAATTGTAGCTTCCCGGGGGTGAGGGCATAATGATGCTGACAACCTGTTTTTCTCCGGGAGCGACCTCGAATCCGTCTGACGGATTGGTTGTGAATCCTTCAGTCATGGCTATGCTCTGAATCCGGAGGGGTGCTGTGCCGCTGTTGTAAATTTCATAATCCTTTGAAGAATTTGCTGAAATAAGCCCTAATACCTGTGTGTCTTTCAGGCTGCTTGTACCGGATTCGTCATAGTTGCGGAAGGTGAATTTTGCTTCGTAGGCTTTGAAATCTGCCACACCGATTTTCTGCAATGTTCCTGTGATGTTCTCTTTCACATAGATGGTTGGCCTTGTGGAGTTTTTCCAGAAATCGCCGGGAGAGAATTGTGCCGACATGAGGAATTTGCTTGAAGTCTCGCCAACTTGAAGGGTTTCCGGCACTTTCGTTGGTGTGCCGAGTGTATTGCCGTTGGCATCGGCCAATACCACAGAGAAGTTTTCGTCATCTTCGGAAAGAGTTATGTCGCCGGAGTTCTTGACGGATACTCTGAAACCTTCCTCTTTTGTTGACGGGTTGGTGTATTTTACAGTTCCGTCGGGCTGCTCCACGAAGTCGTAGTTGTAGTAATCGGCCGATACGGACTCGATAGTCATTGCTTTTGCCAATATGATTTCGGCGGTTTCGGCGCTGAAATTGTCGATATACACCTCAGATGCGCGGATGCCGACCTTCGTGGGTGTGTCGAGGGTGAATTCCACCGCTGTGTATCCTGATGTGGACAGTCCGGAGGCTGTGACTTCCATAATCGGATTTGCTTTGTCAACAACATTGTTGTTGTCGACTTTATAGAATTTTATGCTCGATCTGGTTGTGTTCTTTGCTTTGACCATTAGTGACACATTGCCATAGGCGGCAGGTGTTACCAGGAGGTCGTAGACATCTTTCTTGTCATCGGATTCGCCCCAGCTTGTTGCGGTGTAACCGATATTTTGCGTGTCTGCGAAAATGCATCCTGAGCCGTCGACACCGTCGGATGGTCTATATGAGTACTTTACCCAGTAGGTTTCTGTGCCATAATAGCCGTCGCTGGCACTGTATGATTCCGGTATGTGTCCCCATCCTGTTGCTACTTT
This sequence comes from Bacteroidales bacterium, assembly GCA_910575545.1. Lineage (GTDB taxonomy): Bacteria > Bacteroidota > Bacteroidia > Bacteroidales > Muribaculaceae > UBA7173. The sequence goes on from CAJTFH010000033.1 coordinate 16,063, forward strand.
GAAGCTGTGGCTGCCGGTGCTTATTGCGGTGTCGAAGTCGACAGAGTATGGCGACATTGTGTCAGCCCACATGGGGGGGGGTAGTAACAAATTTGTCGCCACTAACAGCAGTAGGTTGCGGAAATGCTTTTTCATAGGCGTGAAAGTTTATAATGGTTATTATTCGGTGGATATTCAGTTTGAATGTCTGGAATGTGTGGCGTTTGTCAACTATATTACTGAATGGATCAAGTGTGAAAATATGTTGGTCATGTGCAAAGGTATGCAAAAGATGCATTACTTCCAACAAAATGCCATTAAAAATATAACTGGCATATCATTATGCTTTTGGCGTAATTTCCACTGCTGAATGGAAATCTGCATTTTTGGGGGTTAAATTTTCGGTTGATTATTGCGGTTAAATGTTTTTTATTCTTAACTTTGCGGCACGCACCGCTTTGCGGAAGCCCTGTAATGATGGGTTTGAGCGGCGGGTTGCGAATGACATGTTAGAAAGCGTTTACTTGGCGCTTAATCTTGACCGCTTGAAATTCTCGCAAAATTTCCAATCAGAGTCATGGATTATGCAACTGTAGACGCCCATTGGATGTGACTGTCTTCTCCTGCGCGAGCAGGGTGTGCTGTCATATATATCTGCGTGGGCTTCTGCGTTGCCGTATTCTACTCTGATGGGCAATGCGAGAAGCCTCAAGCGGTGGGATGCGGCAACAGGTGCGGGTCCCACGCTTTTTCCATTCATATCACAGTGCATTAGAATTTATTATGCCGAAGCCGGGGGCTCACTGAGGCGCAGATTGACGGTTATGAACAGATTTTTAACCTTTATTTCGGCCTTGGCTCTGACGGGCATGATACAAGCCGGGGCGTATGAAATTTACTATGATGATTTGGGTAGCGGCTATTCCTTTATTCTCGAAACCGAAACCCGAACCGCCCAAATGAATAGTTATTTAAACGAATCAAACTTCAGCGGAGGAGCTTTGGTCATCCCCGAGAAAATCAATTTTTCATCAGAAAATTATGATGAGTCTGTTTGGGGAGAGTATGCGATTGCGGGGGAGTTATCCATATACTGGAGCGACGACAAGGTGAAGCAAAGTCTGACTTCGGTAAAGATACCAGAGGGGATAACGTCGATTAGCGGCGATACATTTTACAATTGTACTAATTTGGAAACGATAGAGTTCCCGTCGACATTGACAAGCATAGGAGTGGAAGCTTTTAATGGCTGCACGGCACTGAAAAGTGTCGAGTTTCCGAAATCATTGGTTTCTATAGGAAACTCTGCATTTGGGAGTACGGCTTTGGAGAACATCATTTTGCCTTCGTCACTAACAACAATTGGTAATTCCGCTTTTTGGGGGTGCTCTCAGTTGGCGACAATAGAATTTGCTGAACATTCATCATTGACAAGCATAGGAGATTATGCTTTTTCTTACTGCACGGCACTGAAAAGTGTCGAGTTCCCGAAATCATTGGTTTCTATAGGAAACTCTGCATTTGGGAGTACGGCTTTGGAAAACATTACATTCAATTATTCGAGCGTTGATAAATTCTTGACAAGCTCTGTCGAAGGTTTTCCTTATGGTTGTTTTGGTGGGGATGGGTCAACGAATATCAAAGAAATACGTGTGACTAATCTCATTAACGGGCAGCCGATGAAGAACGTACTGATTCCGATGGGGATGGAGACCATAAAGGATTATGCGTTTTGGAATGATGTGAATGTTGAATCGGTTACTTTCCCCGATGGATTTAAATCGATTCCCGCAGGGGCATTCAGACGCACCGCAATCAAGGCGCTTAAAATGCCTGCGAGCCTTGAGACTATAGGCGACAGGGCGTTTGAAGGTTGTGATATGCTCGAAGAGATAACATTTAATGAGGGGCTTAAAACGATAGGGGAGAGGGCTTTCCAGAGGTGTACGGCGATAGCCGGGATTGTGCTCCCTAACAGTGTCACCGAGGCCGGAATATCGGCGTTTGCGCAATGTGAAGATCTCGAAAGTGTGGTTCTATCCACATCGTTGACAAAGATTCCAAGAGGGATGTTTGCTGCGTGCTATCATCTGGCGGAATGTGTGATTCCGGAATCTGTCACGGAAATCGGCAGCCATGCTTTCGGGCATAATTTCAACTTGAGGGAAATTGACCTTGGCAGCAATGTCAAATCTGTAGGTGCATATGCGTTTTCGATTGCCGATGGTGGGGGAGACTATGAACAGAATGTTGACAGTTGGGAGATTCTAAACAAATATGCATCACTGAGGCAGAATAAATTTAAGGTTAAATTGTCAGAGGGGCTTGCCTCGATTGGAGAAAGGGCGTTTGAAGGGCGCGAGGGGCTTGATGCCGTCAGGCTGCCGTCGACATTGGCGTCGGTTGGAAACATGGCGTTTGCCGGGACGGCCATCAGGGAGATAACCGTGCCTGATGCGATGACAACCATAGGTATGGGGGCTTTCGCGCAGATGAACAGCTTGAAGCGGGTGAAGCTGCCGGCTACGCTTACAGAAATCGGTCAGGAGGCATTCCGTGCTACTGCGTTGACAGATATAGAGATTCCGGAGGGCGTTACAACTATCGGGGAGTCGGCTTTCGCGCAGTGTGACCTTAAATCGCTTTCACTGCCTGATGCGGTGACTTCTGTAGGTGCTAATTTCATAGAAGATAATAATTCGCTGGCATATCTGTCGCTTGGTGCAGGGGTAGGCGAATTGCCTAAAATGGCGTCGAATATCTCACGTTGTTTCCTGAAAATGGGAGCGGCTACACCTCCGACGTTGGGAACTGACCGTTTGGGTTTCACCCCCACGATAGTGCTGGTGCCGGAAGGGTGCGGCGACGCCTACACCAAGAGCAACCGGTGGAAAGATTATAACATTTCGGCGGCCAACGGCAATGTGGCCACGGTCTATGTTAACGAACCTGGCACGCTGGCTACCGAGATACGCCTCAGTTCGGGTCTGTTTCCGGCGCAGGTGAGCAATCTGATTATCACAGGTGGCACACTTAACGAAGATGATTTCGCCATCATGCGATCTAACATGCGGGCTTGCTATGACATTGACCTCACGCTGGCAGGAAACACCGAAATACCGGCAGGGGCATTCACCGGCAGGTCGATGCTGCTCAATATTAAACTTCCGGCTGCAACGACTGCGATAGGTGACAATGCGTTTACCAATTGTGCGGTTATGCATCTCGAATCGCTGCCGGCCACTCTTGAAACAATCGGCGAGGGGGCGTTCAGCGGTTGCACAGGTATGGATAGCGAACTTTCAATGCCGGCTTCCTTGACCCGGGTGGGAGCTGACGCCTTTGCCGGTTCAGGAGTGAAACGTGTTGATTTCTCCGGGGCGGAAGGGCTTGACCTTTCTAATGCCTATAACTTGTTCGGGGGTTGCCGTAATTTATCGGAGGTAGTGTTACCGAATGCTACTAAAATGATTCCCGGCAGCATGTTTAAGGGGAGCGGACTTAGCGAAGTCTATCTCCCTGAAGGATTGGAGTCGATTGGTTCCGAGGCGTTCAAGGAATGCGGTCTGCTGAAAGGGATTAATCTGCCATCAACCGTCAATAATATTGGCGACAGGGCTTTTGCATATTCCGGTTTAGAGGGGATTGATTTGCCGAAATCCGTGACCGAGATGGGAGAATATGTGTTCACAGGGTCGAAAGTTGCGTATGTTAATTTCCCTGCAGGTCTTACCGGGATTTCATCGGGTATGGCAAAAGACTGCCCAGACCTGATGGTTGTGAATCTGCCGCGCAAATTGCAGTCAATAGGCAATGAAGCGCTCAACAGCGCCTCGATTGCGGCCATTTCATCTCCGTCGCAGCTTCCGGCGGCCACTGACGGCAATCCTTGGGAAAGCATCGACAATATGACGTGTGCGCTTTCGATTCCCAAGCCGTCGCTTGTGAAATACATGTTGGCGGAATATTGGGGTGCATTCGTTGATATCCGCAACAGCATAGATGTGACAATCGAGGTTGAAGAGCCGGAAGAGGAACCTACGCCCGGGGAGAATCCGGGAGGTGAGACCGGAGAGGATGCCGCCGATGATGTGCTGACATATATTGATGAAAACGATTATCAGACCATGCTCGAGGAGCAGGAGGAAAATATGGAAGAAGAACCGGCTCCGGCGGAGGCTCGCCGTCGCGCTCTGCGCACACTCCGCCGCGCAGGGGTGATAGCTCCGAACAAAGGATATGGCAAACTGTTCAACAACTCGAGCCTGTATCGCGACGGCGGACAGTCGACGCGGTTCTTCCTCAATGTCGATACCGATAAAAAGTATTCGGTTATGTATAACGGGCAGGATATAACCGACGCAGTGGATACGGAAACCAATTCGTTTGTTATAGACGGGTTCGACAAGACGTCGTCGCTCCATGTCAAGGTTTACAGTGGAATACAGTCGGGCATCGATGCGGTGGAAGTTTCTGCCGACGACCCGTTTGCAGGAGGAAAGGCCGATATCTACAGCACAACGGGCATATGCGTGAAACCTGCGGCCATGGCTGAAGACCTCCGTATGCTTCCTTCGGGAATCTACATCGTGAATGGCAGAAAAATTGTTGTGAGATAACCATCTTAATCCTTTGTGGAAAACCACAATAAACTATCCGCCCGATAACCGGCAACTGCCGGTTATCGGGCGGATTACTTTAATTATCAGGACTAACCGATTCAGGATTATTTGTAGCGGGCCCAGCGGATGAGGTCGGCTATGGTGGGCTTTTTGCCGTACATGAAGATGCCGACGCGGTAGATTTTGGCTGCAATCCAAGCCATTAGGACGAATGAGAGGTAGAGAAGCCCGACGGAGAGCCATATCTGCCATGAGGCTATGTCGAATGGGATGCGCGAGAGCATCACCATTGGAGATGTGAACGGGATTATCGAGAGCCACACGGCTATGGTGGAGTTGGGGTCGTTGGCTACGGTGAATGCGAATATAAGCGCCACTAATATGGGTAGGATGGCGAAAGACTGTAGCTGCGATGCATCCTGGATGTTGTCGACCGCCGAGCCGATGGCTGCGAAAATCGAGGCGTAGAAGAGGAACCCGCCGATGAGGAAAAGCATCATGTAGCCGAAGAGCTTGGCGATGTAGGCTACCGAGCCGATGGTGGCTATCGTCTGCAGCATTTCGGGGTCGAAGCTGGCGGTGGCTGCATCGAGTGTGCCGGCGCTTGCCATTGCAACTTCCCGCGCCATGGTTTCGGGCATGAGAGCCGGGAGGAGGAACGCGCTCATAAGGCATAGCAGCACGCCCCAGATGGCTACCTGGACTACGGCCACCAGCCCCACGCCTATGATTTTGCCGAGCATGAGCTGCATGGGTTTGACTGAGGAAACCACAAGCTCTAGCACGCGGTTGTTTTTCTCTTCGATTATGGAGGTCATGACCATCTGGCCGTACATGAGCAGGAACATGTAGAGGATGAACATCATGACCATGCCTATGCCGAATGAAACCATTGATGATGTGCTTTCGCTTTCGCCCTCTTCGCTGACGCGCGCGGTCTGGAGATGCACGTCGGCATGGATTTCATCAAGGATTTCGTTTAGGTTTTCGATGTTGTAGGTTTTCAGCCGCTGGCTTTCAACGGCTTCTTTGATTACTTGCGAAAAACCCATTTCGAGTTCCATCGAACCTGCGTCGTGGAGGTAGAGCCATGCTTTCTGAGGGTTGTCAACGATGTCGGGGGCAATGAGGAGCACTCCGTCGAAGCTATCATCGGCCATTACGCTGTCTAATGGTGCGTCGGTGGCAGAAAGGTGGATGGTTTCGGGCATGGTTCCGTCGGCTGTTAGGGCCGGCATGATTAAGCCGCTTTCGTCGATAACTGCGATATGGCGCTCGGAGGGGGTGGAGAGCATCATTATGAGGGTCGGGGCCGCCATGAGCATGAGCATCAGCAGCGGCATGAGCAGTGTTGTGATTATGAAACTTTTTTTGGCTACGCGTTCTGAAAATTCACGCGAGATGATTATGCCTATGTTTGAATGCACTGTTTTAGGGTTTTAATGGGGTTAATGCATGTGTTGCTGACTGGATCGGCAATGCCGTTACGGGGTCATTCGAGGGGATGGCCTGCGTTGGCTGCTTCGACGGCTTTGATGAAGATGTCGTTCATTGACGGGAGCGCGCGGTCGAAGCTGACGAGGTCGACCGAATCGAGGGCGCTTCGCAGGAACTGGCGCATGTCGGTGTCGGGGCTGAGTTTGAATTCGCCGCTATAGGTTACGCCACCGGAATCGCGCACGGGTTCGGTGATGGTGTGGGAGAGGATTTTGCCGTCGAGAGCCGCGATGAGGTCGGCGGGGTTTCCCTGGAATGAAAGCCTGTAGTTATTGTGGCCCATACGGCGGCGAACTTCGGCAACGTTGCCCGACAGGATGTTGTGGGAGCGGTTGATGAGCGAGAAGTTGTCGCAGAGGGCTTCTACGCTTTCCATGTTGTGGGTTGAGAAGATTACTGTGGCGCCTTCGTCGCGCAAGCGTAGGATTTCCTGTTTGAGCAGTTCGGCGTTGATGGGGTCGAAGCCTGAAAAAGGCTCGTCGAAAATCAGAAGTTTCGGGCGGTGGAGCACAGTGACGATGAACTGCACTTTCTGAGCCATACCTTTCGACAGTTCCTCGACTTTTTTATTCCACCAGTCCATGATGCCGAAGCGCTCGAACCATATCTTAAGTTCAGCCACGGCTTCTTTTGTTTTCAATCCTTTTAGTTTTGCGAAAAAGAGGGCCTGGTCGCCGACGCGCATTTTTTTGTAGAGACCGCGCTCTTCGGGAAGGTAGCCGATGTGGGCCACGTCATCGGCCTGCAGCCGGTGGCCGTCGAACCACACCTCACCGCTGTCGGGGGCTGTTATGTGGTTGATTATGCGGATGAGTGTTGTTTTTCCGGCTCCGTTGGGCCCGAGTAGGCCGTAGATTGAACCTTCGGGGATGTTCACAGTCACATTGTCAAGGGCAGTGTGGTTGGTGAAACGTTTTGTGATGTTGTTTGCTTTGATTATATCCATTGTCAGGATTTGATATGGGTTGCTATAAATAGGTCGCAAATTTACGGAAAGAATTACACACAAGTCTTAATATTGTCTAATTTTTCGATTCAGAGGATATTTATGGGTTGGTGTTGTGTTTAAATTGGTTTATTTTTGCAAGATTGTTGGCGGACGCATGTGGCGTGCGTATAGACATATTGGTTATGCAACCGGGTTATTTGAGAGATGAAAGCTGGTTATCTGCAAATATTGGCGGTGTTTGCCGCATGTGTGTTGTTGCTTTCGGGGTGTAAGTCGTCGAAAAGCATTGTTGTGCGCGGTGGGGCGGGGTATGGCACAACAACGACGACGGTGAAACGTGATTATTCGCATGAACATGCCGACCCTATGGGTCTGGATCTGGTTGAGGAGGCACGCACATGGCTGGGTACGCCTTATCGTTACGGTGGCTGCGACCGCAGCGGCACAGACTGCTCTGGCATGATGATGGAGCTTTACCGCAATGTATGTGCAGTGAAGATTCCCCGCACCACTAAAGAGCAGAAATCATATTGCACAGAGGTTGCACGCAATAAAACCCGTGCGGGAGACCTGGTTTTTTTCGGCTCGCGTAACGGGGTGTCGCATGTCGGGCTGTATATCGGCAAAGGGGAGATGATTCATGCCTCATCGTCGCGAGGGGTTATGGTCAGCAACATCGATGGAGGCTATTGGGGTGACCGTTATATCGGTGCGGGCCGTGTGGCCGGTGCCGAAAAGGGGTGGGCTGCAAATGCCGGGCGTAGTAAGCGGAAACGTGGAGGCAAGGTTGACAAAAAGCCTGAAGCAGTGCCCCCGGTTATGGAGGTGCCGACTGTTGACCGTCCGTTAGGTGTGCCTGCAATAACGCTTGAGGAGCTGGCATCGGTTTCATGTGCAGGCCACAGCGACGACAACGAAGTGGGGCTGGCCGCTGCCGGAGAGGTTGTCAGGAAACCGGAGAATCCCCCCGCGACAGGTAACAATGCGGCGGCCGTTTCGACGGAACCGGAGGGGGCGGCCGGTGATGCGGTTGAAGCAATCGATTTGCTTGACTTGATTATCAACGAAAAAGTTGATTCGATTTTTTCAAACCGGTTTATGGATTGATTGCATGTCGGCGGGTTGCCTGACGGCCGCTCAGAACGGTTTGCGGTATTTGTCGTCGTCGGAATCGCTCAGAATGCTGAGATATGAGTTATAACGGGATTGGGCTATATGGTGGTCGCGCACAGCCTGGAGCACGGCACACGACGGTTCGTGGGTGTGGGTGCAGTCGCTATAGCGGCAGTTTGCCGATTCTTTGAAGATTTCGGGAAAGAAATGGCCGACTTCGTGGCGGTCAAATTCGATAGTTCCGAAACCGCGTACTCCCGGAGTGTCAATGATCCATCCTCCGCCGGGGAGCGGGAACATCTCGGAGAAGGTGGTTGTGTGCATCCCTGTGTCGTGGACGTCGGAGATTTCTGCTGTTTTCAAATCGAGGCCTGGAATCAGCCGGTTTATGAGGGTTGATTTCCCCACTCCTGAATTTCCAGATACGAGTGATATTTTCCCTTGAAGGAGTTGTTGCACCCGGGCTATCCCGTCGCCGTTTTTTGCCGAGACGTGAAGCACATTGTAGCCGATAGATTCATATAAATATGTAATGGCATCGAGCAGTTCATGCTCGGAGCAATCTGCCGTATTGCCTTCATTGTCTTCCGGTTGGCATCCAGGTGTTCCGGCATCGAGCAGGTCGGTTTTGTTGATTATTATCGTTGCCGGCACACGGTAGGCTTCGGCCGTGGCCAGGAAACGGTCGATGAAGGTTGTTGATGTCTGGGGATGGGCCAATGTGACAATCAGACAGGCCTGGTCGATGTTTGCGGCGAGTATGCTTGCTTCTTTCGACAGGTTGCTGGCACGCCTTATGATGTAGTTGCGCCGTGGTGCGATGGCGGTTATATATGCCGTACCGTCGGCATTTATGCTGATGTCTACGTTGTCGCCAACCGCCACTGGATTGGTGGTGCGTATCCCTTTCAACCGGAAATTGCCTTTTATGCGGCAGTCTATTTCGCGCCCGTCTGTCAGCAGTACCCCGAAGTTGCTGCCGGTGTTCTTAATGACCATTCCGGTGTTGCTCTCAATTGTGATTGAGCCTGTATGCGCGGGTGTTGTCCGTTTGTTTTTATGTCGTTTTTCGGCCATGTGGAAATCGGTGTTGGTGGATTCGTTCCGGGCTTGCTGCCTGCTATCTTAGAGCAAACGCTCTTTTTGATAGAACAAATTCGTGGGGGTAAAATTACAAAAAAATATACAATTGAAAGTGCTTCGCAAACGGCTGAACCTTAAAAGTTTGTAGATTGTTTATTGAATGAGGCCTGAAATGGAGGCCGTGAAATTGTGTTAATTAGGAAAATTTATATTATTTTTGCAGAACAATCAGATGTAATTCAGTAATAGTATAAGCTTAAATATAATCGTCTAACAAACTTAATTTACACACAAAATGAATACAGAGACAATTGGAGCTTGGGCCGGCCTTGTATGGAACGCCCTAAACGAAAGTGACGTGTTGGGATTGAAACAGCTCAAGAAAATCAGCAAACTCAAAGATAAAGAAGTTTTCGCAGCCATAGGCTGGCTTGCCCGTGAAGGCAAAGTTGCCATCCAGCCTAATCCGGATGATGAGAAAGATATGCTTTTCACCTTGGTAGGCGAATAAATCCTGATAATCCGGCGGAAATTGTCTGCATAGACGATTTCCCCAATTTTTCTTAGCATCATAGCGAACTCCCGCCGAGTCCGCTATTTTTGTTTTCGGATAAGCCATTAATGGCGTTGTTATATAGATTGGCTGTGGTGAATTATTTTTGCAATTGTGCTGAATGTAGCTTTATGTATTAGCGTAATTATTGTGATTTGTGAAAATAATTGGCGAAATATTTGGAAATGCATGAATGGGGTGCTATCTTTGCGTTTGGCGAGAGGTTTGAAAAGCAATAAACCCATATAATACCGATTATTATGAAGCATTTCCCGTTTAGATTATCGAAGGTTGTAGGTTGCGCGATGGCGGCTGTTTATGGTTTGTCGTCGTGTACGTCGGATGAGCCGGTGCTGATTTCGGAAACTCCGGCGGAAGAGATAAAGGTGGAGAGTGTGTCGCGATTCAGAAGTGTCAGCGATGCTTATGAGATAGCCATGCGTGCAACCTCCATGCTTGATGATTGCGGGGAGGTGCGTGCGCGTGGAGGTGCGTTGCGGATGCTGGATGTTAAGAATCCGGTTAAGGTTATCCGTAATCCTCTGTCGCGGAGCAGTGCGGCCATAAATGACACGTTGATGTATGTTGTGAACTATGCCGACAGCATGGGGTTCGCGGTTGTTTCGGCAGTGAAGGGCACGCCTGAGCTGATAGCGGTTACGATGAGCGGCAGTTATGATCCGGCCAATCCGGGCGATAATCCGGGGTTCAACATGTATATGGATAACGCGGCTGCGGTTCTGGGCGATAATGTGTGGGCGCTGGATTCAACGCTGTTTGACCCCAATGGCCGTGTGCAACCGGCGGTAATGGAGCGGATGCGAACCGATACGGTGTGGATTAACCGTGTGTCGAATAGGGTTAGGGTGAACTGGCGCCAAACATTCGAGGAGGGGAAATTGTGTTCAAATGGCATTGCCGGATGTGCTCCTTTGTCAGTGGCCATGATGATGTCGGGGTTTAAATATCCGAGTGTATTAAAGTTGTATCATTCGGGATATAGCAATATGTCAATAGACTGGGGCAATATTTGTAATCATAGAGCATTTGGAAGTAATCGTTATATGAAAAGGGACTGTGGGGAGTGTGATCCGCTGATTCATAGGCAGATTTCTTTGATTTGCAGGGAACTTGGATATCGCATGAAAAGTAATTATACCGGTGATGCAACTTCTACAACCACCAATATGGTAAGTATGGCGTTGTTAACATTAGGATATGATAATATTAATACTGTTGATGATGTTGGGCCTTTGTCGATTTCCGCATCTTTGAAGTCGAACACGATATTATTGATACGGGGAGAAAATTCATTGGGTGGGCATCGATGGGTGTGCGATGCTGTGCGTCACTATAAGTTGTGTTATTCACATTTCCGAAGTTATGATTCGGGTAAGACTTGGGTGTTGGAACATAAGGATTATGGCAAAGATGTGGCATACTATTTCTACAATTGGGGATGGGATGGTAATTCTAATGGTTACTATCTTGACATGAATTTCAAACCGAAGGATTCTATGCAGCCAAGCTATAGCTCTAAAGTTTCATATATAGTGGTTGAACATTGAAATAGGTTTTGGTTTATGATTAAGCGTGTGCGTGTTATTTGGATGTGTATGGTGGGGTTTGTTATTATGTTTGCAGTGATCGGGTGTGATGGACCTTCCTTGGATAACAGTCCTGTCAGCAATTTTCGAGGCGGAGGTTTCGAACAAATAATTTCAGTAAGCTGTTCGGGAGGACTGGCCACAGTAGAGTTCGTTAAATATGTTCCTTTGATTCTTGCATCTGACAATGAAGAATGCCGTATTGGTTACGGGACATGTGGGAAGACCCCGGAGACGTTTGAATTTTCATCGTCAGATATTGTGAATCTTATCCCGGATTTTCTTGAACAAGATTGTATATTCACCACGCCTTCAGAGGCTATGCTGCGCGGAGGTGCCACGATTCTTGAGAATTCCGATAAAATAGATTATGGCTGGATGAAGGCGGAAATAACGCGGGAAAGAGTGAAAATAGAAGTGCTGCCCAATGAAACGGGAGTTGACCGGCGCGTGTTTTTGGTTTTCTATCCTGAGTTTTGGTGGTTCGACGATGTGATAACTGTATGTCAATCGGCTGGGTAGAGTCTTTCGGAATTGGGAGCGGGGGGAGATACTATGGCAAGCGCAAACAGTTGTTTGTCTTTACCCTTGGCGGATTAACGTAGAGGTGGGAAAGCCGGGCGGATGGCAGCAACGGCAAGGATTTGCTGTAGGTTGTTCGAGTGTAGGCTATGATGAGTATTGGTTCGAAACTGATAGATATATTAAATGGTGAAATATGGTGAATGTGTTTTATTCAATGATTCGGTAAAATTAGAGGTTGTTCAGCCTTGGCTAAGCCGCTAACTGAGCCAACCGATGATTTATTTTCTGAATTATTTTGAGATGCGGAGATTTTCCGCAAGTCGAAATAATTGTTGAGGCGAGATAAGATTCAAACATAAGCCGTTTGAACTGCGCTACCGAAAGATCCGGATAATCCTTCCTTATGACCTCTTTGCAGACATTGAGGGCTGTGAAGGAAAGATTGAACGCAAAGTCAAGCCGCTCCCTGTCGCGGGTCTGCTGTGACTGAAGTCCGGTAAACTGCTTGGCATCGCGTATACCGAACTCGATCTGGAAGCGTGTGCGGTAGAAACCGATGATCTTTTCAGGCCTCATGTCGGTGTCGGTAGAGAAGTAAAGTAGAGGCTCTGCGTTTTCAACCGGACATACCACGATACGGATGTCGCGTTTCAATGCCCTCGAATGTACG
>CAJTFH010000034.1 GCA_910575545.1 Bacteroidales bacterium
TTTGCATATCACTAATTTAACCATTCTCAGCGATATATGCAATAGCTTAAAGTTTATTTCACATAATCGTCCATATTTTTGACTGAAATTTTCCTAAATCTCATGCGCCAGCCCTGCTACAAATTCAGGGAATTCTGAAAACGGCGCGCTGTTTTACCTGACAAATCGCTCTTTTGTCTGATACATAGCTTTTATACCTGACACTTTTAGACAATCTCTTACTATTCACACATCGGCATCTGGGCTTACCTGGATACATAGGAAAGCACTGTGGGGCTTTCAACATCAACTCCGTATTCGCGGGCCCTGCTGAGGATGGCTTTGGCAAGCTGGGGTTTCAGCTCTTCGGGGCAATAACGGAAATATGCCTCGGCGGCACGCACGTGGGCTGCGTCGGGCATGGGATATTCACGTCGCTGGGGCAGCCCGAAGACGCTGTCGGGCAGCTCTTTTTTCTCTTCGTAGGATAGTCGGTCGGTCATGTCAGAACTTGTGTTTAGTTTGATAAGTTGGTCTACTGATAATGAGGATTGATTTTGTTGACCCACTTATATATGTATAAAAACAACCGCGGCTCGCAATAGTTAGCTGGGCCGCGGTCAGGATGTGTGTTTTGCTCTCGGTTAATGTGGTGCTGTTCCGGATAATCGGACTATTGAGAAACGATGAGTTTTGTTGTTATAAAAGTCAAGATGACTTCATATGGTAATTATCAGAGTTTCAAGCCAGATTGTGGCTATGCCGGCCACGTAGCCGAGGAATGCGAGCCAGGTTATACGTTTGGCATACCACATGAACGGGATTTTTTCTATGCCCATGGCCACAACACCCGCTGCCGAGCCGATAATCAGCAGCGACCCTCCCACACCGGCACAGAATGTCAGCAGGTGCCAGAAAAGGCCGTCTTCAACAAAGAAGGACATATATGTCGGGTCTGCGGCAGCTGTAACCATCGCATCTGTGGCGACAGGGTACATGTTCATGCAAGCGGCTACCAGCGGCACATTGTCGACGATTGACGACAGTACTCCGATTATGCCGTTTATCGTGTATGGTTCGTGAAGGTTTCTGTCGAGCCAATGTGCGAGTTCGTTTAGGATTCCCGCCTGCTGCAGAGCGCCCACCGATAAAAGGATACCGAGGAAGAACAATATAGTCGACATGTCGATGTGGCGCACGACCTGTGATATGCGGCCTTCGATTTTGCCGTCAAGACGGTAGTGGCGCACAATGAGTTCGGTAAGCAGCCACAGGCATCCCAGCGATATGAGTATCCCCATATAGGGGGGGAGATGGGTGATTGATTTGAATATGGGCACGAACAGCAAACCTGCAACTCCGCAGCAAAGCACAAGTTTCGACAACCCCCTGTGATGTCGCGATAGTTCATATCCGATGCGTTGGTCGCCTGAATTGAGCTGTTCCACGGGTTCGCTTTTCACATATCGCGTGGCTATGAAGGTCGGTATTACCACAGATACCAGCGATGGTATGAGCAGGTTGACTATCAGGTCGACAGAGCTCACATAATTTTTCATCCAGAGCATTATGGTGGTGATGTCGCCAATCGGAGACCACGCGCCGCCGCTGTTGGCCGCAAGCACGATTACGCAGGCGAAAAGCCAACGCTCTTTCTGGTTGGATAGCAATCGCCTGAGCATCATGACCATTATGATTGTGGTGGTCATGTTGTCGAGAATCGACGACATGAAAAATGCCACCAGTGCCAGCACCCACATAAGCCCGCGCTTGTTTTTTGCGTGGATGCGGTGAACGATTATATTGAAGCCTCCATAACGGTCGATGAGTTCAACGATGGTCATTGCGCCGATAAGGAACACTACGATTTCACAAGTGTCGCCAAGAGCGATCACCATGTCTTCTGATAGGTTAGGATCATGCGAGCACATGGCATAGACTGCCCAAAGAATGCCGCTCATCAGCAGGGCGAAGGTGGCTTTGTTGACGTTAAGAACATGTTCGAGGGCTATCATCAGATAGCCGAGCACGAACAGCGCAATCATTGAGGTAATCATGGGTATGGAAAACTTGAAAGCAAGCCGACCGCCTGCCCCCAGCCAGGCAGACCGGATCTGTTACGTTTGGGGATAAAAATAAGGTATGAGATTAAAATGGTAATGAGACCGCTTATAGCACTGTTTTCCAGGCTATTTATCCGAATCCCCGATGGCTTCGGCAATCTGTGGGTAGTCAACAACTAATATACTTGGCAAAGATATTGAAAAATACTGAAAAATTTCCGTAATTCGACAAAACGGCCAATTAATGGCTGTTTTGAACAGCTATATTGAACCGGTCTGCCAATGCTGGCGAGCCGGGGCTACCTTATGTTGCCGACTATGTGTCTGACCCCGTTTTTAATCGATGCGGGTTATGGAGGCTCCGAGGCGGTTGAGGCGCTCGTCGATGTCTTCGTAGCCCCGGTCAATCTGTTCGATATTGCCGATGGTGCTTGTTCCCTTTGCCGACATGGCTGCCAACAGGAGTGCTATGCCGGCGCGGATATCGGGTGAACTCATATGGTTTGCCCGCAGGGTGAATTTGTGGTCATGCCCTATGACAACGGCGCGATGAGGATCGCACAGAATAATCTGTGCCCCCATGTCGATGAGAGAATCCACAAAAAACAGGCGGCTCTCAAACATTTTCTGGTGGATTAACACCGAGCCGCGGCATTGTGTGGCGACGACTAACAGCACACTGAGCAAATCAGGAGTCAGTCCTGGCCATGGAGCATCGGCGATGTTCATTATCGAACCGTCGAGAGATGTTTCTATTACATAGCTATCCTGGGCTGGTATGTAGATGTCGTCGCCCTGCTGTTCAACCGTTATGCCAAGCCGTCGGAAACTTTCGGGTATTATGCCGAGATTCCCATAGCTTACATCTTTGATTGTTATGGAGCTTCGTGTAAGTGCTGCCATCCCGATGAAGCTGCCGACTTCAATCATATCAGGGAGAATACGGTGTTTGATTGGGGGGCAACCCGGACGGGTGAGGCCTCCGGTGTGGAGAGGGGTCGGATTTCCGGTAATGGTCAGCAGGTTTGAACCGATGCCTTTTATGTCGTAGCCGATTGAAGACATGAGTGCGCATAGCTGCTGCACATATGGTTCACAGGCCGCATTGTAGATGGTGGTGGTGCCGGAGGCATATGCGGCCGCCATCAGAATATTGGCTGTTCCGGTCACGGATGCCTCGTCGAGGAGCATGTAGGTGCCTTTAAGGCCACAGGCCGGGGCGGTCAGAAGATATGCCTTTTTTTGTTGGTCGTATTCATAGGTCGCTCCGAGGTTGATGAATCCCTGGATATGGGTATCGACCTTCCTGCGCCCGATTTTGTCGCCACCTGGTTTGGGGAAATATGCCTTTCCGAACCGTCCGAGCAGCGGTCCGACAACCAATACGGATCCGCGTAGGGCTGAGCACCTTTTCACAAAATCGGCGCTCATGACATACTCGAGGTCGATGTTGTCGGCGCGGAAAGTATAGAGGCCTTTTTCTTTACGTTCAACAGCCACGCCCATCTGTTGCAGAAGGCTGATGAGATTCCTGACATCACGTATCTCGGGCACATTCTCAATCATGACTTCCTCAGGGGTCAACAAAGTTGAGCTGATAACCTGGAGTGCTTCGTTTTTTGCGCCTTGCGGCACTATTTCGCCGCTTAACGTGCGGCCTCCTTCAATTACGAATGAGCTCATGGCGGTGACTGGTATTAGGATGTATTAAAATGGATGGATGGGAATTAATAGTTTAGATATGTATTACTTCAGGCGAGAGTTCAACCTGGAAAACATTTCTGACGGTTTGGATTATGCGCTTCTCCAAAGCAACCACATCTTCACCGGTGGCTTGGCCGCAGGTGTTGATAATGACGAGGGGTTGTGATGGCCACAGTGACGCTCCTCCTTGGGAGAATCCTTTGCATCCGGCATTGTCGATAAGCCATGCCGCCGACAGCTTAACATCCGGTTCTGTCACATCCGATGATTCTGCCGGAACAATATGGCCGGGAATCTCTCTGCCGAATCTGGCCGATATTTCCCTATGGCGTTGAGCGCTGACTACCGGATTTTTGAAAAAACTCCCGGCACTTCCGGCTATAGCCGGGTCTGGCAGTTTCGCGGTTCGTAGGCGCAAGATCTCGTTGCGGAAGTCTGTAGGGGTCAGCTTTTCGTCGGCAGTGTCTTTGAATGCGGCGGCTAATGCGGCATAGTTCCTGTTGGGTTTCGGGGTGGGGGAGAGGGCTAACACCACACCTGTGACAATTAGATTTTTCCCTTCAGGATGTTTAAACACGGAATCCCGGTAGCCATAACGGCAGTCGGCGTTTTCAATGGTTGTTTCATTGCCTGTTGACGGGTCAAAGCATATGACATGCTTCACCAAGTCACGGAATTCGGCTCCATATGCTCCGACGTTCTGCACAGCTGCACCACCGATTTCGCCGGGAATGCCCGACAGGTTCTCCATGCCCCACAGGCCTTCTGCGCATGTCATCGCGCACAGCATGTCGAGATTGCATCCTGCGGCTGCATATACTTCAACTGCTCCTGAGCTGTTGGAACGGTTTATGTTTACAGTTGTGTTGTTGCAATGTAGTACTGTGCCGTTGAAACGCCCGGTGGTGAAGAGAATATTGCTCCCGCCACCTATCGGCATAGTCTCCTTGAGCATTCCTGCATTGCGGAGTTCCTGCAAGTCAGCTGCGGTGTCATATTCAATCAAACGGCCACATTCAGCCGGAAGGCCGAATGTGGTCATTTCTCTAAGGTCTTTGTGGTCTGTTATCTTAATCACGATGCGGTTGCCATGCGGAAAATTGGTAAAACTATCCTCCGAAGTTGTCGTAGTGGATGTTGGCCGGGTCTACACCAAGAGAATCAAGCATTCCGTTGACGGCATTGCTCATCGGGCCGGGCCCGCACATGTAATATTCAATATCCTCGGGCGATTCGTGGTCTTTGAGATATGTGTCGTAGATTACCTGATGCACGAATCCCGGGGTATATTTCACCCCTGCGGCATCGGCGGCAGGATCCGGGCGGTCGAGTGCGAGGTGGAATTTGAAGTTGGGGAATTCCTTCTCGAGCTTCAGGAAATCGTCGAGATAGAACACCTCGTTGAGGGCACGGGCACCGTAGAAGAAGTTCATCTTGCGGTCGGTGGTGTTGAGGGTCTTGGTCATGTGCATGATTTGTGCACGCAACGGAGCCATTCCGGCGCCTCCGCCAATCCACATCATTTCGTTCTTTGAATCGAAAATGGGGTGGAAGTCACCGTAAGGCCCACTCATCAACACTTTGTCGCCGGGCTTGAGAGTGAATATGTAGCTCGACGCAATGCCGGGGTTGACATCCAAGAAGCCGACTTCCGGTTTCGGCTTGAAGGGTGGTGTGGCAATGCGCACGGTCAGCATGAACCTGTCTCCCTCTGCCGGATAGTTGGCCATGGAATATGCCCTGACTGTTGTTTCCTTATTGACGCATTTGAGATTGAATAATCCGAATTTTTCCCACGCCGGAAGGTATTCCGCCCCTATGGATGCTTTGTCGATATCTTTGTCGTAGTCGATCTGGAAGGGGGGGATTTTTATCTGGGCATATGATCCGGGGATGAAATTCATGTGTTCGCCCGGAGGTAGTGCGACGATAAATTCCTTGATGAATGTGGCCACATTGTTGTTGGACACCACGGTGCATTCATATTCCTTTATGTCGAGAACGGAAGCCGGCACTTTTATGTCGATGTCGTTTTTGACCTTGACCTGGCATGCCAGGCGCCAGTTTTCCTTTATTTCTTTGCGGCTGAAATGGACTGCTTCTGTGGGAAGGATTTCACCCCCTCCCGAAGTCACCTGCACTTTGCATTGGGCGCAGCTCCCTTTCCCGCCACAGGCCGACGGGAGGAATACATCACGGGTGGCCAAAGCCGACAGCAGCGGACGTCCCGACTCCACTGCCACTTTCTTGTCGTTGTTAATCGTAACCGTCACCTCGCCGGAACTTACCAGATAGCGTTTGGCTATAAGAAGCACTATGACCAGCAGCAAGGTGATGGCCAGAAATATGCCTATGCCTGAAAGCAGGGTGGCTCCCATCGGGGATAGTTGGAGTGTTATCATAATTTTTAACTGATTCGTTGTTGATTCCGACCGGTTGTTAATTTAGATTTTTATGCCGAGGAAGCTCATGAATGCTATACCCATCAGCGCGCAGAGGATGAACGTTATGCCTATGCCACGCAGGGGAGCCGGCACATTGGAGTAGGTTGCCACACGCTCGCGGATGGCAGCGATGGCAGTGATGGCCAGCAGCCAGCCGAGCCCCCAGCCGGCACCCGCGCATGTCGCAGTCCATACATTGCCGAAATCGCGCTGCTGCATGAAAAGCGAACCGCCGAGAATGGCGCAGTTTACGGCAATCAATGGCAGGAATATGCCTAACGAGGCATAGAGCGACGGTGAATACTTCTCAACGGCCATCTCAACGAGCTGTGTCATTGATGCGATGACGGCTATGAACATTATCAGCGACAGAAAACTGAGGTCGACCGAAGCGAAATCTTCGCCGAGCCAGCTGAGTGCTCCGGCTTTCAGCACATAGTTTTCGAGCAGGAAGTTGATGGGAAGTGTTATGACCAGCATGAATGTTACGGCCACTCCGAGGCCGAATGCGGTCTTCACATTTTTGGAAACGGCCAGGAAAGAACACATTCCCAAAAAGTAGGCAAACACCATATTGTCGACGAATATCGACCGGATGAATAGATTCAGATTTTCCATATCAGGTTGTTAGGGAAGTCGTTTTCGGGGGAGACTTTGTAGGATTGCAGTTTTTACTTTTCCTGGAGGTCTTTATTGATTGAGCGGTGTACCCATATTATACATGCAACGACAATCAATGCCATGGGGGGGAGTATCATAAGGCCGTTGTTGGCATATCCTGCGTCGTAGAACGACTGTGGCACAACCTGGTAGCCAAGCAATGTGCCGCTGCCGAGAAGTTCGCGGAAGAATCCTACGATTACCAATATGATTGTGTAGCCTATGCCGTTGCCAACCCCGTCGAGAAATGACGGCCATGGTTTATTGCCCATGGCGAATGCTTCGAGACGCCCCATGAGGATGCAGTTGGTGATTATGAGACCGATGAACACCGACAGCTGTTTGCTTACATCGTAGGCAAACGCCAGCAGCAGTTGGTTGACGATGATAACCAGAGCGGCGACAACCACCAGCTGCACGATTATGCGTATGTTTGTCGGGATGGTGTTGCGTATGAGCGATATGATGACATTTGAAAATGCCAGTACGGCTATGACCGATATGCCCATCACCAGGGCCGGTTCGAGCTTTGCGGTGACTGCCAGGCATGAGCATATGCCCAACACCTGCACCACCACGGGATTATCTTTGGAAAAGGGGTTGAAAAAGATTTCCTTATTGCTTGTCTTTTCTGCCATGATATCGTCGTATTACTTGCTAAGGGATTCGAGATAGGCTTTATAGGGGCGCAGACAGTCGTCGAGCATGTCGCTGACCCCTTTCGATGTGATTGTGCCGCCTGAAATACCGTCGACATAGTCGCGGGTATCGCTTGGCGCCTGGCCTTTTTTTACTACGCTCACCGGAAGGAATGTTCCGTCTTTAAACATCTGCTTGCCGTCGAACTGGTCAGTGAACTGAGGTTTTGTGATTTCCGCGCCAAGACCGGGCGTTTCTCCCTGATGGTCGAAAAATGCCCCATAGACTGTCGTGCCATCGGCGTCGAGAGCCACATAGCCCCATATAGGCCCCCATAGCCCCATTCCTGCCAGGGGGATTATGTGTTTTTGCTCACCGTCATCAAGGGTGCATACATAGACCGGCAGCAGACGGTCGGCATCGTTTTTCTTGGCTTCCTGGGCCACATTGACCGAGAATGCGTCCACTCCGTCGATGGTCGCGCCTTTGTCGTTGACAACCATCGATGAGGTGATGTATCTGTGGAATTCGTCAACCACCGTGGCGCGTTCAGTTGTGATGTGTACCGACTGGAGAATCTGCTTCATCTTGTCGGCATCGGCGTTTTCAAGCTGTCTGTCTTTCAGCGACATGGCCGTGAAGGCCAGGGCGGCTCCGACAATTACCACCATCACTGTGATGTAGACGATGGTGTAGACGTTGCTTTGTTTATTTATCATAATCAGTGTTGCGTAATGGCAATTTAACAGGTCGTTTTGGTTGGTGGGGTAGGGTTAGGCACGGCTGCGGCGCATACGGCGGCGCACATTAGCTTCGACCACGCAATAATCGATGAGCGGGGCGAGTGCGTTCATAAGCAGCACTGCCAGCATGGCACCTTCAGGATACCCGTTGTTGTAGGTGCGGATTAGGATGGCGATAACGCCTGTCAGGAATCCATAGATATATTTCCCCGCATTGGTGCGGCAGGAGGTCACCGGGTCGGGCGCCATGAAAACTGCGGCGAATGCGAAGCCGCCGAGACATAGCTGGTCGCCGACCGAGAGGAACGATGCGGGATAGGTTGGTGTGGCGAAAATGTTGGCAACGAGTGCCATGACCGCTCCGCCGGCAAATACCGACAGGATGATGCGCCAGCTGGCTATGCCCGTGGCGAGTAGCATAAGGGCACCGATGAGGATGCACAATGTGGAAGTCTCGCCGAAAGAGCCCGGGATAAGGCCGAGGAACATGTCCCATGTTGTTACCGGCTCATTGGCGATGGTGGTCATGGATGATAGCAGCTGGGTGTGTGATGCCGCTCCAGAGGTGGCAATCTGCCCGAGCGGTGTGGCACCGGTGAAACCGTCGGCAACTTTGTCTCCGAGGCCGAGAATCGGGTTGTGGGCAACAAACACGCTGTCGCCGCTCATTTTGGCTGGATAAGCGAAGAAGAGGAATGCACGGGTCACCAAGGCTACGTTGAAAATGTTGTATCCTGTGCCTCCGAATACCTCTTTTACGAAAATCACGCTGAAAGCCGTGGCTACGGCAATCATCCACAGCGGGGTTTCTATAGGGCATATCATGGGGATGAGTATGCCGGTGACAAGAAAGCCCTCCTGGATTTCCTCTCGCCTCCATTGGGCCACGGTGAATTCAATTCCGAGGCCTACAACATAGGAAACCACGATGCGTGGAAGAACGGCCAGAAAACCGTAGAGCATCAATGACCAGAACGGGAACTCCGAGGCTCCGGTAGCGAGCCAGTGCTGGTAGCCGGTGTTATACATGCCGAAGAGAAGGCAGGGCAACAGGGCGGCGATGACAATTATCATCGTGCGCTTTGAGTCCATGCTGTCGTGGATATGCACGCCGGAGCGGGATGTCTCTCTTGGGGTGAACAAAAAGGTGTCGAAGCCGTCGAAGACCGAGCGGAAGGCGTGGAGCTTACCTCCGGGCTCAAATGTCGGGCGAGCTTTGTCGAGTAGTTTTTTTAGAGCTTTCATATTTGTGTTTCAACGTCTGAAACGGTGGGTTTATTCGAGTTCTTTGCGCAGGTAGTCGAGGCCTTCACGCACAATCTTCTGAAGTTCGAGTTTGGATGTGTCGGCATATTCGGCAAGAGCGAAATCCTCAGGGGCCACTTCATAGATGCCGAGCTGTTCCATCCGGTCTATGTCGCGGGCGAGAATCGCTTTGATGAGATATTCCGGCAGTATGTCGAGTGGCATCACTTTGTCATATTCTCCACTCATAATCATTGCCCTGCGCCCGCCTTGAAGCCGTGCGTCGGGTCTGAATAGCTTTCTGCGGAGGAAATGGCCGGGAAACGACGGGCTCATGCTCATTTTTGCGGGCGACAGTGAAGCCCATCCCATGAATTCATCAACATCGTCCCCTTCCGGAATAACGGTTACCTGTCGGTAGGGCAGGTGCAGGTATCCGTCGATAGGGGTTGCTATGCCGGTCAGAACGTTGCCGGAGATTATGCGGTGGTGTCGGTTGTCCTCTTTAATATCACCGGAAAGGAGCGCTTTCATTTCAGCGCCTATCAGGGTGCTTGCTATTTTCGGTTGCTTGAGTTCCGAGCCTGTCAATGCCACGATGGTTGTGCCTTGCGTTTTGCCGGTCAGCGCAGTGGCTCCGATGCGGAGCAGGGTCGGGAGGTCGAGACAAATTACGGTCTCACCTTTGTTTACAGGTTTCACTGCGGCGATTATGGTGCCGGGGTTTCCTGACGGGTGAGGCCCTGCAGCGTTGACCATCTCTGCCCCTTTTATGTCGGGGATGTTGTCGGCCTGGCGGCGCGACACATAGACCTTACCCTTGGTGATAAGCTGCAGCAATTTAACACCTGCCTCAAGGGTGGCATAGTCGTTTCTTTGCAAGCCCGGTGCTGCAGCAAGCGGGGCTGAGTCGAATCCGCTGACGAATATATCGCGGATTTCTGCATCGGGGTCGGGTATTGTTGCATACGGGCGTTGGGTCATCATGGCCCATAATCCTGAGCGCAGGAGCATGTCGCGGGCTTTTTCGGGAGATGAAAGCACACCCTCGGTTTCAATGGTTACGGAAGCTGAGAAATCTTCCGCAGGCTCGACTACTACACGTAGAATCTTGCGGCGCTCGCCGCGTTCAACGGCTTTGACGGTGCCTGCGGCGGGGCTGACGATTTTTATGTTTTCGTGAACTTTGTCGTGGAAAAGGGGCTGCCCGGCCAGCACGGCATCGCCTTCTCTGACCTCCATTTTGGGCACAAGTCCAACGAAATCGTCGGGTGTGATGGCTACGGTTGGTGTCGGTTTGAAGGTGACAGCGCCGGTGTCGCCTATGGCTCCTTCGAGATGAAGGTCAAGACCTTTTTTTACTTTAATCCCGATGCTCATTGATAGATTTACGAATTATAATATGGGTGGTTGAAGACTGTGTTGCGGGAAATTGCGGCCGTCTCGGCGCGGTTGCGTTTTGGCAGCGCTGCATCCGCAGAATTACGGAAAATTTTCCCCAATTCGTTTTTCGGGGGCAAAGGTAGTGATAATTTCTGTCATACGTTATTAAAGTGTGCAAAAAAATAGGTGGCAGACGTAGTTAAATATATTGTTTGCCATATTTCTCCGTTACAGTATCAGCCAAAGCCGGTGAACAGGCCATTCTTAACAGCTCTATGCCATGCTCACGTTTTGCTTCTGACGGCAGCGGTGTGGCTCTGCCCACCTCATCCTGAATGGGAGGCGGAAATGAAATAGAAGGTTGAAATGATTGTTATAACGGAAGCATTATTCCTCGCAGCGGGGCGCCTGAAATGTCTTGTGTAAATGTTGGCCGGTGTGGTTAAAATGTCTTATCATGTGAGCGGAATGTTAAAATTCATCGGCAAAAAATTTGTCAGATGAAAATATAATGCTAATTTTGCAATTAGCTTTTGCTATGGAGCTCCTTGCTAAATTGACAACTCTCTTGTCTGCAGCTTTGTCCGGGTTGAAAATCGCAACCGGCGACCAGCGTGACTACGACAGATTCAGTGCCATGAAAAGCGAATATGATTTGCAAGTGATTCTTCCGGTGGCAGACGCCTCATGTCTGTTCCGGCTATTCGATCAAGCATGAAAGGCGCGCGACTATCTGTCAACGGCATCCGGCCGTATCCATCGCCGAAGTGGCGGTTATGGGCTGCATCTGTCGCGTTGGTATTGGCATCGTATGCTTCCGTTAAGCTCAAATGAAACTATCTTTAATCATAACATAACATTATTTAAAAGAACTATTAAAAAATTATGGAAGCTCAAAAGCCTAATTCCGCAAAAGGTTCAGCAACATTGAAACCCGGTAACAATGTCCGTGGTGTCAAGAATGCATTTCTGGTAATCATCGCCTGCTTCGTTGTGGCAGTTTGCCTGTTCCTGTTCGTGTTCGGACATCCTTCTCATTTCGACGCTGAAGGTTACGACGGCGCTTCAATGTGGTTCGCCGGTGAAGAATTCGCCAAAGCGCATCCCATCGACCTTATCGGTACAGTGTTCAAAGGCGGTATCATCGTGCCTATCCTTCAGACCCTCTTCCTCACCGTTATCGTTCTTTCTGTAGAGCGTGCCATTGCCCTCAAGAGCGCTAAAGGAACCGGCAGCATAGCCAAATTCGTGACCGAAGTCAAGAAATGCCTTGCCAAGAACGACATCGCCGCTGCCCAGGAACTCTGCAAAAAACAGAAAGGTTCAGTTGCAGCTGTTGTAAGCGCAGCCCTCAACCGTTATGACGAAATGGATCGCAACACCGTTCTTTCCAAAGAGCAGAAAATCGCAACCCTTCAGAAAGAAGTTGAAGAGGCTACCGCTATCGAGATGCCTTCTCTGCAGCAGAACCTCCCGATTGTTGCAACCCTCACCACTCTCGGTACTCTCGTGGGTCTTCTCGGAACCGTGCTCGGTATGATCAAATCTTTCCAGGCTCTGTCTGCTTCTGGTGCTCCTGACTCGACCGAACTGTCGACCGGTATCTCTGAGGCTCTTGTAAACACAGCCTTCGGTATCGCAACCGGTGCATTCGCTGTAATCTCCTACAACTTCTACACCAACAAGATCGATAACCTCACCTACGCTATCGACGAGATCGGCTTCTCAATCGTTCAGTCGTTTGCAGCTACCCACTAATCTCATATTTCCTAACTGTAATTATCAACTCGTTAACAAAAGGAAAATATGGGAAAAGTAAAAATTAAAAGAAAGAGTACCCTCATCGACATGACCGCGATGAGCGACGTAACCGTTCTTTTGCTTACTTTCTTCATGTTGACTTCGACCTTCCTCCAGAAAGAGCCTGTGACGGTAATTACCCCGTCGTCGGTTTCGGAGATTAAGGTTCCTACCGCAAATGTGGCCCAGGTGCTGGTAAGCCCCAACGGACAGGTATTCATGTCTGTGCTTGGAGATGCCGATCCTGACAATGCGGAAGAATGGGGCACTGAAGCTCTCCGCAAGGAGATGTTGAAGACTGCCGCTGCCGATTATGAAGCCAAAACCGGCAAAAAACTCGGTATCACGCCAATTGACATAGAAAAGTTTGCAAAGAACGCATCTTTCGGGGTGCCTTTGGAGAAAATGCATGAATTCCTCATGCTTGAGACTACCAAACAGGATGAATTCCTTGGCCAGACCATCGACAAGCCTGTTGTTATCGGAAATCTCAAACCCAAAGACATCGGCATCCCCTTCAAAGATATCGTTTACACTGACAAAGACGGAAACAAGTTGACAACCAACGAATTCCAGATTTGGATGCGTGCGATTTACAACTCGAGTAACAAAAACATTCACGAAGCCATCCAGAAAGGCGAAGGTATTGCCGTGAAATCTGACCGTGGAACGAAGTTTGAGACCATCCATCAGGTGCTCGACAATCTTCAGACCATCAAGATGAACAAATTCTCTGTGATGACCGCACTTAAAACGGAAGCTGATTAATCAATATGGCACAGATAGAACAATCATCGGGCGGCAAAAAGAAAAAAGGCGCCCAGAAAAAAATGTCGATCCATGTGGACTTCACCCCCATGGTGGACATGAACATGCTTTTGATTACGTTCTTCATGCTCTGTACCACTATGATTAAGTCGCAGACTCTAAGCATCGCGTTGCCTACCAACGAGAAGCTGGAGCAGACCGAGCTACAGAAAGCAAAAGAGTCAGAAGCTATAACGCTGATTCTCGACACCGAATACGATGATAACGGAGGAGTGAAAGGTAACACCATTTACTACTACACAGGAAAACCCGTTGTTGAATATAACGGCGACCAGCTGATATCATCGAATCTCGAAGTTACCGAATTCCTCGGTAACGACGGTGTGACCCAGCAGGGTATCCGCAAAATCCTTCACGACCGCAACCGTGGCGTGTTGGCCGATGTGGAGAAGAAAAAGCAGGAGTGGCGCGACAAAAAAATCACAGAGGAACAGTTCCAGGAAGCTGCCAAGAAAATCCGTAACAGCGACCAGTATGAGCGTCCGGTTGTTATTATAAAACCGATGCCCGGTGCATCCTGGGAAAGCGTGATTTCGGCTCTCGACGAAATGCAGATTAATCAGATCTCGCGTTACCAGCTTGGCACTCTCACTGATGTTGACGAGGCCATGGTGGGTGACTACAAGATTAAGCATGCGAAGAAGTAAATGTGATGATCGACTATATTTATTAACCTGAAAAGAAGCAAAGAAACATGGCAAAAGATGTAGATCTTTCATCAAAAGAATGGACCGATGTGATATTCGAGGGCAAGAACAAAGAGTTCGGTGCCTACGAACTTCGCCGCCAGAGCGACAAGCGCCATAACCGCGCCATGCTCTTCGTGATTATCGGTCTGGTGCTTGTGCTTATCGGAGGATATTTCTGGAGCATGTATTCAGACTATCGCCGTGAGCAGCGTGAACTCCAGCTTCAGGCTGAGATGGAGCAGATGCTTGCCCAGCTCGAGTCAGAGGCAATGGAGGAGGAACCGGTTGAAGAAGAAGTGCCCCAGGCCGTTGAAGAACCGGTGGCCGAGCAGGCTCTTCCTGAAGAGATTCTCAATACCATCAAGGATACTGAAATCGCCATTGCAGCTGATGAAGAGGTGACTGAAGACATCACTTCAAAAGATGATGTGGCAGAATCAACCGCTGCAGCAGGTGCAACCACTTTCGACCAAGGAACCGACGACCTTAACGTTGTGCGTGAACACAAGGAGGAAATCATCGTTGAGGAGAAAGTAGAGCCCGTCAAGGAAGAAATCTTCACTGCTGTCGAGCAGATGCCCCAGTTCCCCGGTGGTGAAGCTGAGCTGTTGAAATATATTGCCACCCACATCAAATATCCCACAATGGCTGCTGAAAACAACATCCAGGGACGTGTGGTTGTGAAGTTCGTCGTTAAAAAAGACGGCCAGGTTGGCGATGTTGTAGTGCTTCGCGGTAAAGACCCCGACCTCGACAAGGAAGCTCAGCGAGTTGTGAAGACACTGCCCAACTTTATTCCGGGCAAGATGAACGGACAGGCTGTGTCTGTATGGTACACCCTCCCGATCAACTTCAAACTCCAGTCGTAATCGGAAATGCCTATTCCCCTCTATGGGGGAGTGAATAAAAAGCGGTGATGACCAATAAGGTCTTCACCGCTTTTTATGTGTATTTTGGGGTGATGGTGTTGGGGGTGTCGGGGAAAATACGTAATTTTGTTAATTGGATAATAGCCGGTTCGGAAATCAACCGGTTTATGTGGTCTCTGTATGATACTGCGTTGTTGCGGTGTGGAGCAGAGGCATCTGATTAACGAAACAGTGGAGCGCATCAAATGAAGCTGTCTGTGATATTGAGATTTGTAATAATCGGCCTGTTATGGGTTACCGTTTGCGTGTGGTATGTGCTGAGGCTACATGCTGCCGGGGGGGAGATTACACTGATGGCATTGTTTCCGGTGCTGGCATCCGGCATAATCGTTTTTGTGCCGCTCTACAAGAAATATGTGAAACATGGCGGAAGTAAATGAACCGTTACATAAAGGTGTAGATACTGAAAACAACGGAGGTGTATCTTCCGGTGCCGGAATCCTGTCGGCCATAGATTCACCGTCTGATTTGCGCTTGTTGCCTGAGGAGAGATTGCCGCAGGTGTGTGCCGACATCAGGCGTTTCCTTATTAATTCCCTGGCTAAGAATCCGGGGCATTTCGCGTCGTCGATGGGTACGGTTGAGCTGACTGTTGCCCTTCACTATGTGTTCAACACCCCCTACGACAGGATTGTATGGGATGTGGGGCACCAGGCCTACGGACATAAGCTGCTTACTGGGCGCCGAGACAATTTCCATACCAACCGCAAGCTCAATGGCCTGAGCGGTTTCCCAAATCCTGATGAAAGCGAGTATGATACGTTCATGGCGGGTCATGCTTCAAATTCCATATCTGCAGCTCTCGGCATGGCTGTTGCCACAGAGATGAATGCCGATGAACCCCGGCGCAACGTCGTGGCCGTAATCGGCGATGCGTCAATAAGTGGCGGACTGGCGTTTGAAGGGATGAATAATGCCGCCAATACCCCTAACAACCTTCTTATAATTCTCAACGACAATGACATGTCGATTGATGCCAATGTGGGTTCGCTACATAGTTATCTCGCACATATAACCACATCGAAAGGATATAACGATTTCCGCAACAACACATTCCGCGCATTAAAGAAGATGGGGCTGGTTTCTGACCGCCACCGTGGGCCTATAATGCGTTTCAACAATAGCCTCAAATCGCTTCTTTCGCACGAACAGAACCTTTTCGAGGGGTTGAATATCCGCTATTTCGGGCCTATAGACGGACATGATGTGTCGGCTATAGTCAAAGTGCTTCGCGACATAAAGGATATGACAGGCCCTAAGATTTTGCATATCAAAACAATAAAAGGAAAGGGCTTTGAGGCGGCAGAGCAAAATCCTGCCATTTGGCACGCACCGGGGAAATTCAACCCTGTAACCGGTGAGCAGGTCTGCACTCCTGCAGATGGGAAAAGGCCTCCGAAATTCCAGGATGTTTTCGGGGAGACTTTGCTTGAGCTGGCGCACTCGAATAAAAGAATCGTCGGAATCACAGCAGGGATGCTTTCAGGCACCTCCATGAGTATTGTAAAAGAAGCTATGCCCGGACGGGTTTTTGATGTCGGCATATCAGAAGAACATGCCGTCACTTTTGCGGGGGGGCTTGCAAAAGAGGGGATGCGCCCATTCGTGGCCATCTATTCTTCATTCCTGCAAAGGGCCTACGACCAGATTATCCACGATGTGGCTATTGCCCGTCTGCCGGTAACTTTCTGCATTGACCGCGCCGGGCTGGTTGGCGAAGACGGAGTTACCCACCAGGGAGCTTTTGATATAGCATATCTCCGCACCGTGCCGGGAATGATAGTTGCCGCTCCGCGAGATGAAATGATGTTGCGGAATCTGATGTTCACAGCGCAGGCCTCTGATTGCGGGCCTTTTGCCATACGTTATCCGCGCGGTTGCGGGTTCAACATCGAGTGGCGCAATGATTTCAGGTTGATGGAAATAGGGAAAGGGGAGAAACTCCGTCATGGAACGGATGTTGCCATTATAAGTACCGGCACAATATGCTCAGAGGTTAAAAAAGCCATTGAGCAGGTTGAGAAGCAAGGTGTCAGTGTGGCTCATTTCGACATGACCTTTATCAAGCCTATTGATATGGGGATTATCAGTGAGGTGATAGATTTGGGATGTCCGGTGGTGACGGTGGAAGACGGCACGGTTGTAGGGGGGCTCGGCTCGGCTGTAGCCGACATATTTGCCGAAAAAGACCACGAGGTGATGCTCCGGCGGATTGGCATTCCCGACCAGTTTGTGGCGCAAGGCTCTGTGGCGGAATTGCGTCGGCTTTGCGGGCTTGATTCGGAGAGTATTGCGGATGTAATAATGGAATGTGCCGCATCTCCGCTGGCTCACGATTGCCTCAAAACAGCTGAATCACAAACCTCCGTGAAATGAAAATTGTTATTGCAGGGGCCGGTGAGGTCGGCTCCCATCTGGCAAAACTGCTGTCGCGCGAGGAGCAGGATATTGTGCTTATCGACCGCGACGCCTCAAAATTGGCTCCTCTCGACGCCAATTATAATCTTATGACCCTTGTAGGCAGCCCTACTTCGCCGCGTGACCTGAAAACTGCCGGGGTCACCGGGAGTGACCTGTTCATTGCTGTCACTCCGTTTGAGAACACCAACATGGTGGCTTGTGAATTGGCGAAGAAACTTGGCGCCCAGAAAACCGTGGCACGCATCGATAACTACGAGTTTCTTGATGATGAAAACCGGAAGCTGTTCGGTTCGCTTGGTGTTGACAAGCTGATATATCCCGAAGTGCTGGCAGCCCGTGAAATATGCACGGCATTGAAGCGCCCTTGGGTGCGCCATTGGTTAGAACTCCATCATGGGGAGTTGATTGTGGTGGGGGTGAAACTGCGCAGCAATGCATCGCTTATAGGTAAGAAGCTGCGTGATATAACATTCAACCAGCATAACTATCATGTTTCTGCGATAAAACGCCGTCATGAGACAATCATACCCCGTGGTGACGATGAAATCATGGAGGATGATATTCTTTATTTCACAACAACCCATCAATATATCAGCGAAATCAGATCGATATGCGGCAAGCGTGATTATAAGATAAAGAAAGTGATGATTATGGGGGGAAGCCGCATTGCCGTTAGGCTGGTTCATATGGCTTCCGCAGATTATGACATGACTATAATCGACGATGACATAGAAGTCTGTCGGCGTTTGCCGCATAAATGCGGAAACTGCAACGTCAGAATAATTCATGGCGACGCCCGCAACAACGATGTGCTGGCTGAAGAGAACGTCGGTGGGATGGACGCATTTGTGGCGTTGACTGATTTCTCCGAGACCAATATACTTGCCTGTCTTACAGCCAAAGAGTTTCATGTCAATAAAACCATCGCCGAGGTTGAGAATATCCAGTTTATCTCTGAAGCTGAGACTTTGAATATAGGTACGGTGATAAACAAGAAACTACTTGCTTCGAGCACTATTTTCCAGCTTCTGCTCGATGCCGACGAAAGCACATCGAAATTCATGGCTCTTGCAGATGCAGAGGTGGCCGAACTCGAAGTGCGTCCTGGGTCTA
This sequence comes from Bacteroidales bacterium, assembly GCA_910575545.1. Lineage (GTDB taxonomy): Bacteria > Bacteroidota > Bacteroidia > Bacteroidales > Muribaculaceae > UBA7173. The sequence continues at coordinate 18,641 of CAJTFH010000034.1, forward strand.
AAATCACAAAGGCTCCGGTTATGAACCTTAAGCTGAGCCGGGAGATGACTCTTGCCGGCCTGATTCGTGATGGCAAAGGAATGCTGATTGACGGACGCACATGCATCCGTCCGGGCGACCATGTGGTTGTTTTCTGCCTGGCGGGTTCGATTCATAAAGTTGAGAAACTCTTCACCTGACGAGTGCCATGCCTGCAAAATCGAAAATCAATATGCCGATGCTCATGCGTGTCATGGGGTGGCTCGTGATGATTGAAGCCGTATTCATGCTCGTGCCGCTGCTGACAGCATGGATTTATGGCGAGGATGACCTTAGAGCTTTTGCCGTGTCTGCGGTGGCCACAGCTTTTGCCGGGGTTATAATGGCATTCGGTGTCAGGCCTTCGCGCTACGACATGGGCAAGCGTGAAGGTTTTTTGCTGACAGCTCTTGTGTGGGTGGTGTTTTCCGTTTTCGGCATGGTGCCGTTTCTCATATGCCGGCAGCCATTGACTGTTTCCGATGCCTTTTTTGAGGCTATGTCGGGATTTACGACCACGGGGGCTTCAGTTATGCAGCAGATTGAGGGGATGTCACATGCCGTGCATATGTGGCGCTCCCTGATGCAATGGATAGGTGGTATGGGGATTATTCTGTTCACTCTGGCAGTGGTGCCGATGCTTAATTCTTCGAGCGGTATGCAGATGTTCAATTCAGAGGTGACAGGCATAACCCACGAGAAACTCCGGCCGCGTGTGGGCTCGACCGCCAAGCGGCTGTGGCTGGTTTATTCACTGCTCACAGTGACGTTGGTTGTGCTCTATTGCGCCGGGCCGATGAATGTCTTCGAAAGTGTCTGCCACGCATTCTCCACCATGTCGACCGGTGGGTTCTCGACCCGTCAGGATTCTATCGGAGCATGGGATTCGCTTTATGTGAAGGTGGTAACCACCGTTTTCATGTTTATCGGCGGTGTGAACTTCGCTCTGATTTTCAAAGCCTCATCGGGTAATTTCCGCGATGTGTGGCGCAATCAGACATTCAGGGCTTACCTGATGGTTATTTTAGCCATGTTTGTGATGTTTGATCTGGCATTGGCGTTTAACAACCTTGTGCCTGACACTGTTGAGGCGTATACCATAGACCCGTTGTTTCAGATTATTTCTACAATGACTTCGACGGGCTACACTGTCAGCAATTTCGAAAGCTGGGGCGTGTTTATCCTGTCGCTCGAATTTCTTATGATGTTTTTCGGGGCATGTGCCGGTTCCACTTCAGGAGGCGCGAAAATAGACCGTGCGCTTTTCCTTTGGAAAAACTCACGCAATGAGCTTTACCGTTGCGTTTATCCCAACCATATCCTGTCGGTCAATATAAACGGACTGACAATGACCCCTGAGCTGATAAATAAAGTGCTGGCATTCCTGTGTCTGTATGTGATGGTCATCGTGGCCGGTGGCACAGTTCTGACTCTTACAGGGGTGCCATTGATTGACAGCTTTTTTTCAGCTTTTTCATGTGTGAGCAACACCGGGCTTGGAGCCGGGATTACAGGGTTCGGAGGCTCCTACGACCTGATTCCATCTGCCGGGAAATGGATTCTTTCGCTGCTGATGTTAACAGGCCGTCTGGAGATTTTCACCGTTCTTGTGCTGTTTATTCCCGATTTCTGGCGCCATTGAGATTTCTGGCTGCCATTCATCTCTGTTTCAATTCTTCTTTTAGAAAAGGGGCTGTTGGCGAATCGGTTGCGGCAATCTGCTCAGGGGTGCCCGTGGCTATGATGCATCCTCCGTTTTTGCCTCCGGCCGGTCCCATGTCTATAACATGGTCGGCGCATTTGACAACATCGAGGTTATGCTCTATGACCAGCACCGTGTTGCCTTTCTCAACCAAGCGGTTTAGAACCGACAGAAGCACTTTTATGTCTTCAAAATGCAGCCCTGTGGTGGGCTCGTCGAGCACAAAGAGGGTTTTGCCGGTGTCGCGTTTGGCAAGTTCCGTGGCAAGTTTCACCCGTTGGTTTTCACCGCCAGACAGTGTTGACGAAGGCTGCCCAAGCTTGATGTAGCCCAGCCCGATTTCCTGGAGGATTTTCAGTTTCTTAAGTATGCGCGGGTTATGCTCAAAAAAATCCACTGCCTGGTTTATAGTCATATCGAGCACGTCGGCTATGGACTTCCCTTTGAAGCGCACCTCAAGGGTCTCGCGGTTATAGCGTTTGCCGCCGCACACCTCACATGGCACAAGCACATCGGGCAGGAAGTTCATTTCGATGGTCTTGTAGCCGTTGCCTTTGCATTCTTCGCAACGGCCTCCCGCCACATTGAACGAGAACCTTCCGGGCTTATAGCCCCTTATGCGCGATTCAGGCAGATCAACAAACAGGCTTCTGATGTCTGAAAACACTCCGGTATATGTGGCCGGGTTCGAGCGGGGTGATTTGCCCAACGGAGACTGGTCGACTGTCACTATTTTGTCGATATTTTCCACTCCTTTGAGTTCGCGATAGGGGAGCGGCTCATCGGCCGAGCGGTAGAATTTGTTGGTCAGAATCGGTTGCAGAGTGCCGTTGACCAGCGATGATTTCCCGCTTCCCGACACCCCGCAGACACAGGTGAATGTGCCTAATGGCAGTTTCATGTCTACATTGCGCAGATTGTGGCCTGTGCAACCGGTCAGCTCAAGAAAATTCCCGTTGCCGGGCCGTCGCGTCGCCGGCACTTCAATCTCCATCTCGCCGTTGAGATAAGATGCTGTTATAGTGCCTGTTTTGAGCATTTCGCCGGGAGTCCCCTCAAACACAACGTTTCCACCTTTTCGACCGGCTTTCGGGCCTATGTCAACGATATAGTCGGCTTCGAGCATCATGTCTTTGTCATGTTCTACCACTATGATGGAGTTCTGTGCGTCGCGCAGTTTTTTCAGAGATTCAATCAGTTTGCGGTTGTCGCTCTGGTGAAGGCCTATGCTCGGCTCGTCGAGGATATACAGCACATTGACCAGTTCCGACCCCAGCTGTGTGGCCAAGCGGATACGTTGGCTCTCGCCGCCCGACAGTGTGGCTGAATTGCGGTTGAGCGCAAGATAGCCAAGCCCGACATCTACCAGGAAGCTGAGCCGGCTGCGTATTTCTTTAAGGATTTCGTGGCCGATGGTCAGACTGCGCTTGTCGAGCCTCTGCTCAACAGTATCTGCCCAATGCAGCAGGTCGGTTATGTCGAGCCGCGACAGCTCTGCAATGTTTTTGCCGTCGACAAAGAAATGGAGCGCCTCGCGGTTGAGGCGGTCGCCGTGACATTCGGGGCATTCCATGCGTGAATAGAATTTTCCGCTCCATTTCTGGGCTTCCGATGTGGCATCGTCGCTCTGCTGCATTTCGATATATTTCACCAATCCTTCGTAAGACAGGAAATAATTGGATATCGACTGTGTTTCTGATTTGATCTGCAGCCTCTCCGGTGTGCCGTTGAGAATGTCGTTGAGGGCTTCTTCTGGAAGGTCTTTCACAGGGGTTTTCAAATCGACTCCGTATTTTTCGCAGATAGCCGCTATTTGCCAGAAAATCATAGAGTTCTTATATTTCCCTAATGGGGCTATCCCTCCGTTGAAAATCGATATGCGGTCGTCGGGTATGATTTTCGCCCTGTCGATGATATTTACCGTTCCCAGCCCTTTGCAGCACTGACATGCGCCCAATGGGGAATTGAAGGAAAAGTTGTGGGGGGCCGGTTCGCGGTAAGACAGGCCTGTGGCCGGATCCATAAGCGACTGGCTGAAATGTGCGGTATTGCCGGTGTCGAGGTCATGGATCATTATCTGTTTTCCTCCCTGCCTCAGAGCGTTTGCCACCGAATCGCGCAGACGGTTGTCATCTTTGGCCGCCACTTTCAGTTTGTCGACCACCAGTTCTATCGAGTGGTTCTTATAGCGGTCGAGTTTCATGCCATAAGTTATTTCCCTCAGCTCTCCGTCGACCCTGACGTTGAGATAACCTTTTTTCTGCAATTGCTCGAAAAGGTCTTTATAGTGGCCTTTGCGGTTGTGCACCAACGGCGCGAGTATATAGATTTTCTTCCCTTCATATTTTTCGAGAATCATCGCCACGATTTTCTCCTCGTTGTATTTCTCCATCGTTTCACCAGACAGATAGCTCTTTGCCAATCCTATACGGGCGAAAAGCAGACGCAGGTAGTCATAGACCTCCGTGGTGGTGCCTATGGTGCTTCGGGGGTTGCGGTTGATGGTTTTCTGTTCGATGGCTATTACCGGCGAAAGACCGGAAATTTTATCAACGTCGGGGCGTTCAAGCGAGCCGAGCATATTGCGCGCATATGATGAGAAGGTCTCTATGTAGCGGCGCTGGCCTTCGGCATAGATTGTGTCGAAAGCCAGCGATGATTTGCCGCTGCCGCTCAGTCCGGTGATTACCGTCAGTGAGCGGTGGGGTATGCTCACATCGATATTTTTCAGGTTATGGACGCGCGCCCCGATAACTTCAAGGCGTGCGTCGGCGGTATATTCGTTTTCTTTGGTCTTGTCGGATGCAGTTTCCATTAGTCTTGTTTCAGATTAGCCATTAGCCCGTTTATACAATCGGGTCAGATGCTCCAATCGGGATTATATAGCTGGTGTTTTGTCAATTTCTGTGAAGATTTCGACATCCATTGCTTCTTGGGGATTTTTATCTGATAGCTTTTACCGGCTGCCACAGGCAGCGATTTGGCTCTTATCCATGGGTTGAATTCGCGGAGCATGGCATAGTCGGTGCCATGTTCTTTGGCCCATTGGGGTAGGTTGTCGATGGTCGATGTCACGGTTTCGGTGGTATAGGCCAATGGCGTGTAGAACTGGTCTGGTTTGATTTTAAATCCGTATTTTGCCGGATTCTCCATAAGGATTTTTGCTGCAAAAATCCTGTAGACATACCGTGTGGTCTCCTCAACAAGATACAGGTCGAAAGCTGAATCGGCAAGCTGGGCCTCAAGTTCGGTTGAGATGCGTCCCTGGCCCCCATTATAAGAAGCCATGGCTGACTCCCAGTTGCCATATTTTCTGTAGGCGGAGCGCAGGTAACGTGCTGCTGCCGCAGTGGCTTTTTCTATATTGTAGCGTTCATCGACATAGTCATTGACTTCCAGGCCGTATTGTTTGGCTGTCGACGGTATGAACTGCCAGATTCCGGCGGCTTTTGCCGGGGAATAGGCCCGTTGGTTCAATGTTGACTCGATACATGCGAGATAGACCATATCCTCAGGCACTCCGTTCTGTTTCAGTATAGGGGCCATGACCGGAAAAAGCCTGTTGGCGCGTTTCAGCATCAGCATTGTCGAGGAGTGGGTATATGCCAGCTGTGACAGTTCGCGGTCGAGGCGTTCATACATGTCGGTGCGGTCGAAGCTGAAATTTTCGCCTGCGAATTTCAGCGTTTTGGGCACCGGCGGACTTACTACGGTTGAGAACTCTGTTGTGTTGTTTGGTGCGGTCGAACCGGCGGTTGACGCACACATGGCCATGGTTGCTGTCAAGGCTGCCACGGTCAGGGATATGTGGATGATGTTTTGTTTCATATCGGTTATAACCCGTTGCAGGATAAGTTTGTTTGCCTTTTGTCTTGTTGTAATAGACGGAAAGGCCGGTTCAGTTGCGGCGCGTGCCGTTTTCTTTATATTTTATTATGTTGATGTCGCCAGATTTTTTGTATTCTTTCCCGTCGGTGCCACGTGCTTTGATTACGTAGTAATATACCCCCGCCGGCACGAGTTTCCCTTTATATCTGCCATCCCATCCTTGTGATGGATTTGTGAGATGTACCATTTCGAGCCCCCAGCGGTTGAATATGTGGCAGTCGAATTCCACGATTGATTTGTAGGAGACTTTCCACTCGTCGTTTGTCCCTTCCGTTGCTCCGGGTGAGAATGCATTGGGGCAGTCGAGGCGCGATTCTCCTATAAACACAGTGTAGGTTTCGCCTGAGTAGTCGCATGTGCCTGTGTCGTTACCGGCAACAAAGCGCACATATGTTGTGCCTTGCTGGTCGAACTCATGCACGACCTCATCCTCCTGTATACGAAGGTCGATTGAATTGAACTCCTGATCGCGGGAGAATTGCCATTCCTTATAGACCACGGCATCTGTCATTGCGGCAGAGAATGTAATTTCAACCGGGCCGGATCCGCCGAGTGCGGCCTCCTCTTTCTGCTCATTGTCGTTTTCACGCAGGGTCTGGAGCGCGGTGGTAGTCACTGCGATTGCTCCTGTTGTGAAGGTGGGTGAGGTGACATGTTTCTCCATGCCCCATGCTTTCAGAAACCTGTCGCCGCTTAGGGTGAAATCGGTGTCGCACAGAGGCGCTTCGGTGCGTATGGTGGTTTCCGCACTTTCAAGGGTGTTGTTTATGCCGGTTTTCACATAGCGGTTCTGCTCTTCGTCGTAGACCATCGAATTGTATTCCAGATTCATTTCCCGGCTCAGCGTCTGTCCGACTCCGTTTATGGAATAATATGTGATTTTTCCGGCATCTCCTTGCAGCAGCAGCGAGGTGCGGTCGCATTCCTGTTCAGGTGCTATGTCGAGCGCATTAAGGTTGCACATATGGTTGGCATAATTGACTACCCAATAGCAACGCTGACGCCCTCCGCTTTCCACAATCAGGCCGGTGTCGTCGCCTGTGAGGTAGACATAAGATTTTGAGCCTTGGCTCACCGGGCGCACCTCTTCGGCAAACCCTCCGCCGAGATTGCTGAAGCGGTACCATTTTGTTGCCGATGCCTCAGAGGGGCTGTCGGCGGTGAAAACGGCTTTCGCGCCGTTTGTCTGCCACAGCACATACACTTTTTCGATGCCTGCCGATGCCGGAGCGTCTGCTTCAACCGGCATGTGGCCTCCCGCTGTCTCTTCAAACACTAACCGGGCAGAAGCGGCAAATGGTGAAAAGATGGCAAAAAATAAAATTATGGCCGGTATGGCGTCGGTCTGTCGTATCTTGGATGTTGTCATTATTGTGGATTTCAATTTGGGAATCGCAACTTACAAAGTTACGATTTTCACACATCATTGTCAAGCTGCATTGAGTGCCTATGGCCGGAATAGAAATTAAAAGATACTAAAAAATCAGACGGCTGCCATTTTAAATAGCAGCCGTCTGATTTTTTATCTTTGACCGTGTTCTCAGAATGAGAATGTCAGATAGAAACGGGTGTTGGCGAATTTGCGTGTTATTTTGCCGCCATCGGATGATGCGGCTCCTTCAAACACATCGCCATAGCCTTCGCCATATTCATCGTCGCCGCCGCCGAACAGCGAGCCGAGCTGCTTGAATTTGCCTTGTCCCCAATGGCCTTCGATGCCGATACCGATGGCTTTCCATGTGATTTTGCCACCGAACTGCCACATGTGGCAATAGGAGTATGAGGCTTCCATGCTTCCGTCTTCCGACACGATATAGATGCCGAATGTGGGCTGGTAGCGGAAATAGACCGAAGCTTTGATGAAGCGGGCTGCGTTGTTGAACATCGAGAATGGGGCCACCGTAACGTTGGGCCCGATGCCGAATGCGCCGAGCATCACCCCCCAGCGGCCTATGTTGAGCTTGTCGGTCAAATAGTCAATGCCGGATTCTCCGTCATCGCCGGTGTCGGTGTCGTCATCAACGATATTGTCCCATGCCTCGTCGGAAAAACCGTAATCGCCACCTTTGTATTTGGCTACCGAGAAATCGAACCAGTTTATGTCGAATCCCACTTTTACCATGCCCCAAAGGGGTTTGCCGGGGAAGAGGTATGATGCGCCCTTGCGCAGGAAGAATCCGAATTTACCTTTTTCAACCGGGTCGAAATCGGTTCCTGTCTGTGCTATTGCATATCCGAGGTTGGTGTAGCGCCCTTTCCCCCAGATTTCTTTATATTTCTGCTTGAGTTTGAGATTGTCGAGTTCGGTGCGTGCGTCGTCGAGCTCCTGTTCGAGCTGCTCTTCGCGGCTGTTGTCTTCGGTCTGGGCACTGGCACTGAGGCATATGGCTGTGGCTGCCACAATGCAGGTTATTATCTTTTTCATTGCAATCGGTTTTCTTGTAGAGCTAATCGGGTGTTTGTCGGAAGGGGTTATTTGTAGGTGAAGACCATCGACATGGTGATGTCATCAGAGCTGTCGTTATATTTCATCACCGAAATCTGCCCTTTATCGTTGAGCTTATAGCTGAAATATATGTTCTGATAAGTGTTGTAGCCGTCTTCGGAACGGATTGCACGGATCATCTTTTCAGGAGCTTTACCGAACAGCCCTGTCATCTGAAATAAGGAAGCCGCACCCCAGAATGGTGTCCATTGCCCGGTCACATTGGGAACATCGGAATATTCACATGTGAAATATTCTTCATTTGTATTATTACCGGAGACCATGCAGCCGTCGACCCACTTGTATTCGGAGTCCTTCTCCTGCTCGGCATCTGATATGAATATCAGATGCTCCTCGCTGTCGTAGCGCAGGATGTGGCTGTAATTGTCGACTTCGGTATACTCTTTGACTGATTGGCCGGTTGAGGGGTCATACCAGTCGTAGTGGTATATTGTTTCTGTTACATCTGCAGAAGTTATGTTGCCGGCGGCATTGGTGCGTATGTTTTTCCAGTCGAGGGTTGAATAACGGCGGTATTCATAGCCTTCATCGCCCACTTCATAAGAATCGTATTCTTCGATAAGCATATGGAGCGGGTTGTAGCTGACCTTGATTTTGGTATCGTGGAAAGGCATTGCCACTTCAGTGACGCGCCCCTGACCGTCATATTTCATGTAAACGGCCTGTTGCCCCATGAATGAGATTGATTGGAGCTGGCCAGATGTGCCGTTGCCGTTGATTGAATCGGGTTCGCTCAGTGTGCACGACGAAGCTGTCAGCGCAAGGCTGGCCGCGGCCAGGCATTTACATGTAAATGCCTTGAAATTAGGTTTTATGAATTGCATTATGTGTAAGATTGGTTTATGTGGCAAAAATACGAATAAATCTTATAATGACCACAATTGTGTTATAATATGTCAGGGCTGGCGCATGAGATTTAACTTTCCTTAAAAACCTTGAGTAAATAGTCAATATTACGGCCACATTTCTTGCGTCTTCGCTTAAGACTGATTTTGTCGTCTTGCTTTTTAAGCATTTCCAGCGCATACTTGCGCATTGCGGAAAAATTGGC
>CAJTFH010000035.1 GCA_910575545.1 Bacteroidales bacterium
CCGACTTACACCGAAAGGTGAAGTCTTTGAGAATCGCCAATACGTTCATACGCTAAGATTTTTATAATGAACGCTTTGGCGATTCATTTGTATTTGATAATTCGACATATTAACTTAAGTTTCACCTACTTCGGTAAAAATCGCGGAAGTAATTGAAAATTAAGCGGATGGAATAATGTCATAGATACAAATGAATCGCCAACGCGTTCATTATAAAACTCTTATACCATGAACGTATTGGCGATTCATTTGTATTTGACAATTCGACATATTAACTTAAGTTTCAACTACTTCGGTAATTTTTTACCGAATCATTGTATCAGAGTGTCTATATTATCGACTATTTTAAGCAGAATTTTCTGTATGTATCGCCAAATCCGATGTTCCTGTGCGGACTGACTCCGGAGCAGGTGATGAAATTGGGCTACCGTTTCTATCTGGAATATGTGCCGGAAGATGAACAGCAGTTTTTAATTGATTTGAATGAGGCGGGATTTTCATTTCATCAAACAATTCCTGTCAATGAGCGAAAAGACTGGTACATTTCTTACGACTTTCATATACTGAACAGTGGCAAGAAGATTCTCGTAAATCATAAGCTTACCTCTCTTGTATTGACATCTGACGGTCGTATATGTCTTGCACTCTGTGTCGTGTCGGCATCTAGCCACACATCTCCCTGCCATATTGAGATGCACCGTGTAGGTTCTTCGGAATATTTTGAATATAACCGAAACACCCGCAGATGGGACAAACGGCAAATGCCGACTCTTACAGACGGGGAAAAGGCGGTGCTCACTCTGTCGATTCAAGGCTACACCATGTCGGAGATTGCCGACAGAATCTGTCTGTCACCCGACACCATCAAGAAATACCGTCAGCGCATATTCGAGAAACTTGATGTGCGCAATATCTCCGAAGCCATCGTTGCCGCTACAAATAACAAGTTACTCTAAATTCTTGCATAGATAGAAACGAGGGAAGTGCTTTACCTCGCGCCCGACAGCGATGTTGGCTGCTATCCGTGCACATATATGTGTTGCAGTTTTAAGTGCCTCATGGCGTGTCAAGCCGTTTCTAATGTCGGGTAATGAATCACGCAACCACTCGCAACCCTCTACATTCCAAAATGCGCAGTATCCCGCCATATAGTTAACGGCCCACAGTCTGAGGTCAGGTTTATCCAATATATCTCGGTCATCGTCAGGCATTACTACAATAGCCCCCGCTCCATTTACAAAGTCGAATGGCAGGATTATAGGTATAGTCACATCTTTTGAAAAATAGGAACTGCCTTCATTGACATTCTCGGCAATAACATCAACATTACTCGGCATAGGCATTTTATCAGAGCGAGATATTATTTGAATGGACTCAAAGCCCAACTGTTGAAGTTCGGTCCTGATGCTGTCAATAAACTCAGTCGCTCCTACGACTGCTATTCGGCAGTCTGCTATCCGGCGTCTTTCTTCGCTTGTCATTGGTGCGTATTTAATGACGACTCATTAGATCGATGTATTCTTGTAATGTACACATTCCCATTGAGGCTCTACGTGTATTAACATTTTCAGGTTCAAATATGGGAGCCGGTACAAATACTCCATTTTCATCAATATTTCCTTGAGATCCATATAACTGTAACTTGCCGGACCAACAGGCAATCCTATCCTGCATTACTGCTATAAGTTCGCCACGGATTTTCCCTTTATGTGCCGCTGCTATAAATTTAGGCAGATATTTTTGTTGCAGTTCAAGAGAACTATGCTGTATTACAGCCCAAAGGACTTCATTCTCCTCTCCAAAATCCAAATTGTAGTTCTCCAATATGTCGAATACCCGTATAAGATTTATGCTGTCATTATGCCATATTTCTCTGCCTATCTGCTGATGCAAAATGGTGTCTTGAGGATGTTCCTGCCAAGCAGTAACAATTCTGTTGCGGGGTTCCTGATCCAATTTGAGTATTTCTTTCAATTCAGCCCGTATATCATTTGTTTTCCTACGATATTCAATTTGCAATCCAGCTCTGTAATTGTCAAAGACAATATCCCTTCTACTGTCAATCCAGTTAGCGAGAATATCATCATAAGTATGGTCAAGGAGATTGCCTTTGCTCGTCCAATGCCATGGTTGAAAACCCATTGAAGTTGTTTTAGGAGTCGTGGATTGGAAAATATGAAGGCAAGCCATAGGTATTGAGCCATAATGCAATTTATCCACAACGATTAGAGTACCATTCCTTTTATCTTTATAAGTATTGGAATAGATTTCATAAGGTTTTCTATCGCCTTCGTGTATATCATCATCCCATACCCATGAGGTTCCCGGAATGGAATCATTAAGATTAAAGGAAACAGCAGCAGGCTTGACATCACGATAATTTTTTGGCAACTCCACCCACATTGTATTTTCCAGTGGGGCATAGAAATATACAGTGCTATTTTCAAGACCGCAGACTTTCAGAATACGGGTAATATATTTTCTTGCATCCTTGTGAATTGATAAAGAATCCGCACAACTGATGAGAGTCATTGCGGGATTAAGGACATGGGGCCCAAAGCTGAACCTTAGAGTAGAATCGGAGTTTATAATATCGTCTACGACTCCGGAGAATGACCATTTTTCATTAGAGAATGTAATGGGTTTCGGGCTCGAACACGATGTTATCCATAGAATTGACAACATCAAAAGTATCTTCACTATATTGTTCATAATATCTTGGTTTAATCTGCTGCAAAATTAGAACTATAACACCATGCGTACCATACCCAAAAGTGTATGTTTTCACTCCGAGCTTCATTTGTCTACTTTTGGGTATGGCAAGGGATTCTTAATGGCTGTAATTTTGCATCAGAAATTTAAAACTAAAAAAATGATAAGAATACTCACAATATTTTTTATGGTGTTGGTCTCCATATCAGGAGCATCGGCACAGGAGACTGCAAGAGTTGAGGTCAAGTATCTTGACTCAGAAAATTTCCCATTCAAACGCCAGGTACTTATATTCACACCGGATGAGTATGATGAGTCTACCCAATCGGAATACGATGTGATATATGTATTCGATTCTCAATGGCGTTCAAGGTTTGATCTGGTACATAGCCTTATGCACTACGGTTGTCAACCTGAAAATGAGGATACTCGACCATTCATTGTCGTGGGTATACCTTCACCCTATCTGCCTGATTACAATTATGAAAGGAACAGGGATTTCTATTCCATGCCCGTTAATATACCGAAACCGGAAAATATGCCGGATGATTATGGACGTGCACCGCTATTCAAAAAATTCATAAAGGAAGAACTGATGCCATATATCAATTCAGAGTACCGCACAACCGGACATACGCTTGCAGTAGGACATTCCCTAAGCGCGTCTTTCATTCTTGACTCATTGACTTCAGAGGATATGTTTGATGACTATATCGCCCTATCTCCCAATCTGGCATGGGATGACCAGCTATGGGGAAAAGAACTCGTAAATTATGATTTCAGCAATAATAAGCCCCGTTTCATTTTTATGACGATGGCAAATGAATGCGTGGATACCGGTTGGCCTGACGAATGGCGGTCAGCATGGGACAAAGTGAAGACTCATTTTGAATCCGCCAATCTTCCGGAATATGTCAAGATGATGATAAAAGAGTATCCGGAATACTCCCACAACGGGAGTTACCAACCTGTGCTTATCGACGCACTTAATAGTTATGCAGTCTATCGGCTTACAAATAACAGTCAGCCAACCGATAATATATCCTGTCAGGCACATATTGAACTTTCGGGGGCCTCCCTAAATGGGGATGTGTATATAACCGGTAATCAAGAGGCTCTTGCAAACTGGAATCCAAAGGGAATAAAAATGACACAAATGAATGATTCGACATACAGTATCGATATCTACCTCAAATTACCTGCGGAATTCAAATTTACACAGGGAGGCTGGGACAATCAGATTTGGGTCAAAAATGCCATACCCGGCAATCTTCGTATTACGAATGCAACAAAAGCCACCAAATACTATGAGACATTCTAATCTTATGAGAACTCTGATAACTATATTCTTTATGGCTATCATGGCTCTGGCGACTAATGCCAAACCATACTGCCAGAGTTTCAGCAATTACGATGACAAGGTGACTATCGTCTTTACGGATGATAAGGCCGGAAATCAATATACTGTTTCCGATGTAAAACTCATTCCAACATGGAGAGGACAAGAGTATCAGGCGACTTCAGTTAAGGCTACTGTAAAGAATGGTGTTGCCACTGTAACACTCATCTTCCCCCACATCACCCAATTCTATAATCCGAAAGTTACACTTCGGATTAACGGAAAGAAGACCAAATTTAAGGTGTGCCAGTAGCATATCCATATTCAATAATGACTCGCTCACCACCTCTGCATTCTGCGCCATTCTGAAATTTTGGCAAAAAGAAAAAACGCTGAAAGTCAAATGATTTCAGCGTTTTTCAACATTTAGACATTTTGTCTTGTGACCCCGGTGGGATTTATCTCAGCAGGGGTTAAGTCTTTTGTCTATCAATACTTTAGAATTCTTGAAAATCATGGATGTTCCCTTTTTGCACACCCGGAAATTTCAATGTTCTTCGTATTTCTACAACGCAAAGATAGCTATAAAAGTCTGATTTCAGCCTGTTTCCAGTGTTAAAAAGTCCTTACATTCGAGAGCGATATTTATCGGGTCACTTATTGGGTCATTCTGTGTATCGACGAATAGACGTCAAGAATCAACCACATAACTCCAGTTCATATGGTAGACTGTGTAAATGTTTCTACATAAAGCCGTATTAAAAATACCTTTTACTCATACATAGAGAATTCTCAGCCTAATGGTTCAAAACGCCAAACAATAGATTAACGAAAGATTGTCGTATTACGCCAATTCATTCACAGCCAAAATCAAGTAAGCCGTAATGTGTAGTATGAGGAATATTAATATCCAAATGCTCTATGTCTGCGGCACAATTTATTCGTAATGTTTCAATAACATTTTTCGATTTTACATCAGCTGTCACAAAATATCTAATATCTTTTTCAACTGAGCCTTGCGCAAATATTTTGGAATCGTTAGGTATAATTAATCTGTCTGGAATTTGAATCAAGCCCTTTGTTTTTGCCGAGAAAAGGGTGTTTGCAAAACGTCCAGCTTCTTTCGCATGAAAGATGTTGAATGGCAAAACACGAATATTTTGGAATGGCAAATCTTGAAAGTCTCCTTTTACACAGTATTCTGCAACAGAGACTGTAGAAAAATACATTGGAATATTATGTTCAAGAAAATAACGGAAATATCCTAAAGCATTAGGATGCAGTTTATCAGATGCGCTTAATAAGCGAATCATAAAACTTGTGTCAAGAATGACACTGTATTCAGCTTCTTCTTTTTTCTTAGCCATTAATTCCTCGTATTTCAGAAACCCATTTATCAGCGTCCACTATATCTGCCCATTTAGGGGATGCTTTTTTTATTAAATTATCAAGATACTTCTCATTATATGTTGGGTCAAATGTTGATAATTCTAATAATTGAAGGCTTGAGGTATCAAGTTCTCCTGATAATATATTTTGGCGACCTACCGCACGGACCATAAAATGTTTATACAAGACATTCTCTTCTAAACCTTGTAAAAACTCTTTTTCAGTTGCAATAGTCAGTAGCCCGTTGTCTTTGGTTTGAAGATGAATGTTAGTTTTATCCTTTCCACCTGCATTGACAAGTACTCCGTAAAAATAAAATTCAGCATCAGCCCATAAATTCTCATTGATATGATAAGTGGTCTCCTTAGATATTGTTAATGACGGCACGTCATTGTATGGAGTACCAAATTCATATGTAAAGTTATTTCTGATAGCGGATTTCTGAATTTCCTGAAAAGCTCTTGCCGTTGGCAATTCCAATCCTTCAAGAGAACCAGATTGTTGAACCAAACTAACGATTGCAATAAATGCGGCTGCACTTTGACGAGTAGTTCGAAAAATATTTCTGACGGAACCTGATTCTAAAGAATATGTGATAGGAGCTCGACTGTTCTTTTGATTTGGATATAATAAGGTTTCAACCACATCAAAAAGACTCTTTATCTCTCGAATATCAAAATTTTCGGGAGATAGAGGATCATTGCCCATTCGTCCAATGACTCTGATTTCTATTTTGTCAGATTCTTCCATCTTTTATGTGCGGTTATCGCCTTGCAAAGATAACAATTTTAGAGCACATAATGGTGATAAACCCTCAAAATATTTTTCACTACTTGATTTAAGATTGCTTTTGGGTTAATTCACAACGTGTTATCTTGCACTGCGAAAATGAAGAGAGGCGTGGCGGCTCACGGTGTTGTCGTCGGCTTTGCCGTCAGAGTGTGACGGTGAACCGGGCTTCACTGACACCCTCAGACCGCACGCCGACTATGGGAGCAGGCTAAACCCCGGCTACCTCTAACGCCTTGTGCCAATGCTGCTGCGTAGCCGACGCAAGACTCAATATCGGCAGTCAGAATTCTTAACGCCTGCACCTTGTATGGAATTAGAGCCACCGCGCCACTCTCCGTTTGGCACGGCCCACGGCGGCAAAGAATGTATCGGTGCCGCCCCCTCCATTAATTCCGGTTTCGTCCACGCTACATACATTGCCTGTTCCGGGGCTATCAATATCGTTTCTGCTGAAAGCTCAGTTGTACAAAGCATTAGATTACAGGAGCTAACACCTGTATTTATGGCATTTTGATTTTTCTTACGAATGGCATTTCTGTATGTCTGTTACCTGGTGTCTCCATAAAGGCACTCGCGGCTCTATGTTTCTCACCGGCAATCGCATCTATCACAGCACGGAGTATATTCGCTCGGTATGGATAACGTGCCGGGACGGGCTATTCTATTGCCGACAACTGAAAAATCTCCAGACCTAGCTCCCTGCGATCGCTCAGCTCGTATTTTTCAGCCGCCGGCGAACAGCCCTTTGCTCCCGTCACGCTGTGGTGTTATCGAGCGAACATACTTCATACTGCGAAATAGACGCATTGAGGTTAAAAAAAATATCGCCTTATGACACAGGATAACCGACATAATAGAAAATCGAGCTTCACACCTTCACCAGCTCATACCGCATTAAGACGGACTGCAAGGGTGATGGCTGTCATTATCGGAGCGGTGGTCGGGTTGGTGCTTATGGTGATACTCAAACCGATATGCAGAGGTGTCGGGTGGGTTATCTCCCTAATCTCCGCTGTGGTGATAATATTTTGGCTGATAACAATTTTCTAAACATTTACGACTATGGCACAGAACTCAATGAAAGGAACTCAGGCGTTCCAAGACACAATCAGAACTTATCTTGACAATATGGCGGAGTCTGACGCATTGTTCGCCGTCAAGTATGCCAATCCCTCAAAGTCGCTCTCTGAGTGCATCACCTATATAATCTGCCAAGTGCAGAAAAGCGGGTGCAACGGATTCGAGGACGACGAAATATTCGGAATGGCAGTCCACTACTGGGAAGAAAGCGAGATAGAGGTCGGAAAGCCTGTCAACTGCCAAATGGTGGTCAACCACACGGTAGAACTCACCGAGGAGGAAAAGGAGCAGGCACGGCAGGACGCCATCGCCAAACTCCGTGACGAGGAATCGTCCAAAATGCGCAGACCCTCGCAATCCAAGAAGGCGACAGAGAACAGACCCCAAGTTGAACAACGCAGTCTTTTTGACTTCTAACACATTCCAACTATGAAACCGAGAACGAAATTTGAAAAAGCGGTCATCGCACAGAGTGGGCATCTTCGCCCACTCGCCACCGCTCCCCGTCGTTGGGCGTTCAGAAACGCAATCGACCACTATGCCTACCGCTTGCCGAAAGGTCGCACCACTTGTATGGACTGCGGACATTCGTGGCTGATGACCGTACACACCGACAAATGTACCTGCCCCAACTGCAAGGCTAAACTTGAAGTCAAGGAAACATTAGAGCGTAAATGTCAGCAGAAATCCTATCTCAACGTGATAGCCACCTGCGGAGAGTATCAGATACTGCGAATGTTTCTCATGGAGGTGAAAATGCTAAAAGGGTTCAAGGCTTCGTCCGCCTTTCGGGAAATCGGGCAGTATTGGATTGCCCCCAACGGAAAGACTGCGCTTGTGGCTATTCCGCGCATAATGGGCTGGCATCTTGACTGCTTTGCCTTCGGGTATCCTATGGAGATAAGAAAAGACAACGACATCTACCGCTATATCTCCGACCAATATCTATATCCGAAATTCAAAATAATTCCGGCTCTCACAAGAAACGGATTTGACGGAAATTTCCACGAAATCCGCCCAATCAAACTTTTCTCAATGCTCCTTTCCACACCGCAAGCCGAAACACTGATTAAAGAGGGCAACACAGATATGCTTAAATATATGGCATATCATACCGACGAGGTAAAACACTTCTGGGCATCATATATAATCGCCAAGCGTCACGGATATGAAATCCCCGACCTCTCAACGTGGTATGACTATCTGCGTATGCTGGAACGCTTCGGACGTGATACCCACTCGCCGAAACTTATCGCCCCCGCCAATCTCTTTGACGCACACGATGAATATGTGCAGAAAGTACACCGCCAGCGAGAGAAGGAGCGCAGAGAAGCAGACCGAATCAGGGCGTTGGAGAATGAAGAAAAGTTCAGGGAACTGAAAGGTCGTTTCATCGGACTTGTGTTTACCGACAACGAGATAGAAATCAAAACCCTCGACAGCGTTGACGAATACTACGAGGAAGGCAGAACTCAGCATATCTGCGTCGGCAGTAGCCAATACTATCTCAAAGCCGAGAGCCTTGTATTCTCTGCCCGAATTGACGGCAAGACAGTGGCTACCGTGGAGATAGACCTAAGGACGCTCAAAGTGGTACAATGCCGTGCAGCCTGCAACAAGGTGAGCGAGTATCAGCAACGGATAGAAAACGCTATCGCAAGCCACCGAGAGGAAATCAAGGCACGAATGACCGCATAAATGTTTAATCCGACCTGCGCCATAGCTGGCGCAGGTCACAATACCCACCGATTATGGAAGTAACATTTGAACACCCGACCATCATATTTGATGACAGAATAGCCGAAATCATCATAGAATTTGTGAACCATATTCTCTATGCCGACAGCGAGAAAACGCTACGGCAGATAGTAGCCGATTTTGCCGACAAGTACGACCTTGACCGATACTTCGTATATGGCTACGGCAGTCACCACCTTTGGCTAAAACAAAGAAAGATAACCAACCCCGATATAACTTTTGAATATCGGATACTTATTGTAGAATACTAAACAGCAACACTATGGCAACGAGAATGACTGCAAACGGAGTAAGCACAACCACCACTCCCGGCACTGAGCAATACGAGGTGTTTTACACCGGCTACCGCTCACGGCGAAAGAAACACTACCAATATGATTACCGCCACACCGATGGCGAGTTATTCTCTTGCGTGGCAGACACACTCAAAGAGTGCAGACAACGCCGTGACGAATGGCTGAACAAGAAAATCAACAACTCAAAATAATAGCGTTATGGACACCCAAGTAGCAAAAATCATACTCCAACAAATCGGAGGGCGCAGGTTTGTGGCAATGACAGGAAGCCACGACTTCATCAACCTCGGCAACGGACTCCGTATGAGCCTTAGCCGTAACAAAACATCGGCTAACCGCCTTGAAATCATATACAATGGTGGCGCAGACCTCTACAATGTCAGATTTTATCGTCAGAGTATCAACCACAAAACGTTTGAGGTGACGATAAAGGACATCAAGACGATAGATGGTGTCTATTGCGATATATTGGAGGACATCTTCACTGATGTGACGGGTCTATATACCCACTTTTGAAAAGACATTTGCCAAGTCATAATATAGCAGGCTGGGCAACCTCGTGATGAAGTCGCCCACCTTGATTTTCAAAAATTTCGGCCGCCAAAAGGCGGCGTTTTAGTTTAACCATTAATTATAGTTTGGATTTCATTCTCAATTTTAGAAATCAAGGGCATATTGATTTTTATTAGTTTATATAACGCAATGTATGCGTTTGCTCCACTACTTGGTCTAAATTCAATCTCACTATCCCAATCTCTTATCATTTTGGCATCAAATTCTGAAGCTTTTTCCTTTCCTATACGCATGTTGGGCTGATTTAATATATACTTTTCAAAATCTAAGATCCTAATATTCTCAATAACATGAATAATATCCTGTTCAAGTTGCGGCCAGTTCTTAAAATCAATTGATAGCAAAATAGATTTTAGAGTAGCTGCCAAATCATTTTGAGATCTATAATAATAATTTATAGCTGGTTCGTATGTTGCATCCGTCAATTTCATAGTATCCATAAATAAATCTGATAAATCATGAAAACTGAAATCTGGATTATAGTCTTTCGCGGAACCTCGCTTGCCCATCGGATGAGTCACTATAACGGTATATCTATAATACCGTTTAATTTCTCTTTGTAAGATACTGTAAAATCGTGATAATTTTAATTTTTCTTGTTTAATGTTCTCCTCTTCCATTCTTTCTTTTTCAGCATTAGCATCTATTTGGGATTTAAGAAAAGCAACAGAGTTTAAGAAAAACCCGATTATCACCATACCCAAAATTGTTTCAGCCATTACTAATACTTGTGCAGATATAGTTGCAGGAGATAAATCGCCATATCCCAATGTAGTTATAGTAACAGTGCTAAAATAAAGACATCTAAATAAGAAGTCCCCAATATTTTCACCATGTTGTAGATTGGTTATGCTGTTATCTGGTAAAAGACAGTATATAATGGCGAAAACAGGGATAAGGGCAATATATATAACTCCCCAATATTTAGGGGCGACATCCAATAACGACCAATTTTTTTTCATCATTACTTTTTTGCAAAAGTACAAAAAGTTCCTCGTATATTACGATACAAGGAACTTGGATTTATTCATTTTATAAAAAGGGCGGCGAATTCGGTAAGGCGGCGTTGGTGGAGTTGTTTGTGGAATTTGCCTTTATAGCGGCAGTGGGCGGTATAAGACTTGAAGATGTCGCGGTTGCCGGATTTGAGTTTTTTCAATATTGTGGATTTGTTCACTATTCCGGGGCCGCAGTTATAGGCTAATACGCCTAACAACAGGGCATCTTTGCCGTATGCCTTGTAGAGTGACACGAATTTTCGCAGGTCTTTACGCAGCAGGGCGTCAGCTTGTTTCTCGGTGAGCTGCACGCCTCGCCGGTATGGTTCTCCCGGCAACACTCTATGACCATATCCGACATAGGGATAATCCTTTGGGCGGTGGAGCGTTTCAAATTTCTTGATGATAATCACAGCTCTCTCGAATGGCGGCAGATTCATTATGTTTATCTTCCGCCCGGCGGCGTTGCCCACCATGACGGTGAGCAACGCAAGGAACATCAGCAGAATTTTCTTCATCGGATAGCCGGATTTACGGGTGTCACAATCGGGCTGACAATCTTGCCACTGTCATCGTCGCCGCTGTCTTTGCTGTTGAACTCAAAGGTCTGTTCCCACGGGGTTGAGCCGAAGTTATCTTCCACGACCACGAGGAATTTGTGAGCTTCGTCACTTTTAGCTGTGTAGTTCAGTCTGAACGTTTTACTTTCAAGAAGCACACGGTCGTTGTTGACCAGCACCGGGCCGTCAACGAGGCTGAGCGAGCCTTCGCCGTCATACTAGAAGTAGCGGATCGTATAGAGGGTGTTGGCATAGTTGCCTTCGGGCTTTATCTCGAAGCGCAGTTCGACGGTCTGCCCTTTGGCGATCTTGTCAGCGTAAGGCATCACCTCCACAGTGAAGGGATAGGACTGCTGCACATCGAGGTCGTCGGAGCAGGATGTGAGTGACACTGCGATTGCACATACTGCAATCAGGAACCCGAAAAAGCGGGTCTTGGTAAGGCGGATTTCGCCGATACGGGAAAAGAAATTTGTAGTCATAATTTGAATTTGGGTTTAGTGGAAATTTTAGGATTGAGCGATTGTAGGTAATCATTCAAGTCCTTGTGATTGAGATAGAGTGCCGATTTGTCCATGACCTTGTTGCCGAACTCACGTTGAAGTCTGGCGAGAGCATTGCATCCGGCTACATCGTTGTCGAGATAGCACAGTATCAGAGGATACCCGGCGAGTATAGGGATAGACTTCCCGATGTTAGCCACTGAGTTCAGCACTACCGAATCGTTGCCCTCGTTGAGTCCGAGGCGTTCCGCCGAAAGGAAGTCGATGAAGCCCTCGAACACATTGCAACGCGGGTTATTATTGGCTATATGTGTGATGCTCTTGGGCGGGTAACTCCCTTTGAAAAAAGCGTTTCTCAGTTCAAATCCGAAAGCGTTGTTCTCAAATCCGATGGCATAGTAGCGTTTGCCGTGAAGGGTGTAATCAACTTGTACACAGTAACGTCGGGCAATATCGTCGGGTATGCCTCTTTCGGCAAGGTAGCGCAGCAACGCCGGGGAGTCCAGCCGTGACACAGTGACATTCTCGAATGTCGGTTCTTCGGCAAAATATTGTGGCTTGTAAGGCATCGCGACAGGTATATTCATTGTTTCAGCGATATATCTTGCCTGCTCAACAAATTCGGTTCTGCCTGACAGTTCTCCGGCGAGAGTGAAGATGTCGCCGCCTTCACCTGTGCCGAAGTCATACCATAAGCCTTTGCGCGGATTGACATGAAATGATGGCTTTCTCTCGTTGCGGTACGGGGCATAGAACCACAGACCTTTGCTGTCGCGCCCCGTCGGCTCGTAGCCGAGGTGGTGCAGGAAATCGACAAGCGAAATCTGCTTAATGTCATCTATATTCATAGGCGCATACCACGTTTTGGCTTTGATACTTCCGGCTCCTGTCTGACTTCAACCTTCCGGATTGCTGACATCTGAGCCGCTATATACCTGTTCAGCTCCGACATATTGCACGAGCCAGTCAGTTCATAGGCGAGGTCATAGATTCCGCCGTATGCGCCTGACTTGGTATCACGCCATAGGTTTGTCTCGGTGTTGATTACCATTGTCGGGCCCGGATTGGCATCGTATGGAGCATTGTAAATCCTAAGGTTGCCGTCGGCAGCCACCGGGTGTTCCTGACCGAGAGCCTTCATAAAGTCGGTGAGTTTCACCTTCTTTATGTCGAGGTTGATAATCGTCGGTTGTTGCGGGCGACGCACCATTGCCGAAAGCTCCTTACCCTGCTCATACTCGTTCATATATTTCAGTATGAAATCGTGCGGATTCATATAGAGTGTCGGATTCATTTTGAGGGCGGCAAGGTCGATTATGTCGCCGGTCTGGTCTGTGGCATGGTCATACCATTTGTTGGTGGAGGTATTGACAACCAGCATCGGCTCAGGGTCATCACGTTGTGGGGCATAATACAGTTTCATATCCTCAAAGGACTTGACAGGCTTTTCACCGAGTGCAGCCATAAATTCCGTAAGAGGAATATTGCGGATGTCTTTTTCTGTGTATCTCATAGCCATTATTCGATAATGAATTTGACACCGACACCATACTGAGTATGGAATATCTGCACATCGCTACCGAAGGTGAAACGCTCTTTTACATTTGCGGTCAGAGCGATTTTGTCTGACAGGTAGAAATCAGCCTGTAATGTCAGCGCACCGCCATAGATAAAGTTGTCGCCGTCATGTAGCGTCGAACCGTCGGATAAAACCGACTTTCCCCAATTCACTGTTTCGTAACCACCGAGAGCCGACACGCCGCCGTAGAGGTGGAAGGTCTGCGAGTAGTCGCTCAACAGATGGAGATTGTAGCCGACCTCGCCTGTAAACTGCGCCACTGGGATACGACCTTTCGCTCCGTAGGGCTTATAGGTCTGGAGATACTCGCCTCCGAAGCTCCAAGTATTGGCACTACCCTTATAAACTGAATAGAATACTCCGAGAGAGTAACCGCAGTTACGGGAGTTGCCGGTATAAAAACCGTCTGCCATGTCAGCCTTGATTTCTACCGTTGACATTCCGGGGAGGCATCGCTGGGCTATTGCCCGGCCTCCGAAGAGGCTGAGCATGGCAGCGATTATCATTATCGCTTTTCTCATAGTTACTGTATGCTTAATTCGTCAATTACGTTGGCTCTCACAATATCCTCGTTCTCGACCACGAAAGACTGGTGTCTTCCGCCTTCCTTTTCGGCAATCTCGATAACGAGCTGCTTGTCATCGGGGATTGTGAATTTCTCCAGAGCGAAGACTGTTCTTTCGGAGGATTTTCCGTGTACTACCGTTACATAGTTCTGGGCGCGGAGCGGTTCAAGTACCTGCTCCTGCATGGCGGTACGCTTTATAACCTTCTTATCGACAATCTTGAAGCTGACAAAATCGACATCGAAAGGAATGTTAGAAGTGTTTTTCATTTCGGTGTGGAAATAAAGAAGCCCGTTGTTGGTATAGATGGATTTCAGAAGGAACTGCACCCCAAAACGCTTTGAGCCGATATGCTTGATTTCGCGCTTGTTCTGCTTGTAGATGCTCTTCATAATCAGCTTGACAAGCATCGGTGACTCGCTACCCAACTTTTCGAGGTATATCTCCTGAGCGTTGTTGGGGCGGTTGACAGCTTCACCGTCATGGAGAAAGTCGGTCATCTCAATGCTCAGGAGCAGAGGCTCTTTCGCAAATTTGACGTTGAAAACATAGTAAGAGCCATCATCGGTAATCACCGACAGATTTGTTTCCGTTTTGAAACGCTTAAACGCTGATTTCACGCGAAGTACGTTCTTTGTGCCGTCTGCGAGACCTGCCACAAGGTTCTCATTGCCGAGGTCCACATAAATTATCTCCGCAGGGAAGATAATATGTGTGGTTTTATCGTAGCAGACCTCCAGAGCGTGAGGGGGAATCATACGGTCGAAGCCCACTTTGCGGGTAAGACCGTCGAACTTGTCGCCGTTGGTGTAGTTGGCACCGTACACGTTCATGTCGTGTTCGGCTACCTGCTCAGTGTCAGGCGACACGTTATTATCGGTGTTATTGACGGTTGTCTTCGATTTCGCGAAGACCGGGGATGCCATGCCAAGAACGGCTATAGCGGATAGTATAATAGTCTTTATTCTCATTATTAGTAAATTATATTAGACATCTTCGGGTTGGTGAATCATCACCCGATACCCGGCTTTAAGGTGGACTTTCACGGTGCGCAGTTTCTTGTTGAGATACTGACTGACACCGTTGATAAGTCCTCGACCAACATCTGAGGCAATCTGCGCACCGGTATTCGTGGTCAGATTTATAGAACTGCCCATAGTGGAGCCCATATTGGCACCGATTTCATGCAGAGCGTCAGACTCCATAGAATTAGGGATATTGATACCCTCCTGACCGTCGGAATCATAGACCGTTAAGTCCACCTCATACACAGAGCCGTTTGCCTCAATTGATGTAATGGCAACCTCCAGTCTCTCGCCCTGTAATCTCGCCACACCGACAAGCGGAGTGTTCCGGGGTATCAGTGCATTGCCGACCCACATCGGTTCGGTAAGTCTGAACTTAACCGCCTGACCGTTAATCACACTCTGGTCGTTTGCCACAACAGCTGCGATAGTGTTCTTGGCAACAGAGACTTTCCCTCCGACTGAGGTGTTGAAGTCACGGTCAGATGACGCACTGAGCGAAGAAACCACACTGCGGTTCACCTGAGCCACCGGCTGCACATTCCGTTTTCCTTTTTCCTCGGATTGCTGGGGAGGAGGATAGTTCCCGCCATTGCCGTTACCCATATATTGGGCGGCAAGCTGATACGATCGTTCAAGCATCGCCATCTCGTCAGGTTGCTGTGCCTGTTGCGTAACCATCGCGTTCTGAGCCTCCAGTTCCTCAATGCGGGCCTGCAACTCTGCCACCTGTTCGGTCCGGCTATAGTCAGGTACATAGAAATCCTGAATCGAAGCCTGCACCTGCTGGTACTGTTCGGCTGACTCTTGAATTGCAGAAGGTTCAGCAATAGTATCCGGTTGTGAAGAAGCTGCTATTGTGTCAAGGGATCCGACAACATCAATCCGTGCCTGTTTTTCTTTGGCGGCATCAGCGGCTTCATATTCCTGAACCTTTGTACCAATCTTCTCGCTTTCACCAGCTGGTATCTCGGTATTGAAAGCGTCGCCCGTCTTGTTTTCTTCCTTGTTCAGAGAAGAATACAGCAGCCATAGAATTACCACACCCGAAAGTATAGCGGCAGGGAACACCACGAGATATTTCATCATCTTCTGACGCTCCGCCGTAGTCTTGGGCTGGAAATATGAGTTAATCTTCGTTTTCCACTCCTGTATCGTCATAAGCAGAATCTTTTAGTTCGGGGAGGTCTATCTCTATTTCCGTATAATCGACGGTCTTTTTAGAGACTGTATCCAAAGCCGGGACATTGAGACCACGGATATGCTCTACCTCGTATTGGAATACAGCCCTCTTTGCTCCTATTTTGTAGCAGGCGTGACCGAACACGAAGAAAGCAATCAGTACGAAAGCCGAGAGCAGTACGGTCACGACCATCAGCCTTTGCTTGTGGGGCATATCGTCGCAGACCTGTTTCAGCTTTGCGCCGGCCTTTCCCTTTGGTTCCCGCCAGACCCAATCAATAAGTCTGGCGAGAGGAGATTTATTTTTCGTCATAATTATCGTTTAGTTGTCATTATATCCTTGTTTTCAAGGATGTTGAAACCCTCAATGATAAATCCGTTGGGATTGTCGTCAGAGCGCGACACATTTGAAAGGCGACATGTTGTCACCAGTGTTCGCTGTGTAACATTCGACTCACGGATAATCATCTGTCTGGCATAGGTCTTGGCAGTGTAGGGGTAATTGTTGAAATCGCATACCACGCTGTCAACCTGTACCACTTGGTTGATATTCCCCGCAATAATGCGGTTGTAGTAACCTTTCTCCGAGAAATCGGTATAGTAGTTGTAAGCCGATTTGTCGCTCAGAATCAAGGCACGGTTTATATTGTGCTCGATTGCGGACTTATCGGGAGAAAGGTTGAAGAACAGTTCATGAAAGCGACGCACATGCTCGCGAGCCTCGGCAGGGCGGTTCTGCTCCATGTCCTGCGACAAGGCAAGCATCAGGGACTTGCCATTGTCGAGGACGTAGATTTTCTCTCTCTGCTTTTCAGCAAAATTGAAAACCATTATCAGAGCCACGGAAACCACCACCGCACACATCGCCACGAACACAATCCCGAACAGACGTATCTGACGGAAAGAGGTCTCGATATTCTTTAATGATTTAAATTGCGGTGTCTTCACACCGCGAGCTAAAGATTCCATAATTCTACTTTAATAATCTTCCGGCTCGTCCGGCAATATTGCCGACAACCGCACCGCCGACACTGCCCGCCATAGAGCCGGCCTGCATTGTGGTGTTGTTGACCGCACGGTTATAGTTTCCGGCGCCTCCTGCCTGAATAATCCAGCCAGAAACAGTCGGTATAGTGAAGTAGCCGACAATCCCAATCACCATAAATATGATGTAGCAAATATTTGAACCATCAATATTTACATTGGGATTGTTGGTCAGTTCCGATATGTCGTTCTGGAGCATCAGCACCTGAATTTTGGCAAGAATGGTGGAGAACAAATCAGCCACAGGCAACCACAGATAGGTCTGAATATAGCGTTGGATCCATGTGGTCAATGTTGACTGGAATCCGTCCCATACCGATAAGGCAAAGGCAATCGGACCGAGAATGGCAAGAACAATGAGAAAGAATGTCCTAATCGTGTCAATGGTTAGCGACGCCGCCTGAAAGAGCATTTCCAACAGTTCCCGGAAGAAATTCTGGATTGCTTTCTTGACCTTATACATTCCGCGCTCGATATACATTCCGGCGGCGGTGCCTATTTCGGTAACTCCAAGCTCATCAATCTGACGGTCAAACTCAGCGTCATCAACCAGATAGGCCGTTGACGGGTCTTTCATCATAGCCTCATACTCAAGCCGGTCTTTCTCCTCCCGATATTTCTGCATATCGAGAGTCTGACCCTCAAGCATCGAGGCTGTGCCCTGCACAATCGGCGACATGACAGAGTTGATGGTGCCGAGAACTATAGATGGAAAGAACATTATGCACAGTCCGATTGCGAACGGACGCAGCAGAGGAAATACATCCACAGGTTCGGCAGCAGCCAATGACCTCCATATCCTGTAGGCCACATAGAACAGCGCGCCTAATCCGGCAATCCCCTGAGCCACTCCCGCCATGTCGGAACAAAGCGGCATCATCTCATCGTAGAGCGACCGGAGTATGGTATGGAGATTGGAAAAATCAATGGCACACAGCATAGGCATCACCAGTATTTCTCAGAGCCGTCTCCATAAAGATTGATTACCCTTTGGATGTCAGCCTTCTTCTTGGCGCGGAGATATGATACACTAATATTCTTATTGGTATAATACGCCGTCAGACTTTTCAGCCGTTTCATCTCCTTGTAGCAGTCGTCCACAACATCCATACGGTCTTTGTCGGTCATCGAGAGTGTCGTGATATTGACCACCTGTTTCAGGTCGTTAAGGACTCCGCCGGCCTCTTCAAGAATCCGGGTATAGCCCGATGCAATAGCCGACAGTTCGCTTGACGTGAAATTCGGGTCAGTCAGCATCTTCTGGAAATTATTGACGTAATAGCCGGATATGTTTCCAAGCATCAGGATTGTCTGCTGCACCTTGCGGGCATCACGGACAAGATTGTTGACCGACTGGAGTGCGTCGTAATATTTCTTCGCCTGCTGGTAAATCTTTACCGTCTCCTGAAAATTTCGCACCATATTTGTCGCCGTCGTTGATTCCTGAACAAGTGATTTGGAAGAGTTGACAATCGACTGGGCGATGTTCGACGGGTCAATCACCGTCCATTGGGCGTTTGCCCTGCCCGCTCCGAAGAGCAGGCAAAACAGAACGAGAGGGAGGATAAATTTCAATTCTTTCATACGCATTTCTTTAGATTTTAGAGACCATGCCTCCGATTATTTTCACTCCGACATAGAGCAGAAGCAGAGGGAAGGTTATCAGGGCAAGCAGTCCGATGAACAGACCTACGATTATTGCCCATAGTACACGCATCATTTTCACTCGATGACATTGATGTTAAAGCCTACATCATTGGCCTGCACATCCTTGATTGCCAGTTTGCGGAGCCTTTTACGAACATCTTCAGACAGAGTGAGTTTCTCCACGACTTCGTGAACCTCGGTCAGAATATCCTTATTCTCTGCTGACTGATTGGCATTGATAAAATCATCCAAGGCTGCCTCATCAAAGGTCTTTAGTTCTGTCTTTGTCATATCTCGCATCCGGTAGAATGTCCTGCCCAGATCCGCAACGAATATTTCATTGCCGTCATTCGATATAGCCATAGCCAGCACATCACGACCCTCGGCACAATAGACGTTATCGTCATGGAGCCACCCCTGAATATCCCGGAGTATAAACTCCTGCGGAATAATCTCGGCAGGAAGACCTGTTCCTGAGAATTTCACCTTGTAATAACCGTTGTGTTCGCTGATTGTCATATCGGCCCCGTCGGGACAAAACCAGTCACCAACCATTTTTGGACGCATGTCAACAGGAATCCCGGTCTTCGACTTTTCGATGGCCTCCTTGACGAAATGACCGATCCGTTCACCGATACACACGACAACATTGTCGATACGACCGGCCCATTTGTTGATAGTCTTTTCAGCCTTCTCTCTGACAAAAGCATTGAACCGGCCACAGACCTTGAAAGCCAGCATTATGCAGCCGACACAGATTGTAATCCCAAGGCTGAAGATTACAACCGCTGTGAACACGTTTAGCACAGGTTCGAGAAATTCAAAAATATCTTCAAACATATATTATTCGTTAGCAATTCGTTTAATGGCAGCTTCGGTATCACCGCCAAGTTTTTCAGCCATTTCGAGGACTTTGATTTTCTCCGTTTCCTCGGTGGTGTAGCAGAAATATTCCTCCCTGCTGACCTCCGTGGCATAGACCGCTGACTGTGTGCCGCCCAAACCAATCCACACCTCTTTATACAGGCGGTTGGGATTGTTCGCCATATTGATACTGAGTATCTGGCTTTTCTCCTTGTCGGTCAGACCAAGCAGCTCCTGAATCTGGTCGAAGCGGTTCATATACTTGCGCTGGTCAAGAAGTATCTTGCAGTCTGAGTTGTTGATGATGGTCTCCTTGACAATCGGCGACGATATGATGTCGTCAACCTCCTGCGTAACCACCACTGCCTCACCGAAATACTTTCTGACAGTCTTAAACAGATACTTCATGTATTCTGCCATATTAGCGGTCGAAAGAGCCTTCCAAGCCTCTTCCACGATTATCATCTTGCGGATACCTTTGAGACGTCGCATCTTGTTGATGAAAGCCTCCATGATGATGATTGTCACTATCGGGAAAAGTTCTTTATTCTCTTTGATCGAATCCACTTCAAACACCACAAACCGCTTGTTCAACAGGTCGATATTCTCTTTAGAGTTGAGAAGGAAGTCGAAACGGCCTCCGTGGTAATACTGGCGCAGGGTGGTCAGGAAGTTGTCAATGTCGAAATCCTGTTTGTAGATGGGGATAGGACGCTGTGCCATTTCCTGACGGTAATCGTCACGCATAAACTCATAGAAGGAGTTGAAGCATGGAACTATGTTCTTATCCTTAGCCATCTTTCCAAGGAACATCGACAGCGCAGAGCCAAGCTCACAGGATTCTGTCTTTGTCACTCTGTCATCCTCAGACTTCCAGAGTGTCAGCAGCAAGGTCTTTATCGAATCCTTCTTCTCCACATCAAAGACCCCGTCATCGGTGTAGAAAGGATTGAACGAAATCGGACTGTCCTCGGTGTAGGTGTAATAGACACCGTCTTCGCCATGCGTCTTATTATGAATCAGATTGCAAAGACCCTCGTAAGAGTTTCCGGTATCAATCAGCAAAATATGTGTATTTTGTTCATAATACTGTCGCACCAGATGGTTGGTGAAGAATGACTTACCGCTACCGGACGGACCGAGAATGAACTTGTTTCGGTTGGTTGTGATTCCACGTTTCATAGGTTCGTCCGATATATCAAGGTGTATCGGTTTTCCGGTCAGTCTATCGACCATCTTTATCCCGAATGGAGACAGGCTGCTGCGGTAGTTGGTTTCGGCTGTAAAGAAACAGGCGGCAGGCTCGATGAACGTATAAAACGATTCCTCAGAAGGAAAATCAGCCTCATTTCCCGGCATAGACGACCAGAACAGTGTCGGGCAGTCAATAGTGTTGTGTCGTGGCATACATCCCATTGTTGCCAACTGGCCCCCGACATCATTCTTGATGCGCCTCAGTTCTTCGGCGTCATCGCTCCACGCCATAACATTGAAGTGGGCCCGGACTGAGGTCAGTCCGTAGGAATGTGCCTCGTTGAGATAGCGGTCAATCCACTCCTTGTTAATAGCATTGCTTCGGCTATACCGCGAAAGGGAGTTCATGTTTCTCGCGGTTTTCTCGAACTTCGCCAGATTCTCGTCATGGTCATCAATCAGGATATACTGATTATAGATGTGGTTGCAGGGTAAGAGCAACCCGACAGGAGAGGCGAAACTCAATCTACAATCCGAGCGGTCGGTCGATAACCGCTCATAACGGTTATCGGTGCTGACTTTGCCGGGAAGATCATCGGTGTCTGACAGAGTGTGAAGGCACAGCATCTTGTCGCCTATGCGCATTTGACGTGCATCAAGGTCTATATCCTCCAGACAGGTTACATCGTCCATTGTCAGCGACATATACTTCTCAATAAGTCCGGAAGCCTTGTCAGTGCCGACCACCTCATCATCAGAAAGACGGCGCAGCCTGATATAGCCGGTGTCATTGATGATACGCTCGAACTGTTCGACACTTTCCATGAACTTGACAACCATTTCGTGATTGAGTTCCTTCGGGGTGATACGCCCACGGCAGAGGGTGGAGAAATTGGATTGCTGGCGCATACGCTCCTTTGTGGTCTTTGTCAGGAACAGGTAGCACTTGTGCGCCAGATACGGACGCTCGTTGAAGTGACGCTCGAAGGAGCGGTCAAGAAAACTCAAATTATCTTTTTGCAACTCCGGCTTATAATTCTCCGACACGAACCAATCCTGCTTGTGCGCCACCGAATAATGCGGAAGCACCTTGATAGCCTTGCACCATGCGGCGTGCATGGCTTCATACTCCTGCGATGTGACGGTGAACAGTTCCGGGAGGCTAACCTCGAAGGCAACTGTAATGTCGGCATCTTTCGATATGATGCAGCCGTGTTCCACGGCAAGGAGCGGCAGCTTCGATTCCAGTGTTGTGGCTTTAAGTGTATTTCTCATTGTCAATGTCTGATTAAGCGTTTAAGCCGTAGGCGGTTGATGATATACCGGGGACGATATTTCACCGATGTGATCTTCATCAGACCGTATTGACCGTATTTCCCATTCAGGTGGAAAGTGTACCACACCAGAATTGAGGCACTCGCGGCACCAAACCCGATGCAGAACCATTGCGGGACACCGCACATATAAAGGATTACGAACAATACGAAGTCAATGATGAGACCTCCGGCGAAGATGAAAAGATATTGCGCTTTCAACCCCTTGTATTCCACTGTCCGGCCGATACCCTTGTTGATGGAATACGAAGCCATTTAGAGGAAGAAAGAGCGGAGAATGGTAGCGGCGACGATAAGGAAAATACAGGCACCGAACCACGAGGCGGCTGTTTTACTTGTGTCGGGATCGCCTGACGAGTCGAGTAGGTCAGCCCCCTTACGGGAGCTTTCCCCTCTAAGAACCGTACGTGCGAGTTTCCCCGCATACGGCTCAAGCAACATGACCGTTACCGACTTTGTTA
>CAJTFH010000036.1 GCA_910575545.1 Bacteroidales bacterium
ATTTCTATTTGCATATCACTAATTTAACCATTCTCAGCGATATATGCAATAGCTTAAAGTTTATTTCACATAATCGTCCATATTTTTGACTGAAATTTTCCTAAATCTCATGCGCCAGCCCTGACCGAACTCGAAGTCCGAGAATCATCACTGACCGGCATCACAATCGACGGATGCCAGAACCTGACCAGCCTCGACCTCAGCAAGAACCTGCTGACCGATTTCGCGCTCAACGGCCTGACGCCGCTTGAATATCTCAACCTCGACGACAACCGCATAACCAACAGTGTCTCCGAAAACTCCACCCTGACACTCGAAAACTGCGGGGCTACCCTGACGAACTTGAGAATCAGCAACAATCCGGGCCTCCGCTGCCTCGACATCCGTTATCTGACCGTGCTCGAATATCTGTCGGCCAACAACAACCCCGACCTCGGGTCTGTCTTCATATGCCCGCCTGAAGAGGAGCAGGCCACACTGAGGTCAATCAGCATCAACGACTGCGCCCTTGCCCATTTCTACCCTGTGTCGCTTCCTAACCTGCGCACACTCGACCTTGCAAACAACGAGCTTGAATCAGGCATCACCGACGCAGACCCGTTCACACTGGGCAACTACCCCAATCTGACGGTGCTGAACGTGTCGGGCAACGCCAACATCAGGGAACTCGATGTCACAAAATGCAAACTGCTCGAGCAGCTGCATGTCTACGGATGCAGCCTGTCGGCCTTAGACGTGACCCAGGCTCCAGAGCTGATAACGCTGTCGGCCTCTGACAACAAGCTGACATCAATCGACCTCGGCAACAACAAAGCCCTCACATCGCTTTATCTCGCCGGGAACCCGATTAAGGAACTCAACCTGACCCCTCTGATTAATCTCTACACTCTCAGAATCTCTTCAACCCTGATATCGCGTGTCAACCTCATCAACTGCTACTACCTGAAGAGTTTCGAGGCGGCCGACACCAAACTCGAATTTGTTGATTTCAACGGCCAGCAGACCGACCGCATGACAAAAATCGACCTGCGCAACAACCCCGGGTTCACATATGAATCAATGGCCTACACCATCAAGACTATCCCCGTGGCACGCGAAACACACGGCACCGAACCAACCCTGCTCCTCGAAGGCTCAAAGGCCGGGCGTTCCGACATAACCTGGATCACCAATGCCGACATGCACTGGATTTGCGACGTGACCGGCGACGGCTCCGCCACCTGGCCCGAAATCCCGGCCACCCTCACCGGAGCCACTGACACCGGCGAGAACAAGACAGGCCACCTCGACCGCCTTTACCCCTATTTCGCCCTGCCGTTAGACTATGACCTCGATGTCTACCAGACCGATGGCGGGCGGTTCATCATCGCCCAGTGGGAGCCCGAATGGTTCCAGTCCGTGGCAAGCGTGACCGACAAAATCAGGCGCGGTGTGCCGACCCATATCCACGCTTATCCCGATGCAGGAATGCAGTTCGGCAGCGTAGAGGTCAACGGCAGGATAATCAACCACGACACATTTATCATCGACGATGAAGCCGACAAAGCTGAAATCAAAGTGAACTTCGTAAAGAAGGAAGGCAAAGTGTCGTTCAAAGCCACACCCGGGCAGGAACTGTCGTTCTGCGTAAACACCACATCAGCCAACGGAACCATATGGATCGACTGGGGGAGCGGAACACGCACCCCATACCAGGGAGTGAGCGCATATAAATCAGGCGCGACTGAAATCCAGAACCGCCTCAACGGCAAAGCCGCCGGAACCACAATCAGCATCTACGGCGACATAGCCGCCATAGACATCTCCGGATGGGGAGACATGGCTGAATGGCTCGGCCTGTGGGATAACAACATCACAGCCATCGATGTGACCGAAGCTCCGGGCCTGCGCTACCTCAACACCTACTTCAACCCCATATCTGAAATCAATCTGAGCCATAACCCGGTGCTTGAAGTGCTCGACCTGAGCTATACCGACATCAAGAAACTCGACCTGAGCAATAACCCCAAACTCATATGGCTCCAGGCCTACAGCGGAGGAGAGGGCTACGACGACATTGCCCAGCTCACGGAAATCGACCTTAGCGGCAAACCAAACCTCCAATTCGCCGACCTCAAAAACAACGCCCTGGCAACAATCGATGTCAGCGGAAACACCGCCCTGAGGCAGCTGATTGTCAACAACAACAAGCTCACCACACTCGACGTGAGCAAAAACACCGCGCTCGAAGTCCTCAGGGCTTCAGGCAACCTCCTCCCCTCAATCGACCTGTCGGCCAACACCGCTTTGAAAGAGCTGGTAATCGACGGCAACGAACTGGCCGCCATCGACCTGAGCAAAAACACCGCACTCGTGGATCTGTCATTCAGCAACAACAACATACACTCAGCCGACCTCAGCGGCCTGTCTGAACTCAAAACTCTCGCCATCAACGGCAACGGCATGAGCGCCGACGAACTCAACGACCTCTATTACAAACTGCCGGTGCGCAAACCTTCGGAAGACGACGGCCCCGGCGCACTCGACTACAACCTTTCTGTCATACAGGGGGCAGACCGCAATGAAAACGACGGCAACCGCGCCGACTCCTCCATAGCGATAGCACGCAAGTGGAAACCGTCACACACAGGCACCAACGAGGGATCTGACGTGTCATATCTCGACATTGATGACGCCACCGGCGGCAAAATCGTATCGGTTGCAGATAATGATGGCAACACTTATTCCCACGGCATGAAAGTGCCCAAATACACCGACCTGACAATCAACGCTATCCCCGACGACGGCAATGTGTTAGAAGGATTCCGCCTCAACGGCGAGCCGGTAATCAAAGGTTGCACATTTATGATGCCCGGCATCTACACCAGGCTAACACCAGTGTTCTCCCCCAAAGCCGGTCTTGCCAACACAACCGCCGACAACGGCATTGAAATCACCACAACGGCCGGGTGCGTGGAAATCCACGCGCCGGCAGGCTCCACCACGGCAGTCTACACAGCCGACGGCATAAAGGTTGCATCAGCCCCGGCAACTGCCGACGGCACAGTAACTGTCAACGGCCTCGCCGCCGGCATCTATGTGGTGTCGGTCAGCGGCAACAACGCCACCGCAACAGAGAAAATCACAGTAAAATAACCCTACAAAACTTAAGCGCGACATGGAAAAGAGAACAAGCATAACGCGCCTGGCCATGGCGGCCGCGATTGCGGCACTTGTGTCATCGGCCACGGCCTACGCAGGTGTGGCTGTGCCATACAGTTCAGACCTCGGCGTCAACTTCTCTCTCGCGTCAGACTGGACGCAGCAATACGACCGCAACAGCAAGCCATGGGAATATGACCGGGCCAGCGACTTCTCACCGGCCGGAACCGCAGGCGGCATGATGCACACCTTTGAGCCGGAAAACCAAGCCGACGCGGCACTCGTGTCGCCTGCCATAACCCTGAACGCAGGAACCACCTACACCGTCGGAATATGGGTCAAAACCCTAAATAACGCGTCAAACGAAAAAGAAGCATTCAAACTGCTCATGTCGCAGGGAAACACCCTCGCCAACCTGAAAGCCGGCACCATACTGATTGAAAAATCAGACTATCTCAACAACGACGGCTTCGAGCATCTGCAACACACTTTCACAGCAGAAGCCACTTCCGACGTTCATTTCGGAGTCTACTGCTGCAGCGAATACTTCCAGGGCACACTGTGCGCCACAGGTTTCAGCATAACCGAAGGGGAAGGAGGCTCCGGCCCCGGAACCGTTGACCCGCCCGCACCGGAAGAACCTCGCTCCCTGCCCTACACAGCTGATTTCTCAACACCGGAGGCTTATGAGGCAGACTGGACTTCGCTGGCCGGACCAGAGGCCGAGGTGACTGACAAATGGCGTTACAACAGCTATGGGAAATATCCCGAATTCGACGCCGCCAATGGGAAGAAAGAGGACAACTACCTCATTTCCCCCCCTCTGAAACTCGAGGCTGCAGGGGCATATCTGATTTCCCTGGAATACACCGCCGCAGGCTCTTTCGACATTGTTCTCGGCACAGACAACACCGACGCGGCATCTTTCTCGCAGACGCTGAAATCTGTCGATGACGTTAATGAATTCAACGTAGTAACCGATGTGCCGTTCACCATCGAAAAGGGGAAAGAAGGGGTCTACTACATCGCCATGCACGCACGCTCCGATATAGGGTCATATATGGGCTACAGGCTCCACGCCTTCAAAATCAAACAGGATCTGCCGGTGCCGGCCCCCGTTACCGACCTCACCGCCGCCCCCGATGCTGCCGACGGCCTTGCTGCAACCCTGCGCTGGACAAACCCTGCGCTGACAACCGCCGGTACCCCCGTCGATGCTCTAACTAAAATCATCATCAGCCGTAACGGAGAAGAAATCAAGACACTGGAAGAAGGGCTGGAGCCTGGCAAGCAGATGGAATGGACAGACAATCCCTCAGAAGCCGGGGCATACACCTATTCTCTAATCGCCCACAACAGTCTTGGAGCCTCTGACGCAGAACCGATGGTGGCGAACTGCGGATATGTCGGCAAGCCCGAAGCAGCAATGCCCTATTCCATCTCCACTAACTCTGCTTCGGATAAAGAGCTGGCACTGTTCACCGCCTTTGACGCCAACAAAGACGGGCGCACATGGACTCCGGTAACCGAGTATTATTCCACATACCTGCAAAACCGGGCTCCTGACTCCGACGGATATCTCGGCAAGCCCGACGACTATATCGCCACACCATATCTGAAACTAACCAAAGGCTATTACCGGCTCGACTTCACCATCAGTGCCAGGTCAAACAACTATGAGGTAGGATATGCCACGACCCGCCACAACCTCGCCGACAACTTTGTCAAAGTCATGGATGTGGTCGACGAACAGGAATCAGGCCTAAACGACAGACGTGTCATCGTTGCCATTCCAGCCGACGGAGACTACTGCTTCGTGTGGCACCACACGGCATCCAATGCCACCGCATATCCCACGGTAAACCTGTCGAAAGTGGCCGTAACGCCCCAGGTGCTGCTTCCGGAAACCGCCACATCGCTCAACGCCAAAGCCACCCCCTCCTCAACAGAAGGCCATTATGACGTGACGCTCACATGGACTAACCCCGACAACGACAACGCAGGGCTGCCGCTTGAATCGCTGGCTCGCGTAGAAATCAAGCGCGACGGCCAGCTTCTCAGAACCATCAACGAAAACATCAAGCCCGGCACTGAGCAGAGCTATTCATACACGACAGAGAACGCAGACGAAACCGGCGAACACAAGTTCACGGTAATCGTCTACAACGACAACGGATGTGCCGAAGCCGAACCGATAACGCGCACCCTGTTCATCGGAGCCGGACGCGGCCTGCCCTACACCGCCGATTTCACCGAATGGGACATACTCGACAATAAAAACACATGGTATTCATGGGAAGGCAGCACCGATAGGCTGTCGTTCAACCAGATGTCAGGAGTGGCCGACGACTATGCCCTCTCCCCATACCTGTGGCTTGAAGAAGGGAACACTTACCAGATTGACATAACCACCGTAACCGAGGCATCCGGCAATACCGCCGAAATCAATGTGGTGGCAGGCCCGTCGCCCGACGCTGACCTGCTTGCGGCAATCGCCGGAATAACCACCCAGCCGGGCGAAACACTTGAAAGCACGGTGTTCATCAACACTCCCTCGGGCGAAGAAGCCTCCGTCCATGCCCTGCAGAGCGCAGACGCCAACAACCCTGTGGCAGTCGCTGCCGGTAACATACGCTTGGGCGTGCATATCAATGAGCCATCGGCAGTATCTGTAACCGGATTTTCTGTCACACGCCTGAACTACAGCTCAACCGGCGACATTTCAGCCACACCGGCAGCAAGGCTTGCAAGATATGACAATGACACAGTCACATTCGCCGACACCGTAGCTACAGTGGCCATAGCCGACATCTCAGGCCGCATCATCGCACGGCAGAACACCCCGGCCCCCGTCAATGTGGGAGAACTCGGCCCCGGCATTCTGATTATCACCGCTGCCGACAACGCAGGGAACCGCACCGTGCTCAGAATCAGCAATCGTTAAACGCCTGAAAAAGGCCGGATTATTTCACCCAAGGCGCCGCATCAGAGATGAAGCGGCGCCTTGGAAGCCATAGAGAGGCGGAGTTTTTTTTGACAACAACGAAAAAAAGTGTATCTTTGTGCGCTTATTGCATGTAAGCCAATCAGAAGAAACAGAAAAACAAAAACATAAAAACCATTTAACTGTTAAATGTCAACACTTGAACAAATCCGTCAGCGCCCGATCCTGATTATCTCCATACTGGGTCTGGCACTCCTGCTGTTCATCCTGACGACCGTTGACCGTCCGGGCGAACTGTTCACCGACAGCCATACAGTGGCCAAAATCGACGGTGAGAAAATCGATTACATGGAATTCCAAAAACGTGTGGAGCAGCAACAGGAGCAGCTCCAGCAGCGGGGCTACACAAACGTCGATGTGGCCCAGGTTCAGGAATACGTTCTCCAGCAGATGGTCAACGAGACACTCATGGAGAAGGAATACAAGCGTCTCGGCCTTGTTGTCACCGACCGGGAGCTTTCACAGGCAATGCTCGGCACAACACCCCACCCATATGTCAGCCAGATGGTGCAGAGCATGGGCATCCCCTCAGCGCAGATGTTCCACGACGCAGCCTTCAACCCCACTAAAAACGGCATCGACCCACAACAGGCCCAGCAGCTTCAGCAGGCATGGATTGCCCTTGAGAAAGACACAGAGCAGATGCTTCTTCAGCAGAAGTTCATCACACTTTTCAACGGCACCCTGACAGCCAACAAGCTCGATGCCCAGGCTATTTATGAAGGCAACGCCTCAACAGCCACCATCGCATATGCAAAAAAAGACCTATCATCGCTCAATGACGACGAGTTCCCCGTTAGCGACAGTGAAATCAACGACCTCTACAAAAAGGAAAAGAACCGCTACCGCATCAACGAGCCCCAGCATCTGGTGAACTACATCGCTGTTGACATAACCCCATCGTCGGAAGACCTTGCCGCAGCCCAAAAAGAGGTTGAGGATGCCATCATGGGGCTGCGCTCCAACCCCGGCACCGATGCCGTAAGCAGCAACACCCGTTTCTACGTAAACCGCGTGTCAGCCACCGCATCGGCTCTGGCCCCTGCGTTGAAGAAAGCTGTTCCGGGCATGGCGAAAGACTCCACCGCCATGGTGCAGTTCGTCGACAACCAGTACACCATCGCCAAACTGCTCGATGTGACCACCTCAATCGACTCTGTGCTGCTCGACGTAGCTTTCATCAATGAAAGCGTGGATGCCGACTCCATCATAAGCCGCCTTAACACAGGAGCGAAAGTCGCAGACCTCGGCGATGCCGTTGTGCAGAGCCAGGATAGCGTGTGGGTATCGCTGCTCGCGCCGGGGATGGCAACTATGAAAGATGAGCTTTC
Organism: Bacteroidales bacterium; assembly: GCA_910575545.1. Lineage (GTDB taxonomy): Bacteria > Bacteroidota > Bacteroidia > Bacteroidales > Muribaculaceae > UBA7173. Next base: position 7,477 of record CAJTFH010000036.1, read on the forward strand.
CAACGCCGCCACAGGCACATATTTCACCCCTGAAAACAACAACGGCCAGAAAGGCATGACAGTGCGCGTGCGCTCACGCAAAGCTCCGGTAACAGTCTACGACGTTGCAGAAATCACCTACGACGTGATTCCGTCAAATGCCACCGTCAACAAGCTGAACAACGACCTGCGCGCATTCATCAACGCCAACCCGACCTCCGACAAATTCACATCTGAGGCTCCCAAAGCGGGATATGCAGCCCTCAGCGCCATCATAACCCCGTCGAGCCTCTCTGTCAACGGTCTGCCAGAAAGCCGAGGAGCTGCCAAATGGGCGCTCAGCGCAAAAAAAGGAGCTGTTTCGGAAGTGTTTAACAACGACCGCGACTCACGTTTGCTCGCCGTTGCCGTAACAGACATCTATGATGGCGACTTTGTGCCGGCAACCGACGACCAGGTGCGCACCTATCTCACCAACAAAGTGCGCAACAGCAAGAAAGCCGACAAACTCATTGCCGACTACAAAGGCAAGGGGAACAACGTGGCCGACTATGCGGCTGCCATGCAGGTTAAAGCCGACACTACCGACGTCACCTTCGGCCAGTCGTACGTGCGCAATTTCGGCATGTATGAAGCCAATCTCCAGGCAAACGTCGCTGTTGCCAAGAAAGGCCAGCTCGTAGGTCCCGTAGCCCTCAACAACGCCGTAGTGGTGTTTGAGGTGGTTAACGTCAACAACCAGGGACGCGCATTCGATTTCGACAACGATGCAATGGTGTTCAACCAGCGCGAAGGTGCCCAGAGCTTCCAGCGCACTCTTCCCCAGGTTATCATGGGAAACAAGACGGTTGACAACCGCATTCAGAAATTCTACAGCGACCGCCAATAAGGCGCCGCAGCAGACAGATAACCAAGGCGTTGTGTCGAAATTCGACCAACGCCTTTTTGGCATCCGGATGGAGAGGGTGCTGTCAGAATGGTTCAGATGGTAGGAGCCTGAGGGTGAGGGTGAAGGGAGTTGACTAAGGTCAATGACCGAACCCGAAGCCCTCAGGCGACGACCCAGATGAGCCATTATGACACACCCTCTTGGCCATCCATACAGAGAGAAGGCACTGCCGGCATCGTCATCTTTTTCGTTTTGACTTGTGGGCGATTTTCTGTAATTTTGTAATATGATTGAAAGAAACGCACAAGACTTAGACTGCAATACCGATACGACACAGGTTGAAGCCGCATTATATCTTTTTCCCGTGCCTCTGAGCGACACATCCTCTTTAGCCGACGTGCTTCCGTCAGGCAACTCCCGGTTGCTGAAGGGCATAAAGCACTTCATCGTCGAGAATGTTCGTTCAGCCCGCAGATTCCTAAAAAAAGCCGATCCTTCAATTGATATAAACACCCTGTCATTTGCCGTGCTTGACGAGCACACATCCCCGGAAGATGTAGCTCCGATGTTAGCGCCCCTTTCTGAAGGCCATCCAATTGGTGTGATTTCAGAAGCAGGTTGCCCGGCGGTCGCCGATCCGGGAGCCGATGCCGTGGCGGTCGCCCAACGCAAAGGGTTTAAAGTAGTGCCCCTGGTAGGTCCATCAAGCATATTGATGGCATTGATGGCATCGGGTTTCAATGGACAAAGCTTCGCCTTCTCCGGATATCTGCCCATTGATTCGGGGAAACGCTCCTCAAAACTCCGCGAGATGGAGCAGCGGATCCGCCGCGAGCGGCAGACCCAGATTTTCATCGAGACCCCCTACCGCAACAACCGTCTGATAGAGGAACTTTCGCACACCCTTCCCGGAAACCTCCTCTTATGCGTGGCATCCGACATAACAGGAACACGCCAGAACATCTCCACCCGTTACATATCGCAATGGGCCAAAGGGGGCTACGACTATTCAAAGACGCCAACCATATTCCTTCTTTTCAGCTGAGACCGATGGCACGATATAAACGACAAACCAACGCCAGCCAAAGCTCACCAGGATTGTTCGACGATCTCGAGAGCTCGCTGTTTCCGGAAATAGAGATGCCGGGAGTGCCATCGATTGCACGCGACGCCCGCAGCATGGCCTCACTGCGTGAGGCCACCCGCCAGAACACCATCTTCGGAGAGGATGACACATTCTCACCCCTTGAAGACCTGGCGCCCATCGACCGCCTAAGCTTCATCTCATTCGGCAGTGGCAGTTCGGGCAACTGCGCCTATATCGGCGACGGCGATTCGGGCTTTCTGATTGACGCCGGTGTGGATTGCCATAAAGTGGAGATAGAACTGAAACGCAACGGCATCGACATGAAGTCAGTGAAAGGGATAGTGCTGACCCACGACCATTCAGACCATGTGCATTATGCGTATTCCATTGTCCGCGCCCACCGTCACATGCATGTCTACTGCACCCCACGCACACTCACCGGGCTGCTTCGCCGCCACTGCATATCAAACCGCATCAAAGACTACCATGTGGCAATCTACAAAGAGCACCCCTTCAAAATCGGGAATTTCACCGTGCTGGCATTCGAGGTTCTCCACGACGGCAGCGACAATGCCGGTTTTTTCATCACCCACGGAAAACATTCAATGACGGTAGCCACCGATCTCGGCTGCGTGTCGGAGCGGGCTGATTTCTACATGCGCCAGGCCAACTATCTGATGATTGAGGCCAACTACGACAATGACATGCTTACAGCCGGGTCTTATCCGGAATACCTGAAAGCACGTATCCGCTCAGACAACGGCCACCTCGACAACAAAGTGACGGCAGCTTATCTCGCCGGAATATACTCAGAACGCCTTAAGAACATTTTCCTGTGCCATCTCAGCAAAGACAACAATTCTCCGGAAGTTGCCCTTAAAACAGTTGAGGATGCACTGCTGGCGACAGGTATAACCTCTGTAGGCGACGGCTCCGGCACCCCCTATGCGCGCATGGCTCCAATCCAGCTCATTGCCCTCCCACGGTTTGACAGCACCGGACTGATAACGCTGAGGCTGACATAGCCCGGAAGCGATAAAGCAAAAAGGCTAAAACAGCCATGACAGCTGTCACAGCCATTATAGCCCAACCCATTATAATAAACGAAAACGATGTCGAAAACAAGCTGCTGGATAGAAGCCGTCAGGCTACGCACGCTGCCGGTGTCGCTCGCAGGAGTGGTTACCGGAGCCTCCCTGGCGATATTCAACCACACTTTCAGATGGGCGCCAGTTGTGATATGCCTGTTGTTTGCAACCCTGGCACAAGTGGCATCTAATTTCGCCAACGAATATTTCGACTACCGCGACGGCCTCGACCGTAAAGGCCGTGCAGGGCCACGGCGCGGTGTGACCGAAGGGGACATAAAACCCGCCGCCATGCGCAATGCGGCTTTGGGCACCCTCGCGGCGGCGGCCATTATCGGTTGCAGCCTGATCTACTGGGGAGGATGGTGGCTTATTGCGGCAGGGATAGCTATAATTCTTGGCGCTCTGGCATATTCGGCAGGCCCTTACCCGCTGTCGCGCCATGCATTGGGGGAGGTTGCTGTAGTTGTGTTTTTCGGAATCGCCCCGGTCACACTTACCTACTATCTCCAGGCCGGAGACTGCCCCATAGAGGTGTGGCTGGCATCAATAGCAGTGGGGTTGTTGGGAGCAAATGTGTTGATAGTCAACAACTACCGCGACGCGGACGACGACAGGGCCGTGGGCAAAATCACACTCGCCGTGAAATTCGGCAGGACATTCACAGGATGGCTCTATCTGGCCAATTGCATTGCCGCAGTGATTCTCATGCTACCAATATGGAAGGGGATACACCTTTTCGGTTTTTACGTATGGCTGGCATGTGCATTCGCAGCATGGCGAAAGCTACGCAACTCAGATGGGAGCGCCCTCAACCCCCTGCTTGGCGGCACGGCAATGCTGATGCTCGCCTATGCCCTGCTGGCGCTTGCGGCATCTTTAATCCATTGACCCCCACCATAATAACATACCGCCATGCTTCTCACCCACCTTGCCATAACCGACTTTAAGAACATAGCCGATGCCAGACTGGATTTCAGCCCGAAAATCAATTGCCTGCTGGGCAACAACGGCATGGGGAAAAGCAACCTGCTCGATGCCATCTACTACCTCAGCTTCTGCAAAAGTTTTTCAGGATTGACCGACAGCGCTATAGTGCGCCGTGGAGGGGAATTCACAACCCTGCGGGGCGTATATACCCGCAAAGGGATTGAAGAGGAGCTGACACTCGGGCTTATTCCAGGCAAGCGGAAATCGTTCAAACGCAAGGGGAAAGAATATGACCGTCTGAGCGCCCACATCGGAGCGTTCCCCTTAGTGCTTGCCGCTCCGGCCGACCAGGAACTGATCAGCGGCACGGGCGAAGAACGGCGGCGGTTTATGGATCAGGTTATTTCGCAGACCGATCCGGTGTATCTCGACCATCTTATCCGATATGCACGGGCATTGCAACAGCGCAACAAACTGCTGCGCGACCATGCGGTCGACCCATCGCTATATTTCGCAATCGAGCTGACCATGAGCCGCTCGGCAGCCTATATCACACGCATCAGACAGCAATGGGTTGGGAAACTGACGCAGATTTTCATCCCTCTCTACAGCCGGATTGCAGCCGACGGAGAGACTCCGGCCATATCACTCAAAAGCCACCTGGCAGACAACCCCGACAACCTGCCGGCATTATTCGACGAGACGCGCCGTCGCGACGAGATTGTAGGCCACACCTCCGTGGGGCCACACCGCGACGACATCGATTTGCAAATCAACGACATGCCCGTGCGCCGGGCAGCATCGCAAGGGCAATGCAAAACCTACACCATAGCCTTGCGCCTGGCACAGTATGAATTCCTGCGCCTGGGGGTCGGCATGAAACCGATGCTGCTGCTCGACGACATATTCGACAAACTCGATGCCACAAGAGTTGAGCGGGTTGTGGAAATCGTGTCGGAAGAGATTTTCGGACAGATATTCATCACCGACACCAACCGCGCCCACCTCGACAACATCATGGAACGGTCGGCCAACAGCCACCGCTCGTGGCAGGTTGACAGCGGGAAATTCACCCTTATATGAAACACTCCGGATTATGAAACGTACCGACCCGATGAGCATCCGGCAGATTATCGACATGGTAGTCGACCGTTCAGGCACGAAAAGCGAGATGCTCGAACACAGAGCCTCCTACCTGTGGCCGGATATAGTCGGCCCCGGGGTCAACCGCCACACCATGCGCCGCTATGTGGCCGACGGGGCGCTCCATGTCTATATCGACTCCGCCCCGCTCAAAACCGAGATTGAGTTCAGGAAAACAGCCATAGTCGACGCCATCAATTCCATACTTGGGCAAGATGTGCTCCAGACCCTGATAATCCATTGATTTACCGATACGGGCCCCGTGGCCATAAGATAAAACCGACATAAAAACAATATGCAAACCGATAACCGCCCTATTGCGCTGCCGAAATGCGCAAACGAGAAAGTGCCGGAGCCTGTGCGCCCATACAGGCATCTGACAGAAGTGCAGACCAGGTTCAACGATTTCGACATGCTTGGCCATCTCAACAACTCCGTCTATTTCCAGTTCATGGATCTGGCCAAAGTGCGTTATTTCGAGGCAGCGAAATCAGCCCCGCTCGACATGAGCGGCATAGCAGTGGTAATCGTCAACATCAACGTCAGCTTTTTCTCGCCATCCCTCCCTGACGAGCCATTGGCAGTGGCCACATCGTGTGTGAAGATCTCGCGCCACAGCTTCGCGCTTGAGCAGAGGGTGCTGAACCTCACAACCGGCGATGTGAAATGCGTTGCCACCACGGTCATGGCAGCCTTCGACCCGAGAACGATGTCGTCGGCCGAGCTCGACTCCTCATGGGCATCTGCCCTTGCCTCCTTTGAAGGATTTGCAGGGTAAAAGGAAAATGGCTACTTTTGTTGAACAAGTAATGAACGTCAACTCCCGAAAGGAATGAGCATAGAAACCACCATGCGCGAGATTCTCGCCGCCGAGAGCCGCGCCGTAGAAAACATCCCCTACACGGCCGATTTCGACCGGGCAGTGAACCTGATTGTGGAGCATGTCCACCACAGTGGCGGCAAACTGGTCACTTCAGGCATGGGTAAAGCCGGGCAGATTGCCATGAATATCGCCACCACGTTCAGCTCCACAGGCATACCTGCCGTGAACCTGCATCCGTCTGAAGCCCAGCATGGCGACCTGGGAGTGCTTCAGCCAAACGACGTAATGCTGCTGATTTCCAACTCAGGGAAAACCACAGAAATCATCGACCTTGTGGGGCTGGCGCGACGCATGCAACCCGATATACCGATCATAACCATAACCGGACATGCCGACAGCCCGCTGGCCGAGCTGGCCGACGCCACCCTGTTCACCGGAGGCGCACCCGAGGTGTGCCCGCTGGGTCTGACCCCGACCACCTCCACAACCCTGATGACAGTAATCGGCGACATCCTGGTTGTAAACGTGATGAAACTCACCGGATTCACCCGCCACGACTATGCCCTGCGCCATCATGGGGGCTACCTGGGCCATGCAGCCCGCTCTCCGCGAACAGAAGACCCATCATAACAGATAACGGCTCATAAAAACAACAATATAACGATGTCAACATCATTAGCCGGAGCCGCCCCCGCAGGCGTACTCCCGAAATTAGAAAACGCCCGTGTGGCCATAGTGGAAGCCGAATGGAACGGCCATATCACCTCGCGCCTCACCGCCGGGGCCAAAGAAGTGTTAAAACACGAAGGGTTCGCAGAAGCCGACGTGGAGGTTTTCCATGTGCCGGGAGCAGTTGAACTGACATTCGGCGCATCGCAGCTCATTGAAGCCGGGCTATTTGACGCCGTGATAGTGTTCGGCTGCGTAATCCGAGGGGGCACACCGCATTTCGACTACGTTTGCCAGAGCGTCACACAAGGGATTACGGCACTGAATGCCGACTGCGACCTGCCGGTGATTTTCGGAGTGCTGACAGTCGACACAGAGCAGGACGCACTCGACCGCGCCGGAGGGCCGCTGGGCAACAAAGGAGCAGAAGCCGCCGAGGCGGCCATAAAGATGATTGCGTTCAAACGCCTTGTGGAAGCGCTTTGAACAGCCGAGGCCGCAGACCCACAGACAGCCGGACGGCCAACCCGGCCACAGCTCTGAGACCTCCACCTTTTCCGACTTTTACGCCAACAAAGTCTGAAAAAAAATCGCTACCTTTGCACCGTCAAAAAAAAACGACAGTGGATAACAAGGTAAACAAACAGCCCAAGTACATCTTCGTGACCGGCGGCGTTGTGTCATCGCTGGGGAAAGGAATAATCTCTTCCTCATTAGCCAACCTGCTGATTGCCCGGGGCTTCAGGGTAACAATCCAGAAATTCGACCCCTACATCAACATTGACCCAGGCACACTCAACCCCTATGAACACGGAGAATGCTACGTGACAGTCGACGGCCACGAAGCCGACCTCGACCTGGGGCACTATGAGCGCTTCACCAATATCCGCACAACACGAGCCAACAACGTGACCACGGGGCGCATCTACCAGAGCGTAATCGACAAAGAACGCCGTGGCGACTATCTGGGGAAAACAGTGCAGATTGTGCCGCACATAACCGACGAAATCAAACGTAATGTCAAACAGCTTGGCAACACCTGCGAATTTGATTTCATAATCACAGAAATCGGCGGTGTTGTGGGCGACATAGAATCGTTGCCGTTTCTTGAAGCCGTAAGGCAGCTGCGTTGGGAGCTCGGGCGCGACAGCCTGGTTGTCCATCTGACCTATGTTCCGTTCATAGCCGCCGCCAAGGAGCTTAAGACCAAGCCCACACAGCATTCGGTGAAGAAACTCCAGGAACTCGGCATACAACCCGACATACTGGTGCTCCGCACCGAACATGAAATAACCCCTGACGCCAGGCGGAAAATCGCCCTATTCTGCAATGTCGCCCCCGACGCAGTTGTGCAGTCAATCGACCTGCCGTCGATTTATGAAGTGCCGGTCAAGATGCATGAGCAGCATCTCGACGACATTGTGCTCAGGCTGACCGGTTGCGACACCTCCGGGGAACCCCATATGGCACCATGGATGAACTTCCTCGACAAGATGCACCACGCCGACAAACCTGTAACCATAGGCCTTGTAGGGAAGTATGTCGAACTCCAGGATGCCTACAAGTCGATTGACGAGGCTCTCTTCCAGGCCGCCACATATGCCGGGCGCCGTCTTGACCTCAGGCTAATCCACTCAGAGAAGCTGACAGACAGCAATGCCGAAGAGATGCTCAGAGAGATGGACGGGGTCATAATCGCCCCCGGATTCGGCCACCGTGGCATCGAGGGGAAATTTGCCGCCCTGCGCTGGTGTCGCGAACACGACATACCTACCTTCGGCATCTGCCTTGGAATGCAGTGCATGGTCATAGAGTTCGCCCGAAACGTGTTAGGGCTATCCGAGGCGAATTCAACAGAGATGAATCCACCAACACCCCATAAGGTCATCGACCTGATGGAGGAACAGAAAAGCATCTCGAACATGGGCGGCACTATGCGCCTGGGTGCCTACGACTGCCGTCTGCGCCCGGGCTCAAAAGCGGCAGAAGCATATGGCCGGGAACTCGTCAGCGAGCGCCATCGCCACCGCTTCGAGTTCAACGACGACTACCGCACCAGTTTTGAAGAGGCAGGGATGCAGTGCGTCGGCGAGAACCCCGACACCCACCTGGTCGAGGTTGTTGAAATTCCCTGCAAGCGCTGGTTTGTGGGCACACAATACCACCCCGAATACTCCTCGACCGTTCTCTCCCCGAATCCGCTGTTTATCAGTTTTGTTGATGCAGCCATAAAATTCCGAGACGAAAAAATCAAGAATATCAACCCTTAACCCCAACGACAAACACCCCGAAATGGATAAGAATACGCTTTACGGAATGCTGATGATGGGTCTGGTTATTTTCGGATTCATGTATCTCAACAAATCCGACCAGGAGAAACTACAACAGGAGATGCAGCAGCAGACCGAGCAACAACAGGCCAAGGAAGCCGCCGAGGCCGCCCGATCGCTGATTGTAGACTCGATTTCCCCTGCAGAAGTTGCCGGTATACCTGCCATCCTCCGCAAAGCCGGCACCCCTGGCGCCGAAGGGAGCGCCACGGTGCGCTACACCACCCCGACCGTCGACCTGACATACGACGGGGAGAATGTCGGCGGAACAGTCAATGCCGGCGACACCACCCTTACCTATGCGGCGGTGGTTCACTCGCAGTTCGGCGACGACCTTTCCATCGACAAACGCAAAACCGCCGTGGCCAATCTGCGCAAAGCCCTGACCGATGCCGAGCGCTACCGGGGGTTTGCACGCCACCTCAGCGGCAAAGAACAGTTAGTGACCCTTGAAAACGATGTTCTTCGCCTTGACATCAACACCCATGGCGGAAACGTGGCCCAGGCAACCCTGCTCGACTACGACACATATCTGCCCAAGCCCGGCAACAAGAATGAAATCGACACGGCAGCCGTTAATGTGTGCCGCCTAAACGAATCGGCCTACAGCTTCATCCTGACTTCTGCAACACAGCGTTTCGACACGTCGAACTTCTACTTCACACCCGAGGTCTTGAACGACTCAACGGTGATGATGAAACTCGACCTTGGCGACGGTGCCACTTGGGCGCTCCGCTACACCCTGCCCAAAGGCTCATATGTTGTGAAGATGGATCTGGTGCAGCAGAACATGGATAAGGTCATACCGCCGAGCGTGGCCACAGTAGAGCTGGCCTGGAGCCAGCACATGGGGCGCAACGAAGACGGCCGCACATTCGAGGAGCGCAATTCAGGCCTTTACTACAAATATGTGGGCGACAGTCCCGACAACCTCGAGGCCCAGGGCGACCAACAGAAAACCCTCAACCAAAGGTTGAAATGGATTGCGTTCAAGAACCAGTTCTTCTCGTCGGTGATGATTCCCCGCACCCATTTCGTGGCAGCCGAAGTGGCTTCAAACGACCTCAAGGGTGACCCCGATTTTGTGAAACAGCTCAACGCCAAGGCAACAATCGACTATTCATCGATGAACGCCCAGCCTTTTAGCATCGACATCTTCTACGGCCCCAACCTCTATCCCCTGCTCAACCGCCTCGACAAACAGATCGACCCCGAGGCATCTGAGAGCCTCGACCTGACCGACCTCATCCCTCTGGGATGGCCGATTTTCAGATGGATTAACACCCTGATAATCATCCCGGTGTTCACATTCCTGAGCGGATTCATCTCAAACTACGGGTTGATAATCCTGCTTCTGACGCTGTTTATCAAGCTAATCCTTTTCCCTCTGACCTACAAGAGCTATGTGTCGCAGGCAAAGATGCGCGCCCTCGCTCCCGAAATCAAGGAAATCAACGAGAAATATCCCGGCCAGGAGAATGCCATGACCCGCAACCAGAAAACCATGGAGCTTTATTCACGCGCCGGTGCAAGCCCCTTCTCGGGGTGCCTGCCGATGCTGCTCCAGATGCCGGTGCTGATTGCCATGTTCTGGTTCTTCCCGTCATGCATAGAATTGCGCGGCGAATCATTCCTGTGGGCAAAGAACCTCGCCGCCCCCGACTACATACTCACCCTCCCCTTCTCCATCCCCTGGTATGGCGACCGCGTGAGCCTGTTCTGCCTGCTTATGACAGTCACCAACATCATCTACTCCCACATCAACATGCAGAACCAACCCTCGTCGAGCGGTATGCCTGGCATGAAGTGGATGATGTATCTGATGCCGGTCATGTTCCTGTTCATCTTCAACGACTACGCCTCAGGCCTGAGCTACTACTACTTCCTGTCGCTGCTCATCACCATCATACAGACATATGTCGTACGCATGTGCATCAACGAAGATAAGCTCCGCGCCAAACTGATGGCCAATGCCGCCAAGCCAAAAAAGAAATCAGGCTTCATGGCACGCCTTGAAGAGGCTCAGCGCCAGCAACAGGCCATGCTCCGCGAACAGCAGAAAAAGAACCAGAAGGGTCGCCGCTAACGAGGATATGCCAAAATTCGGCATCATCTATAACTGACGCATCGTTTTGTAGGGTCGCGGCTGCCGATTTGCCGAATAACAATGGCACACCTCACGGCCTCGACCCTAAAATGCGCAAAATAATTCCTTACACAGCGCTGTTACTGGAATCCTCCGGGTAATAACCACACTCCATAAAACCACGAGATATGCCACAAGTCAAGCCCAAAAAAGCATTAGGCCAGCATTTTCTGACCGACCTCGGGATTGCCCGGCGGATAGCCGACACCCTCGACGGGTTCATAGGCCTGCCGGTAGTAGAAGTCGGCCCCGGCATGGGAGTTCTGACACAGTTCCTGCTGGAAAAAGGGCATGACCTCACAGTAGTGGAAATAGACACGGAAAGCGTGGGCTATCTCCGATCAAATATGCCGGCCATCGGAGGGAGAATCATCGAACATGATTTCCTGCAGCTCGACCTGGGGGCACTGTTTCCGGAAAAGAAATTCTGCGTCATAGGCAACTATCCCTATAACATCTCATCGCAGATATTCTTCCACATACTTCAATGGAAAGACCAGGTGGTGTGTTGCTCAGGGATGTTGCAGAAAGAGGTGGCAGAACGCATAGCAGCCGGGCCGGGGAGCAAGACACGCGGCATTCTGAGCGTGCTGCTACAGGCGTGGTATGATGTTGAATACCTGTTCACCGTAGATGAGCATGTGTTCAATCCTCCACCAAAAGTGAAATCGGGGGTAATCAGGCTGACACGTAACAACGTTGAAGACCTCGGATGCGACCCGTCGCTGTTCAAGACCGTTGTGAAGACCACATTCGGCCAGCGGCGCAAAACAATCCGCAACTCGCTAAAGCCGTTACTCCCCCCGGGAGCGTCAGTGCCTGAATCGCCATTGGTGGCCCTGCGCCCCGAGCAGCTGTCGGTAGAGCAGTTCATAGAGCTAACCAACCTGTTGTCAAACCTCCGCGCCGGTTAATCCATATGGTGTGCCGGCAGCATAACGCTTCGCCGCATGAAAGAATTCAACGAGGAATTTCTCGAAAAAATCCGCCATATCGTCGACACCAACGACGACGTGCAGGCGCGGGCCATACTCAATGACCTCCACCCGGCCGACATTGCAGAGCTGTTTGAGGAACTTGACATAGAACAGGCGGAACATCTCAACCGGCTGCTCGATGGCGACAAAGCCGCCGACGTGCTTATGGAACTTGACGAGGAAGACCGCCGCAAGCTCCTGAGCGACATGGAGCCGGAGGATATCGCCCGCAAGTTCGTTGACCACCTCGACACCGACGAAGCCGTTGACCTCATCCAGGAACTTGACGAAGAAGACCGCGACGAGGTGTTGTCGCACATAGACGACGTTGAACAGGCCGGCGACATCATCGACCTGCTGAAATATGACGAAGACACCGCCGGAGGTCTGATGGGCACCGAGATGCTGGTTGTCAACGAAAACTGGAGTATGCCCGAATGCATCAAACAGCTCAGGATGCAAGCCGAGGATATGGACGAAATCTACTACGTGTATGTTGTAGACAACGACGACCGCCTCCGGGGCACACTACCGCTGAAGGAACTGATAACCCACCCGTCGGTATCGAAAATCAAGAATGTGATGGAAACCGACCCGGTGTCGGTCAAAACTGACACGCCTCTCGACGACGTGGCCATCGACTTCGAGAAATACGACTTAGTGGCTATGCCGGTAATAGACTCAATCGGTAGGCTTGTCGGGCATATAACCGTCGACGACGTGATGGACCGGGTGCGCGAATCGTCTGAGCGCGACTACCAGCTGGCTTCAGGTCTGTCGCAGGATGTGGAATCAGACGACACCATCTGGCGGCAAACCAAAGCCCGTCTGCCATGGCTGCTGATGGGGATTGTAGGTGGAATAGGCAACTCTCTGATTCTCGGTAACTTCGAGCAGGGCTTCGTGACCAATCCAGCCATGGCGCTTTTCATCCCCATGATTGGCGGCACTGGAGGAAATGTTGGCATACAATCATCGGCCATCGTTGTCCAGGGTCTGGCCAACGGCTCACTGAACATCAGGGAATCAGGGAAACAGATACTCAAAGAGGTGGGAGTTGGCTTCATCAATGGCCTGACCATCTCGCTGCTGATGTTCATCTACAATGCATTCCAGCTCAACCCATGGAACCCCACCACCCTGGCAGTATCGCTGTCGCTGATGGCTGTTGTGCTGTTCGCTTCGATTTTCGGCACTTTCGTGCCTCTCACCCTCGAGCGTTTCAAAATCGACCCGGCCCTCGCCACCGGCCCGTTCATATCCATCACCAACGACATCATAGGTATGCTCATATACATGCTCATCTCCCAATGGCTCATGGGAGTGTTCGGATAATAAGACGTAAGAAGTTGTAAGTCGCAAGTCAGAAGTTATAAGCCTTGGCACAAAATCTCTCGCATTCAACCATTTACAATTAATTACCTGCGACTTACCACTTCTGCCTTACGACTTGAAACTCATGTCTACAGAAATATATGTTATACTGCTGACTGTGGCCGCATTGGCTGTGGCGCTTATAGTGAAACCGCGCAACAAAGGGCAAGCCGAGACTACATTTGCCACCGGACGGCTGGGGCGCGATGTCGACACAACCCCGCGTCTGCAATTACGGTGTCTTGATAACGGCGACCTTGAAATCACACGCAGCGGACTGACCGGGCTGACCACATCGGCTACGGTGGCATTAGCCATAACCCGGATAGGGTTCGACATATCAATTGAAGAGCGCATAACCCCGACGGCCTATGAAGGCGAACCGGTTGAACGCGCCACATTCATTCTGCCCGGCCTTGCCCCGGAGCGTTATCACATAACATACAATTCACCGGCCTTCTCCACATTTGTAGCCGCCACATTCACCCTGCGCCCTGGCATCGCTTTCACCCGCAATTTCCCGGTATAAAAGGAATAAACAAGGTTAAGATAACGTAGGAATGTGCAGTTCAAAATCGCCAGGGTCTTTTAATAAAAGGTGTTTTTCAAGATTGCGACAACTATGGGATAAAGACAGCACGTTTTATAAATTTATCCAAAAAAATCCGAGCTGTCCCTTTTTACCTCATATTGGAACAAAAGGCTGATAATGAACCTCCCGCATTTCGCGTTTGCAAACATTAACATTTCCACACCCCTCTCTTTCACTTTTATTTGTAACTTTGTAGCGGATTTTAACACGCCCTAACAAACAGCGTGATTCATCTAACACACATTTATAGTAATTTATTGCTGTCCGATAAAACTCAAATAGCGCAATAAAGTATGGCTCGAACGCTGATTTTACGGTGTTCGAGTCTTCTTTTTTACTTTACAAGCCCCCTCAGTCAAACAGTGACGGTTCGGGAGGCGCTCCGGAGGCCTCGG
>CAJTFH010000037.1 GCA_910575545.1 Bacteroidales bacterium
CAGCCAGTTGAGGAACCTTTTGCTCATCTTGGTTGTAGTATTTTCAAATGCCGACTTACACCGAAAGGTGAAGTCTTTGAGAATCGCCAATACGTTCATACGCTAAGATTTTTATAATGAACGCTTTGGTGATTCATTTGTATTTGATAATTCGACATATTAACTTAAGTTTCACCTACTTCGGTAATTTTTACCGAATCATTGTATATGGATAACTCGAATTATTGGTTGTCGCGCCGCACAATCCGTCGGTATGCCGACCGCTCTGTTGATGCGGCGCTTCTTGATGATTTGCTGCTCAAGGCGTCACATGCGCCGACAACAGGCAATATGCAATTATACAGTGTTGTTATAACTACTGCACCTGATCAGCGTAGGCTCTTGGCTCCATGCCACTTCAATCAGCCTCAGGTTGAGAGCGCCCCTGTTGTGTTGACATTCTGCGCTGATTTCAACCGCTTTTCCCGCTGGTGTGAGAATCGTGATGCACAGCCTTGTTATGATAATTTCCAGTCGTTTATAGCTGCTGCGATAGATGCTATTGCATTTGCCCAGCAGTTTAATACTTTGGCTGAAATGGAGGGGCTGGGTTGTTGCTGGCTCGGCACCACGACTTATAATGCTCCACAGATTGCCGAAATCCTGAATCTGCCCCGGTTGGTTGTGCCCGTGATAACGCTGACAGTCGGTTATCCAGCCGACGGCGGTGTTGATGTTGGCCGTCTGCCCCTTGAAGCGATTTCACATCATGGCAGATATGCCGATTATTCTTCCGAGACAATAAATCGGCTTTATGCTGAAAAGGAGGCAAGGCAGGATTCTGCGAAATTTGTCGAAGAAAACAATAAACAAACATTGGCACAGGTTTTTACCGATATCCGGTATCCCCGTGCCAACAATGAGCATTTTTCAGTTGTGTTTCTTGATTTTCTACGCAAATCCGGATTCCTGGATGCATAAATGCCGGATGTTTTATTCCTCAACGAAACTTTTTTCGATTGAGGCAACATCTTCCTGCAGTTGCTTTTCAAATGGCAGCCGTTGTTCGATATTCTTACATGCATAGATGACTGTGGCGTGATTGCGCGACAGGCGGGTGCCTATTGCTGTCAGTGGCATCTTGGCATGTTTCTTGGCCATATACATAACCATCTGTCTTGCATCCGAAATCTCGCGTTTGCGTGATTTTGTGAAAATCGATTCGGGGTCAATGTTGTAGTGTGATGCCACCCCTTGTGTAATCATCTCGAAATTGATGGTTTTGCGATGCATTTTAACCACATTGGCCATCACATGGCGTGCAAGGTCGAGAGTGATTTCTTTGTTCATCACTGTTGCATGTGCCAGAAGGGAAACCACAATGCCTTCAAGTTCTCGCACGCTTTCAGTCACATTTTCGGCGATGAAGTCCATCACCTCCTGTGGGAGTGACAACCCGTCTTGCTCGGCTTTGAGCTTGAGGACATTACGGCGCAACTCAAGGTCGGGACGCTCCAGTTCAACCGTCATGCCCCATTTAAAACGCGACAGCAACCTGTCGGTCATCCCTTTCAGGTCAGTGGGGCAGCAGTCGCTCGACATGATGATCTGTTTCTGGTTCTGATGCAGGTGGTTGAAGATATGGAAAAACGTGCCCTGTGTCTTTGGTTTGTCAATCAAATCCTGTATGTCATCGATAATCAACGTGTCTATGCTTTGATAGAAATTGATGAACTCGTTGATTTTTCCGGTTCTGGATGCAACGGTGTATTGGCTTTCAAAAAGCCTGGCACTGACATAGAGTATACGGGCCGCCGGATTTGTCTCCCTGATTTTGATTCCGATTGCCTGGATTAGGTGGGTTTTGCCTACACCTGTGGGGCCGAACACGAACAACGGATTGAATGTCTTGCATTTAGGGTCTTTGGCAATGGCCTCACCTATAGTGCGTGCGATTTTATTCGAGGTCGATCCGCAATAGTTCTCAAATGTGTATTTGGGATTTAGCTGGGAGTCAAATGTGGGGTCAACAGGGGTTTGGAAAAGATTGGCTGTAGGTCGGGATTTAAGCACCGGTGATACCGTAAGACCGGCTTCATTGATTCCGGTCTCAGGCTTGTTGCTGATCTGATTGTAGTGATAGAACAGCTTCACATCATTACCATAGACTCTGCGAAGTGTTGCGCCAAGAATGGTTATATATGTGTTTTCAAGATGCTCTGCGAAGAATGGCGACGGCACACTCAGGGTCAGTCGCCCGTTTTCAAATCCGAGCGACGTTATTGGTTTGAACCAGGCGTCGAATTGTTCGGGCCTGATGTTGTCCGCGATAATGCGCAGACACTCGTCCCATAACTTTATGTGGGTTTTGTTCATGATTCTGTTGAAACTTTGTGATGCAGCTCCGCAACAGATTCATGCGTGTGGGGCAATGAGCAGAGCCAATCTTTTCCGATGCAAATTTCCGCCTTTTTTTGTTGAAAAACAAACCGTGATTTATTTGCATTTTTGCAGCGGATTTTAACAATGCTGTTGTTCAGCGAATTATGCGGCTTCCGGCTTTTTGCTTTATGGACGCTTGTAAATCTATTGTAAAACAGTGTGTTATAAACGGGGGCTGTGATATAGGGTATATTAGTGCAGATTCATATAACAGGATAATAACTACATAATTATTTGATAAAGGGCTTTCTCGCATGTATATTGTTCAATATGATATTATCCGGAATGATTGCAGATAACGGCCATATGCCCATTATCCGATTGTCTGTAATACCGCAAGAATCAGAATCGGTTTTAACATCATATTTTAATTGGCATGAATTTTGAATCGGGCAATGATTCCTTCGTATTTTCAGTGTGGATTGGCATTTTTATAGGTCACTGGCGAATCTTCAGATGTGCCGTCAAATTATGTTGTAGAACATGTCTTTTTCTCGCCCCTATAATTGCGTTAACTAATTTTAACCCCGATGCGTTACACGCCTTCAGTTGGCGTTTTTTAGCGGTTGTTAACGCTAATTGGGTGATGGTTAGTGAACTAAATTTGCCCATATGCTGTTTGTTTTGTAATTTTGCACTCGAAAGAGTAAATAATGCAGGATGCAGAGGCGTCCACAAATGAGTTTGAATCTTGGCGATTGATTTTGAATATCATTGCCTGTATTCGCTCACCGCCGAAAATCGGCAAGGAAACCGGGCTGTTATCACCCATGTTGTATTTCCGAAGGATTTATTTCTCACTTTGCTGGAATATATATGTCGGCTACCGGTCGGTAAACCGCTTCGTGTGACGTTCTCACACAACATATTTTCCGTTGTTTTATAAAATTCCTATCCGGACGCATTTGGAATGCGGATGGTGGGCATGTGCCGCGATTAACATCGCCGGTATCATGTGGAACACACTCCTTCGGGGTTTCCTTTATTATGAACCTCAATTTTTAATAATGAAGAAACTTTCAATTCTGATTGCCGGTTTGGCCATTATGCTGCTATCAGTTTCGGCGTTTTCTGATAAACGTAGGGAAGCAGCTCTCGGTAATCAAGTGCCATCTTTGGTTCTCGGAGAATCCGATTCCATTGTGTCGCTTGAATCATTGAAAGGCAAATGGGTAATCTTATCGTTTTGGTCGGCAGCAGATGCTTTTTCGCGCATGTCGCAAAACGAAGTGAGCCGTTTTTCAAAATCCTTGCAGGATGATGACTCGGCAGAGAGAATCGAGTTCGTGTCTGTTAATTTAGACCGTTCAAAGCGTCTGATGCAGGAAATAGTGAAACTCGACAATCTCGATTCAGACAGTCAATTCCATATCTCCGACCCATCTGAGGAGATTGAGCTCCGTAATGCGTTCAGAATGAACGAGGGGCTGCGAACTTTTATCATTAACCCAGAGGGGGTTTTGGTCGAGGCCGACCCCACCTATGAAAGTCTGCGTGCCATTGTCAGACGTCAGGCTTAAAAACTCGAAAACAATGCCCCGCGAATCCTGCTAACAGATTCGCGGGGCATTGTTTTCGAGTTTTTATGTGTGGTTTTTTATTCAAAAGCAAATTTTATAACTTGGTGGTATTCTTCTCCGGGGTTCAGCCTCTGTGAGGGGAATCCCGGTTGGTTCGGGGCATCGGGGCATCCTTGGCATTCAATGGCAACTGCTGCATAATCGTGGTAGGTAGCGCCATTTTTACCTGTCGGGCATCCTTCGAGCCAGTTGCCGCTATACACTTGCGCCGCAGGCTGGGTCGTGCTTACTGTAACCTTATGGCCCGACTTTTCTGACCGCAGCGAGGCAACTTCTTTGAGTGTTCCGTCGTAATTGTCAACAAGCCAGCAGTTGTCATAACCTTTGCCGAATTTCAATGCGTCGAATTCATCATTAATCCTTTCTCCGATGGTGTGCTCTTTGGTGAAATCCATCGGGGTGCCTTCAACAGAGGCTATCTCACCGGTTGGGATCAGGGTGCTGTCGGTCGGTAGCCATTTGGAACAGTTGAGTTTGAGAATCTGGCTAAGACCGTCGCCGCTGTCATGTCCGTCCATATTGAAATAGGCATGGTTGGTAAGATTCACAACTGTCGGTGCATCTGTGGTGGCTCTGTAGTTAATGGTCAAGCAATTGTTATCATCCCATTCATAAGCTACCGTTGCTTTGAGATTTCCGGGATACCCCGCATCTCCATCCTGACTCTCCAGAGAGAATACAACTCGGCTGTCGCCGTCGTTAGTGCAGTTCCATATACGGTTCTGATAGCCGTCGGAGCCTCCATGCAGGTGGTTGGGGCCGTTATTGACAGGGAGGGTATATTCAACACCATCGAGTTTGAAGTGGCCTTTGGCTATGCGGTTGGCATATCGTCCGGGTGTTTTCCCCGAGCATGGGCCGTCGGCCAGATAGGCCATCGGATCATCATATCCTATTACCACATCGGTCATTTTTCCGTCTCCTTCAGGAAGCCTGACTGCCACGATGCCGGCGCCGAGCGACGACAAAACAACCTGTGCCCCCCTTTTATTAGTTAAAGTCAGCCATGTTATTTCTCCGAGATCTGTCTGGAACGTTGTTGTTTCAAGTTTCATGATATAGTTTCGTATTTGTTGAATTTTAGCTGGATTACCAGTAAAGCATCCTCTTTATTTAGGATATGCTCTCCCACAAAGTTACTCATAAAATTCTTACCTCTTGAAAAAAATAGCTAATTTTGTAGGTGAGTGCCGAATTTTTCATCAGAAGTCAAAGGGACTTCTAAGTCCCAATATTTAGCAAGCTATGCCGAATACCGACGGCCATTTATCCGAATCGCCTCACACTTCGCGTAATAACTATGTTGACGTGATAGTGCCGTTGCCTCTTGAGGCAACGTTCACTTATCGTGTGCCTGAGCACATGAAGGGGCAGATTTCCGTTGGGTCGAGGGTGATTGTGCCTTTTGGATTGAAAAAATTCTACACTGCGATTGTTATAGGCACACCCAATCTTCCACCGGAAGGATTTGAAATCAAAGATGTGGCAATGGTGCTCGACTGCTATCCCGTTGTACGCCATCCTCAGGTGAAACTTTGGCAGTGGATTGCTGATTATTATCTTTGCGCATTGGGTGATGTTTACCGGGCTGCAGTGCCAGCAGGCTTGAAAATAGAAAGCGAAACATTTGTTGAGATCAACCCAGACTATGATTTTGCGGAATCTCCGGTTTCAGAGCAGCGCGAAGCGGAAATATGCCAGCAGCTTGATCACTCAGGAGGCATGTCGGTTGGTGCATTGTCGGCAAAATTGACTTTTAAAGGGGTTCCATCACTGGTTAATGCGATGATTGACCGTGGTGTGCTAATAATTTCGGAAAAACTCGTTGAGCGCTACAGGGTCAGATACGAACCTTATGTGACTCTGATTCCTTCAACGCCTAAGCATATTCAAGAGGCTTTCAGCCTGGTTAAAGGTGCGAAAAAACAGGAAACCCTTTTGTTGGCGATGCTTGAGCTTTCCGGGGCTGTTCGTGGCAGTGCTGTTGAGGTGAGCAAGGCTGCGCTTCTTGATAGGGCGGGTGCCACATCCGCCATTCTTTCCGCATTGGTCAAGAAAGGTATCTTGCGGGTTTGGAAAAAGGAAATCAGCCGGTTTAAATTTTCTGGAGAGGCTTCCGGAAAGCTGCCAAGATTGTCGCAGCCTCAGCTTGAAGCTCTCGACAATATTCATAAATCGTGGCTATCCAAAGATGTTACCCTTCTTCATGGTGTGACTTCAAGCGGAAAAACGGAAATATACATCCACCTCATAAATTTTGTGTTATCCAGAGGCGACCAGACGCTGTTCCTGGTTCCGGAAATTGCCCTTACAACACAGCTTACCCGCCGATTGCAGGATGTGTTCGGAGAAAAAGTGGTGGTTTACCATTCCAAATTCTCTGATAACGAGAGGGTGGATATATGGAAAAAAATGTTGCATGACCCGGGTGCGAGGGTGGTGATAGGTGCTCGGTCGTCGCTGTTCCTTCCATTTTCCAGACTGGGGCTTGTCATTGTCGACGAAGAGCATGAGTCGAGTTATAAACAGTATGACCCGGCTCCAAGGTATAATGCCCGTGATGTGGCCATGGTGCTGGCCCGGATGCATGGCGCAAAAACGTTGCTTGGTTCGGCAACCCCTGCTGTGGAAACGTTTTATAAAGCGCTGTCGGGGAAATTCGGACTGGTGGAGCTGCCTGTTCGATATCATGATGTGAAGTTGCCGGAAATACGCATAATCGATATGAAGCAGCACCGAGCCACAGGTGCTGTGGCCGGTGCGTTTGCTGATGAAACACGTAAATGCGCGGCTGAAGCGATTGCTCGCGGTTCGCAGGTGATATTTTTCCAGAACCGCAGGGGGTATGCGCCATTGGCGAGGTGCAAACAGTGTGCCTGGACTCCTCGCTGTGAGCAATGCGATGTCGCATTGACATATCATAGCCATATGCAGCAGCTCCAATGCCATTATTGCGGAGCTGTGTATCCGCTCCCGAAGGTTTGCCCGCAATGTAAGGAGCCGTCAATCGAAATTCTCGGTTATGGCACTGAACGTGTCGGTGAAGAGGTTGAAGCGGCTTTCCCCGGAGCCAAGATGCTTAGAATGGATCTGGATTCAACACGCAATAAGAATTCATATGAAAAAATTATTGACGACTTCTCTGGGGGGAAAGCCCGCATATTGGTCGGCACACAGATGGTAACAAAAGGACTGGATTTCGGAGGAGTAGAAATGGTCGGTGTGTTGAACGCTGACTCTATTATCAATTTCCCTGATTTCAGATCGGCTGAGAGGGCATTCAATATGCTTGAACAGGTGTCTGGCAGGGCTGGCCGTAGAGAGGGGCAAACGGGTATGGTTGTTGTGCAGACCTGGCAACCACAACATCCGGTCATCTCTTTTTTGAAGAACCATGACTACCTGGGATTCTACAATCATGAAATACTTGAACGTGAGAAACTGTTCTATCCACCCTTTTGCCGAATAATATATATGTATGTCAAACACCGCGATCCGGCTCGACTGCGGACTATAGCCGACAGATATGCTGCGCGGCTTCGCCAATTGCTGGGGCGGCGTGTTTTTGGCCCTGTGGAACCGGCTGTAGGGCGTGTGCAAGGTCTGTATATACGCAAAATCATGTTGAAGATAGAACCCGCCGCATCAGTAACCAAAATCAAAGGGTTACTGAGAAGCACTTATATTGAGATGCTTTCGTTGGCTGAAGTCAAAGGCACGATGGTATACTATGATGTCGATCCCCAATAGATGGCGATTATTTAAACAGAATAACAGATAAATAACCAAATGATACACCAAGATTCAATGATAACAAGACATGAAAGACAGAAATATTGACCGTAGGACTTTCTTGCGCAGTATCGGGGCTTTAGGGGCTGGTTCCCTGGTGGCAGTAACCCCATGGCTATCTCATAAGGCCGTGGGTGCTGCCATAAAAACAGACCGTTGTCGCATAGGGGTAATCGGCGTAGGGTCAAGGGGCTGTTTCCACCTAAGCCTCTTGAGCAATATCCCTGCCGCAACAGTCACCGCCATATGTGACACATATCCGCCTTCTATCGAGGAGGCTCTGAAAATTGTGCCCCACGCAAAGGTTTATGGTGACTATCGCCGTATGCTTGAAGACCGGGAGGTAGATGCTGTGGTCATAGCAACGCCTCCCACACTCCATTGCCGGATTACATGTGATGCTTTTGATGCGGGCAAGGATGTGTTGTGTGAGAAATGTCTTGGGTTCACTATGGATGAAACCTACAGGATGTACCAGGCCTACCGGCATTCGGGGCGAATATTTTTTTCAGGGCAGCAAAGGCTCTTTGATCCTCGCTATCGCACGGCGATGGATATGATCCATTCCGGCACATTCGGCAAGATTGGAGCAGTCAGAACCTTCTGGTATCGTAATGGCGACTGGCGTCGCCATGTGCCTGACCCCTCATTGGAGCGGCAGATTAACTGGCGGCTCTACAGTGCGACCTCACGCGGGCTTATGACGGAGCTGGCATGTCATCAGCTGCAAGCCGGAACATGGGCTTTGCAGAAAATTCCTGAAAAGGTCATGGGCCATGGAGCGATAACCTATTGGAAGGATGGCCGTGAAGTGCATGACAATGTGAGTTGCATGTATATATTCGACGATGGTGTGAAAATGACTTTTGATTCTGTGATTTCCAATAAATTCTATGGCCTGGAAGAGCAGATTCTATGCTCTGAAGGCACAGTGGAGCTTGAGAAGGGAAAATATTATTTCGAGGAGCTGCCACCGGCTCCGGCCTTTCTACAGCTACTGAATGATTGGGAAAACCGGGTTTTCGATTCAATGCCATTCGCCGGAACCAGCTGGGCTCCAGAGACTGCCCAAAGTAATACAGGAACATTCATCACTGGAAGCCGGCCGAAAGGGGATGGGTCTTCACAGATGCTCGAAGCCTTTGTTGATGCGGTTATAACGCGTCGGCAACCGGCTTCAGTTGCAGAAGAAGGATATTATGCCAGCCAACTTTGCCTGATGGGCGACATGGCGATACGGGAAGACCGTGTGGTCTCTTTCCCGGATGAATATAAACTTGATTATCTTAACCATAAATCGCCGGTCGTAGGCAATGCAGATGAATGACAGTGTAATAACTAAACGTCGTAAAACCATAGAAATCTATACTTTGGCATCATGTTTCGTGGTTGCCTTTGCTGTTAACCTCTATGCCATAATGGTTTATTCGGCACCATATTCGGAGTTGTATTCTTCGATATTCTATGTGGTGGCTTTTGCTCTTGTGTTATATGCGGCGTGGTCGGTTATCCGGCTGGCTGTATATGGTGTTTTGATTATTTTAAAGAAATTCAAAGAATGACAACGAGAAGGAATTTTCTGAAAACAATCTGTTATGCCGCTGCAGGGGCGGCTGTAGGCGCGCGTCCGTTTGAGGCCGGAGCAAAAGCTTTCCCGGCTGCGAAATCACCTGATAAGGTAAAAGTGGCTTATATCGGAATCGGAAACCGTGGTGAACAGGTGATAGCCGATTTTGC
The DNA here is from genome assembly GCA_910575545.1 of Bacteroidales bacterium. Classification (GTDB taxonomy): domain Bacteria; phylum Bacteroidota; class Bacteroidia; order Bacteroidales; family Muribaculaceae; genus UBA7173. The sequence goes on from CAJTFH010000037.1 coordinate 9,531, forward strand.
CCGTACGGGAATGGTTGAGGTGGTCGCCCTGTGTGATGTGGATATGGGTGCGCCTCACACTGTAAACGCTATAAACCGCTATCCTCATGCCAAGCAGTATCGCGATTTCCGAAAGATGTTCGATGAGATAGGCGGTCAGTTTGAAGCGGTTGTGATTGCCACACCCGACCATTCCCATTTCCCGATTTCAATGCTGGCAATGTCGGAGGGAAAGCATGTATATGTCGAAAAGCCTCTTGCCCGCACTTTCCTTGAGGCGGAGCTGCTGATGGAGGCGGCCCGTAAACGTCCGCATCTCGCGACCCAGGTCGGTAACCAGGGGCATTCAGAAGCTAATTATTTCCAGTTTAAGGCGTGGCAGGATGCAGGCATAATAAAAGACGTCACTGCTGTGACGGCTCATATGAACAATCCTCGCCGTTGGCATGGGTGGGATGCGAAAATCCGTCAGATGCCGTCGGGTCAGCAGCTTCCGCCTGATATGGCCTGGGACGTCTGGCTTGGGGCTGCCCAATGGCACGATTATAACAAAGACTACCATCAGGGACAGTGGCGTTGCTGGTATGATTTCGGCATGGGATGTCTTGGCGACTGGGGTGCTCATATCCTCGATACGGTGCATGAGTTTTTGGAGCTTGGCCTTCCTTACGAGGTTTCTATGCTCTATGCCAATGGCCACAATGAGTTTTTCTATCCCTTCTCGTCTACTATATTATTCCGTTTTCCGCAGCGCAAAGGTATGCCTCCGGTTGATGTTACTTGGTATGACGGACTTGACAACCTGCCTCCGCTTCCACGTGGATACGGACATTCCGAGTATAATGCCGATGTTCCGGCAACCAATCAGGGCGACACCCCGAAAGCAACACTTAATCCCGGTAAAATCATTTATTCCAAAGATTTGATTTTCAAAGGTGGAAGCCATGGCAGCACTCTTTCAATCATTCCTGAAGATAAAGCCCGCGACATGGCTGACAAACTTCCGGAAGTGCCGTCCAGCCCGTCTAACCATTTTGAAAATTTCCTGTTGGGGTGCATGGGTAAGGAGAAAACCCGTTCCCCCTTTGAGATTAACGGCGTTCTCAGCCAGGTGTTCTCAATCGGTGTGATTGCCCAGCGACTTAATACCCGGTTGTATTTCGATCCGCGTACAAAACAGATAACCAATAATGCTTTCGCCAATGCCATGCTGGCAGGTGTGCCTCCTCGTAAAGGCTGGGAGCAATATTATACCCTATAACCAATCATCGAAAATAACATTTCGTGCATATGAAAAAAATAATTGCATTAGCGACCCTCGCAGTCGTGACTCTTTCTTTGCAGGCAAAGAATTTATCAGCTGAAAAGGCTTTGGCCAAAGGAGAAACCTCCGGATACATCACAGCATTGTTGCAATCGCGTGAAAATGCCGCTCCCAACACTCTCACTTCGTTTGAAAATGCCGATGGATGGAAACTGCTCTGGAACGGTAAGACTACCGACGGTTGGCGTGGCGCGCGTTTAACATCCTTCCCATCACATGGATGGTCGGTTAAGGGTGATAACCTTATAATTGAATCTTCCGGAGGTGCAGAATCGGCGAATGCAGGCGACATAGTGACAGAGCGTCAGTATGGTAATTTTATTCTGTCTGTTGATTTCCAGATTACCGAAGGGGCCAACAGCGGTATCAAATATTTCGTAGATACCGAAATGAACCAGGGTGCCGGTTCATCAATCGGTTGTGAATTCCAGGTGCTTGATGATGACCGCCATCCCGATGCTAAATTGGGCGTGAAAGGCAACCGACAGCTTGGTTCGCTCTACGACCTTATTCCTGCTCCTGCCGGTAAACCCGTTGACAAGACTGGTTGGAATACTGCAATTATAATTGTCAATGGCAATCATGTGGAACATTGGCTCAACGGAGTCAAACTCTTGGAATACGAGCGTAACAATCAGATGTGGAATGCTTTGGTAGCATATAGCAAATATCGTGATTGGCCAAACTTCGGCAATTTCGAAAAGGGGCATATCCTTTTGCAGGATCATGGCGATGAGGTGCACTACCGCAATATAAAAATTAAAGAATTGCCTTGATTTTCCGTATAATTCAGATTCAGGCTAATGAAGTCTGCTAATGTCAATTGCCTTTTCAGAAAAATCAGTGATACAGAAACTGTATGCTATGGCCGTTTTGCGGCCATGCATACACGTTTCGACATCATGCTTTGGGGGGCGTTATTACAGACTGTTCTTGGGGGGATTGTAGAGAATCTGTTTTCGGTGGTAAAAGATGTTGAAAAGATGGCAAACCGCTTTGATCCAGCCAGTGATGTGTCGTTACTTAATCAAGGCGACGATAGAAGGGTTTCCACTGAACTGTTGCAATTGCTTGCCATATGCGAAGAAGGCCGGTTGCTTACTTCGGGATATTTCAACATCGGGGCAGGGGATGTTAAATATGACTTGTCGGGTGTTGCCAAAGGATATGTCCTCGAACAGATCCGCCCCTTGGTTTGTGCCTATGATTCATTGAATGTATTGGCGAGTGCAGGTAATAGTTCCGTTTTGGCTGTGGGGCATGCTCCCGGGCGGGATTGCTGGCCGGTGTCGTTGACGGTAGGGGGGCATCATGCCTTTGAACTACGCAATGAATGCCTCACCACATCTGGTGTTACCCGGGGAATGAATCCTCATATAATAAATCCTCTTACCGGAAGCTTGGTCGAGCGTTATGGTTTGGTTTCGGTTGTGACAGACAATGCTGTGTGGGGAGAAATCTTGTCGACAGCACTTTTTGCATCTTCAACGACCGACAGGGAAGCTATATTGCAACGGATTCCCCACCGTGTGGCGGTGTTTGCTGATTCGTATATATAAGACAAAGGCGATAGGTTTGGGAACAGCCATGTGGTTGGCAGTCCGCGATACTGATCTGTTGCATAATCTGTCGGTTTTGGCTAAATTTGCTCAACACTTTTGTGTGGTTACATTATTGTCGAATTGTAAAATTGATTTTGAATGCTTGCTTTTTCAAATATTAACCTTCTGATAGCTACGTTTATCGGCGGTTTGAGGGGATGGGAATGGATTATTATCCTGATAGTCATTTTAATCCTTTTCGGTGGTAAGAAAATCCCGGAACTGATGCATGGTTTGGGAAAAGGTATCAGAGGATTTAAGGATGGTTTGAAAGAAGTATCTGATGAAATCAATTCAGATAATCCGGAATCAGATTCCCGTAAGGGCTGAATCTCGATACTGGATTATGTCTGAGTATAGGTTTCGTTATGGATAAAAAATCCGGTAGGCAAGAGGAAATGTCGTTTTGGGAACATCTCGACGCATTGCGTGGAGTGATGTTCCGTGTGATTGCGGTGCTATTTGTATCCGCTGTGGCGCTATTTGTGTTCATGCCGTGGATTTTCAACAACATCATACTTGCTCCGTGTCGTAGTGATTTTGTAGTTTACGGTCTGTTAGACCGGCTGGCACAGGCTCTTCCTGCATTGGGGCTTAACGATAGTATGTCAGATTTCAGAGTGGATCTGATAAACATCCGCCTGGCATCTCAGTTCTTGATTCATATGTCAGCCTCGTGTTGGCTTGCCTTGGTGGTCTCGTTTCCGGTTATTATCTATTTATTATGGGGGTTCATTAAGCCCGGATTATATGAAAACGAGCGTAAAGGCGCGCGAATGGCTTTTCTGTTTGGTAATCTGATGTTCTATGTCGGTGTGTGTGTCGGTTATTTTATGGTATTTCCGCTGACGGTCAGGTTTCTGTCGGATTATCAGTTAAGTGAGATGATTCCGAACCAGATTTCGATTGACAGTTATATGGATACCTTCATAACAGTGGTGATGATGATGGGGCTCTTTTTCGAGCTGCCTCTTTTAGCTTGGCTTTTAGGGGGCATGGGGCTGCTTCATCGTAATTTCTTCAATACTTATCGTCGCCATGCAATAGTGGCTCTATTGATTCTCGCTGCTATAATCACACCGACAGGGGATCCGTTCACTCTATTTGTTGTGTTTGCCCCGATATATCTTTTGTGGGAATTCAGTGCTTTCTTGGTAAAAAAGGATGTTGTTAGTGAGGAGATGATGTAGGTTGGGATCCATACCTGCCAAGTAATGAATTTTCCCTATATTGGGCTTTTTGTCGCATTTGCTTGCCGTTTCGTGCCTTAATTGGCTGTTACGGGAAATTTTCGTACCTTTGTAAGGTTAATAATGCACTTAATAATGGGCTTTTTTAAGACCGTTTCATCATATATACCCCGTTTTGTGGCGTTTATAATTTTGCTGGCAGTTGCTTTTGGAGCTGTGCCGGCAAAAGATTTTGTTGTCACACTCGATGCCGGACACGGGGGGCATGATTATGGCGCGATAGGAGAAAAATCTAATGAGAAAACAATCACACTTGCTGTGGTGAAACAGCTCGGCCGGTTGATTGAATCAAATCTGCCCGATGTCAAGGTCGTGTATACCCGTGACAAGGATGTTTTCATCCCGCTGAAAGACCGCGCAGCTATTGCCAATAATGCGAAATCAGACCTGTTTATCTCCATTCATATAAATTCTGTTGATAAACGTAACCGCAACCGCCGGTCGATTGAGGGGTGTCAGGTCTATACACTCGGCCTTCACAAGACTGCAGAAAACCTCGCTGTGGCAAAACGTGAAAATGCAGTGATGGAACTTGAGCCTGACCATACCGAGAAATATGCAGGTTTTGACCCCAATTCGCTTGAAAGCGACATAGTTTTTGAACTGTCGCAATATAAAAGGCTTGATCAAAGCATTGAATTTGCCGACGCGGTGCATGGCGAACTGGTGGATGTTTCTGGGCGTGTTCCCAAAGGGGTGCGACAGGCGGGCTTTTGGGTTTTATGGGCAACATCGATGCCATCGGTGCTGGTAGAGCTTGATTTCATATGTAATCCGAAATCTGAAAAATATATGGCATCGGCCAAAGGGCAGAAAGAAATGGTTGAGGCTCTGTATAATGCTTTCTGCGCCTATTTCAACACATATGGTTCGCAGATAACCGGAAAGCAGCTTCCATTGGCAACTGCTATCGGCAAAGATAAGCATTCTCGAAACCGGGCTGAAGAGCCGGTTGAAGATGTAAGCGCTGAAAAACCGGAGGCAGTGGATAGGGAGCATCCTGGCAACGGGGAGTCTGTTAAGGGGATAAATGAGATTCCTGCCGGTAGCGACAATCCGGTTTATTATGTTCAGATTTTGGCAAGCAGTGTCGCTTTGCCTGCTAAATCAGCCGAACTCAAAGCGCTTAAAGATGTTGAGTATTACAGAGACGGTGGGTTCTATAAATACGCCATAGGTCCGGAAAAAAATCTCAATGATGCTATAAAACGGCTTTCGCGTGTGCGTAAATCGTTTCCTGAGGCCTTCATAATAAAAATGGTTAATGGAAAACGTGTCGATTTCATAAAGCCATAAGTGATGCTGAGGCAACATTAAATAATGGCAAATTCACTGTTATGGGATGGATAGGCGATGGAAAAACGTATTAATAAGTTGATAACAACAAAAGAAATTTAGATAATAGGAGACATGAAACTAAAGAAAGAAGCAACAATAGGTCTGTGTGTGGTCATAGCCCTTTTCATGCTTTTCATAGGTATAAATTACCTCAAAGGCATTAATATGTTCAAGGCTGCGAACTATTACTACGCAACCTATGGCAATGTGGCCGGATTGCAGATATCTGCCCCTGTGACACTCAACGGATTTAAAGTCGGTTTGGTGCGTGAGATAAATTATGAATATAATAATCCCGGACATGTGAAAGTTGAGCTCAGCCTCGACCGAGCTTTGAAAATACCCACGGGGTCAAAAGCAGTTATTGAGCAAGACATTTTAGGAACCTCAACGGTGGTGCTGCATCTTTCGTCTGCCTCCACGTTTCAGGAAGTCGGTTCTGACATCGAAGGTGCGACGGCTTCAGGGTTGCTTGATAATGTATCACAAAGCCTGATGCCCAACATTTCTGCAATTTTCCCTAAAATTGATTCATTGTTGACTTCTCTCAACCGGGTGGTTGCCGATCCGGCGCTGACAGCATCAGTAAAACGGCTCGACGATATAACGTTGAATCTCGAGCAGACAATGCGGCAGCTCAATTCCGCAACTAAGACTCTGCCTCCTGTAATGGCTGATGTCAATGGTGTGACATCGAATCTTAAGACGGTAAGTGCCGATTTGGCTGACTTCTCGGCTCAACTGAAACAGATGCCTATTGATTCGACTATGAATAATATTCTCGTTCTTTCCGGGAACCTAAAGGCTCTTTCGGCGACCCTTAACGACCCGCAGTCGTCGTTGGGAATGTTGACCCATGACAGTGCGTTATATGATAACCTCAATAACTGCGCAGCTTCGCTCGATTCTCTTCTAATCGATGTGAAACGGAATCCTAAACGTTATATCAGCATAAAACTGCTTTAACCCGTCATACTTGTCTCTCTCCATATTTCTTAATTCTCTCTTCTGACTTCTAATCCTGAAAATATCTTACTTACTAATATCATCTGTTTTTTATGAATTTGTCGTTTAATATAGACTATCGCACCAATTGGGGCGAATCAATCTATATCACCGGAAATATTCCGGCACTTGGCAACGGAGACCTGTCTAAAGCTCTGAAACTCGATTTGTATGGTGAGCAGTTGTGGAAAACCAGAATTTCAATTCCCGACGAGACTCCCGGTTTTACATATTCCTATATTGTCCGCCACGAAAACGGCCAGGAACGAAAGGAATGGGGGAAAGGTCATATTTTCAATCCGGGAACTGATGTTAGGGATTATGAGATTTTCGACCGTTGGAGCGACTTGCCGTGGAACAAACCATACTATTCGGTTGTGTATTCCGATTGTGTATGTAAACGTGTCAATCGTGCCATGCCGTCGGTTGCTACACCTGGCTCGCTCCTGTTCAGCGTGGAGGCGCCGATGATAGCGCCCGATGAAGTGCTGGCCATCAGCGGTTCATGTGCGGCGTTGGGAGCATGGGATGTGGAAAAGGCTGTTCTCCTCAGCGATGCGTATTATCCTTTATGGACATGTGCTGTTCCGATGGCTGGCCTTCCGGCGGAGTTTGAATATAAATTCATAATACTTAAAAAGGATTCACGACATGTAGTAGGATGGGAAAACGGTTCAAACCGCCGGTTTGAATTGCGTCCGGCAACGTCGGGCGGATGCATCATGGTCAACGGTTTGCGGTTCAACAACCCCAAACCGTTATGGAGGGCTGCAGGTGTCGCTATCCCTGTTTTCTCCCTTCGTTCTGAAGATGATTTCGGAGTAGGGGATTTCTTCGATTTGAAGAAAATGGTTGATTGGGCGGTGTTGACCGGTCAGCGGTTCATTCAGGTATTGCCTGTTAACGATACCACAATGACACATACCTGGACTGACTCATATCCCTATAGTGCCAACTCATGCTTCGCTCTTCATCCGATGTATCTCCGTTTGAGCGAGGTGGGCAGATTGTCAGACGGTTCCCGGCAGGAGCATTTCGATGCAATTGCACGTGAGTTGAATTCTCTTGAAGAAATCGATTATGAAAAGGTCAATGATGTTAAAGCTGAATATACCCGCGAACTGTTTGCTGAAATCGGCGCAAAGGTGGTGCGTACCAAAGAATTCCGGAGCTTCGTTGAAACAAACGAATCATGGTTGAAGCCATATGCGGCCTACTGCGTTCTACGCGACAGGTTCGCTACGCCTGATTTTTCTCAGTGGGGGGATTATGCAGTTTATAATCCGGAGATTGTTGATGCATTTGTGAAAGAAAACCGCGATGAGATTAATTATATCTACTGGATACAGATGCATCTCGCCAAGCAGATGCGCCATGTGCGGGAATATGCTCATGCCCATGGTGTTGCATTGAAAGGCGATATACCTATAGGTATCTCCCGCTATAGCGCCGATGCCTGGATTTCTCCACGTCTGTTCAACCTCGATTCCCAGGCAGGGGCTCCACCGGATGATTTTTCAGTGTTAGGGCAGAACTGGGGGTTACCCACATATAACTGGGATGAAATGAGCCTTGACGGATTTGCCTGGTGGAAGGCCCGGTTCCGCAAAATGGCCGAGTATTTCGATGTCTATCGCATTGACCATGTGTTGGGATTCTTCCGGATATGGCAGATTCCGATGACGCAGCTACACGGACTGCTGGGTGTGTTCAATCCTGCGCTGCCGTTCACCCCTGAAGAGCTGCGCGCGGGATATGACTTCTGGTTAGACATTGACCTTCATACCACACCTTTCATCATGGATGGGTTCCTGGGCGATTTCTTTGGCGAATACACCCAGGAAGCACGTGAACGCTTTTTGGAGGATATCGGCTACGGGCGCTACCGTTTGCGGCCTGAGTTCACCACCCAGCGGCAAGTCTCCGATTATTTCGCTACCCAACCGGTCAACGATAAAAACACACGTCTATGCAATGCTCTGCAAGGTGTGATTGACCAGGTGCTGTTCATTGAAGACCCGTATCAGAAAGGTAAATACCATCCACGCATAGCGGCCCAATACACCTATACCTACCGCTCGCTCAACGATTACGAGCGTTGGTGTTTCGACCGTCTGTATAACGACTTCTTCTATCATCGTCATAACGATTTCTGGTATGAAAAAGCCATGTGGAAACTCCCCCCGGTTATCGATGCAACAGATATGCTCACCTGTGCGGAAGACCTGGGGATGATTCCTGATTGTGTGCCGGCTGTGATGCACACTCTTGAGATTCTAACACTTGACATACAGCGTATGCCCAAAGACCCGCGTGTGGAATTCGGCAACCCATACCATTATCCCTATTATTCAGTCTGCACCACATCTACCCACGACATGGGCGGCATTCGCCAATGGTGGGAGGAAAACCGTGAAAAGACACAGCGGTTCTATAATCAGATGCTTCATGAATGCGGCGAAGCCCCTGTGTTTGCCGAGCCTTGGATTTGCGAAAAGATTATCGACAGCAACCTCCAGTCACCCGCCATGCTATGCATCCTTCCACTGCAGGACTGGCTTGCCATCGACGGGCGTCTCCGCCGCGACAACCCCTACAAAGAGCAGATTAACGTCCCCGCAGAATCTCGCCACTACTGGCGCTACCGTATGCACCTCACTCTCGAAGACCTCCTCTCCGAATCCCTTTTCAACAAGCGCCTCCACTCCATAATCACCGAATCCGGCCGTTAAATGTTGGCATACTGAAGAGGATATATAAAACAATCCCCGCATATGTGCTGTTTGAGATTGCATGTATGCGGGGATTGATGTAATGGATTATTTTACCACAACCTTATGAACGACTCCATTTATTTTCTTCAGATAAATACCTTGTGTGGGCTTGGCAATCCTGCTGCCTTGCAAATTATAATATTCAGCATCTCCAATTGAGTCAATATCATCGGTGTTTGTGCCGGGCTTTTCGATGCCTGCAGCCTCATATTCCTCAATATGCACAAAATCTCTCCATGCCGGGCTTTGCCGGTAGATTTCGGCACAACCCTCCGGCACCATAAGGCGGCATGTGTTCTTGTCAATCGGATGTTTATTCCGGTAATAATCCGGGCTGCAGAATTCAGTGAGAAACCTTCTGGTTGGATCTTCGAGATAGTCATATCCATATAACTGGTCATCCGTTGTCGGAGGGATTATATTCGGGCAATAAATAATCTTGAGGTTAGGGCAGTTATAAAAAGCGCTGATGTCGATGACCAATTGGTCATTCTGCGGTAGATGCAATTCTTCCAGATTGTAATTTCCGGAAAAGGAGTAGTATTCGATGTTCTTTAAGCCATTAGGCAGTTTCAAAGTCTTCACATTAGTTCCGTGGAAAGCCGAATTTCCGATATACATCTTATCATTGCATTCGGGAAAAACAATTTCTTCCAGACTCCTGCAATTGACGAAAGAGGAGTGTTCGATGGTTCTGAGTTTTTCAGGAAAAACAACCGATTTCAGATGTGGGACGGCTGAAAAACACGCATTCATAATAGTCTCTAAAGATTTTGGGAAAATGACACTTTCAAGATTGCAATCGTAGAACATGCATGAATTTATTGTCCAGATTTGATCCGGAAATTCCACTGATTTTATCTCAGGAGTCATATTGATGTCTACGACCCGCTCTACGTCGTATGTTATATTTTCATATTCGATAGTGGAGGGAATGACATAGTGTGTGCTACCTTTTGGCAATGTAGGATGGTTTATATTAATTGATACTGCCGGCCACGGATTGTAACGTGAATCTATCCACATTACCACCATTCCGTCAACTTCATGGGAATCCATGGGGAAGGGATAATCCGGCCCCAGTTCACTTACGTGAACCGCTGATAATTGCAATGAGCCAAATACTGTCAATACAAATGTGGTTAATAATATTTTATTCATAAGTAGATGTTGAAAATTAGTTTATATCAAAAATTTTGCGTATGTTTGTGTAAACACATAAAGACACAACGCTATCGCAAAAATCAAAGTTATACAACTGACAGACCAGCAACG
>CAJTFH010000038.1 GCA_910575545.1 Bacteroidales bacterium
CCGAGGCCTCCGGAGCGCCTCCCGAACCGTCACTGTTTGACTGAGGGGGCTTGTAAAGTAAAAAAGAAGACTCGAACACCGTAAAATCAGCGTTCGAGCCATACTTTATTGCGCTATTTGAGTTTTATCGGACAGCAATAATATTTTTTCATCTTTTCTGAATTTGTTTGGTTTGTGAGGGCATGTAAAAACTCGATTTCTGCATATCCGCAGGGCCCGCGACATGTCGCGGCCGCGAGGTGTCGCATTGTTATTCGGCAAATCTGCGGTCGCGACATGTTGCGACCCTACAAAACGATACGTCAGTTATAAATGAAGTCGGATTTTTACAAACCTTCGGTTAATCAGTTTGCTGCGGGTTCAAGCAACAGGGTGTAGTTTCCACCTTTGACGCGCAAAGTTGCCTTGCCGGTGAACGGCTCTTTAATCTGGATGTTTGAGCCACCTTTGTCAAGAGGATACTTCTCACCTGCAGTGATGGGCACATCCACGCCGTCGACCTTGTAAGCGCCATAATTGAGATCTCCCCAGTCGGCATCGGCCACCTTGAAGCTGCCGGCAGGAATGGTAACCTTTGCAATCTCCCAGACACCTTTAACATCGGTTGTCTGGAACTCATATTCCGACACTGCATCCCACTTGTCGCCGATGCCACGGAGATAGATGCCCGACGGGTTACCCGGAGTGTCCGCTTCAAGGGCATCCATGGTCATCGACCAGCTCTTGTCAGAACCACGCAGGGTTATAGAGCCTTTGAATGCAGTGGTGAACGAAATGTTACCGCCATCCCATTTGAGGTCATATTTCTGACCGAACACAATAGAACCGTCACCGATACCGAGGTTAGGAGCGCCCCAGCCCTTATCGGCAATTTTGAAGCCCTGCTCTTTATCGATTTCGATATAGTCAAGTTCATAAACATTGCTTTCAGTGGTGGTCATGAACTCATAGAGCGGAAGCACCTCAAGGTTATTACCATCGTTGAGCTGGTCATTGAGCCATCCGTTCATATCGCCACGAACATAAATGCCGGTGGGCTGACCCGGAACAACAATCGCCAGATAGCCGCAGCTCATATGTTTGAAGCTGACAACATTTGAAGTGAATGCAGTGCCTTCAACGGCATTACCGTTCTCATTGACCACATTGGCGCGGAGGCGAACATAAAGCGGCATATAGTCGGTCGGCACCTGCGAACCGTCTTTAATATCGAGCAGTTTACACATTGCCTCAGCTATCGAGCGGAGGGTCGGGTTGATTGCATCGCAGTCGCGGAAAGCGGTTGCCAGCAACACCGTTGCCGGGGCGGAAGGTGTGGCCGGAGTTGTGAAATCCTCGTTAAGTGCCAGTTCCACCTGATATGCCACAGATGCGGCATATCCATATTCAGTCGGTTGTGAGCATGTCAGTGTCAGTGTCTCGGTGGCGTTGGCCTCGGTTATCTGCAACGACATATTGGTCATTTCAGGCACATTGAGGAATTCTTTCACAACATCGCCCTCATGCGTGCCGAGCTTGGGGTTATCGTCCCAGGTCTCGTTACAAGCCGAGAATCCGAGAGCAGCCACCATAGCGGCAAACATTATTGATATCTTTTTCATTTTTGTGTTGTCTCAATTAAGAATTTTGAAGAAAAATCTTTTCGCATATCCGTGGATTACTCCTCGTTGCCGCCGTAGCCCTTGTTCTGTTTGAAGTCGGGAGATGCTGCAATCACATTGACCGGGATGGGCATCAAATCATAACGGCTGTCGATATTGTTACCTTCCAGGGCGTTACCCTTCCAAGACCAAAGTTTCTGGTTGGGGCCGGTGAAACGGCCGAACCGCACCAGGTCGCTGCGGCGGGTCAGCTCCCAATAAAGCTCTCGGCAACGCTCGGCGAGCAGATTGTCGAGGGTGAGGTCGGCGGTGTTCCAGATTGTCACACCTGCGCGTTCACGAACCAGGTTTGCATACTGCAGGCCTTTGGCCAAGTCAGTGCCGGTGGCATTGCGGGCAGCGCACTCGGCATACATCAGGTAGACATCGGCCAGACGGATGAGTGCCAGGTCGGTATCGGGGAACTGCGTGGAAATGATGTTCTCATCCCAGTTGGGTTTCCCTGCGGGATTGTTTGCCCCATGGGTCAGACCTGTCCATTTGATGCAGACATACCCGTCGCCCCACTGGCCGAAATCGTCGTTTGTAATCTTATAATCTTTGATTACCTCACCTTTATCATCTTTGATGGGACCTTTCACCCACATGTCCCAACGCAGGTCGTTGGAAGAGAAATGTTCCGAGAACTCTTTCGGAGCCTTCATACATTTCCAGACATTCGAGCAACCGTAGTTCAGACCGCTCATACCACCCTCGTCGGCCAAAGCGCCGTTGATGAGGAACATGGTGCCGCCGTAGCTCTGCAAGCGCTCGCTGTCGAATGGCAGGCCCCAGAGAATTTCGTTCTCGGCCTTGTTCCCACCTCCGGGCATATACTCTTCGTTGTTGCGGCAGAAAAGGTAAAGATAATTCTCGGCAAGTCCGGAACTCTTGAAACCGCCACCTTTGTGACGGGTGATAATATTCTCGCAGCGCACGGCACATTTGTCGTAAGCGGGAACGCCTGTGTAGACTTCCGCATTGAGATACAGACGGGCCAGCAGAGCCTCTGCGCCATCTTTGCCCACACGGCCATAAACAGGCTCATCGGCCAGGTTGCCATTGTCGACCAGGTCGCACAGTTCCTTTTCGAGCCATTCATAAAGTTTTGTACGGGTAATCTGCACCGGGGCTGTGCCGTCCGGCGCCTCCGTTGCAAACGAAGCCTTACCGAAGATGTCGCACATCCAGTAGTAGCTCATGGCGCGCAGCGCACGCACCTCATCGCGCAGACGCACGATTTCAGCGTCGTTATTCCCCTCGGCATCGGCGAGGAACTGGTTGCACACGGCTATATGGGCATACAGTCGGGAATATGTGCCGTAGATGTTACCGTTTGACGAATCGAATGTGTTGGTAACCAAGTCATAGATACCATCGTCTTTCCATATCCAGATGCACTCATCCGTCGGGAAAACGTTCATCATAAACAGCGCGCGGGTGTATTGGCCGCGACCGTTGTCAAGACCCGAGATGATGGATGAACCGGGGCCTTCCTGGCCTGAGGTTGCCATTACCTGATAGCACTCCATTGCCTCGTTGATCAGGATGGTAGGGCTTTCAGGCGATTCGAGGTTGGGGTCGATAGGATTGAGGTCGAGGTCACCCACACAAGAGGTGGTCCCGAGGCTCAGAGCCACGCCGCCAAGCATCAAAAACTTCTTTATATTCATTGTGAATTTCGTTTTTAAATTGTGAAAAGATTAGAATGTGGCGACAAGGCCCAGTGAGTAGACCGTTGCACGGGGATATACGCTGTTGTCAATACCCCCGAACACTTCGGGATCGACCCCTTTATATTTCGTAATCACGAAGGGGTTCTGCACAGCGCCGAACAGACGCAGACGCAGGTGGTCGTTAATCAGATTATCCCAGGTGTAGCCGAGGGTGATATTGTCGCAGCGCACAAACGATGCATTGCGAAGATAATAGTCGCTCATATAGCGCGGCTGCTCGAAATAATGGTCGTTTTTAACCAGGTTGTTAAGGCCGTAGGCAAACAGGTCATTATATACGGCTTTGGTCGAGAGCACGTTGTTGTAGACATAGTTGCCGATTGAAGCACGGATATTGAAACCGAGATCCCAGCTCTTCCAGCGGAACTGCGAGCCGAAGGTCATGGTCACTTTCGGATCCGGAGACTTGTTGATGATTTTGTCGGCCTCGTCAATCTGGCCGTCGCCGTTCTGGTCAACATAGACACCTTCGAGCGGAGCGCCGTTCTCATCATAAACCTGCTGGAACAGGTAGAACGAGTTGGCCGGATGCCCTACGGCATGGATCTGCACCGTGTTACCGTTACCGCCTGAAATGCCGCCCACCTTGAACACTGAGTTACCGGTGAGTTCGGTGATTTCATTGTGGTTCCAACCCACATTGTAGTTGAGTGTCCATGTGAAATCTTTCGTCACAACCGGACGTGCCTGGATGTTGAACTCAACGCCGTAGTTTTCAAGAGAACCGATGTTGCGGTTGAGCATATTGGTGGTGGAAGAACCGGCCGGCACAGCCACGAAAGCCAACAGGTCGGTGGTCTTGCGGTGGTAGTATTCAATGTTACCTGTGATGCGGTTGTTGAGGAAACCGAAATCAAGGGCGGCATTGTAGGAGGTGGTGGTCTCCCATGTCAGGTCAGGATTGTAGCCACGGGCATAAACAGGCAGATACCATCCGCCGAGGCCATTGGGATATGACACCGACGGAGAAGCGATGGCATACATCGGCATGTAGTTGATTGAGCTGCCAACCTCCTGCTGACCGGTCTGACCCCAGCTCAGACGCAGTTTCAAATCACTCAGCCAGCCTGAAGCGCTCTCAAGAAACGCCTCGTTGTTGAGCTTCCATGCCAGAGCAGCGGCGGGGAACACACCCCAGCGGTTGTTTTTCGAGAAACGAGAAGTGGCATCACCACGCACGGTGAATGTCAGCAGGTAGCGGTCGAGAAGACCATAGTTCACACGGCCGTAGAACGACAGCAGCTGCAGATGGTCTTTCCAATGGTAGTTGCCGTCGGAAGAGATGCCGTCGGCCTGGAAAGGCTTACCAACGAGGTCAACGGTGGCATCGTTCTGATCCATGTAATATTTGCCGTCGACAAGGGTCGGATAGTTCAGTCCGGGAGAGGTACGCACACCTGCGTTGCCATTGGCACCCGAATAATGGCCTTCATTATAAGTGCGCTGCCAGGTGTAACCGCCAACAACGTCTACCATCTGGCTGGCAGCATCAAATTCCTTCTTGTAGTTGAGATAGAACTCGAGCATGGTGTTGCTCTTGAACTGGTATGTGTCGGTCTTGTAACCGCCACCGTAATGCTCATGGTTCTTCCATGCTTCTGCCGAGTTGGCCGCCGTGGCATTGGTCTCGTTGGTTTTGCTCACATCGTAACCAAGGTTAAGGTTAGCGTGGAGTTCCGGAAGGAAATGCATCGAATAATCAAGCTGCAGGTTACCGTTGCTGCGGTAGACGTTGGCATAGTTGTCTTTGTTCTCAAGCATACCAACCGGATTGAGCGAGGCATTGTCGTTGAGCTGAACAACACCTTCTGAATTGACGTTAGCAACTTCATAGAAGCCGTTAAACATATACTTCTGACCGGAAGTGCCGCCAACAATAGGAAGGTCTGACCTCACCGGGTGGGTAGGATCATAGCTGATCGCACTCGAAAGGGCACCTGCGTCGCCGAACTGGTTGCGCACATAGAAACCTTTCACATTGGCATTGACACTCAGATGATCCTGGAAGAATTTCGGTGAAAGATTGAAACCGAGAGTCAGGCGATCCATCTTTGAGGTCTTGATGATACCGTTTGAATTGGTATAGCTGATATTGGCATGGTAGGGTAGAACGCCGGCCGTGCCACCTATCGAAAGGCTGTAATCAGAGCTGACCGTTGTGCGGAGCACTTCATCCTGCCAGTCGGTGGATGTATCACCCAGTGCATTAGCGGCATCGGAGTTTTCTCCGAAACGCTCAACTATCAGGTTGCGGAACTCATCAGCCGACAGCACATCCCAACGCTTATGGGCATGGTTGATATACATGTTGGCAGAGAAATTTATCTGCGGTTTCCCCGATTTGCCCCTCTTTGTGGTCACGATGATAACGCCGTTTGACGCACGCGCACCGTAGATGGCCGTTGCAGAAGCATCTTTCAATATCGTCATGCTCTCGATGTTCTCGGGCGAAATCATTGCAAGGGGGTTACCCATCCCCTGCACACCGCCGTTATCCAGAGGCACGCCGTCGAGCACAATCAGCGGGTCGTTGGAAGCGTTGAGCGACGAGCCGCCACGCACGCGGATGCTGGCGCCACCTTCAGGACCTCCGGCAGTGGTGACAACCACGCCAGGGGTCTGGCCCACAAGCATATCCTGGACAGATGTTGCCAGACCGGCCTCGATTTCATCGGGCTTCACCACTGCAACCGAGCCGGTTGCGTCTGACTTCTTGACAACACCGTAACCGATTGCCACAACCTCGTTGAGCATCACCGAGTTTTCTTTCATGGTAACATCGATTGTCGTACGACCCTTCACTGCCACGCTCTGCGGGTCATAACCGACATATGAAAACACGAGTGTTGCGTCGGGATTTACATTGATGGCATAGTTGCCGCCGATGTCGGTAGCCGTACCGACACTTGTGCCCTCTGCAAGGATACTCGCACCGATAAGCGGCTCACCCGATGGGTCGACAACGGTGCCGCGCACGGTGATTGACTGCGCGGTGGCGCCGATAGCGCACAGCAGTCCCACCATAAGAAATAAAAATTTCCTGGCGATTCCTGTTTGATAATGTTTCATTTAAGATTAATTTGATATTAATGATTTTTCATGAAAATTTCTCTAAGGCGACCGCTAACCGCAATGCCGCTGCTGCGACACAGGTTGATGACACCGGACTGCAACCTCAAGACGCTGCTTACGGGCAATCCTGCAAATTCACTAAAACCATTGGATTAAGCGATGATGTAAGAATCTTTTGCACTCATGGCATCCTCTTGTTTTCGTGGCTTTTAAGGCAGTCTTTTCTTCTCTACACAGATTTCAGATCGAATCACCCGCAAAGTTATTTACTCTCATTAACATTTCAATGGCTTAATTGTGAAAAATTACCCCCCCCATGTTAAATATCGTTAACAACAAAAGAAGCCGCAAGTCGTAAGTCAGAAGTCGGACGCAGTTGATTAGGCAATAAGGCCAGACAAGTCCGACATGTCCGGCTTGTCAGACCGACCCACCCCACTATCACTTCCGGCTTATTCTGTTAACAAACACAAAATCACGCCATCCTTTTTTTACTTATGCATTAACTTTGTGTCAATTTTTCCGGGGGAAGGAATCATTGGGATGGACTGAGAGGGATTAAAACAGGTTTCCAATAACAACATAACCGACAACTGAAAATGACATTCTCACTTCGCCACATGCTGGCGGGCGCAGCCGTTGCCTCTGCCGCAGCGGCATGGGCCTACAATATCACCGGCACCGTGACCGACAACTCAGGCGAACCTCTGCCCGACGCCACAGTCAGGCTGCTCCAGGCTCGCGACAGCGCTTTTGTAAAAGGAGCCATAGCCGACATCAACGGCAAGTTCAACATAAAGGGGGTCGATAAAGGCCGCTATATAGTCGAAGCATCATATATCGGCTACAACAAGCTCCACCATCCATTCCGCGTGTCAAGTTCCAACGTAAACCTCGACACGCTCCGGATCAGCGAATCATCGATTATGCTGCAAGAAGCCACTGTGGTGGGTGTCAAAACCCCCATCAAGGTGATGCAAGACACCGTTGAATTCAATGCCGACACATACAAGACCCCGCCTAACGCCGTAGTGGAAGACCTCCTGAAACGTCTCCCGGGTGTGGAAGTCGACTCCGAAGGCAAAATAACCGCCAACGGCAAAGAAATCACAAAGATATTAATCGACGGCAAAGAGTTTTTCAGCGACGACCCCAAAGTGGCATCGAAAAACCTGCCGGTCAACATGGTCGATAAACTACAGGTTGTCGACCGCAAAAGCGACCTGTCGCGCCTGACAGGAGTTGACGACGGTGAAGACGAGACAGTCATCAACCTAACCGTAAAGAAAGGAATGAAAAACGGATGGTTCGGCACCGTTGAAGCCGGTTACGGCACTGACGACCGCTACCAGGCCACATTCAACGTCAACCGGTTCTGGAACGAGAACCAGATCACATTCCTCGGTTCGGCCAATAACACCAACGACCTCGGCTTCACCGACGGAAACGGAAACCGATTCCGCCGCTTCGGGGGCGACCAAGGCATCAACAACTCGCAGACTTTCGGCATGAACTTCAGCATCGGCAATTCTGAAAAGCTGCGCGTAGGGGGCGATGTGCTGTATTCCCACACCGACCGCAACACACGCAAACGCCAGGAACGCCAATATCTCTTCGCCAACGACCCCACATTTGAGAAATCGACTTCCGACGCACGAGACCGGGGCCACAATGTCCGTGCCGACTTCCGCGTGGAATGGAAACCCGACTCATTCAACACCCTCGATTTCCGCCCCAACTTCTCATTCAACCAAAACAATTCCACATCGCTAAGCACCGACAACCTCTTCGGCGCGCGCCTTGTCGACGGAACGAACATATTCGACGACCCTGTCAACAACAGCATAAACACCGCCGACTCCCACGGTAAATCCTACGAAGCCGGCGGCCGGTTAATCTACAACCACAATTTCGCATCCCACAGAGGGCGCTCATTCTCCGTAATGCTCAACTACAGATTCTCAAACGTCAGGGAATACGAAAACTCAATGGCCTACACCTTCTTCCACAAACTCGAAAACGACACCGACACGCCACAGGATGCCGTTGAAGCCATCGAAGAAGACCAGGACAACAACATAGAGACCTACCAGCAATACACCTCAAACCACACCTGGTCGAACACCGTGGCCGGACGGCTGAGCTGGACAGAACCTCTCGGCAACGTCAAAAACGGCCATTTCCTCACAATGAGCTACCGTATGCAATACCGTTGGAACAACGCCGACAAACTCGTTGACCGCCGCAACCCCGATTTCAACCAGTCGATGCTAAATCCAGGCTACCCAGACCCCGGTTCCTTCACATATCTGCCATGGGAGTTCCAGGAAGACCTCTCAAACCGCTTCCGCAACGATTTCATGAGCCAGGATCTGCGCGTAGGCTATAAGAAAGTACACGCGAAATACAACATCGACGCAGGCGTCTCGCTGGTGCCGTCGATGAGCAAAAGCATCGACCTGATCAACGACGCCAAAAGCATTCCTGAACGGTGGGTATGGAACTTCGCCCCATTCCTGCGCATGCGCTACCGCCTCGACAAACAAAGCTCTGTAAACCTCCACTACATGGGGCGCTCCTCACAACCCTCGATGAACCAGTTGCAGCCGGTGGCCGACTACACCAACCCACTAAACGTAGTCCAAGGTAATCCCGAGCTGAAACCCTCCTTCAGCCACAACATACGCCTACGCTTCCAGAAATTCTCGCCCGAAAGCCAGAGGTCGATAATGACAATGGCCGATGCGTCTATAAGCCAGAACGCCATCGTGTCGCGCACAACATTCGACAGCCAGACTGGCGGACGTTTCACAACCTATGAAAACGTAAACGGAGTGTGGAACGCACGCGTCATGAACATGTTCTCGCAGCCCTTCGGCAAAAACAAGACCTGGTCGTTCAACAACAACATCTTCGTAAACTACAACCAGCAGGTGGGCTATAACAACGGACTGCGCAACCGCTCCGCAACATTCATGATTGCCGAGTCACCATCGATTGCATTCCGCCCGCAAAGCCTCGAACTCGAGCTACGACCCACCTGGCGTATGCAGACCACGTTCAACTCCCTGGAGAATATCGGCAACACCACCATCCATAACTACGGCGGCATGTTCAACGGCTCATGGTATGCGCCATTCGGCCTCGTTCTCGCCACCGACCTCAACTTCACCGCCTCGTCGGGATATGCCGAAGGCTACAACGTGAACCAATGGTTGTGGAACGCCTCCATAGCCTATCAGTTCCTGCGCAACCGCTCTGCAACAGTGATGCTGAAAGTCTATGACCTGCTCCAGCAGAAATCCAGCATCCGCCGCTCTGTAACCGCCAACTACATCGACGACATAGAATATAACTCTCTGACCCGCTATTTCATGCTGACCTTCACCTATAAGTTCAACACCTTCGGCAAAGGCAACGAACCTTCCGGCCGCAACGACCACCGCCGCGGCCCAGGCGGCCCAGGCGGCCCCCCTCCCGGCATGAGGCATTGAAGTCGTGAGAAGTAAGAAATAAGAAGCAAGAAGCCGTAAGCAGTTGATTAGGCAACAAGGCCAGACACGTCAGACATGCCTGGTATTCCTAATCGCCACAACTTCTTGCTTCTTATTTCTTACTTCTCACTTCTATCACTAACCCCTCCCTGGCAGCGATGGTGTCGGGGAAAATGGCGCGGGCCTCCTCCAGATGCCTGGCCTCACTGTTATAAGCATTTGAGAAATGTCCAAGCACAAGAGCGCCCACGCCGGCATCGCGCGCAATCCGCGCAGCCTCAGAAGCAGTGCTGTGGAAACGAGCGCGCGCCTTATGGGCGCTGTCGTCGGCATAGGTCGCCTCATGGTAGAGCAGATCAACACCTCTGACAACCTCTGCCAGCTGCGGAGAATAAACCGTGTCAGAGCAATAGGCATATGATGCCGACAGGTCGGCAGGAGTCGTCAGCCGGTCATTCGGCACCACAACACCATCCGGAGTCACAAAATCCGCACCATCCTTTATAGCCTTCAGCTGCGACACAGGGATATTATAGAATCTAACCAAATCGCCCACCAGATGCCTCTGCTTAGGCTTCTCGCGGAAAAGATAGCCCACACAAGGCACCCTATGGCGAAGCGGGAAACTCTCGACCGTCAGCGACGGCAAATCAAGCACCACCCCCCTCTTCGTCGGGTCAATCACATTGAACTTCAATTCAAACGTACGCTCACGGCAGAAAAAATCCATCATACGGCTGAACATCTCGACCCCATCGGCAAAAGTGTGAACCGTCAGTGAGCCACCCTTCTGATGAAGAGCCAACGTCGACAGTAACCCAGGCAGCCCCAGGCAATGGTCGCCATGCAGATGTGAAATGAAAATATGCCCCAGCCGACTGAACTTCAGCCCCAGGCGGCGCATCGAAAGCTGCGCCCCCTCGCCGCAGTCAACCATCATCAGCTGTCCCCGGTAATCAACAACCTGACAAGCCGGCAGATGCCGAAGCGACGGCGTCGCCGACCCGCACCCAAGTATATTCAAGTTAAACTCACTCATATTCTGATAACGGCCTCAAAACGCATTTTATTTCAACTTGCGTAATCCAAAATAAATCAGTAACTTTGTGGGCTTTTTAGCCGTAACGGGCTTCCGAACAAGTGGCCGCATCGCCCGCCCGCCGGCATAATCAATTAATTTCCACAAATTTACAATGTACGCAATTGTAGAAATCCAGGGACAGCAGTTCAAAGCCGAAGCAGGCAAGTTTTTGTATGTCCACTATCTCGGCGACGAGAAAAAAGAGGGCGAGACCGTTGAATTCGACCGCGTTCTCCTCGTTGACGCCGACGGTGCCGTAAAAGTAGGCGCGCCCACCGTTGAAGGGGCAAAAGTTGTTTGCGAGGTTAAACGTCCCCTCGTGAAAGGCGACAAGGTGATTGTATTCAAAAAGAAACGCCGCAAAGGCTACCGCCGCAAAAACGGCCATCGCCAGATGTTCAGCCAGATTGTGATTAAAGACGTGATTGCCTAACCCCTAAAAATCCTCTTAAGAAAAATGGCACATAAAAAAGGTGTTGGTAGTTCTAAGAACGGCCGCGAGTCGGAAAGCAAACGACTCGGAGTGAAGATTTTTGGCGGTCAGCACGCCAAAGCAGGTAACATCATCAAACGTCAGCGCGGCACTGTGCATCATCCCGGTCTCAACGTAGGCATGGGGAAAGACCACACTATCTACGCCCTCGTCGACGGAGTGGTAGTGTTCTCAACCGGCAAGGAAGGGCGTCGTTTCATCAACGTGCAGCCCACTGCCGAAGCATGATTAAAGACCTCTGACTGAAAACCTCCGGCTATCTGCCGGAAAGCTGAAAAAAACAAAGGCGCTGTGTCGAAATTCGACTAACGCCTTTTTTGCATCCGGATGGAGAGGGTGCTGTCAGAATGGTTCAGATAGTAGGAGCCTGAGGGTGAGGGTGAAGGGAGTTGACTAAGGTCAATGACCGAACCCGAAGCCCTCGGGCGACGACCCAGATGAGCCATTATGACACACCCTCTTTTTTTGTATCGCCGCAAGGCAAGAGCAATGCGGCAGAACAAAACATACCTGATAACAGATACCGGATAATTGCCGGCACCCAGACAAAACCCATCGTAATGGAGACCGGCCTCGCTTCCAATGCCGCTGACAGAACTCATCCGGGTGGCGATGCCCTTCGCGGGCCGAGTGCATAATCCGGATCATTCCCGTGAGATTTCAATCCCGCCTCCATGCCTTTAGGCTTCTTTACCATTAAACGCCATCCACATTCCTATTGTTTACCGCTACCCCTGCAATCCGGCAAGCCAGACAACTCCTGCCCATCCGGTTTGTCAAGACACCTTCTCACAACCGGGCAATCTTTTCCGAAAAACACACGATAAAATCCGGCAAACGCCCCAAGTCGGGTCTATTACCAGCCGCCTGAGGCGCCGCCGCCGCCGGTCATACCGCCACCGAATGAACCGCCCGAAAAGCCTCCGCCACCGCCGAAACCGCGCCCCCCTCCGGGCATTATGACCACCGGAGGCTGAACAACCTTAGCAATCGTGAAAGGTTTCTGGGTGCGGCACCGGCAATTTAGACACATATATTCCTCAACGCCTTGGCCTTCATGGCGGGTGGTAGGGGCAACCATTGTGCGGCGGTTTACCAACGTGCATGCCCGTGCGCCACACCGGGAGCACACTGTATAGTTCTTTGATGGGTTGACATAGGGAATTATATCTGTTTCGCCGCATTTGGGGCAGAGCCACACGTCATAATCCACCGAATCAAGACGCTCTTCGGCATCCTGGGCCTGGGTAAGGTAATTATTGTCGTTATCCTCATCCACACGTGCCATGCGCGTCGAACAATGTGGGCACAAGCGCTTATGAAGTCTGACATGGCGCATCAGCAACACCAGTAACAGATAAGCCGCCAACGGTATGCCGAGTGCCATGAACGTGGCCGCCAGACATGGCAGTTTAATCGACTGCAACCGCGCATAAGCCGTTGCTGTTGGCTGGCGGCGCGACGACAGGTATAGCCACAAAACCACAACAAGCATCAACACACCGATGAAAAGGCTGAACCCAAGATACGCCTTGAAAAAATCAGTGTCGTCACCTTTGGCCCCGGCATCGTTGGCATAACGCGACATAAGCTCATCGCGGGCCGCAGGGTCGGTCATAACCTTGCTGAGAGTATTGATGGCGGCAATCACACCGCCCTCATAATCCCCCTGGCGGAAACGTGGAGCCATATCATTACGGATAATCCCCGATGCGATGGCGTCAGGCAAAACCCCTTCGGCTCCATAACCGGTGCGGATCACAGCCCTGCGGTCACCTACCGATATCAGCACAAGCACACCGTTATCCTTATCTTTTTTCCCTATCCCCCACTCCGTAAACAAACGGGTTGCATAATCATCAGCCCCCTCTCCGTCGAGATTATCTACAATCACCACCACCGGCTCAGCCGACGACTGTTCCCATATATCGGCAAGCATCAAATCTGCCCGGCGCAACCCCTGCGCCGACATCACACCTGCGCCATCTGTCACAAACCGCGTGCGGTCTTTAAGATGCACATTCTCCACACCATCCACAGGCACGGCAATCATCGCAGGCAGCGATATCAAAAAGCAGAATATTATCTGTATCAGTTTCTTCATAAGTTTCGTAAGTTAAAATCAAACAGCCGGCAGACTCAAACCGTTGAGTTTGCGGAACAGGTCGAGAGCGTAGACATCGGTCATTCCCGACACATGGTCGAGCACCGCCTGCACCTTCCCGAACAGGTCGGGCGCATGGACATCATATTGCTGTGGCACCTGCGACAACAGCAACTTTGAATAGTTCAACTTCGGATGCCTGACCGCATGTATGAACTTTTCAAGCAGAAATGTTATAATCCGGTTACCGGCCAGCTCGATATTGACAACATCGGATGCACGGTAGATTTTATCCCACGAGATGGCGTTGCAGCATTCATAGGCCATCTTTTCTCGACCCGGCACACGGGCAAGCAGGGTGCCATGGAAACGCCCACGGAGAATTTCTTCCTCATGATCAACAAAAGCCTCGGCACACCGGCTCACCAGCACCCCGATTACCCCCGACCGCAGATAGGCAATCTGTTCGTTAGGGTCGGAAATATGACCCATCACCTCCTCGCAACGCCCCCGTCGGCTATCGTCGAAGAAATTCAACAGCAACGACTTCACCTCCTGTGTCGAAAGTATTTTCAGCTTATGGGCATCCTCGATATCCATAACCTCATAACATATGTCATCGGCAGCCTCAACTATATAGACCAACGGATGACGCGCATAGCTCAAAGCTCCCCGGCAGTCGGATGTGACAATCAGCCCAAGCTCCCCGGCTATGCGTCGGAAGGCCTCTTTCTCGGATGTGAAAAAACCGAATTTGTTGCGGTCACCGGCCAAAGTTGATGAAAAAGGGTATTTGACAATCGATGCAAGCATTGAATACGTCATGGCAAAACCGCCTTTTCGACGCCCGTTGAACTGGTGGGTCAGCAATCTGAACGCATTCGCATTACCCTCGAAATGAATCAGGTCGGCCCATTGCTCAGCCGACAGCTCCTCATGCAAATCCGCTCCTGCCCCCTCGGAGAAAAACGTCGATATGGCCTTTTCCCCGGAATGCCCGAATGGAGGGTTGCCAAGGTCATGGGCCAGACACGCGGCCGCAACAATCTCGCCTATCGAATCGAGGGCGGCCGCATCGGGCAGACCTTCATATCTCCTTCTTAAGGCATTGGCTACCTCATTAGCCATGGAGCGCCCAACAGAGGCGACCTCCATGCTATGTGTCAACCGGTTATGCACAAACACACTGCCCGGCAACGGAAACACCTGCGTCTTGTTCTGAAGACGCCTGAAAGGAGACGAAAACACCAGCCGGTCGAAATCTCGCTGGAAGTCAGAACGGGTGCCGCCACGGTTGTCGTGATAATCCTCCAATCCGAAGCGTTTATCGCAAATCAACCGGCGCCACGACATTTTAGCCTCCTCCATTGCCTGGAATCTCGTGTCTATGTCATTCATCATTCAGTTCCTCATCATATTTCTGAAACAAGAAATCGTTATAAGGGAAACGCGCCACATGGATTTCCTTGGCCTTTTCATAAACCTTAGCTTTAAGCTCGTCGATATTCGTGCCGTTTTTAGCCGATACGAACACACAGTTGCCCGGCGAAAGGCGGTTCATCCATGTAGCTTTAAGTTCCTCCAGCGGTATGTTTTCACGGGTGCGGGGGGTGAGGTCATCTTCATCCTTCGGCACATGGTTATAGGCATCGATTTTATTGAATACCACAATCATCGGTTTATCGGCCGACCCGCACACCTCCGACAGAGTGCGGTTAACAACCTCAATCTGCTCCTCAAACTGCGGATGGCTTATATCAACCACATGCACCAGCAAGTCGGCATCACGCACCTCATCTAGGGTCGATTTAAACGACTCAACAAGATGGGTGGGCAACTTCCTGATAAAACCTACGGTATCGGTCAGCAGAAACGGCAGATTGTCAATGATTACCTTCCGCACCGTAGTGTCGAGAGTGGCGAACAGCTTGTTTTCAGCAAACACGTCGCTCTTGCTCAACAGGTTCATCAAGGTGGATTTGCCCACATTCGTATATCCCACAAGCGCCACTCGGGTCAGCTTTCCCCGGTTTTTGCGCTGCAGGGTCTTCTGACGGTCAATATCGGCAAGTTCCTGTTTCAGGAGCGAAATCCTGCGCAGGATAATACGCCGGTCCGTCTCAATCTGGGTCTCACCCGGGCCACGCATACCGATACCGCCACGCTGGCGCTCAAGGTGGGTCCACATGCGGGTAAGACGTGGCAACAGATACTGGTATTGCGCCAGCTCGACCTGCGTTTTGGCCGTAGCCGTCTGCGCCCTCTTGGCAAAAATATCCAGAATCAGGCTCGAGCGGTCGAGAATCTTAACCTGGAGCTCCTTCTCGATATTGGCAATCTGCTTGGTCGACAGGTCATCGTCGAAAATCACCATCCCTATGTCGTTTTTCTCGACAAACTCATTGATTTCGGCAAGCTTCCCCTGCCCCACGAATGTACGAGGATTGGGATTCTCAACCTTCTGCGTAAACCTCTTGACAACCGTGGCCCCGGCTGTGTCGGCCAGGAACTCCAGCTCATCGAGATATTCCTTGACCTTCGTCTCACTCTGGCGCTGGGTGATAAGCCCGACAAGCACCGTGCGCTCGGTCGTCTCCTTACTTATGACTAAATCTTTCATTAAATTCCGTTTTTCAATAATAACAACAAACCGGCGGGAAACTGTTCCGGCACCCCGGCCATCATCAATGATGCCGCGCCCGATTCACCGTGGTTACAAAGATACGAATAAGCCGAGAGCAAAGCCAAATTTATTTGCGCTTTGCCGAGCGTGAGCACCTAAGACAGAGCCAAAGATACGCAAATTCCGGTCTGAAAATCGCCTAAAATAATCTGGTAAAATGTCAGGGCTGGCGCATGAGATTTAACTTTCCTTAAAAACCTTGAGTAAATAGTCAATATTACGGCCACATTTCTTGCGTCTTCGCTTAAGACTGATTTTGTCGTCTTGCTTTTTAAGCATTTCCAGCGCATACTTGCGCATTGCGGAAAAATTGGC
>CAJTFH010000039.1 GCA_910575545.1 Bacteroidales bacterium
TGTTCCACAGATTCCCTGCTCTATGCAACCAACCGTGCGTTGGCAGCTCTTGGTTCTGAACTCAATATCAATTTTACCCATGCGGCTTAGTATAAATTAATTTTTACGACTTACTTATATCGTCAAAATTTTTTCCGTGTTCTATTTAACATCGGCCAATGTGGCCATCTCAAACTCCAGCCCACCTCCGGCCATGATTTCCTCATGGGTTATAAACGTGCGGTCAAGCGGCTTGCCATTAAGTTTAACGCTCTTAACATAGCGCTTATTCTCCGACAATTCAGGAGCTTTAACCACAAACATCCTGCCGCCGCCCACTGCCACCGACGCTTCGCGGAACATCGGAATGCCCAGCTCATACTCCCCGCCGACGGGATTAACCGGATAGAAACCAAGTGAGGAGAACACATACCAGGCCGACATCTGCCCGCAGTCATCGTTTCCGCAAATTCCATCCGGATTTTCCGTATAGAGCTTCGTCATAATCTCATACAGTTTGTCTGCCCCTTTCCAACGGTTATCCGTAAGATTATACAGATAAGCCGCATGATGCCCCGGCTCATTGCCGTGGGCATACTGCCCAAGCATACCGGTGCTGAAAATCGGCAGCTCTATATCGGGATTCACATAAGTGAACATGCTGTCGAGCTTGGCCTCGAAATGCACCTTTCCTCCCATCAGTTTCATCAACCCCGTAAGGTCATGCTGCACTGAGAAAAGATACTGCCACGCATTGCTCTCGCATATATCTTCAACATAAGCCTCAGGCACGAACCCGACCTCGAAACCGCCCTTGGAATCGCGCGGTTCAAAAAATCCGGTAGCCGGATTGAATGTGTTTGTATAGTTGGCCGCACGGGTCATAAATTCCTCATATATATCCTGTTTGCCGAGCTTCAGGGCAAGCTGGGCAATGCAATAGTCATCGAAAGCATACTCCAATGTCTTCGACATCGACCACCCGTCTTTACCCGTAGGCACATAACCCATACGCATATAATCGTCCAACTGGCGGTAATCCCCCTTGCGGGCGGTTGCCACACAAAGGTCAAGCGCTTTCTCGGCATCGATTTTGCCTCCAAGACCTTTCAATATGGCATCTACTATCACCGGAGCCGAATGATAACCGATCATCATATCTGTTTCCGAGCCCCACATGTTCCACACAGGCAGACGGCCGAGCTGCAGCCCGAACTCAGTCAGTGATTTGGCCATATCTGCGGCACGATCTGGATCCAGTATCGTGAACAGCGGATGCGATGCTCTATAAGTATCCCAAAGCGAGAATGTGGAATAATTCGTCCAGCCGTCAGCCTTGTGCACTTTTCCGTCAGGCCCGGGATAGTCCCCGTTGGCATCGCAATAGATTGTCGGGGCAAGCATCGAATGATACATCGCCGTGTAGAACACCCTCTTACGGGCATCAGCCTCCCTGACATCCGTAACATTCGACACATCCACCATCACTTTGCGCAATTCATCATTCCATCTCTCCCGGGCTGCTTCGTGATAACCCTCGAAATCATCACTCGCCCCCTCCGCCTTCAGGTTTGCCAATGCGCCATCAAGGCCGGTTGGGGAAAGAGCGGTGACAACCACAAGACGCTCACCCTCGTCGGTATCATATCCGAAAGTGGCTACACGTCCCACCCCCCTGTCGCCATGGTCATTCTGGATTTCCACATTTTCAAAAGCCACACTCTGGAACGGTTTTGAAAACCGTGTGGCGAAATAAACTTTCTGGTTGCGTGCCCACCCGTCGGAAAAACGGTAACCGGCAACCGTAACCGAATCTACCACTTCAATGTGGGAGTCAATCGTGCAGTCCCAGTTCATAGCCTTGGCGAGATTCAGAATCACCGCAGATTCCCCTTTAGGGAATGTATAGCGTTGGATGCCGCACCGGTCTGTTGCCGTCAGTTCAACATCTATGTCATAATCATCAAGATGCACTCTATAATATCCTGCAGTAGCCTCTTCTTTCTTATGAGAAAACCGGGAATGAACCCCCAAGGGGCCTTCTCCTACTATAAGCGGCATACGCACCGGCATAAACGACACATCATAAAGGTCTCCCGCACCCGTACCGCTGAGATGCGTGTGCGAAAATCCGGCAATCGTGCTGTCGGGATAGAAATAACCCGAAATACGGTCCCAACCGGGCAGCCCGTTGTCAGGGCTGAGCTGCACCATGCCGAATGGCACCTGCGCCCCCGGATAGGTGTTACCGGTAAAATCCGTGCCTATCATAGGATCAACATAACAGGTCAGGTCCTCCACCCCCTGTTCCGACCCGGATTTTGAGGAACAACCGCTCACGACTGCCAACAAACACACACCGGCCACAGCCGCCATAACAGCACCCATTGCAATCATACCCGCGCCATCTGAAAATCGCGGTTTTACATTCGTCTCCAAATTATCTGTTTGTCTATTTTGTATTTATACACTAAAATATACTCACCTGACAGCAATCTTCTACTTACCTTTCCCATATTAAAAAACACTAATTCCCAACCTTAACCCCTACTAAAGCTATTCCCGCTATAAAAGCTACCCCCCTTACCCCTGATAAAGACAAAGCGTTGGTCGAAATTTCGACCAAAGCTTTTTTGCATCCGGATGAAGAGGGTGATGTCAGTAATCGCGAAGCGCTTTGCTTGGCAAAGAATTCATTCATTAACCGTAACCACACTCACACGGTTCCAGCTATTTTCATCAAACAGGTCTCCGATACCCATGCCGGTAGCCTCTACGCGGTTGGCGGCTATGCCATAACGCTTCACGAGTTCCTTTTTAACTGCCTCGGCGCGCCGTTCTGCCAGTTTCTGGTTAAATGCAAGCGAACCGTCTTTAGAGGCATAACCTTTCACCGTAGCTGTAGCTTGGCTATTCTCTTTCAGCTGGTCGGCTACCATGGCGATATTAGGCTGTTGGTTAGCCTGGATGTTAGCCGAGCCGCAATTAAAGAACACATAACGGATATTGTTAAGGTCTTTAACTACCTTTTCAACCACAGGCGGACGGCGGTTACATGCATCCAGCTGGGCTTGCATATCAGCTATCTGCGCCATAAGGGCGGCATTGTTGGCTCCGCTGGCATCAAGTTCCGCGCGGAGCTCATTGATGCGGGCGTTAAGAGCATCTATCTCGTTCTGATCCATCGGATTGACAATCACGAAATGATGTGCGCCGTTGGTGTTGCCGAAATGATATGTAACACCGGCCTCAAGTTCCAATGCGCCATAATTTTTATCATAACGGGCGGAATAGCCCATGATATTCTGCTCAGGAGAGCCGTTCATATTCCATATATAGGCCGGTTTGAAAGCCAATGTCCATGCTTTGGATTTGCCGATATTGAAATTGAAATTCAACCCCGCTTTCGTTCCCCACGAATTGCCGTCGTCATGCACCATATGAGGATAATAGGCATGTAGCCAACCCGTTCCGGCAACCAGCTCCAGCTCGAATATGCGCGGCGCCCCTGCATATCCGGCAAATGCATTCATAAGGTTAACTGCACCGAAAACACCAACATACTGGTGGTCGAACACATTGGCCGATTTCAACCCATACCATGAAGAGCTGTTGACACTCCATTCTCCCTCTAAGCCAAGGCCGAAAACCGGGGTTACCTGTTTGCGTAGCTCAACACCGACGAGGCCGCGGCCATCTTTCCAGAACCCGTTTTCCGCAGTTCCTTTCGATGGCATCACCGCACCACCTTTGAGTGTGAACGACCAGTTGTCTGTAAACCGGCTACCGGCAACGGTTGTCTGAGCCTGGGCTGTTGTAATACCTAATGCAACAGCTGCCAAGATAATCGCCTTTTTCATATTTGTTGTTTTTGTTGTTCGTTTTGTTGCGACCAATGTCTCCTAAACTTTTTTTCAACAAAGCGTAGACAGGCCTTTGAAGTGTGAAGCGCACACCAATCCCCACCAATCAAAGTGGCTTTTAGCCACGAGACCGACGCTTCTGCCACAAAGTTAAGAAAATTTTAACACTTTTCCAAACTTTTTTTTTCAAATTTCAGCAGATGGATTCTCTTCCTGGGTTTGTCTCCTTTTTTGGCGAAAACACTAACCTCTTCCAGTCTGAATTTCCCTCCTGTATATTTGGTAAATGAGTCCATATCCCCCTCATTCACTATAACATAACCTGTCTGTGGATTCTCCCTGTCAAATAGTCGCAACCGGTCGTCCATATAGTAATTGACCGTATAGAACCGCGACAATCTATCTGGCATATAAGAATATACAGTGTTCTCCTCACCGGCAATCCGGCTTATTTCCTCTGCCGTCAGCTTATCAGACTTGACATTCATAACCGCCGGAAGCACCATTGCCTGTAACAGGCAATATACGCATAGCGTATAAACCAACGTCCACCCGAAGCAAGTCCGTGGCTTTCCTCTCAACAACTCTTTGCAGAGCAACAGCCCCGCACCGATCACAAGCAGCCACATCAATGCCGGCCAGAACCGGTGGGCATAACCGCGCATATACTCAACAACAGCTTCCACTCCTCTATTACCTGCCGATGGAATACCCCATTCAGCCACAATCCACACCGCAATCCCCGACAGAATCCCGGTGATGCATATTATCCATCCGTAAGCCTTGACACACCATTTCCCCTCGCGGGCAAGTTTCCTTACATATACCGCAATGAAATAGCCAACAAAAGGATAAACCGGCAAAAGATACACGCTCCGTTTGCTCTTCGGGAAACAATAAAACAGGAAAATCAAAACAGCTGCAAGCAACGAAAACAGCTCCACGGAATCCATACCCCTCAATCTGTTCCACCAGGATTCAATCCTCCTTCTCACTTCCAACTTCTCTTTTCCCACTTCTTGCTTCTTACTTCTTACACACACACCAAACAACAAAAGCAACGTATATGGCGCCAGTCCCCAGGCCAACGACAGGAAGTTATACCAGACCGGATTCTCATGCGATTCATAGCTCATAGTACCGGTGAAACGGCCGAAATTTTCCTCCATCGCCAGGCGGTAAAACTCTTCTCCACCCTGTTGATAGGCGGCAACATACCAAAAAAACGGCACTATAAGCGACAACACTCCCGACAATCCCACACTGACGGTGGTCTGCCAGAAACCGTTCCCTTTCATTAGCCTGAACACCCATACGACCATACAGGGCAGCAACATCCCCACCGGCCCTTTGGTCAGAACCGCTCCGGTCATAAGTGCCGCAGCAGTAAGACTCGGCAGCCATGTGCCTGTACGGTGACGTTCCCATTGACGATACAAAGCATAAAGACCCGTAACCAGAAACATAGTCAACAGCATATCGACCCGGCATATAGTGGCCGTGCGGAAAACCTCCACACTGGTTGCCGTTATCAATGTCATCGCCGCAGCCAGCCCCACCGACGTCCGTCGGGCAAAAAAACGGAAGCCTGCCACCGACATTATTATCAACGACAATGCCGACGGAAGCCGCGACAGGAACTCCGTTACAACTCCCCCATTGAGCCACCCCAACACAGCGATGCACCACGCAAGCATAGGCGGTTTATATGGGATATCCGCCCCTGAGCTGACCGGAAGAATCCAGTCACCTTGCTGAAGCATCGACACTGCAACTATCGCCTCGCGGGGCTCCCCTTTGGTGCTGAACAAGTTCTCTCCCAAAAACGGTATAAAAGTGAGGATGAGAAGCCCTGCAACCAGCAGGGTTTCCCATCCGATTCCTTTATTTCTATTTAACATCTCTGTCTCTTAAATAAATAATCGTTTTTTCACATGCACGGACATGCATATCTCCTGATACGTCGAGATATGACAAATCAGCATACAGCCATTCGCGTATCCAAACGGGGAAGATAAGTAAGTTGTCAAAATTATTTTATATTATCGGAGAAAGATTTCCCGTGGGATTTTAGCCTGAGGATGAAGGAGTGTAGTTGCCTACACGACTGAATATGAAAGCTAAAAGCTCCGGAAAAACTCCGCCGATAATATAAAGTCTGAAGATTCATAATATGCGTAATAATTCTGATGACTTACTTATTGGCATAATGCCACATCTGCTTTCTAATTTCCGAAACTTAGTGTCGTATAATAGCTTCCCCCATTAAGGCCAAACGACAGAGTCACATATCTGTTACCTGCCCCGAACCACGAGGCCGACA
The DNA here is from genome assembly GCA_910575545.1 of Bacteroidales bacterium. Lineage (GTDB taxonomy): Bacteria > Bacteroidota > Bacteroidia > Bacteroidales > Muribaculaceae > UBA7173. The sequence goes on from CAJTFH010000039.1 coordinate 6,166, forward strand.
TGCGCCCTCCACGGTTCAGCACCTGCACAGGTGCGCCATATTGCGAAGTAAACACATTATAAAGATTGTTATAACGGCTCATATCATAATAAGGCGACGGGTATGTGAACTGCGAACCGTAAAGACGGCCGTTGTTGTAATACAAAGCCGCATCAGGCCATGAGTAATTCATCTGAGGCACATCCTGCAGATACACCACATCGTCGCCATAACTGCTGACGGTATATCCGCTATTCAGCAGGTTATTGATTGACACACTGATTGCCGTGCCGAGCGCGACACCTAAAATCGTGCCGAACACAGGCCCTCCTTTATGGTAACGCCATGCAGGTGGAGGCACCGGACGGTGATAGACACCGAAAAATGGCACATGATGGTGGTAGTGCATCCCGTGATGACGAGGCGGACGATGATGACGGGGCGGTGGTGGAGTAGGCCTGTTATGACCGGGGCGGTAATGATTGCCCGGTCTGTTATTTCCCGGACGGTGGTTGCCCGGACGGTGGTTGCCCGGACGGTCGTTACTTCCGGGGCGATGGCCTCCGTTATGATTCCCTCCCGGGCGGTTATTACCATTATTTCCGTTACCCGGGCGCGTCCCCCCTGGACGGGTGTTGCCATGGCCGTTATTGCCGTTGGGCCTGTTATGCGAGCCGGATGCACCACCTCCACCGGGCCGCGACGACGGTTTATTCGGTTTATTCGGTTTATTCTGCGACGGCCTATTGGGCGCCGACGCTCCCGACCGCTCCGCATGACCGGCGCGCCCACGGGTCTGGGCATCTGCCACAGGCGCTGCAATCATAGCAAACGCCACTATAAAAGCCGTAACACTCTTCAATATCCTTTTCATCTCGTTCTTCTTTATCTACATCTACTTATACTCCTTAGAGCCAAGATGCCCATATAGGTTTAACGCCTGAAAATCCAAAATTACAAAATTTTTCTCTACTTTTGTATCTGACAAATATATTCATCATAACAAAATCATGAAACTCGAATACACCACCCAAGGAACCTGCTCCCGCAAAATAACTATCGACGTCAACAACGGTATTGTTGAAAACGTGTCTTTTCTCGGCGGATGCCATGGAAACACGCAGGGCATCAGCGCTCTGACAAAAGGCATGAAGGTCACCGACGTCATAGCCCGCTGCAAAGGCATACAATGCGGTAAAAAAGGCACATCATGCCCCGACCAGCTGGCTTTGGCTCTCGAATCAACCCTCTGAAAAACGTCTTGAAACAATATTCATGCGTCTGATTAAAACCTCACTTATTGCCATAGCGGCGCTGTGTGCCTTCTCTTCATGCTCCTCCCGCTCTGCCGCCATCGACCGCATGGTTGATGAACTGAATTCTCCGGTTTTCCGTGCCCGCGAGGCAAAGACCGGCCTGTTCGACGACTCCAAAGCCGAAGTGAAAGACAAACAGCTGATAATCACATTCCTTTGTCGGCCATTCATCAACCTATCCACAGTCAGCAAAGACGAACTGCCTCAACTTCAGCAATCTGCCTTAACCGAATTCCGGGCAAACCTCGTCAACGAAAAATTCCGCGAAGGCATAGAAGCCCTCGCCCATGAAGGCATGACGCTTCTCCTTGTCTGGCAAGACATCAACGGTGCATCAATCCACCTCACCCTCTCACCATCCGAAATCCTCGCCGAATAAGAAATTGAGAACCTGCCAAACAGCCCCATAACATAAGCGTTGGCCGAATTCAGCCAGCGCTTTGTTTGAGCTCTCAACCCAAGATACTTATCATCACAATCCGTGATTCAGCCATGTGCCACTGAACAGGCGACAAAGAAATATCGCCCCACGGAAACACAATTCGATACACATCGCCAGCCATACCCCCTCAAGCCCCATCGTAGGAGCAAGAAACGCTGCAATAGGAAGCCTCACGAGCCATATGCTTGAGAAATTCATGGCAGCAGGCACCACCGTGTCACCCACACCAACCATCACCCCGTAAGCTACTATAGATGCGGCGAACATAGGCTCCGCCCAAGCCTCGATTCTCAATGCCGACGTCCCTAAAGCCTGTATATCCCTAACAGGCGATAACAATTCCATCACCCACGGAGCGCATATCCACAACACAACGCCCATAACCGTCATCACAACCATCCCCAGCCCCACGGTCAGATAACCGAACTGGCGTGCCAGGTCTTTGCGCCGGGCACCATAGCTTTGACCCACAAGCGTAGTGGCCGCATCCCCGATTCCATACCCAGGCATATAGCAGAGAGCCTCAGCCGTCACGGCAAATGCATTCGCAGCAATAGCCATAATCCCCAACGGAGCCACGATTACCGTAACCATAATCTGAGCCCCGCAAATCACCCCATGCTCAAGAGTCATAGGCGCAGACACTTTCAAAGCATTGCGAAGCACACTGCCTGTTGGTATGAACAATCTCCATCCATTCGGTTCTTTAACCGCACGGCCACCCCACAACGCCAATTCACGCCGTTTGCGACACGTCCACCACATAACCAACGACGCGGTAACCATCTCAGCGCCGACAGTGCCAAGCGCAGCCCCGAGCACACCCAATCCGGCCCGTGGCACCGTCACATCCATCCCTAATAGTGACAAATTCCCCGTCGGGAAAATCAGGAAAAAGTTGAAAACGACATCCAGCACACACATCAGAACATTCAACCCACCGGCAATCTTCATATTACCGGATGCCCTAAGAACAGCACTCCCAAGATAATTCAGTGTCAACACCGGCAACGCCGCCACAAACACAAGAAAATAGAGCGATGCCTTCCCATTGACAATCTCATCCCCTCCAAGCCATTCCGGGAGCGGTTCTGCAATGGCAATACCAACCACAGCCATCATTGCGCCGAAACAGATGGCCGAAGTTATCCCTTTACGCAACACATTCCTGGCACCGCTATAGTCCGCCGCTCCGATGCGGTGGGCTACCTGCACCGAAAAACCGACCATTGCCGCAGAACAGAGACCCCAGAAAAGCCATAAACTCGTTGACACCAACCCCACTGCAGCGCTGTCATCAGCCCCCAGCCGCCCCACCATCGCGGCATCGATATACTGCATCAGAATGCTCGAGAGCTGCGCCATTATCGCAGGCCACGACAACTGCGCCGTCAGCATCAGCCGCTGACGGAAACTCAATGGCGCCCCGCTTTGAATCAGTTTCAGCATTTAATTAATTCCCGTCCATATCCACCCACGCACCAACTTTTAAAACACACAATCCTCATCTTACGCTTCAAAAACTCCCCCTCCCCCTTCCAACGTCCTTCTCACGACTTGAAACTTATCCCCCCTATCCTCCGCAACCCTTCGGCCAGAACACTGCGCGGACATGCTATATTAAGCCTTATGAATCCACCTGCGCCATACATCTCCCCGCAGTTCACCCACACTTTCGCCTCCTTTTTAAGGCGCTCCTCCAACTCCTCCGACGGAACACCCAAAGCCGTAACATCAATCCAAGGCAGATATGTCGCCTCCAGCCGCGAAACAGGACATTCCGGCAACACCTCCGCCAAACGCGCCCTCAGGAATTTATAATTTTCCCAAAGATACTCCCGAAGGTCATCAAGCCACCGCGCCCCCTCTGCCGTATAAGCCGCTATAAGCCCTTCAACCCCGAAAGGATTCACATCACAGACCTCATTCACATTAATCGCCTTGTCAATCAGCCTCTGCGTCGCCGCATCCGGACAAACGACGTTGGCAATCTGCAACCCTGCTGTATTAAACGCTTTCGACGGACTGAGACACACCACACCATTCCCGCATCCGCCATTAACCTCCCGGTCTACCACCCCGTAAGGCACATACACAACTCCCGGCATAGTAAGTTCACAATGGATTTCATCACTCACAACCCTCACCCCGTTCCGTCGGCAAATCTCCGCCACCTGCACAAGCTCATCATGTCGCCAAGCCCTGCCCGCCGGATTATGAGGATTACACAGCAACATCAGACCGACATCCCCGCGTGAGGCCACCTCCTCCAGCCCATCGAAATCCATCTCATACGAAAACGTGCCGTCACCGAAATCCACCCGCCTCAACCGGTTCTCAACAATGTGACACCCGTTGTTCCTGATCGAAGAGAAAAAACAGTTATACACCGGTGTCTGCACAATCACCCCCTCGCCCGGTGCGGCCAACGCTTTTATAACTGCCGAAATGGCTGGAACAACCCCCGACGTATAAATCACCCTATCCCTATCTATGCGATAATTGTGCCGCCGCTCAAACCAACCGGTCAGAGCATCATAATACTCCCCGCCAACCAACGTATAGCCGAACACCCCATGTTCAACCCTCCGTCTCAAAGCATCCTCAACCACAGGTGCCGTGCGGAAATCCATATCCGCCACCCACATCGGAATCACATCCCCGTCAGCAGCCGAATCCCACTTATACGATCCGCTACCCCTCCGCTCCACAATATCATCAAATCTACCCATATCAGACCACGTCTTGCCTCTTACTTCTTATTTATCAACAGCCTACGCCCAGCTTCCCTACACCATCGTCTCCACCACGCAGTCTCCGGGAGCAAGCAGATTCTTATCCAGGATAACCTCACCAATAGCCACTGCCTTTATATGGCCACTCTTAGGATTCTTGACACTGACAATCGCCGAAGCAACCGTAGCCGTCAACGAACTGTCTTCAAACGCCAGGTCACATTCATCGCCCATCACACAATCCTCCATCACAAGCCCTTCGGCATAGCAAAGCGGCTGCGTACCGTTTATTTTACATCTGACCAGTTTCAGATTCCTTGAATGCCAACCAAGATATTCACCATTCAATTCCGAATCATAAATAGTCACATTTTCCGTTTCCCAAAACGCATCCTTCGAATCAATCACAGCATTCCGTATAACCACATTTCTACAATACTGGAACGAATAATTACCCTGTTGGCAGTAATCCTCGATTTCAATATCCGCACCGTGCATAAACAGATAGTCAGCCTTGGCCACCTTAACGTTCTTCAAACGCACATTGCGGCAGCTCCACAATGTCTCCTGGGCATCAGGAATCTCCACATCCTCCAACGTCAAATCCTCCATCTCACGAAACATCTTCGGAGCATCCACCTTCGTATGTTTCATTTCCAGGCCACGCGAATACCACAGCGCCGCCCTCGCTCCGGGTGTAAACCTGCAATCCGTCACACGGAAACCGTCAGTATGCCAGAACGGATACTTACCCTCAAACACACATCCCTCAGCCACGATATTAGCCGTACGCTTCAACGCAGACTCCCCCACATGGAAAGTGCAACCCTTCAACGCCACATCCCTCACTGCAAACAAAGCCCTCTCACCACCGAACTCCATCCCTTCAACAATCTTCATTCCATCCATCCCAACCCGGTCTTCAGGTCGAGCTGATTTCTCACACTTATCCATATAAATCCAATTAATAAATAACCAAATCCCCACTGCGGCAAAGCACATAAACGGCACCAACCACATCCATTCCTAACCCAACTGCAAAATTAACACATCCAAAACCGGCTCACCATACCTTGTTTGCCGAAAATCCAACCAAATCACCGCAACCCATCCTCACAACATATCCCCTACCCTCATATACCTTCAAACCATACGCTTCATCAATAATGCATCAATATATCCCACTCAAATATATCAATATATCCACTAATCAATAATATATCCAACCTAACCATATACCCCGATATCCACCCCTACCATTAACCGCTCAACCCCTCTTGCACTCGCAAATTTACAAAATCCTTTCAAAAAAAATAATCTCTCATTCGCAAGTAGTAAAAATAATCTCCACCCAACCATTTTGTCATTTCAAAAACTTTCCCTACCTTTGTCATCGAAATCTGCGGTAATAGCTCAGTTGGTAGAGCATCAGCTTCCCAAGCTGAGGGTCGCGAGTTCGAGCCTCGTTTACCGCTCCCCTCCTCAAATGGCGCTGTGTCGAAATTCGACCAACGCCTTTTTTGCATCCGGATGGAGAGGGTGCTGTCAGAATGGTTCAGATGGTAGGAGCCTGAGGGTGAGGGTGAAGGGAGTTGACTAAGGTCAATGACCGAACCCGAAGCCCTCGGGCGACGACCCAGATGAGCCATTATGACACACCCTCTTCTTATTTTAATCAAGTCGGCCCGGCATTTCAACATATTTGCTTAAATTCATAGCCAATTCATCGGCAGAAGGAAAGAATAATTTATACTCGTTGGCCAGAATCGTTGTGTTATCAAATCGCAATGCCATTTTTACAAGTATGCAGTTTTTGCAACAGCAACGATTTCCAACCGTTAAACCCGCCCTTTGACCGCTGTTTGCCCTCCTAACTTTCGGAGGCAATGATACGGCTTCCTTTTGAATGTTTCAAGTGCCTGATAATAACTACTTTCTGGATAATGCAGGGTGCAAGCTATATACAAACATATACTTGCGCCCTGCACTAAAATACACAGGGGAATAAATGGTTAAAACAAAATCCGTATCTTCGTAACCGACAAAAAACAAACGTGTATGATAATAACTAACCGTGAAGAAGTAATAGATAAAGCGTTCAGCGTATTTGTACGGATGAACTACGAGAAAGCAAGCATCATCACGCTTGCCAAAGCCTGCGGGGTGACAAAAACAGGTATCGTTTATTATTTTCCGCACAAGCTGGATTTATTCATGGCTGTGGCAGACAAATACGTATTAAAAATGCACGAACCGAGAAATAAGTTTACCCCTCCCGCAGATACGTTGGCAGAGTTCATCGGGCAATACGTGGCGGGGGTAGCCGCTTCCATGAAAAGGATTGTTGAACTGATTGACGACAATTGCAGCCCGCATGATTGCAGCCCTAACTTCTACTACTTTCATTTCCTGTCACAAGTGCGAATGTACTATCCGGGCATCAGGCAGAAAATAGAAAGGATGTTCAGCCACGACCATGACCTGTGGGCGAAAGTCGTGCAGAAAGCAAAAGAAAGCGGGGAAATCAGAAGTGACACGGACGTGAAGAAAACGGCTAACATGTTCCGGCAAATGTTTTTAGGACTGTCATACGAACAAACATTTCTGAACGGTTTGAACGTGGACGAACTGGCAGAAAACTTTCGATATATCTATTCGCTGCTTAAAGCCTGATACAGCATTGTTTTTTAACCTCTATTATTTTTGAACGCATGTTCAAAATATGGCATTTTTGTTTTATCTTTGGAGCATGAAGCAAAATTCAGCAACATGGATAAGGTTCAGAAACAAAGAGGAAGCATCGTGCTGCACAAAGAAACAAGGAACGGAGCAGACTACATACGGATAGAATATGCAAGCAGTCAGGCTATCGCCCGACTGCTCCCCCAAGAAACGGGTATAGAAATGACCGGCAACGGATCCGCATACATAGCGTCAGCCGATTTCAGTCTGCCCGATTTCTATGACCGCTATTCTCCGCACGCCTATATCGACTACAGCCGGGTTTACGTGCGGCATCCCAAACCTAAGCGTGAATACACACTGCCGAAAGGCTACCTCGAACTGCTGGAACAGAAGCGTTACAGCCCTTCGACCGTCAAGACCTACAAGGCTTATTTCAGCGACTTCATGGAATATCACAAGGGGCGTAACATCGACCGTCTGAAAGTGCCGGACATCAACAAGTACATACTCTATCTTGTGAACGAGAAGAAAATCTCGGTGTCGCAACAGAATATGCGCATCAACGCCATCAAGTTCTACTACGAGCAGGTGCGTGGCGGCAAACGGCAATACTACGGCGGTATCACCCGTGCCAAAGAGTACAAGAGCCTGCCCGAAGTGTTGAGCCGCAACGAGGTGCGGCGCATTCTTTCATGCCTTGCAAACCGCAAGCATCGCTGTATGATTTCGTTGATTTATTCCGCAGGATTGAGAAGGAGCGAGTTGCTTAACCTCACTCCGCAGGATATTATGAGCGAACGTATGCTGATTCGCATTATGGGCAAGGGCAAAAAATGCCGCTACTCGCTGCTGTCGGAGAAGGTATTGTGCGAACTTCGGGAATATTTCAAGGAATACCGTCCGAAGAAATGGCTGTTCGAGGGCGAAACACCCGGAGAGCAATATTCGGCAAGTGCATTGGTGAAAGTGTTGAAGGAAGCCGCCGATCGAGCCGGCATCAAGCACCGGGTACACGTACACATGCTCCGCCACTCCTTTGCCACTCACCTGCTGGAGCAGGGAACGGACCTGAGAACCATACAGGAGTTGTTGGGACACAACGACATCAAGACTACGAGCATCTACCTTCATGTTACAAGTGCCCACAAGTCGAGCATACCAAATCCCCTTGATTCATTGGATAACACATAATGTGCAACTGTTAAATTGCAGAACCGGAAATGAAAAATAAAGGCAACATAACAAGACCGCCAGTCAGTAGCATGCAAATCTACTGTATATTGATATCCGCATTGTTGTCGGTAGTTCGGGTGTGCGCTTCGAATACAGCAGACTCCGTGTATTTCCACATAAAGGCTGACACGATGCGGGAGATCCGTGCGGGACAAGTGGTGGAACTGACGTATGCGCTGGTCAATGCACAATTCGATTCGGTTTCTCCTCCGGTGTTCAACAGCAGCATTGAAGTGATAGAAGGTCCGAAGTCACATGAAGGCAGTAGCTACGCCATTATAAACGGAGTGGGAAGAAAGAGCCGTGAAAGCGGATTCAGTTATATTGTGCAGTTCAGACAGAGCGGAGAGGTCGAACTCCCTTCTGCATCCGTAAAGGCAGGCAACCGGACATATACCACCCCGGAATGCCGTGTAACCGTACATCCTGCCGTAGTGGATATGAACAAACTGAAATGCAGTTTGAAGGTGGGACGTATGGCCGGCGGTTACGCAAAATACTGTGCCACGCTGACCTGCAATGCCTGTCCCGACCAGAACCCGCCACTGCTGTCCATCAACGGGAAAATATTCCGACCTACCCGCAAGTCCTTTTCAATTTCCAACGGCAAGGAAGAATACGTTTACGAGTATTTCTTTAACGATGACAGTTATGAGGTGTCCTGCGAGGAGCTGACCTTTGGTGGCAAACCATATTCCGTCAAACCGAAAAAAGGCAAATTATCCGGTGCGGACTTCCTTATTGCCATCGTGGTTGCAGGCGCATTGTTCGAGTTGGCATGGTGGCTTGCTTGCAGACGTCGCTACCGAGAGGATAAGGATGCCCTTCTTGCCGAATTCGTGTTGGGAAAGAAGGCTCTGCCTCTGACTGTAAGCTGGGCGTATACCCATTATGGCGTATCGCACACGCTATTGCTTTTTTCCGTGCTGTTTCTTGCCACAACGGGAGTTGCGATCTATACAGACAGTCTGTTCATGTCTGTCTTTTTCTGGCTCGGCATTGCGTTTGTGCCACTTGCTTATCTGTCATATCGCCACCAGCGGCGCAAGCTGGATTTCCAAAGCATACCGACCACGCTGGACGAGCAGGCGATTTACGACAGGATATATAATCTGGCGGCAACTTATGACTGGGATGTTGATCATTACGGTGAGGACTGCATCGTGGCGCATACCAATCCCGCCATCTGGCATCTGACATGGGGAGAGCAGATTTTCATCGTGTTTGACAAAGGGCAGGTATGGGTCAACAGTGTGAATGACCTGAACAAGCGTACTTCGCCATTCTCGTTCGGTTATGCCAAACGGAATGTTCGAAGAATAAGGGACGCACTGACACAGAGTGCAGCTATTAGAGATTAGGAAACACACCTGCTGGGTGTCGTTTACCAAAACAAACAACACCAACAGGTGATCTTATAAATACATTAGCATTAACGTGCGACTTAAAAAGTAAATATGAAGATAGTAAATAGGACATTACTTTTTCTTGCAACGCTTTTTTGTTGTTTGGATAGTGTGAAAGCAAGTTCAT
>CAJTFH010000040.1 GCA_910575545.1 Bacteroidales bacterium
CTCATTCGTTGCAGAACATATAGAAGAAATGGCAGACAGAGAAATTTTAGACCCATAGTATCTACAGATCATACCAATACATGCAGCTCCACACTGCATATTATCATGCTGTCTAATATATGGGAACATCAGAATCTATTTTTCTCAGTTTGTCCTGCACCTGTTCCTTTGTAGCGGCTCTTTGAGGTGTTGAAATTGTAGCGGATTGTCAACTCCACATTTCGACCGTGATTGTTGACATTTGACTGCATCATCACATTGCCGCTGTATATATTTGCCTTGTATATCTGACCGTTGAATATGTCATTCACGCCAAGATAAACGGTAAGGCTTTTGTCAAGGAACATTTTATAGACCCGGAGATTGACGGTTGAAAGAGTATGGGTATAGGCCCAGTTCTTCCAATCACCGTGACTGCGCCACCATAGTGAAGCCTCGATAAACCAATCGTGCGGAAGTGTCAGGGTATTATTCATTTGAATGGTGAATATGGGGCTGTTCATTTTCTTATGCTGCCCGAGATATTCGACATCAAACCACTGCTTCTGCATACCCAAGGAGAGCGACGGGTTGTATATGCCGAATTGAGGTGAGGCGTTTACAAATATTGAAAACAACTTGTGGCTCGGCATATTGGTGACGGTGAACACGTTGATACGGTCGTTGCCCTCATACGGTTCATAGACCTGCACGATAGCATCTTTTGTGTAGGAATACTGGGCTGAAAGGGTTATGTATTTCCAAGATGCCTGTGCGGTAAAGTCCTGTCGTTTGGAGGGCACGAGATATGGGTTGCCACGGGTATATAAAATGGAATTTACATAGAAATAGTTGCCGTTAAGATTTTGATATGTCGGTCGCACGGTTCGGTTGCTGTATGATAACGAAAACCTGAAATCACCGGGCGAATAAGTTATGTTGGCCGACGGAAAGAAATTGTCATAGGTCTTGCTCTGCCCGTCTGCGAGCCGATTGTTGATATAATAGTCGGATTTAACGTGTTCGTATCTAACTCCGGCTGATGCGCTGAAATCACCGAAAGTCTGGCTGACTTCCGCGAACACACCGATATTGTTTTCCCGTACATCGGTTTCCTCGCTGTTCAATATCGCTTCCGGATTTTGAAAATCGTTACGGCTGCGAGAGTTGGTATATTCTTCTCCGATGAGTACGCTCCCTTTCGGCAGTTGATATGACACCGTGGCCTTTTCAGCGAAAAGGCGGTTTCGGGAGGTGTTGAATGTCGTTACATTACGGTTGTCGGAAAATTGGTTTTGCTCGTACTGGTATGTGCGGTCATTATCCTTTGTCTGCATATAGTCACCGTTCACATCAAAAGTAAATTTTCCGACGGTGCCGTTATAATATACATTCGCGCTGTTGCAAGGGAGGGCCTTGAACCAACCTTTAAGATCTGATGCACTTGACTCAGAGAGTGAGCTATTTTCGGTAATATCATTTAGAAAATATCCATAGTGATGACCTCTATTATAATCATTACGATAATAAGCGCCTATACTATGATTTTCGTTAAATTGGTAGTTAAACCCAAATTTGCCGGATATAGTGGTTTGCGTTGTGCTAACGGACTCTTCCGACACCATGGATAATACCGATTTGCCATTCGTTGTACTCAAAATGTATTCATCATCATAGTTCTTGCCATGACTGAAATTGCCTGTGGCAAATATTTCAAGTCCGCCTGTACGATATTTCAAATCAAGTTGTTCTGTTGTGGTGAACCATTTGTTGTAAATATTGTCAGTATATGCGGAAAGACTGAAACCCTCGCCAACTGGCTTTTTGGTAACAATCTTTATCACAGCGTTCACATCAGCTCCATATTGCGCACCGGGATTATTGATAACCTGCACCTCCTTGATGTCCGAGGAAGCAAGCTGTCCCACCTCGCTTGAGTTTCTTACGAGGCGACCGTTGATATAAATTATTGCATTGCCACGGCCAAACACGCTGAAATTACCGTTGCTGCCAGTCAGCATCGGCACATTTTTAAGCACATCATTAGCCGAGCCTGTGGTAGCCAGCACACTGTTCTCCACGTTGGTGACAATCGCATTGCCCTTTATTCGAGTAGAGGGAAGACTTGCCTTGACAACTACCTCTCCCAGCATTACTGACGAGGGTGACAGAGAAAGAGTATTGAAATTACCATCGGCGGGGATAGGCAATATCAGATCTTCATAACCAATCATGGATACTTTGACCTTGTTGGCAGTACTATCAGCATTTTCAAACATAAAACCTCCAGTATCATCAGTAACCTTCCCATCAATGAAAGTTGAGTCAGACATCAGCACAACATTGACAAATGGGGTTGGTTGTCCAATCTCATCTACAATAGTACCTCGAATACCTTTAGCCCAACATCCAATAGAAGTTGCAACTAATAAAATTGTATATATTAATTTCATAGAATTTGGAGTTAAGATTGCTTATAGAATGTATTTCTGCGAATACGATCCTTTATGATAGTCATGACCAGTTGCTCTTTCTTCTCGGGACAATTCTGATATATACAATAATCATTGTCAGAATTATTTAACACACTCCTTGAACATCCTCCCAAGCATAGAGGAAATATAGGACATGAAATACAATTCTGATTAGAGAACCGTTTCTGTTGTCTGATTTGAAATTTTTGCTTTAGATCATCTTCAATAGTGGTGGAAGTTATGTTACTCTCAGATTTCTCAGCTTCAAAATTGATTGCGGTACATTTAAAAATACGGCCATCACTATTAATGACTATGGTATTGGCTTTGTCTGCATAACACATATTTCTTAGATTATCCAGGATTGCTGGATAAGCATATACTCCTAAAGCGCAAATTGAATCCATAAGGATGTCCATTTGACCCGTTATGTCAGCTTCTTCAGATGTTTGCCAAACCTGTTGTATGTTAACTGATAGAAATTTCTTGCAATCATCTGAAAGCCCCTTGATCCAAGAGGTAATATCCTTGCATTCGCTTATATTTGCTGGAGTTACGTTTATTCTTAATGTTACAGAGATACCTTTATTAAGCAAAGATTCTATGTTAGATGTAATGGTGTCAAAAGAGTCTTTCCCTTTTGATATCCGAGTTTTGTTATGGGTTTGTTTACCACCATCCAATGTTATTTGCATGAATTTCACATAATGCTGTGAAAGAAAATCTATCATTGAAGGTGTGAGTAAGAACCCATTTGTTGTAAAAGATATTTGAATATCTTTGTTTACTTTGGAGACGGCATTTTCAGTATATTCAATTAATAGTTTTACTATACGAGAAAATTCAAGAAGAGGTTCTCCTCCAAAGAAAGACAATTTTATAAGATTGGTTCTTTCTATTGTCTGGCCAATAAGAGCCTTTGTCCTTTCTAGTATATCATTATTCATTATTGGTGCATTACGATGGTTCTCGTAGCAATACCAACAATTAAAATTGCACCTAAGTGTTGGATTTATAATGAAAGTGAAACTATCAGAAGATAATGTGTTGGAGTTCCAGATCTCAATAACCTTTTCTCTCTCGTTTAGATTCGAGGGTACAATCATGCCATTCTCTTGAAGAAGAGAAAAAATTGTAGGTGTTATAACAGAAATGTCTCTCAAATCTACTTCATGACGAATTGCGATGAATTTGTCGGAGACAGAGTTGTATAGTAAATCACTCTTCTCAGACATGGGAACTCTGATATTGTATAGGCTTAATTTACTCATAAATATAGTTGATAAGTGTAAAATCGTTAATTTATCAGCAGATGATCAAATCATCTGCTGATAAATTTTTCTTTAGCTGCTCAAGTGTGAGAGATGAGATCATCACTCTTGCAGTTGTTAGTAATGGGACACGGGCAGTTGTCTGTGTTGCATCCGTAGTTCGATTTTGCATCTACGGTGGTCGTAGCAGATGCAAATCCTCCTGTGAGAAGGATGGCTTCGTCCTCTTTGAGGATCTCAGCATCCAGCGTTGAGATGAAGCTGGATAGGGTTGTGTTTTCTTTTTTCATAGCTTTATGAGTAAAACTGTTCAACTAAAAAAAAACAAAATATGGAATTTAAAGTTGGGTGCATAACAAAATTTTACAGAAATAATCTGGTTGTAGTGAATGAATATTTTTTAGTTTCATTTTGTGGATTGGAAAATAATCACTAACTTTGTAACAATAAAACAATATAAAAATAAAACATTAAATAAATATAGCAATATAGATGGCCGAAGATAGAGTGGAAGAGCTCAAGAGAATATTGCAGCAGAATGAGGTGAGTGTCGCCAATGCTCATGAGGCTTTGGAGCACCATCTCAATCAACTGCACCGTCTTGGGGCAACCTTGGAAGATAACGTGTGTGAAGTCCTCAGGAAAGTAATTGTTCAGGCAGAAGCTATCGAGGAACTTGACCGAATAACAAATTGGACATGGCGAAAATAATAGCGATAGCCAACCACAAGGGTGGTGTGGCAAAAACAACGAGTTGCGTAAACATAGCCGCAGCCTTGGCAAAAATGGGCCGTCGGGTGTTGTTGGTGGATGTAGATCCACAAGCGAACCTTACGAGCAGTTTCACTGACGAAAGCAAGATAGAGGCTTCAATCTATGATGCAATGAAAGGCGCTCCGGCACCAATCATGCACATATTGGAGAACCTTGATTTGATACCATCCCATATAGATCTTGCCGGAGCAGATATGGTGTTCAGTAATAAGATTGCCCGGGAACAGATCCTGAAGAATATCCTTGATGAACTGAAGGCTGGATATGACTATATAATTATAGATACACCCCCCGCTCTTGGTTTGGTGACAATCAATGCTCTCACTGCCGCTGACAGTGTGATCATATCAATCTGTGCGGAAACTCTCCCTCTCCGAGGTTTGGTGATGCTCGATGAAATGATAGGAGACATCGCTCAAAGCATCAACAAGGGACTTCATGTTTCTGGCATCATAATCGCCAAGTATAATCGGCGCAAACTTGATAATGCGGTTATCGAGGCTATACGTGAGAAGTATGGAGATAAGATCTACAAGACCTATGTAAGAACTTGTGTGTCGGCGGCAGAAGCTCCGACATATCGTCAAAGTGTTTTGGACTATGCTCCGGGGTCAACCGTTGCGGAGGATTATAGAGCACTCGCAAAAGAAATAGACAAACAAGATAAAAATAAATAAGTATAACAATATATAAATAAAACAATATAAAAAGTATGGCAAAAAAGACATTGACATCAGGATTGCTTGGTACAGTGACAGGCTTGAGCAAGGAGGCTGAATCAGTATCTACTAATTCGGCTGTTGCCCCTGTCGAAATGCCAAAAGAAGTGGCACCTGAAATACCGGGACAATCCGATAAGCGCAGACCGGGAAGACCATCTGCCAACTCTGGAGAACCGGAAATATGTGTGACATTCAAACTTCCGGACTCACTTGCCCAAGAAATAAAGATGCTTGCTGTGGTTGAGCGTACAACTCAAAAGGAGATCATAACGACTGCATTGAAAGAGTATGTTTCTCAAAGAGTAAAATAACAATATAAAAATATTTCAATATATAATTAAACAAATAAAACAATTTATATTGTTGTTAATTGGAGCGGTCGCATTTGAGTCCGCTCCAATTAAATTCACATACGTTCTCTATATGAAATAGGAGCAGATTTGTGTATTTCGGGAGAAATGTCTATTTTTGTAAAACTGTAAAAGAAATTGTATTGATAATATACGCCCCCCCTAACGGGGCACGAGGAACGAGTGCCCCCCTGTTCAAAATTTTAGATTATGAGTATAGATTTTAGTAAGATTGACTTGAATAATTTTGATTTCGATACTCTTCCTGCGGATGAGTACCGGGAGTTTCTTCAGGCTTGGTCGGATTATCATGGTCGGCTGAACCGTGTTTCTGTGGATGTGTTGGAGCAGGAGTTTGAGCGTAAATCCGATTATCTTCAGTGTGGGGAGCATTATGAATTGTCAGAGCTTTATCCTGATGAGTTTGTCGAGTTGTTGTTTGAGAGGAAAGCCTTTGAACATGGTGAGGGGATTATTCCTTTTGAGGAAGTACAGAGCTATGAATATCAGTTGTGGTTGAAGCAGAAGATCCGGAACAAGGCTTTGAGGTCAGAGTCCTCCAATTCAGATGATGCACAGTCAGAGAAGATAGACTATAGTGGTTATCGTATGTGGAGATATAATCCTGTGGTGTTCTATAAGGATGGAAAGAAGAATAGGCATAGGTTGTTGCTGAAGGATGATGGCGAGAGTCTGAGTTTCCTCAATGGGCGGGATTTTGCGATATTGTCCCCGGTGACTTATGTAGGGCGTACCAACTCTTATAGGAACGCTCGGTTTCTTTATGCCTTTGCGATAGATCTTGACGGTGTGAGTATGCACGAGGTCCGGATGTTGTTGCGTGGTATGACAACGGGGGTCTATCCTGTTGCCAACATCATAGTCAATTCCGGACATGGGATTCATGTGTATTACCTGTTGAAGCGTCCGATTGAAATGTTCGCCACTCGCCTTGATGCGTTGAACAAGATGAAACGAGGTTTGACCAAGATTGTGTGGCTCGTGTCAAAACTTGGTGCGGAGAGGGCGCAGGTTCAGAGTGTGGTGCAGGGCTTCCGTGTGCCGGGAACCAAGACAAAGTTCGGCAAACCTATCCGGGCATTCTGGAACCGTTCCGCGCCCATGCACACGCCGGAGGAACTGAATAGCTTTTTAGGGCGTGCTTTTGGATTGTCTGATGAAGAACTCGGACAGTTGACAGATAAGACTCCGCATAATCCGTCCCGTGTGACGCTGAAAGAGGCGCAGGAACGATGGCCGGAGTGGTATGCCTCCCGTGTCATAGGACGTCGCAGGGTAGGCAAGAAGTGGCAACTCAATCGTGGATTATATGATTGGTGGTTGAATATCCTTAAAGACGGTCAGCAGGTGGAAGTGCATCACCGGTACTGGTGTATTCTTACATTGGTTGTCTATGCTGTCAAATGTAGCGTACCCCGTGATGAAGTCCTTGCCGATGCACTATCCTTGGTTCCGGCTTTTGACCGCAAGACTGAGACAGTGGATAATCCCTTTACGGAGGACGATGTAAACGATGCCATGAGAGCTTATGACGAGGAATATAACAAGTGGCCGCTTAGGGTTATTGAGACAACCACAGGTATAAAAGTAGAAAGAAATAGACGTAATGGAAGAGAGCAGAATGTCCATTTACGAAGAATTAGAATGCTTCAAGAAGTAGATTATCCTGATGGCACATGGCGTAAAGGGAATGGACGAAAGATTGCAACTCCGGGTAATAGTCCTCATGCCTCTATCATAAAAGAATGGCGAGCGAAGAATCCGGATAGCAAGAATAAATCTTTGTGTGCCCGGGAGACAGGACTCTCCAGACCTACTGTTACCCGGTGGTGGGATTCTGCCGTGCTGGAACCACTAAAACAATAAAACATTAAAACATTAAATAAATAAAACAATATATATTGTTTTATTGTTTGGCTTGCGAGTCCGTTTCATAGTCCTCTTCAAGAACTATAACCATAGTATGAATGTTATTTGTAAGGAAAATATTTATGCCAGAATGTTCAGGTAAAATAATTTTCAGAAATATGAATTTTCAAAACAAATAACAAATGCTTTATCAATGGATGAAACAGAAGAAGAAAAGGTTGATCTTTTAGCAGTCAGAAAATCTTTTGAGAAAGATCCAAGAAAGGTCATTGAGATAGAGATGAACAAGGATGGCATATTCTCCGAGAGAACCATATATGCTATGGAAAACACGTTGAATTTAAGCCTGCTTTCTCCCCCTGAGGGACCGAAGCTGGCAAATGAGGCAGAGGCTCTATTTGTATTGTCAAAGAACGGACATATTTTGGAAACCGTAGAGTCTGATTTCATAGAGGGTTATATCTCCCCTATGGTATATCGCTCTTCCTCGATGAAGTTTCCGCAGGTTCCAATCGCCCCGAAGTTCGTGAAGATGATCAAGGATATGAACGCCGGAAGTGGTGTCCCGCACGCTACGATCACATCTACAATCAACAACATACTCGACCGCTTTTTCAGTGGGTATTTGCTTGTGAGTAACCGTGTCAAAATGGGATATGGCAAGGTCGGGGAATAGCACAGGTATCCTCCGGAGGTCAGTTGTTTCAGGCGGTTCCATCGCTTGCGCGAGAGCAAATTTTTCAAATTTGCCATAGCTTAATAGGGCAAAATATTGGCTAAGCCACCGCATCCACTCCGTTGGGATGCTATATTTAACCCTATTAAGGCATGTGGCTTCGCCCCCTACAACCCCCACAAGGGGAGTGTCCTCTCCCCTTTGAACCCCACCGCCGGGATGACCCTTCCCGGACCCTCGGACAAGGACTTCCAGCCCCCGTCACCCCCGGGCAGAGAGTGACCCTCTCTCTGCACTCTCCGGCAAAGGGAACAGCTCTGCGGCCGCCGTTCCCCTTGCATCCCTTCCCGGCCGTTTCCGTCCACCTTCCACTGAAAATATATGAGCCACTATACAGTCTGCCATTATGAGAAATGCTACGGTCCACCGGTGTCCTACTCTACCCATATCGAGAGGAAGAAGGCGGACGGAACGGAGCATGTGCCGTACAACATCAAGCGCAGAGACCTTACCAGACATAACAAGGAGTTTATAAAGGAAGCCCGTGAGATTGGCCGCAGCGCAGCCATCGAGAAAAGACTTGATGCTGTCCGTCATCAGAAGGATGCCGACGGCAATGAATACGAGCGCAAGATCCGGAAAGGTCAGATATGCTGCATCGAGATTCGCATGAGCGCATCGGTCGAGGGTATGGCTGAGATCATCGAGCAGGGCAGGCTGATGGAATGGTGCCGGGAGTCTATCAAGTGGGCGCAGAAAGAACATGGCAAGGAGAACATCGTGAGTGCGGTTCTGCACATGGACGAGGAGACTCCGCACCTTCATGTGTCTCTTGTCCCTGTTGTATCCGGAGAGAGCAAGAAACAGAGGACTACAAAAAAGAGAGCCGCCAAGGATAAGGAGAAAGCGGAGAAGAATGGCGAGGAAGTCCCGAAGAAGAAACGCCGCTATAAGAAAAAGGCGACAGTGGAGACCTTGCGGCTGTGTGCCGATGATGTCATGACCCAATGGGATCTGAAAAGGCGGCAGACAGAGTATGCTGTTGCGATGGCTCCTTTCGGACTGGAGAGAGGTGAGGAAGGAAGTCCTGCCAAGCACAAGGATCTTGCCCAGTATTATAAGGAGCAATACGAGCTGCAACGCGGGCGGCTGGACGAATTGCTCAAGGAACTTGCCGGACAGGAGGATCTGGTGAAGGAGAAGAACAGGGAGATTCTTAAAAAGGACAGTCAGATCCGGGAGCAGGAAAAGGAACTGAACGAGACCAGGAGTGAACTCACTGAAAAGAAAAATGAGATAGCCCGGCAACAGCAGCAGCTCGACAAACTTCTTCCGTTGATAGTGAAGGCGCAGGACAGGCTCGACACTTATACTGAAGCCGGAGAATATGCAGAGGGGCGCATAGAATCCGCTGATCGTCTTCTTCAGGCGGCGGACAGCAGGGAGAAAGAGGTTGCCAAGGTTGAGAAGGAGGCATTGGAAAGGATAAACAACGCCTCGATAAGTTTCCTTGCCAAGAAAGAGGTGGAGAGGCTTGCAAAGGAGAATGCGGAGCTGAAGTTGCTCGTGTCCGGCAACGCCACCGCACTGGAGAGAGAGGCCGCTGCCACACGGCATGAGAAAGCAGGAAGAGAGAAGGGGGAACGGGAACTGCAACAGTTGAAGGAGACCGTGTCCGTCTCACAGACCGCACTTGAGCGTAGACATCCTCTCGAAGCCCGGTTGATAAGGGAGCTTGTGTCGATTGAGATTAAAGATCCGGATTATCAGGATGCCATTCTTTCGGGTCAGACTTTGACATGGAAGAAATATCCGTTTATGGATCCGGCGACAGGAAAGAGGATTCCGGAGGAATATGCCGATAATATCTCCGTGAGGATTGAAGGACATGGGGAAGACTCGTTCATCTCCATGTGCGGTAAGCGCATCTCCGATTTCTTCCGGGATATCTGGGCAAAGGTGAAGGCTGCACTTGGAATAAAGCAGCGTCAGGAGGAAGAGAAAAGGAAGCAGCAGACACAAAAGCCGGACACCGGACAGACTCAGGAACAGCCGAGGAAAAGCAGAGGAATAAGAAGGTAGGGATAATGTGCAATGGCAGTCGACTTGCCGCATCAGGCGGCAAGGTGGAAGCCTAATATCCCCTTGCTGGGGTCATGGCGATTTCTGTTGCCGGATTCGTTGTTGGATAGCAAGCTGAATCAAGTTGTTTTCTTGCGTTTGTCGATGGCTCTGTAAAGGGTTGCCCGGCTGATTCCGGTTGCCTTGGTTATCTCATCTATCGAGTGCAGCTTTGAGTCGTACATCTTCAGAGCGGTAGATACTTTGCTTTCATCAGACTTTGGTCTGCCTCCCTTACGACCTCTTGCCCTCGCCGCTTCAAGTCCCTGCCTTGTGCGCTGCCGTGTGAGGTCTCTCTCAAATTGTGAGAGTCCGGCAAAGATTGTGAGCAGCAGATTACCCTGTGGTGTGGTGGTGTCGAGCCATGTCTCTCTTAGTGATTTTATCGACGCTCCGGCTTCATGTATCCTCTCGATGATTGAGAGTAGTTCCTTGACGGAACGCCCCAGCCGGGTAAGTTCCGTTATTATCACGGTATCTCCGGAACGGAGTGAGTCCATCATCCTGTCAAGTTGCGGACGCTCCTTTTTAACTCCGGATATCTTCTCACTGTATATCCGCTCACATCCGTTCTGAGTGAGCAGATCTGTCTGCCCCTCGAGGTTCTGCCCGGTGGTCGATACTCTTGCGTAGCCTATGATCATATCATCAGGGTAATTTAATGATTATAAAGTCTCCTTCTTTAACCATATTTTGAACAGTGGGTCCTTTATAAAATACTTTGTGCTACGTTTTACAGAACTATCTTTTATGATTATGCCCTTTTTCTTTAGACTTTTCAGATAAGGAGTCAATATACCGGATGTTAGTCCGCTGGCTTCTCTGATGTCTGGGACAGTCATATCTTTTTCCGAATTGCTTAGGATATTCAGAATATGCTGTGAGTTCGTAGGCACATTGTTGTATATCTCCCTATATATAACGGAATAATATGATAGAAGAAAATCCAAGTCGTCCTTTGGATTACTACCTTCTCCAATGATATTGGATATGATTTCCACTGATTTTATGGTAGGTGGAACAAAATTAAACATAGCTGAGGCTCTGTCAATAGAATCCTTGCTAAATATCTGGTTTAAGTCTCCATCAGTAATTGGAGGCAAGTGAATCTTTTTCAGACCTTCAAAGAATGGAGCCTTATATTCCGTCAGGGCAGGAATTAGTTTGCTTACACTGGCTATCATCATGGGAGCACCTTCATTATATAGGAACCTGCGTAGTCGGAACTGTTCCTCATAAGAACAGCGATCTAAAAAATAATCAAGGTTATCTATGATAAGGATTGAATCACCGTAGACTTGTTCAGTGATATCAGAGGAACTGAATATGAAGCGTCCGTCAACCCAAACAAAGTGTAAGGCAGGGTATTTTGTTATCAGGCTTCTTAATAATGTAGTCTTTCCGGATCCTTCTTGACCAATAACCAATACAGGCTGTGGAATGGAAGACCCGATGTTGCCATCAATTTCACCGCAGATAGCATTGAGAGCAGCCGAATTTGCGATGAATGTGGAAATTGTGTTTGATTGGACACTATATCCCATTATTCAACAAATTTAGAATACCACCATTTTTTTAGCAACGGAGAGTGAAATCTCCTTATGCCTCCGGATACTCGCATGATATAACCATCATGTTCAATCATATTGAGAATAAGACTGAACTTTGTGTTGGCATTAGCTACTGGCTCATTGATGAACTGAGCAAACATATCAAGCAGTTCCCCTCTTGATAAACCATTGTCAGCCATGCTTAGGGCGTTGAGAAGTAATTCCGCACCTTCTTTGAAGCCGTTATACTCTGCGAGACGTTCATACCAAGTGCTTAGATCATCGGTGTGTGCTAGATAGTCAAAGGAAGAGTCAACCATCTGTTCAGTAATGCCATTCTTCGCATCCGGATAATTCTTTATTGTGGTGAAAAGCAGTTGGATGAAATATGGTATGTACCATTCAATCTTGTCAAGAATATATTGGACTGTCTTTCCGGTAATGGGTATGTCCAATGAATCTGACAAAGCAAGAATCAATCCTTCTGCTTCTTCTTGTGATAAAGCATCAAAATCAAAGGAAACCATATCGTTTATGGTCATGGATAGATTCCTCATGCTTGTGAAGTTGTGAAGTCCGACGGAACCACAGAATATCCACCTTATCTTTGTTCCGGAGACTTGTCTCAGACTTCTGAACCAGTTAAGCAGGAATCCGGCGTTCTTGTGTGATGGATCTTCTTTGTCGATTATATTGAGGAATAGAGGAAGCTCGTCGATGACGATTAGAGTATCCTTTGTATGATCGATGGCATCGGATAAAGATGCGAATAGATTTTGAGAGACCTCGGGCCGAGAGAAGTCAAGTTTGACGGGTCCAATCCCTTTTACGCCTTCGAATAGTCGGTTGATGAATCCACCTGCTACTTCGGCTGCTTGACTCCAAATCTTAGATCTGTCAAACTTGCTGATAAGAGTATTGAGAAATTCATCTTGTGATTGTATCCCTTCCAAGTCGATATACACGCAAGTCCATCCGATGGACTCTTTATCCTCGACAAGTCTTTTGGCAAATGACGATTTGCCTATTCGTCTTGGAGCAGAAAGAACCAAGGAATGGTTTGTGTCAAGGAACTCGTGGGCATGGGCGAGTTCTTTGGATCTTCCATAGAAGTCTTCACCGGTTACAGGTGGTCCTACTTTATTTGATATTGCCATATAGTATTACAGTGTTTGTTGGTGCAAAGGTATAGAAAATATTTTATATAGAAAAAGTTTTCTATATAAAATATTTTCTATATAGTGTCAGGGATTTGGTTGGTCGCTGTATATCGTTGGGATATATACCACTTTTGAGGTGGTATATTCAGAAGCTGGTGGTAAATTTGGGTATATAAAGTACCGATATTTGGCTATAAGTGGGTATTTTGACCCACTTATAGCCAAATATCGGATTTAAGATGATGTTTTCAATACTAATAAAATCGAATTATAGCCAAAAGTGGGATAAGTGACCTACTTTTGGCTATAATTCGATTTCACTTTAGGTGTTCAATCTCAAAACTCAGGGCGTTTGACTTGTTTTGAGTTGATGATTTTGAGATGGCTTATGAAACGGTATCCGGCAGGTATATTTCCATCCGAAGATAGTTTGCTGGGCAGTCTCAAAAACGGTCGATTTAGATATGTACCCTTATCCGATGAAATGCCGGAGGATAGATTCTCCGTTGGAATATGGGTATGGCAATAGACATACCGCAGCGATTAGGGCAATGAAAACGATTGCAATAATTGCTATACCCCATCGGACTAATGATGGAGGTATCTCTCCTATGAGTTGTCTGACTTTTTCGGAGCGAAGCTCGATCTTGTCATGTGTAGTTTTATCTGCTTCCATGTCAATTTCCTAATTCAAGTTGGTTTTTAACGAGATTATAGTATGCTCCTTTCTTTTCTATAAGAGAGGTATGATTGCCGGATTCTATAACTTTACCACTATCGAGGACTATGATCTGGTCGGCGTTCCTGACTGTAGACAGACGATGAGCCACAACAACAACAGTCCTTCCCTTGTAGAACTCATCGAGGTTTTCCACAATAGCTCTCTCATTTTTGGCATCGAGGGCATTTGTTGCTTCATCGAGGAAAATGAAGTCTGGGTTCTTATAGACTGCTCGGGCAATGAGTATTCGCTGTTTTTGTCCTTGGCTTAAACCTACGCCATCGCGCCCGATTTGAGTATTATATTTCAGAGGTAGTCCCATAATATAGTCATAGATATTGGCTATTCGGGCTGCTCTTTCAAGACGTTCGGTGTCAATATCTCCGTCATCCACAGCTATGTTCCGGGCTATGGATTCTGAAAATATTACACCGTCTTGCATGACCACACCACAATGTCTGCGCCACCATTTGAGATTATATTCATTGATATTGCTTCCTGCAATAGAGATTGAGCCAGACATTACAGGATAATAGCCAAGTATGAGTTTTATAAGCGTTGTTTTACCACTTCCTGATGCGCCAACAATAGCCGTCACTTTTCCTTCAGGTATGTCAAAAGATACATCGGTTAGAGTATTCTTAAGTGCATGTTGGTCATATTTGAAATTCACATTTGTTAGTGTGATAAATTTCTCATCATTAAATTCTGATATCTGATTTTCTGCGGTTTCTTCATTATTACCCTCATGGATTTCATTAATGCGTTCAAGGGATATTTTCACATCTTGTAAGGAATAGATGAACGACATGAACTGTTCCACAGGAGAGTTTAGTTGACCAATAATATACTGTACAGCAAGCATGGCTCCAAGTGTCATCTGCCCATTAATAACAGCAGTGGCAGCAAGAACTGTAATGACTATATTTTTTACTTCATTAATGAATATACAGCCGGCTTCTTGAGTTTGTTGAAGCTTTAATGATTTCATTTGTACGCAAAATAAATCAGCTTGAGTATCTTCCCATTCCCATCTACGACGTTTTTCACAGTCCTGCAATTTTATTTCTTGCATGGATGTTATGAACTGATATGTTTTATTTTGGTTGTTTGCCTGCTGCTCAAATAATTCATAGTCTAAAATCTTCCGTTTATTTAAGAATATGGTTATCCAAAGTCCATAAATAACACTACCAGCCATGAATATAATGAAAATGAGATTATTGTATATAAGCAAAACTATTCCAAATATAGTAAAACTCATAAATGTAAAAATGACACCAAGAACCTGATTTGTTAGAAAAGTCTGTATTCTCGAATGATCATTAATGCGTTGTAATAAATCACCCATTAACTTTGTATCAAAAAAAGACATGGGGAGTTTTAGCAACTTTATAAAAAAGTCACTAACTAAGGATATATTAATACGCATGGATATATGAAGGAGTAACCATCTGCGAATAAAATCAGTTGCAGTTTTTCCAATGACTATCATTAGTTCTCCTAATAGAATTAACCAAATGAAGTGAATATCATTATGCTTTATTCCGATATCTACAACAGATTGAGTTAAAAAAGGGAGAATAAGTTGTAAAAGACAACCCAATATAAGCCCTAATAAAATTTGGATTAAATGCTTTTTATATAGAGTTAAATACTTAAATAAAAATCTAAAAGAATGGTGTGAGTTGATCTTTTCAAACTTAAGACTAAAGTCTAAAAAATTTTCATTCGGCTTTAGGAATAGAGCGAACCCAGATGCTTCTGTTTCTGCTTCATTTTCTGCCCAATGTTGAATAAAATCAGTTATGGGGCATTTGTATAAGCCTTTACCTGGATCCGCAATATAAAAAGTGTTTCTCTTTATTTTATATAGAACAACAAAATGATTGTGATTCCAATGAAGAATACACGGGCTATCATTATTAAACAAAGAGCCGATTTTTACTTTACAAGGTAATGCGTCAAAGCCAATAGCTTTTGCGCTATTGGCCATTCCTAAAAGAGAAATACCCTCATTCGTTGCAGAACATATAGAAGAAATGGCAGACAGAGAAATTTTAGACCCATAGTATCTACAGATCATACCAATACATGCAGCTCCACACTGCATATTATCATGCTGTCTAATAT
>CAJTFH010000041.1 GCA_910575545.1 Bacteroidales bacterium
CCGAGGCCTCCGGAGCGCCTCCCGAACCGTCACTGTTTGACTGAGGGGGCTTGTAAAGTAAAAAAGAAGACTCGAACACCGTAAAATCAGCGTTCGAGCCATACTTTATTGCGCTATTTGAGTTTTATCGGACAGCAATAAAAACATTACGACTATGGCAACCACAAAAGAAAACAAAGGCACACGAGCCTTTAACGAAACTGAACCGGCAGCAGATGAAATAATCAAATGCTGTCGGTTTTGTTTTTGTGACATAAAATCAAAAATGGGCTACAAATTCCATGACTATCTTATTCTGTTCTGAAATTGCCGGATTTACTCCTTTGTTATAAAAATATTGTTCATAGTTGAGGCGAATATCTGCCTGTAATGATTTCTTTCCCAGACTCAATGTAACACCTCCAGTCAGTCGATGCCTTTCAGGATCATCTACTTTGAGATTGCCGGATTCATCTTTCGTACCTTTGCTGTGATCTGACATATAGTCATACCTTCCGAGGAATGATATGGAAGTCAGACCTTTTTTCATCGGAAGTCGATATGCGGCAAATGCGTCAACCGCATTTACAGGCGTGAAAGAGCCGTGGGCATAGTGCTTGCGGAGATATTCCGCCTCGATGTGCCATCTCCGGTTTTGCCAGTAGACCCCTGCATCGTACATCATCACGTTCACATCCCCGGCATTTGCCTTCTGGCAACTGAGTGTGATATTAAATTGCCGGGCAATCATTGTCTGCGCCTTGAACGAGAAATTATAGTTGTTGGTCCAGAAATGTTTTTGATTTGTCAGTCCTGAGCCGTTGAATATACCTCCTTCAAGCGTAATGGGCATACGGTTGTTGAATGTCCACGATGCTGATGCCCCTACATCGCGCACATTTCCGACCTGCTTTGCTATGAAAGAACGATTGGCGAAATACTGTAGATGCGGTGAACGATGGGCATCAATGGTAAACGGCACTCTCATCTGACCGAAGGTGAACTTTAACACATCTTTAGGTTGCAGACGTATATATGCGTCAAGCATCTTTATAGTACCCTCGTCCGAAAGGTCTATCTCGGCCTTGTATCTTACAATAGGAATCACCTTGCCTTCCACGCTCAGACGCGCATTGCGTATCTCAAAGCGTCCCTTATCTATTTGAGGCTCATATTCATATTTGGCCCGGATAGTCCCGTGTATTTCCGGGATGAATGGATTTTTATCCTGAGCCACGGCAGACAATGCAAATACTGACAATGCCGTCATAATTAAAATCCGTTTCATGCTGTCATTGGTTTATTGCTTGTTTTAATGTTTTTGATTGCCTGTAGAAAGGAACTGATAAAGGAATGAAGATAATACAAGAGCATCAGATAGGAATATGAGGGGGCTCCTTCATCAAAATCTTCATGGGTCATCCCTTTGGAATGTATGGCGATGCTGTGTTCGATAAAATCTTTCTCCAAGCCCGCATCTCCATTAATCCTCATTGTGTCAACATCTGAACTGAGTATGCTGTCAGCCAATTGAGACAGTCGGACAATCCCTCCACGAATTGTTTCGATCTCACATTTGTAAGAGATAGGTATATAGCCATACGGGGACGTGACAAGATGACGTGTGGTTTCGGCAATCTTGTCCGTAGCCTCAAGCATATATTCACAATATAGCGCAGTCTTGCCGATAGTATCGTCAGTGTCTGCCGAACTATTTCGGACTTTATCGCTGATTATATCAATGGTCTGCGACCCGATTCGATGATTCTTGCAAACGGCTATACTGTCATTGTTTGAAAGACATTTCAACGCTTTGTCGATAATCGGACCGCATGACTGCATCGTCACGGTCAAACAAGACTTTCCGACAGGACTATTGGGAATAATACAACACATTTCCTTGATTTTGTGTCTGCGTATATGCCGTCGCAACATAACGATGATTCCAGTCAGAGCTGTTATCGAGAGAACTGTAACGTACATGATTTATAGAATTTCTTTGATGCAAAGTAACCATATTTATATTTCACGTTTATGTCTGAGATAATAGATAAATATTAAATTTATCAATCAGTTACAATACAAAAAGATGGGAGATATGCACTCCCATCTCAACCTTTGGTACAATTCTTTTTACTTAGACTTTATACTGTGGGCACCATGATTTTGGCAGGGCGTGTGCGGAAATCCGAGTCGCGCAGCTTGGCAAACGCCCGCAGATATTTCCTTATTGACGATACCATTTCCTGCGTCTCCTGAAGCAGATTGACATAGACATACAGAACAGCCATTGCCGATGTGTCTCCGTCGCGGAGCTGGTCATGCACACGATGATATGTGTCGGAAACAGTATCCTTTATCTCGTCACAGTGTCGGCGAAGAGTGCTTATCGTATCTGTATCCCCGCTCCCCATAAGTTTGACGGTATCATTGAACAGTGTACTTATTTGTGTCCGTATCATCTCGTATTCAGTAGTATATTTGGGAGGCAGAGGAAGGAAATTGTTGTCGACATGCTCTTTGCAGACCTCGTTGATGCGGCGCAGGTTGTAAAGTATGCCCATACAGCAGTTGTTGCTGAGATAGAACCAAGTGCTTTTTTCTATCGCCATCTCGCGTGTCAAATGACGCAGACATAGAGTTTCCTTACGGCGGGCGTTTTTAAGTATGGTCTTCTGGCGGGCGAGACTCGATTCCGTTTTGCCGAGAATCCCGGCGCTCTCAGTTATGAAAGCCGATGTTATATCCCGGTATTTTTCCTCGGCATAGGTCATGAACTTCTCTTGTTGCTCGGTGACATACATCATAAGCAACGGCCATGTCTGCTCCCGATCCTGAGTGGATATTATAGTCTGGAACAGTGCATCACCGTTATCTTCTTCTGTCTTCTTTCTGAACCTCCGGTTGCTGTTGATGATTATGAATATCGTCAAAGCCGCCAACAGAAGCATCACCCACTGACCACCATAGTGCATTGCCGCGACAATCAGTCCTGCGCCGATAAACGCCGCACCCGCAGTAAGAAACCAACCGCCGATTACGGAAATCACGCCGGTGATGCGGAACACAGCACTTTCACGTCCCCATGCCCTGTCGGCAAGAGAAGTACCCATAGCGACCATAAATGTTACGAAAGTGGTTGACAGGGGCAGTTTCAGCGAGGTGCCGAGGGCAATGAGTGCTCCGGCAAGCACCAGATTGACAGAGCCGCGTATGAGGTCGAAAGCCGCACCTTGATCCATAATGGTCTCATCCACATTAAACCGACGGTTGAACCAACTGCGTACTTTCGCGGGTGTGACACGCCTTAACCAAGAAAGGAATGATAAGGTCCATCTTACCAGCCGCCGGGCAATGCGGGAAGAACCAAACATCTCATCGCCACCCTGCTGGCTTCCGAGACCGATTTCAGTCTTGGTCACATTCCGGGCTTTTTTTGACGTTGCAAGTGACACCACCATTATGACTCCGGCACCGATGAGGAAATATATCGGTGTATTTGCCGGGCCGTTAAGTGAATCCATAAGGAAACCTTTGGAGTCCCCTCCGCCGTTAGCCATAAAATCCTGATATGAAGCCAGACCGCTCAAGGGAACACCTATGAAGTTCACAAGGTCATTACCTGCAAATGCCACAGCAAGCGAGAATGTACCCATCATCACAATTACTTTCAGCACATTAACCTTGCAGACATGGAGCAGTTGCATCAGCACTGTAAAAACTGCGAAACAGGACAGTATGATCAGCGCAGTATTGTTTTTTATCCACGCTTTCAGTTCAGGGGTCATGAAAGAAAGATCTTTTGCCCCCTTGATCAGAAGGAAGTAGACAATAGCTGTCGCGCAGATGCCACCGAATATTCCTATCTTCCATTTCAGGTTGCTCCGGTAATTGAACGAGAACACCATACGGGATATGAACTGCACCACCGTTCCGAAGAAAAAGGCTATCGCCACCGACAGGAATATTCCGAGAATCACCGACAGGGCTTTCTCCGTGTTAAGCAAGTCATCAAAACCGAGACCGATGCCTCCTGCCATTTTAATCAATGCAACGACAAAGGTGGCTCCCAGCAGTTCGAAAACCATTGACACGGTTGTAGAGGTAGGCATACCCAGCGAGTTGAACACGTCGAGAAGGATGATGTCAGTGACCATTACCGCCATGAAGATGCAGATAAGGTCATAGAACGAAAAATGCTCGGGACGGAAAATTCCGTGCCGGGCAATCTCCATCATTCCGTTACTCATTGCCGCACCGATGAACACACCGATGGAAGCGACAATCAGGACTCTTTTGAATGATGCCGCCTTAGACCCGATAGCCGAGTTCAGGAAGTTGACAGCATCGTTACTCACACCTACTGACAGGTCAAACACAGCCAGCAGGAAAAGAAAAATTACTACGCAAAGAAACAGTATTTCCATTGTTTTCTCAATTACTTATTCTGCCGCAAAGTAACTAAGAAAACATTTCATGATTATTTCAAAATCCTTAACCATTTATTAAAACTGCCGGACTGACAGAGAGTTTAATTGCGGTCAAACCTTATATAGCTCTGTTCGATGGGTTTATATGTAGGGTCATCCCACAGACGGCTTGAAATCATCAGATCGGCACTGATGCGGTTGCAGGCAATCGGCACGTTGTGGAGCCGGCATTGACGCAAAAGCATCTGAATGTCCGCCTCGTGGGGCTGCGCATTGAGGTCGTCTATCAGGAATATAGCGAGATCAATTTCGTTTCTTACCACCATTGCGGCTATTTCGGCGTCACCGCCCATCGGTCCGGAGTTCATACATTCGACCTGGGCTTCAATTCCTGCTTCTGCGAAAGCATTCTTTATAAGCCCTCCAGTCGTGCCGGTACATACCAGCTCATGCTTTGAAAGGTATTGGGCGTTGAATTTTACCCAATCGACCATATCGGCTTTGCGTTGGTCGTGAGCTACAAGCGCGATTTTTAGTTTTGTCTTCATTTTGAGTTTCTTGAAAATGTTATTTTGAACAATAATCCGCCTGAGCATTGAGTTTCGGCGGAGATTTCACCGCCATGAAGAATCACGGCGTTTTTCACTATCGAAAGCCCGAGTCCGGTGCCGCCTGCCGCTCGTGACCGTCCCTTGTCAATGCGATAGAACCTTTCAAACAGTCTTGGCAGGTGTTCGGGAGGAACGCCGCAACCGTTGTCGGACAATGCAATTACAACTTTATCGTTGTCGATACTGATTAATTCTATTTTTATTCTGGTTCCTCCACTATAAACAATCGCATTGTCTATAAGGTTGTTGAAAACGGCCTCAAGCAGAGAAGCATTCCCGGCCATGATTACGTTATGAGAAACAAAATTCTCAATCCTTATGCCCTTTGTGGCGGCGATTATCTGTCGGTCCTCAACCACGTCATTTATTATATCCATGAGATTAACCTGTTCTCTCAATATAGAGGCGCTTCCGTCGTCCATGCGTGTCAGGAGCGAGACATCGGTCAGAAGCCTTTGGAGCCTTTCTGTGTTTGTAAGACAACGTTGCAGGAACAATATCTGCTTTTCATCGCTCATATTCCTGTGTGCCAGCATCGTCTCCACACTGACCCTGATTGATGCGACCGGGGTTTTCAGTTCGTGGTTTATGTTATTCGTGAGTTGCTTTTTGATGCGTTCCTTTTCAAGCTGTTCATGGAGGGCAGCGCGATGTTCGCTGTCCCTGTCGGCGACAGCCTGTTGCAAACGGGCATAAAGGCGGACAATGTGGTTTGAAATCTCGCCAAGCTCATCATGGGGAAACGGTTCGGTGTCAGAAATCTGGGCACCGTTTTCTACGTTTTCCGCAAATCTGTTCAGCCTGATTATGTGGAGGCCGACCCTTCGGGTTGCAAAATAACCAAGTACGCACATTACCAATGTGATAATCCCCATAATCCACAGAAAGCCGTAATCGGCCTGCAACAGCCCACTGAATGATACGGAATACGGCACCGCTGTACGGACAATATAGCCGTCATCGCTCTTTTGCGCCGAATAAAAATAATTGTTGCCGGTACTCTCGCTGTGGCGCCTTACGGCATAGCCTGACCCAAGCCGCAGTGCGTCTCGGATTTCCTGTCGGTCAAGATGATTGGTTTTCGGAAGGGAATCGAGGGTGTTGTCGTAAATGATATGCCCGTCCTCGGAAATCACGCTGACACGGATTTCCCCGAATGGCTTGAATTCGTCAAGTTTAATATCCGGCACATCGTGTCCCTCACCAAGTCCGGTAAGGATATATGTGTTGATAAGCTGTAGTTGCTTGTCAATCTCCTCCGCCTTGAATTCCTTTTCCCTGTGATACTGAAACACGACAAAGCAACCGACCATCAGCAAGGAATATCCAAGAAGCCACACGAACAGCCGCTGCGAATAGGAGAGCTTATTCAATGAACCCATAACCGTAGCCCGAGCGAGTTACAATATTCTTGCCGTAGATGCCGATTTTCTGGCGTATACGGGTTATGTTCACATCTACAACCCTGTCAAGCACCACAACCTCGTCGGGCCATATCTCGTTGAGCAAATCCGCGCGGGTGAAAACCTGCCCCCGGTTGGAGATTAGTTTGAGCAGTATCTCAAACTCCTTTTTGGGCATTTTCACCTCCGTCCCGTCAACCGTGCTGGTCCTGTTTTTTGCAGACAAGACCAGCCCCTTGTATGAAACAAGGTCAGAATCAGCCTTGGCAGGTGCGACAGAAGCCGCCGTACGGCGAAGCACAGTCCTTATTCGGGCAAGCACAGCATTAAGAGAATATGGCTTCATGATATAGTCGTCAGCCCCGAGATCGAGTCCCGAAATCATATCCTCCTCCGTGTCTTTTGCTGTGCAGAATATGATGGGAACGGAGGCCGTTGCCGGATTCGACTTCATTATGCGTGCCAGTTGAGTCCCGGATATTTCCCCCATCATAATATCGAGGAGTATCAAGTCATAGGCGGCAAGGTTGAGGGCAAGAGCCTCCTCCGCGCTATACGCCATGTCGACCTGATAGCCTTCCGCTTCAAGATTGAATCCAAGGCCGTCACACAGGGCTTCCTCATCATCGACAACAAGTATCTTCTTTTTTGTTTCCATGCCGCAAAATTACTAATAATCGGTTAAATACTATCCTAATGCTCAAAAGTTTAATAAAAGTTTAATGACACAATTTATTTCATAAAATCTAAACAAATCTGATAAACCCATGAAATATTAGTTGGCGAATTTTGCAGCGTGAATCAGAAACAAAACAACAATCACAATGAAAAAAGTAATGTCAACTTTTTGGGTCGCACTTGCTTCAAGTCTGACCATTATGGCGGCTGACAGTCCGAAATACGGACAACTTAAAGGCCGCATCCTTGACAATGAGAAGAACCCGCTGCCGGGGGCAGTGGTTATCATTGACAGCAACAAGCTGTCGGCGGTTACAGATCTCGACGGCTTTTTCTCGTTTGCCAACCTTTCATCCGGGAATCATAATCTGAAAGTAAATTATATCGGTTTTCTTCCGGTCAGTAAAACAATCGTGGTTTCGGAAAAATCGGCGGTTGACGACATTGTAATGTCGGATACATCACGGGAACTGAATGAAGTTGTAGTGACCGGCGTTTTCTCCGGGCAGCAGAGAGCCATAAATGCCCAGAAGAATAATATCAATATAACCAATGTGGTGTCTGCCGACCAGATTGGCAAATTCCCCGACTCGAATATCGGAGACGCTCTGAAACGTATAAGCGGTATCAATGTGCAGTATGATCAGGGCGAGGCCCGCTTCGGTCAGGTACGCGGCACTCCGGCTGAGTTCAGTTCAGTGACAATCAACGGGTCAAGACTGCCATCGGCCGAGGGAGACATTCGCAATGTTCAGCTTGACCTTATACCGTCCGATATGATTCAGACAATAGAGGTCAGCAAGACACTCATGCCTGATCAGGACGGCGATGCCATCGGCGGTTCCATAAACCTTGTCACGAAAAATTCGCCGCATAGATTCACTGTCGGAGCTGTCGCTGGAACAGGATACAACTGGATAAGTCGCAAAGCGCAGATGAATTTCGGTCTTACTCTCGGAAACCGTTTTTTCAACAACCGTTTCGGAGTAATGTTTGCCGCCTCCTATAATAATGCACCCTCCGGATCCTACAATACTGAATTTATATGGGAAAAGGATGACGACGGCAAAATCTATGTCAACGACTATCAGATAAGGCAGTATTATGTCACACGAGAGCGACATAGCTACTCATTGTCGCTCGACTGGAAGTTCAATGACTTCAACAAGGTCTGGTTCAAGGGTATTTTCAACAACCGCAATGATTGGGAAAACCGTTACAGGACAACACTCAAAGACATTACGTCCGAAGGGAAAGCCGATGTGCGTGTCCAGACAAAAGGAGGTTCGGGTGACGAAAGAAACGCCCGTCTTGAACGCCAACGGACAATGGATTTCACTTTGGGAGGTGAAAACCGTTTAGGTATCCTTGGCATGGACTGGAAACTGGGATATGCACGGGCTACGGAAAAACGCCCGAATGAGAGATACATCGACTACCGTCTCAAATCGCAAAGGTTCAGTTTCGACCTGAGTAATCCGGGAGAGCCATTTGCCACTCCCGACGAAGGATATACAATGACCTTGAATGATGACTTCTCGCTCAAAGAGCTTACACAGCAGCAGGAGGATATTGTGGAGCAGGACTTCAAGGCGGCACTGGATTTCAAGGCCCGACTTAGCGAACGCTCAAAAATCAAGTTTGGATTCAAGTTCGTGAACAAGACAAAAGATAAGGAGATAGACTATTACGAATACACTCCGCTTGACAAAAAGGCATTTAACGCAGATGCGCTTGCACATACCACAGACCAAAGTACCGACAGATTCATGCCTTCCTCAAAATATCAGGCCGGCACATTCGTTGACAAGAAATTTCTTGGCTCCCTCAATCTTGACGATTCCAATCTGTTTGAGCGAGAGCAAATTGCAGAGGAACTTGCGGGCAATTTCCATGCGAGGGAGAATGTGGCATCAGGTTATGTGCGTATTGATTCCAGACTTTCCGACCACCTTGACTTTATGGGCGGTCTGCGTGTCGAGAACACATCACTGCGTTACATAGGCAGAAATTACGATGATGAATCCAACAGCGTCTCCAAGACCGAGCCTGAGACTTCAAATTATATAAATTTCCTCCCCTCATTATTATTGAAATGGGACATCAACAATGATTTCATGCTGCGTGCCGGTTATAACCAGTCCATATCCCGGCCAAAATATTCCGCACTCGTTCCCGGCATGAATATCAAACGTGGCGACAATGAGATAAGGATTGGGAATCCCGGTCTGAAAGCAACGACATCTCACAATATCGACCTCAACGCTGAATATTACTGGAAATCAATCGGACTTGTGTCCGCCGGAATTTTCTATAAAAGAATAGAAGGATTCATCGTTGATGAGGTGGCTTATAACAAGGAGTATCAGGGTACTGTCTGGACTAAGTTCACACAACCTAAAAACGGTGGAAACGCCAATCTTTTCGGAGTGGAAATGGCATGGCAGCGTGATTTCAGTTTCATCACACCGGCGATGAAGTGTCTCGGACTTTACGCTACATACACCTATACCCACTCACGCATTACCGACTTCAACTTCGAGGATCGTGAAAACGAGAAAGGCCTCAGCCTGCCCGGCTCTCCCGAGCATACAGCCAATCTCTCGCTATATTTCGACAAGTGCGGTTTCTCCGCAAGAGCCTCATTCAACTATGCCTCGGCATTTATCGACGAAATGGGCGCAAGTTCGTTCTACGACCGATACTATGATGCCGTGAAATATCTGGACCTTAACGTCAGCTACACATTCGGGCGCAAAACAAAAATAACCGTATATGCCGACTGCAATAACCTCCTCAATCAGCCTCTGCGCTATTATCAAGGCAGCAAGGACTACACGATGCAGCAGGAATATTACGGAGTGAAACTCAACGGCGGTGTAAAAGTAACATTCTAAAAATACAAAACAATGATTCGTAAATTTCTTATCGCGGCTTTGGCTCTCATCCCCTCTTTTGGAGCCATTGCCCAGACTGAAATCGCCAAAGGCGATGTGAACCTGATGGTAGTGTCAGACCTCGGACGCAATGGTCACTATGACCAGAAGCCTGTTGCCGCGACGATGGGCAGAATTGCAGAACAAATAGGACCCGATGCTATTCTTGCTCTTGGCGACACACATCACTACGGCGGAGTGGAGAGTGTGACAGATCCCTTGTGGATGACCAACTATGAGCTTATCTACGACCACCCGGAGCTTATGGTGAACTGGTATCCCGTCTGCGGCAACCATGAATATCGCGGCAACACCCAAGCGGTTATCGACTATTCCGGCATATCCCGCCGTTGGGAGATGCCGGCAAGATATTACACCAAGACCTTTGAAGATGACGGGACAACTGTCAAGGTGGTATTTCTCGACACTACTCCTTTGATTGACAAATACAGGAAAAAGACCGACACATATCCCGATGCTGTGAATCAGGATACCGAAGCCCAGTTGCAATGGCTCGAAAAGACTTTGACAGAGGCGACGGAAGACTGGATCGTTGTGGTCGGTCATCATCCCATCTATGCCTCTACCGACAAGTCGGAATCTGAGCGAACAGATATGCAGAAGAAAGTTGACACAATTCTGCGGAAGCACAATGTGGACATGTATATCTGCGGTCATATCCACAATTACCAGCACATCCGCCGCCCGGATTCAAAAATCGACTATGTGGTCAACACATCCGGCTCCCTCACACGGACTCCGAAAGAAATCGAGGGCACCGTATTTTGCAACAATTCTCCCGGATTCTCTGTCCTGACCGCCGACAAAGAGAATCTTAAACTGAATTTGCTCGATAAAGAAGGCAAAACCATACATGTGGTAAGCCGCTCCAAATAATACATGGCTTATGTGATATTCTGACAAATAACTACAAAACTCAGATACGTTTCATGCTCTTTCATGGAACGTATCTGACTGTGTATTTTAATAATTCAAAAATTATCTAACAATGAACAAGATTCTCATTGTAGAAGCCTCCGACTCCGACCGTCGGCTCATGGTTGGCTTGCTTACGCGAGCCGGCTACGAGCCGATAGCAGTCGAGACGATGGAGGCAGCAAAAGACGAGGTGGTGTTATCGCCTTGGCGCTCTCAGCGAAGCGTAGAGAGAAACTGCCACCGGGCGCAGTGATTAACTCGTAAACTCGTTGAGCTAAAGGTTGTCGCGGCGATGAAATTCGTCCGTGACACAGCGCAGGAGTTAACCAACTGGTAGAAGACTGAGGGATACGGATTTACTGTAGCCGCCATAACACTCACTCAAAAAGGGATTATTTTGCAAACTCATATATAATGATTAACTTTGTGGAACAAATCGAAAATACAGCACAGTTCAACAATATGAAATGGCAGTTGTGCATATAGCTACGCTCAACGAATAGCACTCTCAACTAATGCTATTCTGCAATAGGTAGGCTTATCGAAGCCTGCCCTTTATTGCTTTGCCATATATCCCCATTTTACAATTTCATTTTTACATTAAGCAGCGTTACACCGCATTATGTGGTGTGGCTTACTGTATCTTATCATATTGATTTGAACAAGTGAATTATAGCTATAAACAAATATGGCTCATCACATATCCTGTGATGATGAGCTTTCTTATTGAACAACTGATAAATATAACCGATGCATTGTTCTTGGGGCATGTCGGTGAAATCGAACTTGGCGCATCCGCACTTGCCGGAATATGGTTCTTGGCAATCTA
Source organism: Bacteroidales bacterium (assembly GCA_910575545.1). Classification (GTDB taxonomy): domain Bacteria; phylum Bacteroidota; class Bacteroidia; order Bacteroidales; family Muribaculaceae; genus UBA7173. The sequence goes on from CAJTFH010000041.1 coordinate 11,806, forward strand.
TATGCTTGGTTTAGGGTTCAGTGTAGGGCTGCAGGTTGTAATTGCACGACGCAACGGAGAACAAAAATACGAAGAAACTGGAAAAACGTTTTTTCAAGGCTTGTGTTTTTTGCTGATACTTGCGTCATTACTATGTCTTTTATCAAAGTTCTTTTCTCCACTACTATTGAGGTATCTGATTACCTCTGCCGAAGTCTATAATGCAGTTGTCAAGTATCTTGATTGGCGTATAATAGGATTGTTCTTCTCTTTCCCTTTTCTTGCCATCCGCTCGTTTTTAGTCGGCATTACAGAAACAAAACCTCTGAATTTAGCCGCTTTGACTGCCGTATTGATGAACATTCCTCTCAACTGGCTTTTGATTTTCAGATATGATATGGGTATATCAGGAGCCGCTATCGGCTCTTCATTTGCAGAGTTGTGCTCATTGTTGATATTGGTCGCTTATATGTTTCTTTGCGTAAGAAAACACAAGTATGGTTTATCTTGGCGTATCGACATAAAAATACTAAAAGAAGTGTTTTCTGTCTCTGTCTGGAGTATGCTCCAGTTTTTTACAAGCGTAGCCATCTGGTTCTTGTTTTTTATCGCTATTGAGAGATTGGGAGAAATCGAATTGGCGGTATCTAATATTGTAAGAAGTGTTTCCGCTTTATTCTCTGTTATAGTAACTGCATTGGCGGCTGTCACAAGCTCTTTGGTAAGCAATTCAATTGGCGCAGGTGAGAGAAATGCTGTTTTTCCGCTTTGTCATAAGGTAATCCGATTGGGGCTTTATATCGGTACCCCATTGATTATTATTGCGTTGTCACTTCATCCATTAATTATCGGGGCATATACTGAAAATCCGGTTGTTAAGCAAATCGCATGGCAACCATATGTGGTTATGCTTCTGAATTACTTCTTCGCACTGCCGGGTTATATTTATCTTAATGCGGTGACAGGTACCGGTGCGACAAAGACCGTATTCTTTTTTCAAGTAATCACTACTGTCGCCTATTTATTCTGTTTATGGGGATTGAGTAATCTCAATGTCCGATTGGCAACTTATTGGAGCGTGGAATATCTATATGTGATAATGCTCGGTATTCAATCTTTTATTTATCTGAAATTATACAATTCAAAAAACAACAGGATATGATGAATAAAATATATCCCCGTAAGGGTGACACACAAACCGTTTATCTGAACGCGGTGGTCAAAGACCCGTCGATTGTGGTAGGTGATTACACAATTTACAATGATTTTATCTCAGATCCTCGTCAGTTCGAGCAGAATAATGTGCTGTATCATTACCCTATTAATCATGAGCGACTGATAATTGGCAAGTTTTGTTCCATTGCCTGTGGTGTAAAGTTTCTGTTCAACTGTGCCAACCATACTCTAAAATCTTTGTCAACCTATACCTTCCCTCTGTTTTATGAAGATTGGAATTTGGAAAAGTCAAATGTAGCCTCTGCTTGGGACAACAAAGGTGACATCGTGATAGGCAATGATGTATGGATTGGTTTTGAGGCAGTTATTCTTGCCGGTGTAAAAATCGGAGATGGTGCCATTATAGGAACAAGAGCAGTCGTAACCAAGGATGTTCCTCCTTACTCTATCGTTGGCGGCATACCGGCAAAAGTAATCCGCAAGCGGTATAGCCCGGATATTATTGAGCAACTACTGTCGCTTCGGTGGTGGGATTGGACAAAGGATAGAATAAAAAGAAATCTACCATTCATTATGGCTGGGAATATTGAAAACATGACAGAATCATAAATATTACATATCTGTTTACAATGATTCGGTAAAAATTGAGGTTGTTCATCCTTGGCTAAGCCGCTAACTGAGCCAACCGATGATTTATTTTCTGAATTATTTTGATATGCGGAGATTTTCCGCAAGTCGAAATAATTGTTG
>CAJTFH010000042.1 GCA_910575545.1 Bacteroidales bacterium
ATACAAAAGAATTACTCCTAATGCATGTGTCCGTAGGCTACTCCAGACGGAACTGGAGGTGTAATCTTAATGTTACACAATCACTTACGCAACTTCACGTCGCACGAATTTTCCGTACACTTTCACGCCCCCGATTAGCCCGACGACCGCGCCGATGGCGTATATCAGTTTCGTGCCGGGGTCGAAATAGGAACTCACCATTGAGGTGGCTTCGTTGATGCCCGCGATGCCGTTTCCCTGCGCGAAGGCGGAGGCGGTAGCGGCGATGATGAGTGCCGCTGAGAGGATTGCTTTTCTGTTTCTTACGATGTTCTTGTTCATAAACTGTACTTGTTTTTTGCCGTCGAAAGGGTGGATGGTCCTTTGTCGGGCGGTTGATACTCTGTTACTTTACTTTGGTTTTAGTGGATGCCCGTTTGTTTCCACGGACTTGGGTGTGTCCGTTGCGGACCGGATGCGCCTTGCGTTTCCTCGCCGCGTGGGTTGATTGTCATTCCTTCATGTTCATTTCTTTTATTGTTGTCATACATAGTTGCGGATGTCGAACTCCTCGATGTTGTCCGGCACGACGAACACCTTTTTAGGTTTTTTCAGCCGGATTTCAATAAGCCCCCTGATGCGGATGCCTATCTCCGAAGAGCCTTCCATCATTTTCTCGTACAGCTCCGTGCCTTCCATGTCGGTGAACACCTTAGCCGCCTTTTCACGTTGCGCCTGCGTCGCATCCGGGTTCTTGGCGGTCTTGCAGGCGTCGTCGATCTCGTCAAAGCTGCTGCCCGAAGCCCGTGGCGTGTCCGGAGCGTCCTCTTCCGGCTCGTCCTCCCCATATCCCAGTTCCTCCGGTGGTATGCTCGTGAAGGTTTCATCGAGTTTTTCCTCCGGGACTTGTGCCGTGCGTGAGGTGGTTTCCGCGTTTTCGTCGTCAAAAGTAGCCTCTTCCTCCGACAGCTCAATGCCTTTTTCCGAAGTGGCGGCTTGTTGCGTCGGTATGGCAGCGGTTGTCCGGGTGGATGCCATCCTGAAACGGCTCTTACCGATAATGTCCGCCTTTGCCGTGGGGACTTCCTTATGTGTTGCCTCGCTCTTTGTCCCTTTGCTTTCCAGCGACCGCCACAATCCGGTAATCCCCTTGAAGAACCGGAACATCTTGGTTTCCATGATACGGTCGTAAAGAAGCAGGAACAGGAACCAAAGGTTGCAGCCGACCGATACGGCCAGCAAAATGTCTGTCATGCTGATTGTTTCATTCATATATTCCCGTTTTTGGTTAGAATACTGAATTGTAGTTCCGGGCGTAAAGGCTTTTTATAGCGTCCTCGCACTGGTTGAAGTGGTGCGTCAGCACATGGTCGATGTAGGCGGACAGGTTGAGCCTGTCATGCCCGATTACGCGGATGATGCGCATGATGCGGTCGTGGTACTCCGGGCGCACATACGCCATCTTACCTTCTCGCGCCTTCACTTCGGGATTACGGATAAACAGACGCTCATAATCCTTTTCATTGCATTTACCGCTTACTGGGACGGGCGACAGGATTTCCACACTCGCCTGCACTTGGGCAAGCATACCTCCACATTCCTGTTGCGGTCTTTTTTCATTCGGTGTCATTTCTTTTTCCATTTTCAAATCAGGTCTTCACGTTGTTTCTTATACAGTTCGTTAATTCTCTCCTTGTGCTGTTCCAAATGTTGGCGCAGCACGGTATCCACATAGCCGCCTACCGAGATTTCACCTCCGGCGATGTCGTTCACGATTCTGAGAATTTTGCCGTGGACATCGCGGCTGATATAGACACACTGGCGGGTCTTTATCTCGTTGCGGCGCAGGAACAGCTCGTTGTAGTCCTCGTCCTGCCTTTTCCGGCGGCTACCTTCTCTCTGCGCTTTTTCCCGTGTGGCGGGTTGCGCCGGGGGCGTTTCCGGTGCGGCGGTGTCATCTTCGGTCGGTGCAGCTGCGGGAACTTCCTGCGCCGGGCGTAGTGTCCCGTCCTGTGTGCGCCGCCCGATGGAGGCCAACAGCAGTTCCTCGTCGATGCCTTCCGTGTTCACTTTCCTGCTGCCCATGCTCACTGCGGTCTGATAATTTCGCTTATCTCTTCGGAAAACTCACGGATGCCGCTACCTTTCAGCAGTGCCGTGTCCATCGGGAAGATGGTGGAGCGGAACACGCTCCTGCGCTCTTCCGAAAGGTCACGGCGGAACTTCTTGCTGTCGGGCAGGCGGGTGGAAAGCACCGGGAAGCCCATTTCGGCGATCACTTCCTCGTAGATGCCGTACAGGTCGTTCCTCTCCCTGCCGTCCACCATCGTCCAGAACAGATACAATCCCTTTGTTTTCGCCTGTCCGGTCGTCATCAGCCTGTCGCGGAACATCGTGACGAATTTCAGGGTACTCTCCACGACAAAGCGGTCGGCACTCAGCGGAGTGAAGATGTAGTCCATCTGCGAGAGCGTCTTTATCACGCCGTTGCTTCGGAGTGTTCCCGGCATGTCGAAGAACACCACGTCGGGTTTCACGTCCTCGGTGGCAATCATACTTTCCGCATCATCGAGGGCGTTCACCGCGTTGCTCTTGACGATGGTATAGGCATTCTTCTTGATCCGGCGGAAATGGTCGCAAGCGAGAGCCTTGAAGTAGGTGCTGCTGTCGATAAGCCCCATTTCGTGTTCGCGCAGTCCGTGGATGCTGTGTTGTGGGTCGTCGCAGTCCACGACGGCGACATTGTAGCCTTTCACGTTGTGGAGGTAGCTGGCGGCGAGTGCCGTGACGGTGGATTTGCCGATGCCACCTTTCTGTGTTGCGAATGCAACGAAGATTTCTTTACTCATGGTTCTATTTATTTTAATTGTTGATGATTTATTTTTCTGTTTCCATGCGGATTTGGCTGTCGCATTATCCGCTTCCGTGATTACACACATAGGCGGGTCGTCGCGTATCCGGTTCTGCGGTGAAGCGGTGCGGCGGACAAGTGATGAATGACGACATTGCGTCATGAAGTCATTGAATCCGTACTTCACCGGATTGTCGGATAACCGGGGTTCCGACGGTTCGGGTATCCGCTTCGGCAAGTGTCCGCCGAAGCGGTTGTCCGGGTATTTGAATGTTCCTTTTCTCATATCTTCAAATCGTTAGTTTCTTGAATCATGCTGCAAATAAACAAGTATATTTTGGAACCTGTATCACTTCCCAAGCAAGTGGCGGCATGTTGCGCCGGTTGGCAGTCATTGACCGGGTCAAGCATCTGTCCGATACCGCTTTAAGGGCATAACTTTGCCCCCGGACAGCAGGGTTCGCCGATGGTGGCGCAGCCGGAGTCCTGAAAGGTATCTTTCCAATCCGTCCCCTGACGGATTTTTATGTTCACATGAACATAGCAAGATGTCTTTTCAGCCGCTCAAAATATTTTGAGCAGCCACGAAAAGCACTTGCCCTTGCAGGGGGCGGGCTTCCCCTCCGAAGTCGGGAAGCCTTTCAGAACTGCGGTGCTGTGACCCGAAGCGGCGGCTTATGCCGTCAATTCGCTAAATCCAAAGTAATATGAAAGAGAAAAAGAAAAGCAAAGCTGGGAGAAATCCCAAACTTGATCCGGCGGTGTACCGCTACACCGTCCGTTTCAACGAGGAGGAACACAACCGTTTCCTCGCCATGTTCGGAAAATCGGGTGTCTATGCACGGTCGGTTTTCCTCAAAGCGCACTTCTTCGGGCAGCCGTTCAAGGTGCTGAAGGTGGACAAGACGCTGGTGGACTACTACACCAAGCTGTCGGATTTTCACGCGCAGTTCCGCGCCGTGGGAACGAATTACAACCAAGTAGTGAAGGAACTGAGGCTGCATTTTTCAGAGAAAAAGGCGATGGCGTTGCTCTATAAACTGGAGCAACAAACCGTCGAACTCGTGAAACTGAGCCGTCAGATTGTGGAACTTTCGAGAGAATTGGAGGCGAAATGGTCGCAAAAATCAGTGTAGGAAATTCGTTGTACGGCGCGATTGCCTACAACGGGGAGAAGATTAACGAGGCACAGGGGCGGCTGCTCACCACCAACCGCATCTACAATGACGGTTCGGGGAAGGTGGACATCGGCAAGGCGATGGAGAGCTTCCAGACTTTCATGCCGCCGCAGATGAAAGTGGAGAAACCGGTAGTGCATATCTCGCTCAACCCGCATCCGGAGGATGTACTGACCGATATTGAGTTGCAGAATATCGCCCGCGATTATCTGGAAAGGCTCGGTTTCGGAAACCAGCCTTATCTTGTCTTCAAGCACGAGGACATCGACCGCCACCACCTGCACATCGTGACAATCAACGTGGACGAGAACGGGAAACGGCTCAACCGGGATTTCCTCCACCGCCGCAGCGACCGCATCCGCAGGGAACTGGAACAGAAATACGGGCTGCATCCGGCTGAACGTAAAAATCCAAGATTGGAAAACCCGTTGCGCAAGGTGGACGCATCAGCTGGCGATGTGAAGAAGCAGGTGGGCAATACCCTGAAAGCTCTGAACGGGCAGTACCGTTTCCAGACGATGGGCGAATACCGTGCGCTCCTTTCCCTCTATAACCTGACGGTGGAGGAAGCGAGGGGCAACGTGCGCGGACGGGAATATCACGGGCTGGTCTATTCCGTCACGGACGACAAGGGCAACAAGGTGGGCAACCCGTTCAAGTCCTCTCTCTTCGGGTGGTCCGCAGGCTATGAAGCCGTGCAGAAGAAGTTTGACCGCTCCAAATCAGAGATTAAGGACAGGAAGCTCGCCGACATGACGAAACGCACCGTCCTATCCGTGCTGCAAGGCACTTATGACAAGGACAAATTTGTGTCCCAACTCAAAGAGAAGGGCATAGACTCCGTACTGCGCTACACGGAGGAAGGGCGCATCTATGGGGCCACCTTCATCGACCACCGCACGGGGTGCGTGCTGAACGGCTCACGCATGGGCAAGGAACTTTCGGCGAATGCCTTGCAGGAACACTTCTCCCTGCCATACGCCGGACAACCGCCGATACCGCTATCCATTTCGGTGGATGCTGCGGATAAGGCACACGTGCAGACCGCATACGACGGTGCAGACGTAGCGGGCGGTATGGGCTTGCTCACTCCCGAAGGTCCGGCGACCGATGCCGAGGAAGAGGCTTTCATCCGGGCGATGAAGCGCAAAAAGAAGAAAAAGCGCAAGGGGTTGGGTATGTAATCGGAGTATCAACAATTAAAAAATCAATGTATGTCACAACAAGAAGACGATTTGAGGGCATTGGCGAAAATCATGGATTTTCTGCGTGCCGTGAGTATCATTTTAGTGGTAATGAACGTGTACTGGTTCTGCTATGAAGCCATCCGGCTTTGGGGCGTGGACATCGGCGTGGTGGACAGGATACTGATGAACTTCAACCGCACGGCGGGGCTGTTCCATTCCATACTGTACACGAAGCTGTTTGCCGTCCTGCTGCTTGCGCTGTCGTGCTTGGGAACAAAAGGGGTCAAGGGTGAGAAAATCACTTGGCGTAAAATCTGGACGGCACTCGCCGCCGGGTTCGTGCTGTTTTTCCTCAACTGGTGGATACTGGCTCTGCCACTACCTGTTGAAGCGGTGACAGGCTTGTATATCCTTACCATCGGCACGGGCTATGTCTGCCTTTTGATGGGAGGTCTGTGGATGAGCCGCCTGTTGAAACACAATCTGATGGAGGATGTTTTCAACAACGAAAACGAGAGTTTCATGCAGGAAACAAGGCTCATCGAAAGCGAGTATTCCGTTAATCTGCCCACACGCTTCTACTATAAAAAGCGTTGGAACAACGGCTGGATAAATGTGGTAAACCCGTTCCGTGCGTCCATCGTGTTAGGGACACCGGGCAGCGGCAAGTCATACGCTGTGGTGAACAGTTTTATCAAGCAACAGATTGAGAAGGGCTTTTCGATGTATTGTTATGATTTCAAATATCCCGACCTCTCTACCATCGCCTATAACCACCTGATGAACAATTCGGAGGGCTACAAGGTGATGCCAAAGTTCTATGTAATCAACTTCGACGACCCGCGACGTTCACATCGGTGCAATCCGATACATCCGGATTTCATGGAGGATATTACGGACGCTTACGAAAGTGCATACACGATAATGCTCAACCTCAATAAAACTTGGGTGCAAAAGCAGGGCGACTTCTTTGTGGAGTCACCTATCATTTTATTTGCCAGCATTATCTGGTATCTCAAAATCTATCAGAACGGTAAGTATTGCACGTTTCCCCATGCCATCGAGTTTTTGAACCGCCGCTATGAGGATATTTTTCCGATACTGACCTCTTATCCCGAACTGGAGAACTACCTTTCCCCATTTATGGATGCGTGGCTCGGAGGGGCTGCGGAGCAGCTCATGGGACAGATAGCGTCGGCAAAAATTCCGCTTTCGAGGATGATTTCCCCGCAGCTCTACTGGGTGATGTCTGACAGCGAGTTTACGCTGGACATCAACAATCCCGAAGAGCCGAAAATCCTCTGCGTGGGCAACAATCCCGACCGTCAGAACATCTACGGGGCGGCTCTCGGTCTGTATAACTCCCGTATCGTGAAGCTCATCAACAAGAAGGGGATGTTGAAGTCGTCGGTCATCATAGACGAGCTGCCGACGATATACTTCAAGGGGCTTGACAATTTGATTGCCACCGCACGAAGCAACAAGGTTGCCGTGTGTCTGGGCTTTCAGGATTTCAGTCAGTTGGTGCGTGACTACGGGGACAAAGAGGCGAAGGTGGTGATGAATACTGTCGGCAACATTTTCTCCGGTCAGGTGGTAGGCGAAACTGCCAAGACGCTCTCAGAGCGGTTTGGTAAGGTGTTGCAGAAGCGGCAGTCCATTTCCATCAACCGGCAGGACGTGTCCACCTCCATCAACACGCAGATGGACGCGCTCATTCCACCGAGCAAGATTTCCGGGCTTACGCAGGGAATGTTTGTCGGTTCGGTGTCCGACAACTTTAACGAGCGCATCGAGCAGAAGATTTTTCACTGCGAGATTGTGGTGGATGCCGAGAAGGTGAAGCGGGAGGAAAGTGCCTACAAGCCTATCCCCGTCATTACCGACTTCACGGACGAGAATGGCAACGACCGCATGAAGGAAACGGTGCAGGCTAATTACAGGCGAATCAAGGAAGAGGTGAAACAGATTGTTCAGGAGGAACTGGAGCGTATCGCAAACGATGATAACCTGAAACATCTGTTGCAGCAGAAGTAACCTATTGGCAATAATGGAAATAAGCGGAACAAGTTTCAAAACCTGTCCCGCTTGTTTTTTGATATCATTTTCTCATGCGTTCCAACTCTTCGTCGCGCAGCATCCTCTCGTTCAGTTTTTCCTGCATCCTGTCGAGGAAGTAGGTGCGGCTTTCGTTCTTCCTGCGTTTGATGTCAACGTAGAAACGGTAGCAGTCCTTTGATTCAATACCGAATATCTTGTAAAGAAGCGGAGCGAGCTGTTTGAGCGGCATTTTGCCGTTGTTGATGCAGCCCATCTCGTCAATGCCGTAGATAAGTTCCACGAGGTCGATGGCGTTGCCCGTCCATTGCAGGAGGTTGGCAGTGTTATCGGTTGTAGTGTTGGCGGATATTAGTGGTGGCACTTGGGACATTGCAAGGAACTTCTGCATCTTCCTGACGAAAGAGAGAGCCTTGCTGACGTATGCGGCAATCTCTTTCCTTTCTTCGGAAAGGTTGCGCACGGGATGGTGTTGTAACTCGATTTCAATGTATGCCAATGCGATGATGGTACGGTTTGCGTCCATGCTGCCATTGCACAGTTCGATCACTTGGGTGGCGAAAGCCATATATGCCGTTTCCATATTGCAGTCGCCGGCTTCGTTTATCAGGCGGAAAAAGTCGGTTTCCGCTAATAAAAAGTAGTTCATGTTCCTGTCAATTTTGAAGTTTTACACTCTGTTTTTCGGTATGCGCACATGAATATTATTGGCAATAAGCGTGGCAGAAAACAGAAAATCCGGCACCCGTTTTCACAAAGCACTGGATTTCAGATGTATAAATCTTGATATTTTTTATCAGGAATGAATTGACGAAGACTTAATTTGACTATAAATTAGACATTTATATAATTTTTCGTAAATTAAAATGTATGACCGGCATACATTTCAGGTGTTCTTATTTATCTGTCAAGGGCATATATGGAACGGCATACACCGTTGGGATAGCTTTTCAGCGAAGCAAGTGTCCAGTGTTTTTCGTAGAGTGCCGACTTGAAGAAATGCCGTCCGGTTCCAGCAATGAAAGGAATGGTGTACAGTATGATTTCATCTACCGCCTGCATACGCAGCAGCCCGTTGATATAGTCCGCCGTGTCAGGTGTCGCTTCCGCAAGATAGCAGGTGTTTGTGCCGTCTTCTCGCCATTCGTGCAGCATAGAGATGGAATAGTCAGGCGTGACACGGTAAAGGGCGTTTTTTCTGATTTCATCAAGACCGCAACGGTCAAGACGCAAATCCTTATGCGCTTTGCCATATAACTCGGAAGAAAGACATCCGTCTATTGTAAGGACGGCAAGAATCTGAACTTTTCCCATAATCGTATCCTTTCGTTAGGCAAGGTGCAAAAAAAGTAGCGTGCAATCCACACTACTTCAAGCGTAGGCTCTGGTAAAGCCCCTAAACGAAATACGTGAATGCACGCTATGCGTAGGCATAGCATAAGCATCACGCAATTAGCTTCGTTTAGTTTCAATTTACCAGATTTACGCTTGAAACTCCTTGCGGTCTTATTCTATATGTCGGCGGCGAAAAGCTCCAGCCAATCGCCGTTATTTCTCAAATGTTCTACAAAGATAGCGAAATTCAGCGAATTACGGGCTATGATTGCTTGAATTTATACGTTTTTCGTTCTTAGTAAGAATGCTTTTTTACACTATAAAGGTTATTGTGATTTGATAGTATTTTATTTAATTAGCTTCTCATAATCGAGATATAACGGGTTATTATCATTAATATACGCTAAATCCCCCTGATTATTAGCACAACCAAAAGCCGCTCTTGCCGTTAGTTTGATGTCTTCTATTCTAAAATCTTGAGAAGATATGGCTTCACATTTCTCATAATTAAATATAGTCAAATTTACACCTCCAAAATGTAATGAACTATTGTACCTTATACCATCATATCCAAGATTTTTAAGATACTCTGCTATAATCTGGGATGGAATATAATCGTCAGAATCGTTAGTCGGTTTAGAAAATGCCCTTTGTATCATCCTCATAATATACATATCTACTGTCGCATTATTATTTTCAGACAAGTCAAGTTCAACAGCAATGTTTGCAATCTTAAGAGGTCTATTAACTCTTATTTGAGCAATATTCACTGCATCACCTATAAAAGGTCGTACCTCAAATAATGTTGTAGTAGGGCTTTCTGAAACATATAGATACTTAATATATTTAGGATTCGCACGTCCATCCGAAACTCTCACATTTTTAGGTGGAACGAAAGAGGCCTCTTTTGTAAGCCCTTTAAATGGATTCGATTTATTATGATAACCTATATCTAACCGTTCACCATCTGGTGCTCCATAACATTTATATACCATATGGTCATTGATACAACTATCATCAATAATTCTTGACCTAAAGAATATTTGACCAGAATAAACCTCAACAATATTCTCAGATACATACTTTGATAGTATATCCAAAAGTTGATGTTTTACAAAAAAGCGATCTTTGTAAAGTACAACATCTTTAAACGCATACCAAATTTTACGAGCTTCATAACTCGCATCACTTTCATCAAAATATTTGTTGGGGCTTTCTCTATCGACTCTCATCATTCTGAATTAACACTGCAAAAATAATAAATTTCAGCGAATTACGGGCTATGGTTGCTTGAATTTATATTTAAGTCCATACTCTTCAAGTTTACTATAAAGTGTAGCTCTGCTTATTCCCAACAGGTCGGCGGCGGCACTTCGGTTGCCGTTTGTCTGCTTTAACGCACGCATTATCCGTTTCTTATCCTCCGCGTCATTGCGTAGGGCGAAGCTGACTGGTGAGGTCGGTTTCGTCACGGCAAGTTCAAGATGCTCTTTCGTGACCACACCTTCCTGAGCCTGCAATACCGCTCCCATGATTTTCTGCCGAAGCTCGCGCACGTTGCCCGGCCATGCGTGGGTCAGCAACGCTTTTCTGGCCTCGGAACTGAAACCGCTTACATTACACTCCAGTTCCCTGTTGGCTATCTCCCGAAAGAACTCCGCCAGCGACATGATGTCCTCCTGACAGTCACGCAAGGGCGGCACGGTTATCACGAAGTCTTGCAGACGGTAGAGCAAATCCTGCCGGAAACGCTTTTCACTCACTGCCGCTTCCAGATCCTCGTTGGTGGCGGCGATGATGCGGACGTTGAAACTTCTGTCCGCCTTGTCTCCGACCGGGCGATACTGCCTTTCCTGTATGGCACGGAGCAACATCTGTTGGGTTTCCAATGCGAGATTACCCACCTCGTCGAGAAATAGCGTACCACCTTCCGCCTCATGGAAATATCCTTTCTTGGTACTGTCCGCACCTGTAAACGCGCCTTTGACATGTCCGAAGAAAGCCGATGGCGCAAGTTCTCTGGAGAGAGAACCGCAGTCCACCGCCACAAATGGTTTGGCCGCCCGTTTACTCTTATCGTGCAGGTGGTGGGCGATATGTTCCTTGCCTGTGCCGTTCTCCCCGAATATCATCACGCTCATATCGGTAGCGGCTACCAGCCTTATCCGGTGCATGATTTTCTGAAAGGCGGAACCCTCACGGGCGAACACGGGCATACGGCGGTGTCCCGCTTGTCGTTCTTTCTGTATGGAATGGAGAAGTGGAATGAGTTTGTCTTCCACAAGCTGTTTGGGTATGTAATCCAAAGAACCGAGTTTCATGCTTTCCACTGCCGTATGCACCTCGGCGTAATCGGTCATGATGATGAAGGGTTGTAGTTTCCCCTCCTTGCGCATCCAGCGCAACAGGTCTATGCCGTTGCCGTCAGGCAGACGCAGGTCGGCAACCACTATATCATTATCCGTCCCCTGTTGCAGATGTTTTTTCGCTGTCGATAGGTGGTAAGCCTTTACGGTATGGTAGCCTTCTCGTGCCAGCAGGTTGCAGACATATTCGCAATACACGATGTTATCCTCCACGACGATTATTCTTGTCCTATCCATTTTCGTATTTTCTCCTTTCCTCTTTTGCCTGTCGGATTATTTCCGCTCCCATATTCAATACTGCGGTAACAGCATGGCTTAACTCACTTTCTTCCGGCATTGCCTTTCCATGTAGCACTCCATAAAGTATCCTCAGCGGCTGGTCGGCACGGAGTATCTCCCACGAACTGCGCAAATGGTGTGTCAAGGCATCAAGTTCTTGCAGGTCGTTTCGCGTTGCCGCATCCCGAACCGCCTGCATTTCCTTCTCGGTTTCCGTTATCAGCTTTTCCAGCATGACAGCTTCATTGCCGTAGGACAGCAAAGCAGAAAAGTCCGGTTTACTGTCCTGTGTATTTTTAATAGCGCACTTGTCGGAAACTTCCATCAGCTCCGATATGGAGAACGGCTTGAAAAGGCATCCGGCAAAGCCTCGTTCCAGAAGTTCCTCCACATCGCAGCTGCCCGAAGCGGTTGCCACGACCACTGGGATTGTCTGTGAATTGCCCACGTTGGAAGATCGCAACAGTTCCAGCAACTCGAAACCGTTTATACTGGGCATATTCAGATCCGTCAGCAACAAGTTGTATTCTTTCCGGCGTACCATTTCCATCAGTTCCCCCGTATCGGTGCAAGTGTCGCAGTGTATTCCGTCCTGTGCATACATTTCTTTCAGCATCAGGAGTAGCACCTCATCATTGTCTATGGCGGCAACATTGAGGTTTCTGTCCTTTTGGTGGATACAAGTCTGTATCTCTTTTTTCGGTACGTCTTCGGCTTTCTGCATGGGTATTTTCACTATGAAACGGCTACCATTCCCTTTATCGCTATCCAGCCGTATTGTTCCGTGTAGCATTGTCACGATATTATGCACGATGGCAAGTCCAAGCCCGAAGCCGTCCTTTGCGGCGGCGTTTGAGAGGCGTTCAAATGCACCAAATACACGTTGTTGTTCATCTTCGGTCATGCCTGTGCCTGTATCCTCGACTATCAGTATCAGCACTCCGTCGGTATAGCCGGTAGTTAGCGACACACCACCTTCCTCCGTGAACTTGATGGCATTTGACAGGAGGTTGTTCCCGATTTGGATTATTCGCTCTTTGTCGGTCAGTACAACCGCATCGTTTTCGTTCTTTACGGTCAAGGAAAGCCCCCTGTTCATGGCGATTGGCATGAACTCCGTTTCAAGGGTATGTGCGATTGTTGAAATGCGGCAGGGTGACAGTCTGGGCTGTTCCTTTCCGTTGTCCAAGCGGAAAAAGTCCAGCAGGGTGTTGAGCATATCCCGCATACGGTCGGAGGATTGTTGTATGCTTTGAAGAAAATGCACATTATTTCCATTGCTGCATTCTTTCCGTAACAATTCGGTATAGCCGGTTATTGTCGTAAGCGGTGTGCGCAGTTCATGGGTTATTGTGTGTACTGCCTTCTTTCGTGAAACTATTAAAGCTTCGTTTTGTTGTATGGATTGTTTAAGTTGCCCGATTAACTCCGCTGTTTTGCATTTGTATTGTTTTATTTGTTTTGCATCACGGTATATGGTGATAAGTAGATGTTGAAAATTAGTTTATATCAAAAATTTTGCGTATGTTTGTGTAAACACATAAAGACACAACGCTATCGCAAAAATCAAAGTTATACAACTGACAGACCAGCAACGTCT
>CAJTFH010000043.1 GCA_910575545.1 Bacteroidales bacterium
GGCTGTCCGCTAAAATGACTACTTTTGGGCATAGTTTAGAAAATGTTTTGGCGAACACAAACTAAACTAAAAGGACTGACTCCTGCAATAGGTGCCAGTCCTAATTTTGTTTTGCCTCAAAAAGTTTTATCGGACAGCAATAATAGTAATTAAAATCTTTGAAAATGAAAGCAATGAAGATTTTTATGCTGGCAGGCGCCCTCGCAGTATCTGCTACAGCATCCGCTCAGGAGAGCTACGCTCCCGCAGCCAACGATTTCAGCGTTGAAATCCAGTTCAATCCGTTCAGCAACAATTTCACGACTTTCCAGATCGACCAGCTCAAAGGCCGTTACATGTTCTCTGACAAAGACGCCCTCCGTTTCGGCATCGGTTTCGGGGTTGACCAAAACAAACTCACACCCGACCCCGAAGATGCAGAAGAGACATGGGGAAAAGCCAAGACCGGCAACTTCTCAATCAACCTCGGCTGGGAACGTCATTTCTTTAACTACAAACGTGTCGACCTCTATGCCGGTGCCGGAATCGGTTACCGTTACGACTATGCAGGAGCTACGACACAGACCCTTGACAGCGACGACAAAGAAATTAAAGGTTCTATCGTGAACTGCACCAACAAAGATGGCTCTGGCGACCGCACAATGCACCAGTTCTATGTAAACGCTTTCACCGGCATCGATTTCTATGTTTACAAAGGCCTCTATGTAGGCGCTGAACTCGGCATCAAATTTGGCTTCAAATCTATGCCGGCATATTTCGAAAAGGGCGATTACAACGACAACAACAAATGGGACGAAGATATCGAAGGCGAAAAACACAACAAAGTTTCAGGCTTCAACCTCGCTTGCTACGCTGAACCCGCCCTCCGTCTCGGATGGACATTCTAATCCTGTTTCAGGATTTCCCTCATAAATATCTATGGCGTTGTGTCGAAATTCGACCAACGCCTTTTTTGCATCCGGATGGAGAGGGTGCTGTCAGAATGGTTCAGATGGTAGGAGCCTGAGGGTGAGGGTGAAGGGAGTTGACTAAGGTCAATGACCGAACCCGAAGCCCTCGGGCGACGACCCAGATGAGCCATTATGACACACCCTCTTTTTTCTTATATAACCACATCCGGACGGCAATGGCTTCCAGCTATTGCCGTCCGACCACAAACCTGAATACGCATCAGGGGTGGATTTATTCACAAACTTTAACCAAATTACCCCCCCCCCATTTTAGTTTTATTTGTAACTTTGCGCAGAGTTTTAACACACATAAACCCTAATACGCGATTTCAACCGCGTATCTGAATCTTAACTACAAACACCAATATAGTAATTTACAAACAGACTAAAATGAAGAACCTCAAAGTTTTCATGCTCGCAGGAGCACTCGCAGTGTCAGCTTCGGCATTCGCACAGGACTACAACATGGTAGGCCTTTCCTACAACAACACCAGCTATGGCTTCAACGACGCTTACGGTCGCGACCACAAAGACCTCAACTACTCAACCAACGGTATCGGCATTGACTACATCCACGGTTTCTCAGTAAGCAAATCCCTGCCCATGTTCGTTGAACTCGGCGGTAACATCAACTTCAACTTCCATAGCGAAACCGAGGAAGAAGACGGCTACAAAGCTACCGCAAAATTCCAAAACATCAACCTCCAGGTTCCAGTGAACTTCGCATGGCGTTTCAACATCATCGACGACTTCTCAATCAAACCCTATGTCGGCATAAACTTCAAACTCAACCTCGTGTCTCAGAACAAAGCCGAATATGAAAACCCCGATGGCGAAAAGAAAGATAGCAAGTGGATTAGCTGCTTCGATAAAGGTGAAGAGGCAATGGATGGCAGCGAATACACCTGGAACCGCTTCCAGATGGGCTGGCAGATTGGTGTAGGCTTCCAGTACAAGCCTTTCTACCTCGGCGTTCAGTATGGCACCGACTTCATCCACGCTTACAGCCACAAATTTGAGGAAGATGGCGAAAAATTGACTCCCCGCATCAGCAACGGCAACCTCAAACTCGTTCTCGCCTACTCTTTCTGATATCATAATACTGACATACATCAAAAGGCGCTGTGTCGAAATTCGACCAACGCCTTTTTTGCATCCGGATGGAGAGGGTGCTGTCAGAATGGTTCAGATGGTAGGAGCCTGAGGGTGAGGGTGAAGGGAGTTGACTAAGGTCAATGACCGAATCCGAAGCCCTCGGGCGACGACCCAGATGAGCCATTATGACACACCCTCTTTTGACTTAGAGCGTGTTTGAATTTAAATCAAGCACACTCTTACTTAATGCCGCAACTTTTCCACAGCAAAAGTTGTAACGTATTAATTCTATCCGTATTTTTGCATATGATTCACTATAACCATTTTTTATAATGGAGAGGCTGATGCAGTTCGTGTGGCAGCACAGGCTGGGAGTTGACACTAACACGCTCACAGCCGACGGCCGCCGTGTGCGCATCATCGACCAGGGGAGGCTCAACACCGATGCCGGCCCCGACTTCTTCAATGCATCGGTGCAGATAGGCGATGAAACATGGGCGGGAAATGTGGAAATCCACGTAAGGGCATCTGACTGGTATCGCCACCACCACGACACCGACCCGGCATATGATTCGGTTATACTCCATGTTGTGCAACACGACGATGCACCGGTCTACCGCAAAAACGGCACTGTGATACCACAGATGGTTATGCACTGCTCACCAGATGCCGCCAAGCGGTGTAATATGCTGTTGAACCACGCACCGACCACACTCCCTTGCGTAAATACAATCAAATCGCTACCCCACATTTACCACACCGACTGGCTGACGGCGCTGGCCATGGAGCGGCTCTACAAGAAAAGCACACGCATACTCGATATTGTGGCCCAGACAGGCGGACATTGGGAAGGAGCGGCCTACGTAACACTCGCCCGCGGGCTCGGGTTCGGACTTAACAGCGAACCGTTTGAAACACTGGCAAAAAACCTGCCGTTGAAATTCCTCAACCGCCATCACGATGAACTGCAGACAGTCGAAGCATTGCTATTCGGTCAGGCAAAGCTGATTCCTGACCCCTCTGATGGAGAAAACCCATATGCCTCAAGGCTGCGGATGGAATTCGACTTCATGGCGCGGAAGTTCGGGCTGTCGCCGGTTCCACTTTCATGGAAAATGGCGCGCACTCGTCCGCAGAATTTCCCCCACAGGCGGCTGGCCCTGCTGGCGCAGATGATCCACCAAGGATTCTATCTCGTGGGGAAGTTAGACGATGCCCGGACTATCGACGACATGCGCGGGCTGTTTAACGTGGAGCTGACCGGCTTCTGGACTAACAACTATACTTTCGCCGGGAAAGGGGGAGGTTGCACACCGCGCGCACTCAGCCGCGCGTCAATCGACACACTGATTATCAATGTGGCCATTCCCCTACTACATGCCCGCGCAACTTCACGCGGCGACCTCGATGGCATGAGCCGGTGTGCAGAGCTGCTTGAGCAGCTCGGAAGCGAGGAAAACTCAATTGTGAGGCTTTTCGCCGAGGCCGGGGTGGAATCTACAGATGCCTTCACATCGCAGGCTCTAATTGAATTGCGCCGCGAGTATTGTGAAAAGAAAAAGTGTATCTACTGCCGCTTCGGCCACCGTATGCTGTCGGCCGAAATCAGGAGATAGTCAGGATTCATTTAGGGCGCGGAACATTTCGGAAGCCGTCAGCCGCAGCACCGGATGCACCCAATCAGGCGACAATTGCGCCACCGGACGCAACACGAATCCGCGCAGATGCATACGCGGATGCGGCACTATAACCCCGGAATGCCCTGTTTCGCCGTCGGCAGCCCTTCGCCACATCCCTTCGCCCGGCATCACAAGGTCGCCAAGGAATATAAGATCCACATCAATCTCACGGTCGGCATAGCCTCCTTCGGCATCCCTGTGGGAGGCATCGCAAATGCTATCCTGCACTTCAATCAGGCGCGCCAGAAGGGCTTCGGCATCAAGATGCGTCTCTATTTCCACACCTACATTCAAAAAACGGTTGGCAGACTCAAAGCCCCACGGTTCGCTCTCGATAATGTCTGAGACCTTTACACAATCATCATCACACAATAAAGCAATCCCGGCAACAGCCCGCTCTATCAACGAGCGGCTGTTGCCGAGATTTGACCCTATGTTCACATGTGCCTTCATCAGAGATTGCCTGAAATCCCAGGCTGATGGTTACAGGGCACGCGCAACTTCGATTTCCTCGAATCCTTCGATAATGTCGCCGACCTGCACATCGTTGTAGCCCTGGATTGACAAACCGCACTCCAGACCTGCCACAACCTCTTTGGCATCGTCTTTGAAACGCTTGAGCGAACCGAGTTCGCCGGTGTAACGCACAATACCCTCGCGTATGACGCGCACCTTGTTGGTACGCTTGATTTTGCCCTCGCGCACGAGCGCACCGGCGATAGTGCCGACTTTCGAGATTTTGTAGGTTTCCAGAACCTCAGCCGAACCGGTGATTTCTTCGCGCACTTCAGGCGCAAGCATACCGGCCATGGCGTCTTTAACCTCCTCTATAGCCTGGTATATGACAGAATAGAGGCGGATTTCCACACCTTCACGTTCTGCATCACGGCGCGCGGCCTGCGACGGACGCACCTGGAAGCCGATGATAATGGCATCTGAGGCGGCAGCCAGAGTGACATCACTCTCTGAAATCTCACCCACGGCTTTATGCAGCACATTGACCTGAACCTCGGGGGTCGACAGTTTGATGAGCGAGTCGCTGAGAGCTTCAATTGATCCGTCAACGTCACCTTTGACGATGATGTTGAGTTCCTGGAACGACCCGAGGGCCTGACGGCGGGCAATATCATCGAGTGTCAGGCGCTTAGAGGTGCGCATACCAAGTTCACGCTGCAATTGCTGGCGCTTGTTGGCGATTTCTCGAGCCTCCTGTTCAGTGTCTAGCACGTTGAATGTGTCGCCGGCAGTCGGCGCACCGTCAAGGCCGAGGATAAGCGCCGGTTCGGCCGGACCGGACTCTTTGATGCGCTGGTTACGCTCGTTGAACATCGCTTTGATCTTGCCGTAGTGCGTTCCGGCAAGGATGATATCTCCCACACGGAGTGTGCCGTTCTGCACAAGCACTGTGGCAACATAACCGCGCCCCTTGTCGAGGCTCGATTCAATAATCGACCCCGTTGCGTTGCGGTCGGGATTGGCTTTAAGCTCAAGCATCTCGGCCTCGAGAAGCACTTTTTCAAGCAGCTCTTCAACACCGAGCCCCTTCTTCGCCGATATATCCTGGCTCTGGTATTTACCGCCCCATTCCTCGACAAGATAGTTCATATTGGCAAGCTGCTCCTTGATTTTGTCGGGGTTTGCCGCAGGCTTGTCAATCTTGTTGATTGCGAAAACAATAGGCACACCCGCAGCAGAGGCATGGTTGATGGCCTCGATTGTCTGCGGCATCACATCGTCGTCAGCGGCAACGATGATTATACAGATATCTGTCACCTTGGCTCCACGGGCACGCATGGCGGTGAACGCTTCGTGACCAGGGGTGTCGAGGAATGTGATATGGCGGCCGTTGGCCAGCTTCACATTGTAGGCGCCGATATGCTGGGTGATACCTCCGGCCTCACCGGCAATGACATTGGCTTTACGGATATAGTCGAGCAACGAAGTCTTACCATGGTCGACATGACCCATAACGGTCACTATCGGCGGACGGTTCTCAAGATCTTCTTCAGAATCCTCCTCCTGCGAAATAGCCTCAACAACCTCAGCCGAAACGAATTCGGTCTTGAACCCGAATTCCTCAGCTACGATATTGATGGTCTCGGCATCAAGGCGCTGGTTAATCGACACCATCACCCCGAGGTTCATGCATGTGCCTATAACCTTGTTGATGGGAACATCCATCATCGAAGCGAGGTCGTTGGCTGTCACAAACTCTGTGAGCTTAAGTGTGCGGCTTTCAGCAGCTGCCATTTCGGCGGCTTCGCGCTCACGCTCGGCAACAGCCTCGCGTTTCTCCTTACGCCACTTCACACCGCGTTTCTGCCCTTTATCTTTTGAGGTCAGACGTGCCAGCACCTCTTTAACTTGCTTCTGCACATCTTCTTCATTGACTTCGGTATGCGCCGCACCGCGACGGTTACGGTCTTTGTTGCCACCCTTGTCGCCGCGACGGTTTTCCTTACCTCCTCGCTGACGGTCGCCTCCGCCGTTTCCGCCACCCTGCTGGTTGGCGCTCTTTTCGATATCGATTTTCTCTTTGCCGCCGATGCGTTTGCGCTTCTTGCGGTCGCCGGTCGCCCCTTCTGACGCATGGCCTCCGTTGGCTTTGGCGATGCGCTCATTGCGGCGCTCTTCTTTGCTTTTCTTTTTCGGACGGGTCGACTGGTTGATAGCCGACAGGTCGATTTTGCCAACCACATTGATGGTCGGCATATTCTGCGGACGCGACAGGTTGAAAATCTCCTCCTTCGGTTCTTGCTTAACCTCGGCGGGCTGCGCCTTCTCTGAAACCGGGGCTGCCGGTGCAGCGGCCGCTTCAACTTTAACAACCGGCACCTCCTCCTGCTCCTGCTTCACTTCAGGTGCAGCAGCAACAGAAACCTCAGGCTCTTTGTGCGAAGGCTTTTCAACCTTCTTCTCAGCCACTTCAACCTCAGCGGCTGACACCTTAGGGAGAGCTGGTTCAACCGCAACCGGTTCAACTTCAACCTTTGCAGATTCTTTCACCGCCGGTTCGGGTTCAACTGCCACCGGATCCGGTGTCTGGACTGGTGCAGGGGCAGGTTTGGGTTCAACCGCAACCGGTTTCACAGGGTTGCCGTGGCGGTCAAGCTCTATCTTGCCAAGAAATTTCGGACGCTGTATCTCAGCGCCAAGACGGATTTCCTCAACCGGGCGCGGTGCCGGAGAGGGTTTTGTTTTCTCGCGGTCGCGGGCCCTGTCGGTCGACAGCTGCTGCGACTTGCTTTTCTGATCTTTGTCGCTTTTGAATTCATTAATCAAAAGCTCGGCGATTTCCTCTTCTATGCGTGCATTAGGGTTATCATCCACCGAAATGTCTTTACCGCGCAGAAATTCTACCACCGTGGGAAGGGCCACGTTGAGGTCTCTTGCTACTTTACTTATTTTGATTCTCGCCATGAAGTGAGTTTAATATTTCTTGTGTATGGTGTTGGAGAAAGATTCACGCCTGCCGGCCGTCAACGGCTTCGTCGGCAGCCTCGCCGAGGTCTGTGGCCGGGTCGGAGGTTTCGGTGCAAACGTCAGAAGCCTCACCCTTGCCATCCGCATCAACCTCAACGGCGGCAGGAGCCTGTTCCGGCTCATCGGCGTCTTCAAACTCAGCGCGCAGGATGGCCAGCACTTCGTCGACAGTCTGCTCCTCAAGGTCGGCTTTATTGATAAGCTCCTCACGCGGGGTGTTGAGCACGCTCTTGGCGGTTACACAGCCCATATCCTTAAGAGCATCGATGATCCACTCCTCGATTTCATCCTTGAACTCATCGAGGTAGATATCTTCCTCAAATGTTTCATCTGTGTCGCGGTAGACATCGATGATGAAGCCTGTCAGCATCGAGGCCAGCTTGATGTTCAAACCTCCCTTACCGATAGCCAGCGACACCTGGTCGGGTTTCAGGAACACCTCTGCCTTCTTCTCTTCCTCATCAATGCGGATTGAAGAAATCTTGGCAGGAGACAACGCACGCTGGATAAACAGCGTCGGGTTTGAAGTGTAATTTATCACATCGATATTCTCGTTACGGAGCTCACGCACGATGCCGTGGATACGCGACCCCTTCACACCGACGCATGCGCCGACCGGGTCGATACGGTCATCGTAACTTTCAACCGCAATTTTGGCACGCTCACCCGGGATACGGGCCACGGCACGGATATTAATCAGACCGTCGTGGATTTCGGGCACCTCGATTTCAAACAACCGGCGCAGGAAATTCTCATTGGTACGCGACACAGTGATTTTCGGATTATTGTTGGCATTATCCACATTGGCTATGACAGCACGCACCGTCTCCCCCTTGCGGAAGAAATCACCCGGAATCGACTGGTTTTTGGGCAAAAGAAGCTCGTTTTTGTCATCATCAAGAAGCAAGGTCTCGCGCGACCAGGTCTGGTAAACCTCGCCTGTGACAAGCTCACCCTCCAGGTCTTTGAATTTGGCATATATGGCCTCCTTCTGCAGCTCCAGGATTTTCGACTGCAACGTCTGGCGCAAAGTCAGGATGGCACGGCGCCCGAAGTTGGCGAAAATAATCTCTTTAGTGTGCTCCTCGCCGATTTCCACCTCAGGGTCATCGTCAGCGCGCGCGTCAGAGAGTGAAATCTGCAGATTGGGGTTCTCGACCTCTCCGTCGGGCACCACCTCAAGGTTCTGGAAAATCTGCACATCCCCCTTGTCGGGATTCATAATGACATCGAGATTCTCATCTGTGCCGAACATCTTGGCGAGAACGTTGCGAAACGACTCTTCAAGCACACTGATCATCGTTGTCTTATCGATATTCTTCAGTTCCTTAAACTCGGCAAATCTCTCCACCATATTGGGAGCTTCCGCTTTTTTAGCCATAATCTGAAAGCTGTTTTTTATCTTGTTATTCTTTTTATTTTAAATCTTCTCAGCCGCAAAGATAATCGCGGCATCCCCCCTCAACATACTGGTTGCTCCACTCAAACCATCTGCTTATCATTTGAACCGGATCAGGTACTTCACAGATTTGGCATCACTGAAGCCCAGAGTTTCGCTCTGCATAACCGTGGTCGGACGTTTTGCCCCCGGTTCTTTATATTTTACAGGATATTCAAAAGTGAAACCATCATCGCCGACCGCTGTCAGCACCGCTTGCAACTTACGTCCGTCACGCGTCAGTATTTCAATATCATTACCGATATTCTTCTCATACTGGCCCCTGACCTTAAACGGCGAGGTCAAACCTGCCGACCCAACCTCAAGCTCATAATCTTCAACGTCGCGGTCAAAATCAGATTCAACAGACCGCGCCACTGCGGCACAAGTGTCAACATCCATCCCTTCGGGAGAGTCAAGTTCCACAACAATCTCATTCTGTGGCGAAACTCTAATGTCAACAATAAAAAGGTCTGTTCCCTCGATAGCTTTTCTTACCGAGGCTTCCAACAGGGTCTTGTCAATCATATCGTCTGATTATATGAATATCCATTTTAACAATCTATGCAGAAACCGGCCTTTGCCTCATTTGCCCGATATGAAAATAAATCAAAGGCAAAAAAGAAAAATAATCCCAGCCTTTAAGCGCACATAACACACCGGTGAACGGCTATAGGCAATCGTAGAAGGCATTTCCACATAACAAATGGAGGAAGCCTTGCAGCTTCCTCCGATAACTAAACACAAAATTAGTCATTTTTATCGGAATGAGCAACCGTTTGCCCCTCAACATCTCCATTTACAATCCTGTTTGCGCCATTTTTAACATTATTATCCCTAAAATTTATTATATTTAACACCGCTCGGCTCTTCAATAGCAACGTGCTGAGATACACCGTAAACAACGGATACATCATTATGCCCATAAACGACAGCACCACCGATATCACCTTTCCGGCCACGGTAACAGGCGCTACAGCACTGCCGAGAGTAGTCGTCTGCAGACAACACCACAGAAAAGCGCTCCAATAATCCGGCACACAAGGGTTAACAGGCATCTCTCGCTCATAAAAAATCAGCGCCGCGAAATAAGTGCACAACAACAGAATAGACAGATAACTCACAAAAATACCGGTCATCTTGTTAGCCGATATATAATTCAGCACAATCACCAACGCCAGACCACCCCGCGCCAAAGGCACAAAACGAACAAAATACAAAGCCTCCTCACTCAGGCTCAAGTCAAAACCATCTATGATATTCAGATATGGCACAGACAGCAGCAAATAAATCCACCGACCCTTCACATAATCCCTTCTATCGCCCTCCTTTGCAAGAGCCAGCTCCAGAAAAAAGTCAGCCATAAAAACAATACACACAGTCAGCTGAAACAACATATAGCTTCTACTCTCCAGAAAAGGTATATCCTTGAACGTATCATATGATATGAACACAATCAGAAGCACCGACAACACCAGCACAATCCAATGAGCCGTGTCAAGCACACGCCCTCTCCACCCATCACCATACGGGTTTCGGCAATCAGCCAACTTATTGTTATCAACCCAATCCATAGCTACATCCCTGTCATACAATACCAATATAACAGCCTCCAGACGCCATAGTTCACAATCCCACCCACCCAAAAGCACAAACAACCCATCCACCAGCCCAACCAAATAACCGGCCAAAATAACACAACAGACCCAACCACGGGCACCAGCCCAACCAACTAAACCACCAAGGCTATGAATGCGATTAAATCTATAAAAGTCATCAAGGCAGCCTGCCGGGGCCCGGTATGGGACACCACCCTGCAATGAGCAGGGGCATAAAAAAAGAGCCCCCGGGACTTTAGTCCCGGGGGCTCGGAAGGGGGCGGTTACCTACTCTCCCGCTTTCGCAGTACCATCGGCGCGGCGGGGTTTAACTTCTCTGTTCGGGATGGGAAGAGGTGGAGCCCCCGTGCTATCGCCGCCTGAGTCTCTGTCACGGACGGAGGGATGCGGGGCATCCCACGCCGTTATAAGGTAAGGGGCACTTGGGAAGAAACAACCACGGCGCGGACTCATTCGAAGCCTGCGGACGCGCCCTGCGCGCCACCAGCGCTACCAGCGCGGTTATTGCATCTGACGATGCTCGGGGGCTTGAGCCCCGGAAAGGGTTCGGGTGATTAGTACCGCTCGGCTGACAACGTTGCCGTTGGTGCACCTGCGGCCTATCTACGTCATGGTCTTTGACGGCCCTGTGTGGAGATCTAATCTTGGGGGGGGCTTCGTGCTTAGATGCTTTCAGCACTTATCCTGGCCGGAGGCGGCTACCCGGCGGTGCGGCTGGCGCCACAACCGGTACACCGGTGTTCCGTCCGACACGGTCCTCTCGTACTAGTGTCGGGTCCCCGCAAATCTCCTACGCCCACAACAGATAGAGACCGAACTGTCTCACGACGTTCTGAACCCAGCTCGCGTGCCACTTTAATAGGCGAACAGCCTAACCCTTGGGACCTTCTCCAGCCCCGGGATGTGACGAGCCGACATCGAGGTGCCAAACCACTCCGTCGATATGAGCTCTTGGGAGGGATCAGCCTGTTATCCCCGGAGTACCTTTTATCCTTTGAGCGACGGCCCTTCCATGCGGAACCGCCGGATCACTATGCCCTAGTTTCCTACCTGTTCGGCTTGTCGGCCTCCCAGTCAAGCGCGCTTGTGCCATTACACTCCGCGGCCGGTTACCAATCGGCCTGAGCGCACCTTTGGAAGCCTCCGTTACTCTTTTGGAGGCGACCACCCCAGTCAAACTACCCGCCATGCAATGTCCCCCCCTGCTGGGGGTTAGGGACCAGATGCGCGGAGGTCAGTATTTCAACAACGGCTCCACAGGGACTGGCGTCCCTGATTCATCGCCTCCTGACTATCCTACACACCGAGCACCCGGTCACAATGCAAAGCTGCAGTAAAGGTTCACGGGGTCTTTTCGTCCCGTTGCGGGTAATCGGCATCTTCACCGATACTACAATTTCACCGAGCTCACGGTTGAGACAGTGTCCGGATCATTACACCATTCGTGCAGGTCGGAACTTACCCGACAAGGAATTTCGCTACCTTAGGACCGTTATAGTTACGGCCGCCGTTTACCGGGGCTTCAATTCAACGCTTCCATTGCTGTGACGTCTCCTCTTAACCTTCCGGCACCGGGCAGGTGTCAGGCTGTATGCGTCATCTCGCGACTTGGCACAGCCCTGTGTTTTTGTTAAACAGTTGCCTGGACCTATTCTCTGCGCCCCTCCCGGAGGAGGGGACCCCTTATCCCGAAGTTACGGGGTCAGTTTGCCTAGTTCCTTAACCGTGAATCTCTCGAGCGCCTTGGTATTTTCTACCCGACCACCTGTGTCGGTTTGCGGTACGGGCCCGGCCGCCTTTATAACGTTTAGCGGATTTTCTCGGGAGCATGGTTACCACCGCTGTCGGCTCGCCCGGAGGCTCGCCGTACTGTCCCGTCTCGGCACTCCGGGGGGATTTGCCTCCCCGGTGTATACCTACGCGGTTCAACGCGCTATTCCGTCAGCGCGCGGGTGTGTCACTTCTCCGTCTCCACATCACTTGACGGCCGGGGCAACGGAATCTTTACCGTTTGTCCATCGGGGGCGCCTCGCGGCTTTCCCTTAGGCCCCGGCTTACCCTGATCCGATTAGCGTTGATCAGGAACCCTTGGTCTTCCGGCGTGGGGGTTTCCCGCCCCCATTGTCGTTACTTATTCCTACATTTGCTTTTCCGGAACCTCCAGCGGGGCTCGCGCCCCGCCTTCTGCGGATTCCGGAATGCTCCCCTACCGGCGGCGTATTTTTCGCCGCCCCACGGCTTCGGCACCGGGCTTAAGCCCGTGTATTATCCAT
>CAJTFH010000044.1 GCA_910575545.1 Bacteroidales bacterium
CAGACGTTGCTGGTCTGTCAGTTGTATAACTTTGATTTTTGCGATAGCGTTGTGTCTTTATGTGTTTACACAAACATACGCAAAATTTTTGATATAAACTAATTTTCAACATCTACTTATTATGAGAAAAAGTTTGTTTATTGCAATGGGAGCTATGGCGTTGGGTCTTCCGGGCCTGGTTCTTGTGTCGTGCCATAAGGCCTATGGAGCGACAGATTATGCTTCGTTTGTTGACCCGATGATAGGAACCGGTGGCCATGGCCACACGTTTCCCGGCTCGGTTGTGCCCCACGGAATGATTCAGCCGTCGCCTGATACGCGTATCGACGGCTGGGATGCCAGTTCGGGCTACTATTACGGAGATTCGTTGATTAACGGTTTTTCGCACACTCATCTGAGCGGCACGGGATGTGCCGACTACGGTGATGTGCTGATAATGCCCACAGTAGGCCGGCAGGTTATTGACAAACAGGTTGACACGCTGCAGAACCTGCCTTATGCATCGGCGTTTTCACATAATAAAGAGGTTGCAGAGCCGGGCTATTACAGTGTTGAGCTTGACCGTTACGGTATAAAGGCAGAAATGACGGCTACCAAACGGGTGGCGTTGCACCGCTTCACATTCCCGTCAACCGATGAGGCCGGTATGATTGTGGATATGGATTATTCAATCCAGCACCAGAACAATCTCGATATGGCACTGGAAGTTGTGAGCGACACCGAACTGCGTGGATGGAAACTGACCGAATACTGGGCTTTCGACCAGCAGATCTATTTCTATGCCAAGTTCTCGAAACCGTTTACCAACACACTGGTGACAGACACCATTATCGACACGAAAGGGCGTCCGTATGCCCGCTGCAAGGCACTGTTGCAGTTCCCTCCGATGAA
The DNA here is from genome assembly GCA_910575545.1 of Bacteroidales bacterium. Classification (GTDB taxonomy): domain Bacteria; phylum Bacteroidota; class Bacteroidia; order Bacteroidales; family Muribaculaceae; genus UBA7173. The sequence continues at coordinate 892 of CAJTFH010000044.1, forward strand.
AGATGGGGAGCAGCTGCTGGTGAAAGTTGGTGTGTCGGCCGTGGACTATGACGGTGCGAGGAAAAATGTTGAGTCAGAGATGGCCGGATTTGATTTCGACGGTACGCGCAAGGCAGCCCGTGAGGCCTGGAACGGTTATCTGTCGAAAATCGAGGTGCCTACAACAGCCGACAGCGACGACCTGAAGAAATTCTACACTGCAATGTATCACACGGCAATCTCGCCGAACCTGTTTACTGATGTTGACGGCCGCTATTTCGGTATGGACCGAAAAATCCACCAAGGGGATGCAGAAAACCCGGTATATACCATTTTCTCGATATGGGATACATTCCGTGCGTTGCATCCGCTGCTTACCATCATCGACCCTCAGCTTAATGATGATTTCCTTAACTCACTGCTGTTAAAGGCAGAGGAGGGCGGTGTGCTTCCGAAGTGGGAACTTGCGGGGAATTACACCGGCACTATGATCGGCTATCATGCGGCTTCGCTGTTTGCCGATGCCGTGGCCAAGGGGCAGAACAGTTTTGATGTAAACGATGCATTGAAGGCTTCCGTGCGTGCTGCCGAATATGACACAGCCGGTATCGTCTGTCCGCCGAAGGTTCTGCCGCATGTGATGCCGATGGCGAAGTATTATAAAAACACCCTTGGCTATATACCGTCGGATAAGGAGAATGAATCGGTGGCCAAGGCGCTGGAATATGCCTATGATGACTGGTGTATCTCGCAGCTTGCAACGGCTGCAGGTGACACGGCGACAGCCGATAAATATGCACATTTTGCCAAGGCATATGAAAAATATTTCGATCCGGGCACACGGTTTATGCGCGGTGTGATGAGCGACGGTTCATGGCGTTTGCCGTTCAGCCCCAATGCCTCGAATCACCGCAATGACGACTATTGCGAGGGCACGGCCTGGCAGTGGAGCTGGTTTGTGCCGCATGATGTCGAGGGGATGATTTCTCTGATGGGTGGCCGCGGGAAGTTTACCGAGAAACTTGATTCGCTGTTTACCGTTTCGTCGGAGCTTTCCGGAGAGCTTGTGTCGGCCGACATAAGCGGCCTTATCGGCCAGTATGCCCACGGCAACGAGCCGTCGCACCATATAATACACCTCTACAATTATGCCGGCCAGCCTTGGAAGGCGCAGGAACTTGTTGACAGGGTGTTTGAGGAACAATACCGTGTAGATCCCGATGGATTGTCGGGCAATGAAGACTGCGGCCAGATGTCGGCATGGCTGGTGTTGAATGCCATGGGATTCTATCAGGTATGTCCAGGCCAGCCGGTCTATTCAATCGGGCGACCGATGTTTGAGACGGCATCATTCAATCTGCCCGGCGGTAAGAAATTCACAGTCAAGGCGAAGAATTTTTCGAAAGAGAACAAATATATCAAGTCGGCCACTCTCAATGGCAAACCGTTGGCTGAGCCTTTCTTCAATCATTCCGACTTGGCAGAAGGGGGAGGGCTCGTGTTGGAGATGAGTCCGGTCAAGACAGATTGGGGAGTGAAAAAATGAAAATGATAAAACGATAGCATGAAAATACAGATGAGAAAATATATTTTCGGAGTTATGGCCGCAGGTGCGGCCGGGGTGCTGGCTGTGGCATGTGCAAAAGCTTCGGCATCGGATTTGGAGAGCCGCGATTATGCAGACCTGGTGAATCCGCTGATGGGTTCGCAGTCGACATTCGAGCTTTCAACGGGTAATACCTATCCGGCAATAGCGCGCCCGTGGGGAATGAATTTCTGGACTCCGCAGACAGGCCCTATGGGTGACGGCTGGCAATACCAGTATACCGCCAATAAGATACGCGGTTTCAAGCAGACCCACCAGCCCAGTCCTTGGATTAATGACTACGGACAGTTTTCTATAATGCCTGTTACAGGCAAGCCGCTCTTCCGCGAAGATGAGCGCCAGAGCTGGTTCTCACACAAGGGGGAGGAGGCGAAACCATATTATTACAAGGCATATCTGGCTGATTATGATGTTGTGACGGAAATCGCACCGACAGAGCGTGCGGCTATGTTCCGGTTCACATTCCCCGAAAATGACAGTTCATATGTGGTTATCGACGGTTTCGACCGTGGAAGTTATGTTAAGGTAATCCCGGAGCAGAACAAAGTTGTAGGCTACACCACACGCAACAGCGGCGGTGTGCCGGAGAATTTCCGCAACTATTTTGTGGTAGAGTTTGACAAACCGCTGACTTATACTGCCACATTCTCAAATGATGTGGAACCTAAAGATAAAGATGGCAAAGTCGCTCCGGAGAATCTGACCCTGAAAGGGGGGGCTTTAGAGCAGGATGGTTTCCATACCGGTGCGGTTGTAGGCTTCAAGACGAAAAAAGGTGAGCAGGTTCATGCCCGAGTGGCATCGTCGTTCATTTCGCCCGAGCAGGCAGAGCTCAATCTTAAAGAGCTTGGAAACAACAGCTTCGACCAGGTTGTGGCCGAGGGTAAAAAGGCCTGGAACGACGTGCTTGGACGCATTGATGTTGAAGGTGGTGATCTTGACCAGGAGCGCACTTTCTACACCTGTCTCTACCGCTCAACACTTTTTCCCCGTAAATTCTATGAGATAGATGCGGATGGTAAACCGGTTCACTACAGCCCATATAACGGCGAGGTGAAGGAGGGGTATATGTATACCGACACAGGTTTGTGGGATACATTCCGAGCGCTTTTCCCTTTGCTGAATGTGGCTTATCCGTCGGTGAACAAAGAGATTCAGGAGGGTATGCTCAATGCTTATCGCGAGAGCGGCTTTTTCCCCGAATGGGCGTCGCCAGGTCACCGTGGCTGCATGGTGGGCAATAATTCAGCCTCTGTGCTTGCAGATGCCTATCTGAAAGGAATCAAAGTGGATGATACGGAGACATTGTGGGAAGGTGTTGTGAAGGGCACTGAGAATGTGCATCCTACCGTCAGCTCGACCGGACGTCTTGGGCACGAGTATTACAATGACCTGGGCTATGTGCCTTACGACGTGAATATCAACGAGAATGCCGCCCGCACTTTGGAATATGCCTATGATGACTGGACAATCTATCAGTTAGCCAAGGCGCTCAACCGTCCGCAGGAGGAGCAGGAACTCTATGCCAAGAGGGCTATGAACTATAAGAACCTGTTTGACAAAGAGAGCAATCTGATGCGTGGCCGCAATTCCGACGGCAGTTTTGCCACACCGTTCTCTCCGCTCAAATGGGGCGATGCATTCACTGAAGGGAACTCGTGGCACTACACATGGAGCGTGTTCCATGACCCGCAGGGGCTTATCGATCTGATGGGTGGCAAAGAACCGTTTGTGGCTATGATGGATTCGGTGTTCTCAGTGCCGCCGATTTTCGACGACAGCTATTACGGATTCCCTATCCATGAAATCCGCGAGATGCAGGTGATGAACATGGGTAACTATGCCCACGGCAACCAGCCCATCCAGCATATGATTTATCTTTATGACTGGGCCGGGCAGCCTTGGAAAGCGCAATATTGGGTTCGTGAGGTGATGGACAGGATGTATACCCCTACCCCCGACGGATATTGCGGCGACGAGGATAACGGGCAGACTTCGGCCTGGTATGTGTTCTCGGCCATGGGATTCTATCCCGTAGCGCCCGGTACGGACGAATATGCCCTCGGCTCGCCGCTGTTCAAGAAAATCACCTTGAATCTTGAAAACGGCAAGAAGATGGTTATCAATGCTTCTGACAACAACCAAGCCAACCGGTATATCGGTTCGATGAAGGTTAACGGCAAGGAGTATGACAAAAACTACATAACCTATCCGATGCTGATGGAAGGTGGTGAGATTGACCTGGAAATGACCGACAAACCCAACATGGAGCGAGGCACATCGGCGGAAGCAGCCCCGTATTCGTTCAGCACTGATGCCTCAAATCCTGTGAACGCTAAAAAATGACACAAGATAAACCTGCAAGGAAAGTCAGTCCCATAGCGTGGGTGCCCACGGCATACTTTGCCATGGGGCTGCCTTTCGTTGTGCTTAACATGGCCGCGGTGCTGATGTTCCAAGGGATGGGTGTGGCTGATGCCGCCATCGCTTTCTGGACGTCGCTGATTCTGCTGCCATGGACTCTCAAACCGCTTTGGAGCCCTTTTTTGGAGCTGTATAAGACGAAGAAGTTCTATGTGGTGACAACGCAGATTGTTACTGGAGCGGTTTTCGGCCTTGTGGCCTTGTCGCTTGGAATGGAACATTTCTTTGCCGTGGCGATAGCCTTCCTTGCCATAGTGGCATTCAGCGGCGCCACCCACGACATAGCTTGCGACGGGGTGTATATGAGTGAGCTTTCTCCGGCGGAACAGGCTAAATATATCGGCTGGCAAGGTGCGTTTTATAATATCGCCAAGATTGCAGCCACCGGCGGCCTGGTCTATCTGTCGGGGTGGCTAATCAAACGGTTCATGCCGGCGGGCGGTGGAGCGGATGCTTCGTTTGTCGCCAACCGCAATGCCTGGATGGTGATAATGGCCATATTGGCGGCGGTGATGGTGGCGCTGGGTGTGTATCACATCTTCATCCTTCCGGGGGCGAAAAAGAACGGCGGAAAAGCGGCGGCTTCCGCTCCGCGCAAGGCGTCGGAAGTTACGGGTGAACTGTGGATGGTGCTCCGCGAGTTTTTCACCAAGAAATACATATGGTATTACATAGCCTTTATCATCCTTTACCGGTTCGGCGAGGGGTTCGTGGTGAAAATCGTGCCTCTCTTCCTTAAGGCCGAGAGGGCTGCCGGGGGGCTCGGCCTCGATAACCGGCAGATCGGGGTTTATTACGGCACATTCGGGGCTGCTGCGTTTGTGTTAGGCTCGCTGCTGGCGGGATATTATATCTCAGGCCGCGGACTGAGGAAGACTCTGTTCACCCTGTGTTGCATCTTCAATATCCCGTTTGCTGTCTATGCTTTCCTGGCGTTTTTCCAACCTGAATCGGGGTGGGTTATAGCTTCGGCGATAGTGTTTGAGTATTTCGGCTACGGGTTCGGTTTCGTGGGGCTGACGCTGTTTATGATGCAGCAGGTGGCGCCCGGCAAGCATCAGATGGCTCATTATGCTTTCGCTTCGGGGATTATGAATCTCGGGGTGATGCTACCGGGGATGCTCAGCGGCTGGGTAAGCGATATGTTGGGTTATTCGGCCTATTTCATCTTCGTGATGGTGGCCACGGTTCCGGCATTCCTGATAACATGGTTCGTGCCGTTCCGGTATGATGACAAAGGGTATCTTTTAGAGGCTGAGGAGGCGGCTCTGACCAATCCCGACAGTGATGTGTGAGTAAGCAATAATGCACCATAAGATGTTATATTAAAGTGGCCCGCCGGGTCACGGAATCTAAAACTACAGAAAACAAGGATATGAGACAGTTTCCATGGGAAGAGCGTCCTCAAGGATGCACCGACGTTATGTGGCGTTACAGCAAGAACCCTGTGATAGGCCGTTATCAGACACGGGTTTCAAACAGCATATTCAACAGTGCGGTCGTGCCTTTCGGCGAAGGGTATGCGGGGGTGTTCCGCTGCGACAATAAAGCTGTGCAGATGAATATTTTCGTCGGGTTTTCAAAAGACGGAATCAACTGGGATATTTCCGACGAGCCCATCAAGTTCGAGGCGGGGAATACCAACATGATTGAGAGCGATTACAAATATGACCCTCGTGTGACCTGGATTGAAGACCGCTACTGGATTACGTGGTGCAACGGCTACAACGGGCCTACCATCGGCATCGGGTATACGTTTGATTTCAAGACGTTCTACCAGTGCGAGAATGCTTTCCTGCCGTTTAACCGCAACGGGGTGCTTTTCCCGCAACGTTTCGAGGGGAGGTTTGCCATGATGTCGCGTCCGAGCGACAACGGCCACACTCCGTTTGGGGATATATTCGTGTCGTTCAGTCCGGATATGAAATATTGGGGTGAACACCGCTGTCTGATGAAGGTGGCTCCGTTTACGGAGAGTGCCTGGCAGTGCACCAAAATCGGGGCGGGTTCGGTGCCTTTCCTGACCGATGCGGGTTGGCTGATGTTCTACCATGGGGTTATAAACACCTGCCGTGGCTACCGCTATTCTATGGGTGCTGCTATTCTCGATAAGGATGACCCCACGAAGGTGCTCTACCGCACGAAGCCATATCTGCTTGCCCCGGCAACGGATTATGAGCTGGCGGGCGATGTGCCGTGTGTGGTATTTCCCTGTGCGGCTATAACCGAGGGGGATAAGGTTGCGGTTTATTACGGGGCGGCTGACACTGTTGTGGGTATGGCCTTTGGACGCATCAGCGAGATTGTTGAATTTGTAAAGAAAAACAGCTTGTGAGGAAATATCTGATACCGATGGCTCTTGGCGTTGCGGCATCCCTACCGGCGGTGGCCGACGGGGTGTCGCAGCGGCTTGAGTTCACGGATTATGTGAATCCGTTTGTGGGTACCACTAATTTCGGTACTACGAATCCGGGAGCGGTGCGCCCCAACGGGATGATGTCGGTGACACCTTTTAATGTGATGGGCTCAGGCAGCAACCGCTACGACAAGGATGCGCGCTGGTGGTCTACCCCATATGATGTGACCAATTCGTTTTTCACCGGGTTCTCGCATGTCAACCTGTCGGGGGTGGGTTGCCCGGAGATGGGATCGCTGCTGCTGACGGCTACTACCGGGCCGTTGGATGTGGATTATCATAACTACGGCACTTCGTATCATGGCGAGACTGCACGCCCCGGATATTACGGGGTGACGCTTGACAAGTCGGGAATAAAGGCTGAGGCCACCGCTACGAAGCGGGTGGGAGTTAGCCGGTTCACTTTCCCTACTGATGGGGAGGGCAATATACTGTTGAACCTTGGCGAGGGACTGACCAATGAGTCGGGAGCGAGTGTGAGGCGTGTTGGAGAACGGGAATTCGAGGGTTCGAAACTGCTCGGTACGTTTTGTTATGTGCCGCAGGCAGTGTTTCCGATATATTTCGTGATGAGGGTCGACAAGACCCCGCTGTCGTCGGGTTTCTGGAAGAAACAACGGCAGATGCAGGGTGTGGAGGCCGAATGGGATAAGGATCAGGGTAAATATAAAATCTATACCGATTATGGCCGCGTGATGAGCGGCGACGACATAGGGGTGTGGATGCGTTATGACGCCAAGGCCGGAGAGCAGGTGCAGGTGGCTATTGGGGTGTCGTTTGTCAGTATCGAGAATGCCCGCGACAATCTCAACCGGGAGCTTGCGTTTACGGAGCTATCGCTTGACGAGGGGGAGGAGGCTTCCCGCAATTTCAGCGGCCTTGATGCTTTCGACCTCGTGTGCCGCGATGCCGCCGACGAATGGAACAATCTTTTGGGACGAATAGAGGCTGAAGGGGGAACGGATGAGCAGAAGCGGGTGTTTTATACGGCTCTTTACCATGCGCTTATCCATCCGAATGTGCTCAATGACGCTAATGGGGATTATCCTATAATGGAGAGTGATTCGATCGGGAATATCTACGCTGGGGCGAAGACGGCGGCTGATTCGGCGCGTGTGCATGACCGCTACACGGTGTTTTCACTGTGGGATACATACCGCAACCTCCACCAGTTGCTGACGCTGGTTTATCCGGAGCGTCAGGAGGCGATGGTCAACTCGATGCTCGACATTTACCGCGAACATGGATGGCTGCCCAAATGGGAGCTTTACGGACGGGAGACGCTGACGATGGAGGGCGATCCGTCGATTCCGGTTATTGTTGATACCTGGAGCAAGGGTTTGCGCAATTTCGATGTAGACCTTGCGTATGAGGCGATGAGAAAGGGGGCGTTTACCCCTGGGGGCGAGAATCTGATGCGCCCCGACAATGATGACTATATGAAGCTGGGCTATGTGCCGCTGCGCGGTGAGTTCGACAATTCGGTGAGTCATGCGCTGGAATATTATGTGGCCGACAATGCCCTTGCGGCTATGGCCGACAGTCTCGGCCGCAAGGAGGATGCGCGGATTCTGCGCGACCGCTCGCGTGGCTATCGCAGCTACTACAGCAAAGAATATGGCACGTTGCGTCCGAAACTGCCCGACGGCAGTTTTCTGACACCTTTCGACCCCAAGCAGGGGGAGAATTTCGAGCCGTCGCCCGGATTCCATGAGGGGAATGCGTGGAACTATACTTTCTATGTTCCCCACGACATCAAGGGGCTGATGAAGCTGATGGGTGGCGAGAAGAAGTTCGTTGCCAATCTGCAAAGTGTGTTCGACCGTGGTAACTATGACCCGGCCAATGAGCCTGACATTGCCTATCCTTATCTGTTCTCGCAGGTGAAAGGTGAGGAGTGGCGCACTCAGAAGCTGGTCAAGGAGCTGTTGGCGAAATATTTCACCACCAAGCCCGACGGAATACCCGGCAATGATGATGCAGGAACCATGTCGGCTTGGGCGATTTTTTCGATGATGGGATTTTATCCCGACATTCCAGGCATCCCGACCTATACGGTGACAACCCCCGCATTCGACAAGGTGACAATCCATCTAAACCGTGATTACTATCCTGTTGACAGTATGGTTGTTGAAGTTGAGAATCCTGATGGAGGCGATTTCATCGACGCCATCACCGTCGGCGGCAAGAAATCGGGTTACCGCGTAGGACATGGCGCACTTGTGAAGGGTGGCATGAAAATCCGGAAGAAGTGAAACAGGCAGGCTGCTTCTGTGGCGTGAATAAACCAATTCACGGAAACGGTTGTGTATATAATATATATTCTATATCTTTGTGCAAAAGAAATAATTGTTATGAGCACAGCATTAAATATAAAGCGCAAAAATATTGATCTACCGGTAGATACATTGCAAAAACTCTCGATTATGGCAGTGGCTCAAGGAAAAAGCCTGAAAAAGTATATTGAGACAGTGCTGATTTCAAAAGCCAATGCCATAAACGTTGAGATTAGCGAGAATCCATCGCCATCGGGCGACCAGTGGTTTGATAATCCGAAAAACCTGGCATCGGTTCATCGTGGCATAGAAGAGATGAAGGGCGGAAATGGCCAAATCTGCACCATTGATGAGATTAAAACGCGGCTGGGGATATGATGTATGAATTGGTTTTAATGCCAGAAGCGCTGCGCCATTTGGATGAATGGAAAAAATCAGGGCAAAAGAAAACGTTAGTCAAGATATTGAAGCTCTTTGAAGAATTACAGAGTCATCCGACCACAGGCACCGGCCAGGTAGAACAACTAAAAGGGGATTTATCGGGTTTTTGGAGCCGGAGGATTGACAAGGGTTCACGGATGATTTATAGAATTGAAGAGGAGCATGTGGTGGTCACTGTGGTATCTCTTAAAGGACATTATGAAAAACGGTGAATCAACCAACGTCAAGCGTTTTTAATGTGCTATAAGAAATTATAAAGCGGATGTGTCACAAAGTCCTATAGGGGTCATTGCTGAGGAACTGAGACGTCACTATCGCCATTCGTCACAAATATAGATAAGGGGAGGTGGCAGGGTGTTAGCTTTCAGCCAATTCTACGCCATAAAGACATGGCGATGTGTCAACGTGATAGGTGTATGCGCTGGGAGATATTCCTACAAATGGATTGAGCATGTAGAGGGAACTCAAGAGTAGATTGAAAAGCGAGAGAAATAATGAGAGAATTTAATAATGACCCATCTGGGCGTCATAGGGATTATAGTCGGTCATAGACCTTAGTAAACGTTCTTTATCCTAATAATCCTACCGTATTAGCCATTCAGACAGACCCCACGTCATTCGGTAAATAGTTTAGGTGCTGAGCCAAAATCTTTAATTAACACACACCGGCTTTTTTGATGGGGACATTATTTTATGAGTAGTTGATGATGCCGTTAAGAATTAGGTTTTATAAATGATTGCTTGACTGAATCCAATTTAAGATTGAGTGATGTATTTTTCAAAGAGAAAATTGTCGATGTTCTGTTATTACAAAATAATGTACAGTGCTCATTTAGCCCATTCTTTAACACAGATTGCATCGTTTGTTGTTCTATTTCAAAGTGATGACATGTTTTAGCACGAGATGTGTCAAAATATTCAGATCTGGGAATTTGTAACTGCGTGTGTAAACGGCAGATTTTTTTCATACCGTAATAACTATCAACGTAATTCATGCATAAGATACAATTCGGTATCTTAAATGTCTGGAAACCTATATATTTATATTGCTGTCCGATAAAACTCAAATAGCGCAATAAAGTATGGCTCGAACGCTGATTTTACGGTGTTCGAGTCTTCTTTTTTACTTTACAAGCCCCCTCAGTCAAACAGTGACGGTTCGGGAGGCGCTCCGGAGGCCTCGG
>CAJTFH010000045.1 GCA_910575545.1 Bacteroidales bacterium
GGGGCTCCACCTCTTCCCATCCCGAACAGAGAAGTTAAACCCCGCCGCGCCGATGGTACTGCGAAAGCGGGAGAGTAGGTAACCGCCCCCTTCCGAGCCCCCGGGACTTTAGTCCCGGGGGCTCTTTTTTTATGCCCCTGCTCATTGCAGGGTGGATGTGCAAGTCCATCAAGGCCGGGGTAGCTTTCATCCTTTATGGCCTTTATAGCCCGACTAGTTGAACTGGTTTTTATAGTTAGACTAGTTATTCCACTATATTAGCTGGTGGGGCTGGGTGAGGTGGGTGCTTGGATTTTTTTTCGTCGAATATTCTTCGTATCTTTGCAAATGGTTTTGGGGATAATTATGGGTTTGGGATGTTTTGATGCGAATTTTTATGGTTAATGTTATAGCTGAACATGTTGAGTATCTGTTGAGGGTTCATGATTGCGTTGTGGTGCCGGGCTTCGGTGCGTTCCTATGCAATTATGAGGCTGCTCATTTTGATGAAAGGCGGAGGGATGTTATTCTGCCTCCGGCTCGACATTTGGCGTTTAACCGTATGATTGCGGATTCTGACGGATTATTGGCTTGGTCGGTGTCGAAAAGAGATGGCGTATCTTTTGAAGAGGCATCTGTGCGTGTCGGTGAGCTGGTTGATGCTTTGTGGCATGAACTTGAAGTTTTCGGTGAAGCCGCTTTTGGTCGTCTGGGAACGTTTTACCGGTCTAATAGTGGAGTGATAGAATTTGAAGCTGCGCCACTGCCTTCTGTTAACGGGGTGTTGTATGGGTTGCATGCGCTGGCACTGTTGCCTGTGATGGTGGATGATGCACAGATTGTTGAGACATATGCTGATGAACCTGGGAATAGAGCGGTGATTTTGCCTGTTGGTATGAAATTGCGCGCGTATGCTACCGGTGTGGTCGCTTCTTTGGCTGTTGTGGTGACAGCTGTTCTGTTGATGGTGTCACCTATAAGAATTGACAAGGAGATGCAGCAGGCTGCATTGGCGCCTGTGCCCAAAGCGGAGCAAATCAAGGCGGTTGACGGGGATGTGAATGCGATGGCCGATGAGAGGCTTTTAGATGCTGATGACATGTGTCTGTTGGGTATGAGTGCTGATGTGCTGATTCCCGGTTTGCATTCAGAGGAAGTGGCGGTAGAGACGGTGGAGAGTGCTGTTGCCGACCATGCTGAGGTTGCTGATGAAGATGAAAAACGGATTGCCGTTGAACCGGCTGCTGGCGGTTTGCGTTTTAATGATGATGACGTTTATTGTGTTGTTGTTGCATCGTTCCCCTCAAAGCAACAGGCAGAGCAGTTTATCTCTGAGAAGGGCGTTAGCCGCCATCTAGCGATTCTTGAAAAGGATTCTAAGTACAGGGTCTATGCCGCTACCGGAGATTCATATGCTTCTGCAGACAGGCAGAGATTGCGTGTGGGGCAGGATGATGCATGGATTTGCCGCCGTTGATTGTGTGTGCAAGTATTACAATGCAATGCGCATTTAAATGATTTCTGCATAAACAATTTCTGCTATTTTTACGGATTAAGAGTGAGTAGCATTCAAACATGATCTAAGAATATTTGCAGAGAACTTATAACCCCGTTGACTTATGGAAAATTTTCATGAATTATTGATTAACCGCAGGAGTATCCGCAAATATACCGATGAGAAGGTTGATGCCCAAGATGTGAAGCTTATTCTTGAGGCGGCTCTGACGGCACCCTCGTCGAAAAGCGGCCGTTCATGGCAGTTTGTTGTTGTTGAAGACCGGGAGATGCTTGAGCATCTTGGACAGTGCAAGCCGAATTATGCAACTTCAATAGCTAAAGCTCCGCTGGCTGTTGTTGTTACCGCAGATATGACAAAGTCGGAGGCATGGATTGAGGATGCATCTGTGGCGGCGACATTCATGATGCTCCAGGCAGCCGAACTGGGACTTGGATCATGTTGGGTTGAGGTGCGTGACCGGTACAGGGATGATGGTGAGCCATCTGAGGAATATGTGAGGGAGGCATTGGGGATTCCGGAGGAATTCGGTGTGCTCTGCATTCTGTCGATAGGCCATAAGGATGAGCAGCGCCGTCCGATTGACCCTGAAAAGTTGCAGTGGGAGAAGGTTCATATCGGCAAATGGCGTCAGGATTGATGTGTGTATGCAAGATGATATAAAAGACATTAGTAATGAGAACGGCGGTTGTGGCATTGATGCCAGACCGCTGGTCTGCATTATAGGAGCCGGCAATGTTGCAACCCATTTGGCGGCTGCTTTGAGTAAGGTAGCCGATGTAAGGCAGATTGTCAGCAAGCATTGTGCTTCTGCCGCGCGTGTATGCAAGGCTATCGGAAACGGTTGCCAACCTGTTGAAGATATTGGTCGCCTTTACCGCCATGCGGATTATTATGTGGTCGCAGTCAATGATGATTCGGTGAAGGAGGTGGCTGAGGCCACCAAAGGCTTCGGTGGTATATGGGTTCATACATCGGGTAGTGTGCCGGCTTCGGTTTTTGAAGGGAATAAAGAGCGGTATGGGGTTTTGTATCCTTTGCAGACATTTTCGCGTGATATACCGGTTGATGTATGCAAGGTTCCTTTTTTTGTAGAGGGTAGCGACGATTTTGTGGCCAAGTCGATTTATTCGCTGGCTTCAAAATTGTCGGCAACGATTGAATATGCCGACAGTCTGCGTCGGAAAAAACTGCATCTTGCGGCTGTGTTCGCATGTAATTTCGCCAATCAGATGTGGGTCGAGGCTGACGGGATATTGCGGGAAAGTGGCTTGTCGATTGATTACCTGATGCCTTTACTACGGGTTACTTTGGCGAAACTGGAGGCTACAACGCCTATGAACGCGATGACGGGGCCGGCGCGGCGCGGTGATATGGCTGTGATAGATGCACAGATGGATCAGCTGTCGGGACAACGGAAGGAAATCTACCGGTTGTTGTCGAACCGTATTCTTGAGGAGTTTGCATTATGCCAGGGGCAGGAGCGCTGACGTTTTCGTGGATGTGAATGACACCGCGGGGTTGTGGGGGATTGGAGATTGTTTTTTGTCAGGAATTAGAAAAATGTGCATATGAGTAAAATCAACTATGATTTAGGGAAAATAAAGGGGGTGGTATTTGATGTTGACGGGGTTCTGTCGCCTGCTTTGGTGCCCTTGGGTGCGGATGGAAATCCGCAAAGGATGGCGAATATCAAGGATGGATATGCGTTGCAACTGGCTGTCAGGAAGGGGCTGAAGATAGCCATAATCAGCGGGGCATCGGGTGAAGGGTTGGCTGAAAGATTCAAATATCTAGGTATTAATGACGTGTATCTAAAAGCGGGTGTTAAGCGCAAACTGCTTGAAGGGTGGATGAATGTCAACGGCCTGTCGGCAGAGGAAGTGGCCTATGCCGGCGATGATGTGCCCGACCGGGAATGTATGGAATGCGTAGGTCTGCCGGTGGCCCCGGCCGATTCGTGTGTGGATATTCTGCGGGTGGCGCGTTATATTTCTCCGGTTAACGGGGGCTATGGTGTTGCACGAGACCTGTTAGAAGAGATTTTGCGTGCGCAGAACCTTTGGCCGGATACCGATAAAGCCTGCGGCTGGTGATAAGGTGGTTTACCGATGATGTTTTTTAAAGGATATGAGCTTGGAATTTGATGTATTAAAAGGGAAAAAGCTGTTGCTTGCGAGTGCTTCTCCAAGACGGAGGGAATTGTTGGGGAAACTGGATGTTGCGGTGTCGCAAGCCCATCTGAAACAAGTGGATGAGAATTATCCGACCGATATGCCCGCTGAAGATGTGCCGGCATATATCTCACAAAAAAAAGCGGCGGCATATGCCGGAGAGATTTGCGATGACGAGATTCTGGTTGCGGCTGATACTGTTGTGGTGTGCGACGGTCAGGTGCTGGGGAAACCGGCAGATGCGGCAGATGCAGAACGGATGCTCAGGAAACTGTCGGGACGCAGACATTTGGTGGTTACAGGGGTGACACTCATGTCGCCGCACAGCCAACTGACTTTTTCAGAAAAGACTGAGGTGGAGTTTGCTGAGTTGTCAGATAATGAAATCACCCATTATGTGGAAAAATATAGCCCATTGGATAAGGCCGGGGCCTATGGAATACAGGAATGGATAGGTTATATAGGTGTCTGCAGCATTTCGGGTGATTATTATAATGTTATGGGGTTGCCGCTGCATTCGTTGTATATGCATCTTAAACGGCTGGTGGAGGTCTGGATGTGATATCAGACCCCAATGTCATGACAGTCGGCGTGACAGCTCGAAAGAGTCGATGGTTATGAAAACCGGATGGCCGTCGGGGGTATAAGCCGGATCAGGCAAAGAGAGGAAACGGCTCAGAAGGTTCTCTACTTCAGCTTCGGATAGACGGCGGGAGGTTGTAACAGCTGTGGCATAGGCCATGGAAAGTGCAACTTGATGGCGAAGATCTGCTTCGGGAAGCTCAGTGGCTTCGGCAACGTTCTCAACCATCTGGCTGAGCACTTCAACAGGGTTAAGTTTGCCGATGGACGCTGGTATGCCGTTGATTGCCCATACGTTGTCGCCAAGATAGGACAGCTCAAATCCGAGACCCGACACTGTGTCGAGCATGTTTCCCATAACCACATTCAATGCCGGGGATAAGGTTATTGTTTCGGGGAAAAGCACTTGCTGGGTTTCATGGCTGATGTCGGCCCGGATGTATTCCTCATAAAGCACTTTAAGATGTGCCCTATATCTGTCGATGACTGTAAGGCCGTTGTGGGCCGGGAGCACGATATATCTGTTTTGCAGTTGCAGGAATCCGGTAGATTCCCTGGCAGCCATGTCGGGGAGCGATGGAGCGGCTTGCGGGGTGTAAGGATCGGCCGGGATATCGGTCATGTTGTTGAGGGCACTTTCAAACCTGGTTGAGTTATCTATATCGGCCTGGTCCGGAATATCAGGGAAATTGCCCGGCATGGAATCCCGGAAAGGAGAGTAACTGTTTCCGTGGTTATCATTACCTATCGACGATGGTGAAAGAGTGCCTGTGAAAGGCATGTTGTGCGGGTCGGCTTCGTTATTGAAGCCATCGTAGAGTTTATCCCAGTCGGAAAGATTGTTGTCGCTGTCGGATGCCGGAGCGGGAGAGAACGGGTTGTAATCGGCATCCTGTATTGTTGAAAACAGTTTCTTGGATGACGGGTTGAAAACCGGAAGGTCGATAGAGTCGGACTGGTCGAAATCGATTGACGGCACAACGTTGAATTTGCCCATTGATTCTTTTATGGCAGCAACGAGAATCTGCCATATGGGCGCTTCGTTTTCAAATTTTATCTCACTTTTGGTGGGGTGGATGTTTACGTCGATAGTAGCAGGGTCAACCTCGAAGTTCAAGAAGAAATTCGGTTGGTGGTCGGCGGCAATCAGTTCTTCGTAGCAGTGGAGCACGGCTTTTTGAAAATATGGATGGCGCATATTTCGCCCGTTGACGAAAAAGTATTGCAATGCATTGCGTTTGCGGGTGCTTTCAGGGGTTGACACGAAGCCTGAAATCTTGACCAAGGAAGTTTCAGTGTTGACCGGAATCAGCTGTTTCTGAAGCGATTTGCCGAATAAATCAACAATTCGCTGTTTGAGTGAACCTGGAAGCAACTGATGGAGAGTCACGTCGTTGTGTGTCAGAAGGAACTCTTTGTCGGGGTTTACAAGGGCGAGGCGCTCGAATTCGTGGACTATATGTGAAAGCTCCACTGAGTCTTTTTTCAGGAATTTACGACGGGCCGGGAAATTGAAAAACAGGTTTTTGACGGCAAGGTTCGTACCCGGTGGGCAGGCTTCAGGCTGTTGGTTCTCAAAATGGGATGCTGCGATTTCGAGGCGCGTGCCTATTGAGTCGCCCCGTCGCATTGTGCGCATGTCAATCTGCGACACAGCTGCGATTGACGGCAGAGCCTCTCCACGGAATCCCATGGTGTGGAGGTCGAACAGGTCGGCTGCCTGTTTGATTTTCGATGTGGCATGTCGCTCGAAAGCCAGTCGTGCATCTGTATCAGACATGCCGCATCCGTCGTCGATTACCTGTATGAGATTCTTGCCGCCATCGCGGAGGATTATTTTGATAGAACGGGCACCGGCGTCAACGGCATTTTCCACGAGTTCTTTGATGACTGAGGCCGGCCGCTGGATCACCTCACCGGCTGCTATCTGGTTTGCCACCGAATCCGGCAGCAGTCTTATTACATCGCTCATAAGAAGAGAACCTGTTTAAATTCAAAACCCTGTTAATATAAGTGCCAACGCTAAATGACGACCGGTTGATGCCGTCCGCTTCCCAGGTGCAGAAACGGAAGGTAAAGTTACTTCTTTTTTGCTAATTTTGCGGCCATGAAACGAGTGTTTTTGTATAATCCGGCAAATGATATAGCCCTTGCCACAGGGCAACGGCGGTTTACCCCTCCCAGGCAGGCGGAATTATTGTGTCGTTATGGCGCGCCGGTGATGTGGTGGTTAGGTGATGGATCTGACTATGTTGTTGTGCCTCCGCAACTATTTGAGGAGAATGGTGATGCATTGTGTGGATGGCTGCAACAGACGGAAAAGAAATTCGGTCCGGGGCCTTCGCTGGTTACGGATTTACAAGGGTTGGATGTGGAAAGCCTCCAACCCTGGGGGTGGAGCTATGACATGTTCTATCGGCTACAAGCATTATCTGCTCCACAAGCATTACTCATGGGCTGGATGCATAGGCTTGATTCAATCAGAAATTTAAGCCACCGGCGCACAGCGGCCGAGATAAATCGCAGATTTGCTGCTTGTATTGATTTTGGCAGATACGGGCAGATGCCGCCACAACCTGCTGAGGAGACTACAAAAATGGCTGAGGTTGAATGTTTTGCGAAAAAATACGGAGGGTTTTATATTAAGTCTCCATGGTCGTCAAGTGGCCGGGGTGTTGTTCGTGGCGATATGATGGGTCGGAAGCAGCTGTTGGCGCGATGTGAGGGTATTGTCAGGCATCAAGGCAGCGTGATGCTGGAAAAGGCATATGAAAAGGTCGATGATTTCGCCATGCTTTTCGAGACTCGGGGTGGAAGAGTGAGGTTTTATGGATATTCGTTGTTTTTCAATGCACGCGGTGCGTCATACGGGGGGAATGTGATAACCGGAGACAAAAAGATAAGGGAATACCTGGGGCGGAAAATCAACGGAAATCTGCTTGATGAGGTCTGCGATTCCCTTATGCGCATATTGCCGGAGATTATCGGAGATGTTTATGATGGTTTCATGGGGGTTGATATGATGGTTGTTAAAGAGAATGGGCGTTATGCTGTTGTGCCATGTGTGGAACTGAATCTGCGTATGACAATGGGAGTTATAGCCCATGCAGTTTGTGAGCGTATGGGTACGGGTGATAGTCAACGGCTTATGAAAGTGGTTGCCGGAGGTAGGCAAGATTTTGGAAATGATTGTGTGCATCTTGTGCCCCGGAATGGTAATTTTGATATTGTGGTTGAATAATGAAAAACGGCGCAGTGTTTTCTCGATTGAGACACGGCGCCGTTTTTGTGTGATATTTACGGTGGGGTTTATTCCGGAACTTCGATTGAGTCGGGTAGAATCATCGGAGTCTGTGCAAGTTGCTCATATTTAGCGGTTAGTGCTTCCTGGATCTTAAGTCCCAGCGAGGCGATTTCAGCTGTCTGTGTCTCATCGAGCTTAATGTCGAGTGCATCGAAGGCTTCTGCTTTGGCCGTAATGGAGTCTATGTATGCCGCATATGATTGGGCCGATGAGATGGTGTCGATAACAGCCGGCTGGTTGCGCAGTGTCTCGACATAGTTTTTGTAGTCGTCAGTGCCTGAGCACGCTGACATGGCGAACCCTATGGCGGCGAAGAATAACAGTTTTTTCATTTTAAAGATATTGTGGTGTATCAAGAATTAGAGATTGTCTGAAAATTTCTCCAAAAGATTTTTAGACAATCTCTTAATAATGCGGTTATTTGCCCTCTTTTATGAAGACAACGGCTATCGAACCGATGAAAAGTGATATACCGGCTATAATCATCATCATGTATTGTGGGGCGAGTGTGTCGGGAGTGCCGAGCATCGACAGAATCCAGCCGCCCATTAGTGCTCCGATAATCTGCGGTATGCATATGGAGCAGTTGAACAAGCCGAGATATGCCCCGATGTTTCCGCTTTTGAGAGAATTGGTGAGTATGGTGAAAGGCCATGCGAGCATTGCCGCCCATGCGCATCCGATCAGCATGAATGAAATGAAGAGCATGTATTGGTCTGTTAACAGCCCTGCGCTTATGAAGCCTGCCGCTCCGAGAATAAGGCTCAGTGAATAGGATAATTTGCGGCTGCGGAACATGGGGAGCACAATGGCCCAGAGTACCGACCCGATGGCTTGCACGGCAAAGAGGATGCCAACCCAGTTGCCGGCATCGTTATATTGCGGAGATTCGGTGTTTAGAACCACAGAAGTCTCAAATGACGCTTTTGTCGGATCTGGCAGAATGATTTCTTTCGTTCCGTCGAGAAACAATTCTCCGGTTTTGGGATCGTGGGTATAAATATCAGCGAGAATAAGTCTGGTTGCGTCTTTCGGCATCTGCGACAATCTGTCGACGATGCGGAAAGATGGTGTGATGACGTCGGTGGAACCGTTTATCTGCAATATTGCGCCGTCGGTGTTTACCGTAGTGTTGAAAGAGAAAGAATCGATGCCGTTGACAGATGCAAGGCGGCTGCCGTCGACCACCTGTGTCGCGATTTCAATTCCGTTAGAGGGGATGCTGATGTTTAGCGCTCCTTTGTCAAGCCGTATAGAATCAACATTGGTGCGTAGCATCGTTACGGAAGCTGCCGGAATAAAGCGGCCTTCGGCTGTGACGATTCCTGCCACCATGGCTTTGCCGTTGGCAACAACCGGAAGGGAGTCGGCCGTAAGGATGAACTTGGCAGAATAGCTGTCGGCTACTTTGCTATTTTCAATTTGCTGTATTCCGTGGATTGTTGTTGTTTCAGGACATGAAAATGCGTTCTGGGCTATTGTGCCGTTGGTATATGTCCACATGAACAGGAATGCGAACCAGCAGAAGAACTGCACCAGCCCTACAGTCCAGAAAGTGGAAGGAGCTTTGACCAGCAGTTTTATGAGATTTGTTTTCTCGTTTTTTTCTGTGGTGTTGTCGGCGCCGCCGTTATATTCGGCATATGTTTTCGGAGGCCATTCCTTGATTTTTGCAAGTGAGTAAAACACGCATCCGAGCAGTATGGCGGCTCCGAAATAGAAGGAGAACACAACCGTTTGCGGAATCACTCCGGCAGCGGCCGTGTTCTGGAACCCGAGCCATGTTAGTAAGAACGGGAACACATATCCTACGATTGAGCCCGCGTTGCATAGGAAGCTCTGTATGGAATAGGCAAGTCCTTTCTGCTTTTCATTCACCATGTCGCCAACAAGCATCTTGAAAGGCTGCATGGCCATGTTAATGGAAGTGTCGAGCAGCATAAGAGCCACCAGTCCGATGATGATTGCAGAGCTGACGGCCAGGCCGAAGCTGCCGGCATTAGGCAGAAGGCACATTACGATAACTGCGATTCCGGCTCCGGCAATGAGATAGGGAAGACGGCGGCCGAAACGGTTCCATGTCTTGTCGGAAGCGGTTCCGACTATGGGTTGCACTATCAGCCCCATGAGTGGAGGCAGAATCCAGAAGTAGCTCAAATCGTGGGGGTCGGCGCCTAATGTTGCGAAGATACGGCTGACATTGGCGCTTTGCAGGGCATAAGCAATCTGGACACCGAAGAACCCGAAACTGAGGTTCCATAGTTTCCAGAAACTTAAATCTGGTTTAGTTTTCATGAGTAGGGATTATGAATGTAAGTAAGTTAAAGATAAAATATGCCGGGAAGATATTCCGGCCAATTTAATGAATTGTCCGATATAATGTTATTGCTGTCCGATAAAACTTTTTGAGGCAAAACAAAATTAGGACTGGCACCTATTGCAGGAGTCAGTCCTTTTAGTTTAGTTTGTGTTCGCCAAAACATTTTCTAAACTATGCCCAAAAGTAGTCATTTTAGCGGACAGCC
>CAJTFH010000046.1 GCA_910575545.1 Bacteroidales bacterium
ATCTTATCTCGCCTCAACAATTATTTCGACTTGCGGAAAATCTCCGCATCTCAAAATAATTCAGAAAATAAATCATCGGTTGGCTCAGTTAGCGGCTTAGCCAAGGATGAACAACCTCAAATTTTACCGAATCATTGTAAACTAAAACTATTATGAACAAAAAACATCTCATGCTTAGTCTTGCGAGCCTCGTCGGCGCTCTGTTCGCCACGGCCCAGACTACCGACAACCCACTGCCCGACTGGGCTTTAGGCGGCTTTGTCCGTCCCGAGGGAGCGAATCCCATAATCTCACCTACCGACAACACCTCATTCTACTGCCCAATGAAAGGAGCCGACGTCAACTGGGAATGTGCCGACACCTTCAATCCTGCAGCCGTGGTAAAGGATGGCAAAATATATGTACTCTACCGCGCCGAAGATGATCCCAACGTAGGTATCGGCAGCCGTACCTCGCGTATCGGTCTCGCTGAAATGAACGAGGATGGCACCACTGTCAGCTACCGATTCACCGAACCTGTGTTCTATCCCACCGATACGGAAATCTCAAAGAATTACGAGTGGGATGGCGGCTGCGAAGACCCTCGCGTAGTTGCCGCAGACATCGACGGCAAGACGGTGTATGTGATGACCTACACCGCATGGAGCCGCGGCCACGACGGTATTCCCCGCCTGTCGATTGCAATGTCCGACGACCTGCTCCACTGGGAAACCAAAGGCCCTGCCTTCCTCACAGCCCACGACGGCCGGTTCAGGAACAACATGACCAAGAGCGGTTCCATCGTCACAAAGATTGTCGACGGTGTACAGAAGGCCGTGAAGGTCAACTTCAAGGGCGAAGACAAATACCTCATGTACTGGGGCGAGGACGCCGTATTCCTGGCTACCTCCGACGACCTTATCAACTGGACGCCGTATGTCGACGACGACATGCACCTGATACGTCTGATCGTGCCCCGACCTCACCACTTCGACAGCCAGCTCACCGAGTGCGGCCCTCCCGCTGTCATCACCGACAAGGGCATATTGCTGCTTTACAACGGCAAGAACAAGTCGGACTATTCTACCGACCCCAACTATCCTTCCGGCACTTACGCAGCCGGCCAGGTACTGTTCAGCCTCGACGATCCTACCGCAGTCGTTGGCCGACTCGGCAATGCCTTCTTCCGCCCCATGGCTGAATTCGAGAAGACCGGCCAATATCACGACGGCACAGTGTTCATCGAGGGCCTGGTGTTCAACAACGGTAAATGGTATCTCTACTACGGTTGTGCCGACTCGAAAGTAGGCGTAGCCGTCTACGACCCCGCCACCTCACCGGCCTACGGCGACCCCGTGGAAGGACAGTATGAATCTGAAAAAATCGACCCCCGAATCATCAACGCAGTATCCAAGAGTATGTGCGGCAAGGTTCGTTGCCGTATTTACGACAAAAGCGGCCAGACTCACGACGGCGAGAGTGCCCTTTTTCTCAATCTGGGCCATATATTCAATGACAAAAAGTGGTGCGAAAACCAGACAGAGACACCCTGGGTGATCTGGGAATTTTTCGACTATTATAAATTCGATGGTTTTGCCTTCGACGATGCCGTAGGTCATGAAAACTCGCAGAACTCGCCCGAATATTGGGTCGAAGTAAGTATGGACGGCAACGAGTGGACCGAGGTACTCCATAAAGAAAATGTCGGCGACCAGGATTATAAGGAAGAATATTTCGAGCCTGTCGAAGGCCGCTTTGTTAAAGCTACTTTCAAACGCGCAGATGGTGCCGCCCGTATCTACGGTGCCGATATCTACGGCGAATACAGCCGCCCCTACGAGCGCACCGACGGAAATATAAGCATCGGCAAGACCATCCTGGCCACATACGACCAGGCCAATGAAAAAGAAGGTGCGCATAACCTGCTGACCGGGAACTACAACCTCGGCGAAAGCAAATGGTGCTCCTATGCCGCCGATCCTACAAAAGATCCTATAAAATATGTAGTGATTGACCTCGAGGACGATTTCGACATTTCAAGTTTCAAGATCAACGACTGCAAGCTTCATGAGGGCGGTAGTCCCAATACCAATCACTACAAGATTTCGGTATCGTCAGAGGCTCCCGACCTTTCTCTGATTAGTCCTATCGGCGACTCGAACACCTGCTGGACAACAGTAGTGGAAAAATACGACACCGAAGACAAAACAATCAAGGAAGACGTACTCGAAGCTCCCGTTATGGGCCGCTATGTGAAGCTCGAGCTGCCTCGCGTGAAGAAGGACGGCAAGGAGTACAACACCGATATACACCGCATCTATACCTTTGACGTATTTGGCCAGAAGAGAAACACAGCCGGTGTTGCCAACGTTACTTCTGACGACGATACCGAAGCCCCGGTACTTTACTACGATCTGCAGGGACGCCCCGTAAAAGAGCCCAAAGCCGGCTTCTATATCCGCACCCAGGGTTCGAAAGTATCGAAAGTCCTTGTTAAATAATCTATCTACGATCGTATACCGTTAATGAAAACCATCGCTGAGACCTTGCGACCGCTTGCAGTCGGACTGTTCGTTTTCGCCATACCGATCTTTGCCCCAGCCGGCATTGCTGCCAAATCACCGGTCAACTATGTCAACCCCTATATCGGCAACGTCAGCCACCTGCTGGTGCCCACGTTTCCGACGGTACACCTGCCCAACAGCATGCTGCTGGTGTATCCGCAGCGGTCGGCATTCAACATCTCGCCCACAAGCGGGGCCCCGGCCTCACCGGTGGCAAAGTACAACTATGACAACGAGCATATAGCGCCCTACTGCTACTCTGTCGAACTCGGCGACAACAGCATCCGCGCCGACTATGCACCCTCGCACCAGTCGGCGGTCTATGCACTGCACTTCAACGACGGCAACCCGTATATAGCCATAAGCACGCCGCGCGGCCGGCTTTCGGCCGAAGGCAATCATGTATCGGGCTACCAGCAACTCAGCGGCAACACCCGTATATATCTCTATCTCGAAACTGAGCAGGAGCCCCAAGCCGTCAGCACGCTTGAGAACGGACGCGACGGCGATTGCCTTGTGATGCAATTCGTGCCATCCATAAGACGTGAAGCTGCGCTACGGCATATCGCTCATCAGCGAGGAGCAAGCCGAAAAGAACCTGCGCCGCGAAATCGCCGGCTACGACCCGACAAGGTTGCGCAGGCAGGCCGACGGGCCTGGAACGAGGCGCTTGGCTCCATCATGGTCGATGACGACGCCGACGATATGACTACCTTCTATACGTCGCTGTACCGCACCTTCGAGCGCCCGATATGCTCAGCGAGGACAATCGCTATTTCAGCGCCTTCGACGGCCTGGTACACAGCGACAACGGCATCCCGTTCTATACCGACGACTGGATATGGGACACCTACCGCGCCGCTCATCCGCTTCGTATCCTCATCAACAGCGATCGCGAAGAAGCCATACTGCACTCCTTCCTCGAGATGGCCAATCAGATGGGCAACGGCTGGATGCCTACCTTCCCCGAACTTACAGGCGTAAATTGTTCCCTCGTGGTCTGCGACAGTTGAGGCACGAAACTTTATTTTTATCGAAGCCATATACTTATGTGGAAAACCCAGGGTCGGATGACCCCTTGAGCCAGGCTGATTTGCCCCCTTTGGCCAAAATTGCACTGACCCTTTTGCCCAGAATAAAAATGACCCCTGTCGACGAAATGTCAGCAGGGGATTTTATATGTATCTTTGAATTCCGTTTTGGCCGACGGGGGATATAATTCAAAGAAACATGAATACAAAATTATTGCTGTCCGATAAAACTCAGCAAACGCGATAAAGTATGGCTCGAACGCTGATTTTACGGTATTCGATTCTTCCTTTTGTTTTTTAAGCCTCTTAGTCAAAAAGCGATGGTTCAGGAGGTGCTCCGGAAGCCTCGGAAAGAATGATTTCCCATTCCTTTTCGGGGTTATTGAACAGACTGTAGAAATCGACGTAGCACATCAGTGTTATCCTGACCATAGTAGCCAGTCCTGAGAAGCTCCATTGGCGTTTCAATCCCTTCTTCATCACCATAAGCAGCAGATTTGCGATGAGCGTCACCCAGATTTGGATCTTGATGGCGTTGGCGCTCTCGCCATAGAAGTATTTCAGAGGAAAATTCTGTTTCATCTGTTTGAATAACAGTTCGATTTCCCAACGCTGGCGATATATGGCTATGATTTCTTCCGGGTCAGATTCCATATCGTTGGTCAACAATGATATCAGTTTGCGCTTCTTGACATCCACATAAGTGATTATACGAGATTTATGGTGTATGACCTCTCTGCCTTTAACCTGCTTGACAAACTCCACATGCTGTATCCTGACCGCCATAAAACCGTCGGGAGTTTGATACATTGTATCTGACAGACTGCTGTATTTCAAGTTTTTCTTCATTTTGGTGACGTATATTACGCCTTGCCGTGTAAGCTGCTCGAACTTCTCATAGTCGATATATGCGCGGTCTATTGCCATTATGTCGCCTTTGCTCAATGTTGCAGGCTTGAGCATGAAGGAGTCGTTTGTAGCAGCTGATGTGAACTTTATGTCCGACGGCACACCTTCGTTGGCATGGATGACTGTATGCACTTTGATTCCACCTTTCTTTTTTCCTGTCTTTGGATGGCGGCCGACACCCTTGAAAAGCAGGTTTGAGAACAAGGTGATGGTCGTGGAATCGATAATCTGAAGACGTTTCATCCATTTTGGAGTCTTGCCGTTCCGGCTGTCCGAGGAAAGAGCATATCGGTAAGAGGCATATAAATCACGGTATATTGCCTCAAATATGGCTTCCGGACGTCTTTTGTTGGCGTCGGCGAGTGTGCTGCGTCCAATCTTGAATGTGATGCCCAGATGCGCCAGTTTGCGTGTCTCGGCAAGCAAACTGGCTGTTATCTCCCGCAATGAGTCGAAACGCATTATCACGGCATAGAGCATTACCACCAGATGAATCCAGCTGTTGAGGCGTTTGGTGTACCTCTCACCGCCGTTATCACGACTATAGGCGAGAACTTTTGACTTATCAAGCAATTTTATAACCTGATAATAAAGCGGCTGTCCGCTAAAATGACTATTTTTGCGCATCGGTTGTTTTTGATTTTTGGCGAAACCAAAGTAACCGAAAAGGGTCAGTGCAATTTTGGTCTAAGGGGTCATCCAACCCTGGGTTTTCCAGATGTTGCCGTTGAGATAGGTTTCTATCATATACTCGGCGATGTTGTCAACCTCGTAATATTTGGCTTGTTGCTCCCAAGTCTTTGAATGTCTTTTCGTTGCCATAGTCGTAAATCTTTTATAGTGTAGCTATCCAATAGATTATCCCTAATGCAGTGAGGATTGAAATTATCCACCCCCGCCTCGGAAAATCGGCTTTACAATCGCCCAAATCAGCAGACCTACTATCGCCCCGAGGATTATCCCAACCACCTTTGCTCCCTTTTTTAATGCGGTATGAGCTGGTGAAGGAGTGAAGCTCGAATTTTTAATATGTCTGTCGTTCAGTGTCATAAGGCGATATTTTTTTTAATGCGTATAATCGCTGTTTGAAGTTTGTTCGCTCGATGACAATCTTGCACGCAGGGCGGCAAAGGGGTGTTCGGCACTTGCCGGAAAAAATACAAGCCGCAGGTCTGGAGATTTTTCCCAGCAAATGCGAAAGAATACCCCGGCCCTGCGTGTTCATCAACTCCGAGCGAATAAACTTTGAACTCCGAATTATACTCAGCATGAAACATAGAGCCAGCGCAGCCCCGCAGGGTGACACAGAACGACAGACATACGAAAAATGAAATAATTATGAGATAGACTATGCCGACCCCGGTCAAGAGCAAGTATGTGGCGGCCGTCGTTCATGTAGCTTGCGGAGTGATCGGAGGCTGTCACTTTCTTGCTCCCGGGGTTCTGAAAATAAATGCGGAGTGGCGTTGCGGCTCAAATCCTTGTTCAAGAGCCGGCGTTAAGAACACGGACTGCCGATTGAGAGTCTTGCGAGAGCGACATCCCTGTCGCAATCCCGCAAGGCGTATGAAGCAGTCGGTGTTTAGCCTGCTCCCATAGTCGGAGTGCGGTCAATGGGTGTCAGGCGCAGCCCGTCACCTTTTGACGGCACTCCGACGCCAACACGAGCCGCTACGCCTCTCCCCATTTTCGCAGTGAAACTGATTTATTCGGGGAATAGATAAAATTTGTATTGAATGATGAGCCAGATTATTAACTTGTGGATTTCAGGATTTTGTGGTAATTTTGCAATACTATGGCTGATATATCCACGAACAACGCCCCCCATATTGTCAGAGTAAAAGATTTCAAGATCGACACTGACTATGTTGCTTGGCTTTCCGAGATTAAGCAACGCTATCATTCTGCACAAATCAAAGCGGCAGTCAAGGTTAATACTGAGAAGCTGGCATTTAATTGGAGTGTCGGGCGCGACCTTGTAATTCGTAAAGCTGAAGAAAAATGGGGCAGCGGAGTTGTTGAACAGCTTAGTTTTGACTTGAGAGATGCTTTCCCGAATGAGAAAGGGTTTGGAACTACAAACCTTTGGGCGATGAAGAAATGGTATTTATTTTTTTCATCACCGGATGCTGTTGAAAAACTCCACCAACTTGGTGGAGAATTGCAAAACTCAAATATTGAGCGATTTATAAAACTCCGCCAAGTTGGTGGAGAAATTGAGCCAGACTTTCCTCTCGTTCTTGGTCTTGTCCCGTGGCGACATCAGGTTAATATAATAACCAAATGCAAGTCGATTGACGAAGCCGTTTTCTATCTAAGAGAGTGCATATTGGGCGGGTGGAGCCGTCAGACTTTGGATAATTCGCTGAAAGCAAACTTATATAAAGTTCAAGGTAAAGCCATAAGCAATTTCCCAGAATATCTGCCGGAGGCTCAAAGCCGAATGGCGCAGGAAATCACAAAGGACAATTATGACTTCGGATTTGTAACTGTGCCGGTAAACTACAAGGAAGAACAACTGGAAGCAGCTCTCGAACAGAATATAACCTGTTTCCTTCTTGAACTTGACACAGGCTTTGCATTTGTAGGGCGGCAAAAGGAACTCATTGTAGGCAATCGCTCCAGAAAGATTGATATGCTGTTTTATCACATCCGTTTGAAGGCATATGTTGTAGTCGAGCTCAAGGTAAAGGCATTTGATCCGGAGTATGCAGGAAAACTCAATTACTATGTCAACGCCGTTGACGAGTTGCTCAAAGGGCCGGATGATAATCCGACGATTGGATTGCTTATATGCAGCGATAAAGATGAAACAGATGTACGTTGGGCGTTCAAAGGAATACAGACTCCGATGGGCGTAGCGTCTTACGACAATGTCAGGATCTCTACTTCAAATCTTCTTCCGTCAGCAGAAGAACTGCAAGCAAGAGTGCGGTTGGTAGAGGAAGAAATCAATAAATCCAACAATTAACTCATCGGACCATCAAATTGAACCGGGGACAAAAAAATGATTTTTTAACACTCTGATATTTGGAGGTTTGGAGAATATTGTCTAACTTCGCTCTCGTCATCATTCCGATGGTGAAGAACATTGAAATCTGTGGGTGTAAAATTCGGGAATTGCCGAGCACCTACTCAGAGTAAATGCTTGTAATTAAGCGTAATAACATTGTGGTTCGCTGTCCCAGGCGGATCACGATAAAACCTTGAAAATCAAGCAGTTATCTAACAAAGATGGCTGCTTTTTTCTTTTATGTTCACGCCAGAAACGGGTCCAGGCCGAAATTTTTGTTTTTGACCAATCTCATAAAGTGCGTTGAATAAAAAACTTGTATTTTATTCAATACAGAGTATTTATTGAATAAAATTAGCTATATTTGCAGTCTAAGACAGACTGCGATGAAAACGACGATATTTAATCAGCGGGCAGAACGTGACGAACTGATGTCGCGTCCTTATCAGCAACGACATACCAAGTATGATACTGACGAACTGTTGCAAAATCCGCTTATCAAACTTATAACCGGGCCTCGCCGAGTGGGCAAATCGGTCTTTGCCCTGCTTATGTTGCAGGGCAAGAATTTCGCTTATCTCAATTTCGACGACAATCAGTTGCTTGAAAAGTGGGATGAAGACTTGGCGATGTCAGCACTTGAAGATGTCTATCCAGGCTATGATTTCATGCTGCTTGATGAAGTCCAGAATCTTCCCGACTGGGATTTATGGATTAGCAAACTTTACCGTCGTGGCAAAAATCTGATAATCACAGGCAGTAATGCGAAAATGTTGAGCAGCGAGATGGCGACTGTCCTGACCGGTCGTTATCTCCAGATTGAGATGTTACCGTTCAGTCTTGACGAAACAATGAAATGGAAAAACATCAGTTCGGAACGAGAGGAACAGACGGCACAGGCAATCGTTCTCGCCGATGATTATATGCGTAATGGCGGCTATCCCGAAACGATACCGGCACGCAGCATCACCAAGAGTTATCTTTCCACCTTGTTTGATTCCATCCTGCTGAAAGATGTAGCCAAACGCCGTAAGGTGAGGAACACCACCGACCTATATAATCTCGCCACTTACCTGCTCTCCAACTTCTGCAATCCGATTTCAGCCAATGAACTTGCAGGAGAACTGGGATTGTCAAGCGTCGCAACGACAAAAAAATTCTGCGACTACCTCAACGAACCTTATCTGTTCTTCTTTCTGCCACGTTTCAACAACAAATTGAAGCTGATGAGCAAAGCCCCTAAAAAGGTTTATGTTGTTGACAACGGCTTTGTGCAAAGTACGGCTTTCAACCTAAGTGAAAATCTCGGTAGATTGTTAGAAAACCAAGTGTTTGTCGAACTCCTTCGCCGAGGCTATATCCCCGGTAAGACCCTGTTCTATTACCGCACACGCAACGACAAAGAGATCGACTTCGTTACCCGCAAAGGCACAAAGGTAGAGCAACTAATCCAAGTCTGCTACGACATGACCTCCGAGAAAACCCGCAAACGCGAACTCAACGCCCTCACTGAAGCCGCCGAAGAACTCCACTGCGACAACCTCCTTGTAATCACCAACGACCAACAGGAAGGGCTTAAGTGGAAAGATAACGAAATCAACCTCATCTCAATTAGTCAATTCTAATAAGTAACATGAACGTCATTTTATTTGGTAACGGATTTAATCTATTATCAAGAGATTGCCCCTCATGGCACGAACTTCTTACTAATATATCCAATAAAGATCAAGCACCTATACTTGACGGAATTCCTCCTACATTACAATATGAACAGGTGTATTTAGCTCCTCATGCGTCATTTTCCACTTTGTCTGAGGGCGAAGAGGAGACAAAACTAAAAGAGGCCGTTAAAAGAAGATTAAGCACTGTTAAAACAAATGAGTTTTATGAAAGGCTTTTAACGCTTGGCGTTACCACATTCTTAAGAAAATGTTATCGGTAAAAATTCATCTGAAAAGATATATAGTATAAGAAGATGGAAAAAGGTTAAAATTAAGGAGTCAGATTATACCATATTTCAGTTTCATGGAGATATAACTAATGTAAGAAGCATTATGCTTGGCTTAGACCACTATGGGGGAGCGTTGGCCAAAGTACAAGATTATGTAAAAGGATATTTCATAGATAAAACTAAGGAAAAAGACCCTAAATCAGAGGGGCAATTTAGTATTTCCAAAAGATTGGCATCGCATATTGAGTTCGATTCATTAAAATATGGATTTACGGATAATGGCACATCTCTCGTTAGCTGGATAGATGCTTTCTTTTTTGCTAATTTGCATATTATACAATGATTCGGTAAAAATTACCGAAGTAGGTGAAACTTAAGTTAATATGTCGAATTATCAAATACAAATGAATCGCCAAAGCGTTCATTATAAAAATCTTAGCGTATGAACGTATTGGCGA
>CAJTFH010000047.1 GCA_910575545.1 Bacteroidales bacterium
CAAATTAAACCGCCGTATGCCGAACGGCACGTACGGTGGTGTGAGAGGAAAGGAAACGAAAGTAGGTCAGAAAACTTTCGTTTCCCGACCTACTCGATTGCCCCTGCTCATTGCAGGGTGGATGTGCAAGTCCATCAAGGCCGGGGTAGCTTTCATCCTTTATGGCCTTTATAGCTTGGCTAGTTGAACTGGTTTTTATAGTTAGACTATTCATGATGTAGATGCTTGTATAGGCTAATCAAGGCTATCAGCGTGTGGATTTGTGTTTAACGGTGATGAATTGGGGCGATATAAGAGGCCTGCACAAGAGGGCTATGGGATTTGCATAAGAGGGACATGGACGTAGCTTCCTAATCGAAGAGCAGAACTTTGAATAAGGAATATTGTTGCCGGCTGTTTTTTGCGGGTTTTGGGGTTGGGGTGTTGGCAGTTAGGGTGAATTGTTGTAATTTTGTTGGATATGGTGGGTGGTGGACTACAATATTCAATGGGAAACATGAGGCTGCAATCTATGGAGACAGGCAAGAAAAACAACAATTTCACAACTGAAGCGGAAGACCGGATGATTGATGAGGCGTTCCGCGAGGTGCTTAACGGTTATCTGCAAAGCAACCACCGCAAGAAGGCTGAAATCATAGAGCGTGCATTCGCTTTTGCAAAGGAGGCCCACAAGGGGGTGCGCCGCCGCTCGGGGGAACCGTATATACTCCATCCGATTGCTGTGGCGAAGATTGCGAGCCAGGAAATAGGGTTAGGTTCGACGTCGATCTGTGCAGCTCTGCTCCACGATGTCGTGGAGGATACGGAGTATACCGTTGAGGATATAGAGCAGAATTTCGGAAAGAAGATAGCACAGCTGGTTGAGGGGCTTACGAAAATATCGGGGGGTATTTTCGGCGACAAGGCTTCGGCACAGGCGGAGAATTTCCGCAAGCTGCTGCTCACCATGTCGGAGGATATCAGGGTTGTGCTGATCAAGATGGCCGACCGTCTGCACAACATGCGCACTCTTGGGTCGATGGCGCCGAACAAACAGTATAAGATTGCGGGTGAGACTCTGTATATCTACGCACCTCTTGCGCACCGCCTTGGGCTGTTTGAGATTAAGACAGAGCTTGAGAACCTCAGTTTCAAATATGAGCATCCTGACGCATTCAAACGCATCAGCGAGAAGATTGAGGCCACGGCGGCACAACGCGAGGCTATTTACAGCAATTTCGCCGCGCCTGTGATTGAGAAGCTCGATGCGATGGGGCTTAAATATAAGGCTAAGGCGCGGGTTAAATCGGTCTATTCCATCTGGAACAAGATGGAAAGCAAGCATATACCTTTTGAGGAGGTGTATGACCTGTATGCGGCGAGAATAGTGTTTGAATGCGATGATCCGAGCAAGGAGAAGGGGATATGCTGGCAGATATATTCGGCGATTACCGACATCTACAGGCTGCATCCTGACCGCACGCGCGACTGGATTTCCAATCCGAAGGCTAACGGCTACCAGGCATTGCATCTGACGGTGATGGGGCCCGACGGGAACTGGATTGAGGTGCAGATACGCTCGAAGAGGATGGATGAGATTGCCGAGAAGGGATTTGCCGCGCATTGGAAATATAAGGTCGGGGAAGGGGACGAGGAGAGCGAACTGAATGTGTGGCTTCATACAATCAAGGATATACTGGATGATCCGGAGCCGAATGCTCTTGATTTCCTTGACACACTCAAGCTGAACCTGTTTGCATCTGAGATTGTGGTTTTCACTCCTAAAGGGGAGCTGTTGACGCTTCCGGTTGATGCAACGGTGCTGGATGTGGCGTTTAACCTGCATACGCAGATCGGCTGCCATTGCATTGCAGGAAAGGTCAACCATAAACTCGTGCCGCTCAGCCAGCGTCTTAATTCGGGCGACCAGGTTGAGGTGTTGACTTCGCAGAGCCAGAATCCGAAGCCTGAGTGGATTGATTTCCTTGCTACGGCCAAAGGCAAGACCCGGTTGAGGGCTTCGCTGCGTAAGTTGCAGCAACCGGCGATTGCCATGGGGCGGGAAATATTCGCCAAATTCCTGAAAGAGAATGATATTCCGGATAACAATGTGACTATCACCAAGGTGATGGGCCTATTCAAAGCCACCAGCCGAGAGGAGCTGTATTATCAGCTCGGCAATCAGGAAATTGTGTTGAATGATTATGTGGTGAAAACGCTGAAACGCCAGCATTCGGCCACACAGCGTCTGCTGGGTATGATATGGCGGCGCAACAAAGATCGGCAGGAGGAGGTGGCGGATGAAGCTGTCGCACAAGAAAAAATCGGAAATATAAACCGCAAGGAGACGTATGTGTTGAAATACACTGAAACCGGCGAGACGAATTTCCGTTTTTCAGATTGCTGTAATCCCATTCCGGGAGATGATGTGCTTGGCTTTATCGATGATGATGGCGAGGTTGTTGTGCATTCGCTCGACTGCCCGCGTGCGAATGCTTTGAAAGCGAGCTTCGGCCCGCGCCTATTGTCGACCCGCTGGGATGTTACCGGAGGCAAGTTCCTGGCTCACATCCGGATTGAGGGGATTGACCGCCATGGGATTCTGCATGAATTAATCTCGCTTATATCGTCGCATCTGGCGCTCGACATCAGGGCGCTCGACATCAGAGCTGAGAAGGAGGTTTTTTTATGCGACCTGTCGGTTATGGTCAGCGATGTTGAATGGGTAAATTCGTTGTGTGCCAAGGTAAAGAAGATTCCCGGGGTTCAGAAAGTAGCGCGTGTGTGATAGAGAAGGCATGTATGAGATAGAAGGCATCTACCGGTCTAATTGGACTAATTAGGCTAATATAGGTCAATGAAGATTTGTTGGATTTGAGGATGATTACAAAGAATAAAAAAGTTTATCTGGGGCTGATGTTCGTTATCGCCACCGTGGTGATGGTTTATTTCATGCCCCGCGACAGCCGGCATAAATTTATCTATGAGGCCAACCGCCCATGGAGCTACTCGCTTCTGACAGCTCCGTTTGACATTACGGTGTATCGCGATTCGGCCACAGTGAAGGCTATGACTGACAGTGTGGAGCGCACTATGGTGCCGATTTACCGCCGGGATGCGGGTGTGGGCCAGCGGGTGGTTGCGGCTGTAAACGGTGCCGACAGTATCTCAGCGGGAGTTCGCCGGAGGCTGGCATCGACCATCCGCGACCTTTATGGCCGTGGGATTGTTGACCAAAGCACTGCCACCCTGATTTCGCGCGGGGCATTGCCCGAGGTTAAGTTCAATGAGAATAATGTCAATGTGTCGTATGAAACCGGGTCGTTTGTGTCGCAACGCGATGCCTATGCGCTTATCGACAGTCTGAACCATGACCAGGAGGGTAGACGTGCGATCCAGGCACTGGGGCTGTCGACTCTTCTACAGCCTAACATAGTTGAGGATAAGGAGGCAACAAATCAATATCACGAGGCTTTGATTCAGCCCATAGTTTCCGGAATCGGGGTAATACAGAAAGGGGAGAGGATAATCGCCCAGGGGGACATAGTCACCCCCCAGCTTTATCAGATTCTGCAGAATTACGAAAGCACCCTTGAAAAACAGAGCCACCACGACAGGCGGCGGCAAGGGAACACGCTCACCGGACAGGCATTGTTTGTTATGGTTGTGCTCGGGCTTCTTTATGGGTTCTTGTGGATGTATTATCCGCATAAGTTAGACCGCCCCAAAGAGGTAATGGCGCTGATGATTCTGATTGTGGTGTTTTTTGTGTTCACCGTTGCATTAGACCACACGTTTGCCTCGGGGGAATATATCGCTCCGCTTGCCATATTGCCTATAATGGTGTCGGTGTTTTATGATTCCCGCACGGCGTTTTTCGTTTATGTGCTTGAGATACTTCTCTGTTCGGTTGTGGCATCTTTCCCGTTGGAGTTCGTGTTTATCGAACTGACAGCCGGAACCGCTGTTATATTCTCAATCAA
Organism: Bacteroidales bacterium; assembly: GCA_910575545.1. Lineage (GTDB taxonomy): Bacteria > Bacteroidota > Bacteroidia > Bacteroidales > Muribaculaceae > UBA7173. The sequence goes on from CAJTFH010000047.1 coordinate 3,963, forward strand.
GGAGCTGTCGCGCCGTTCCGAGCTTCTGCGGTCGGCTGCGATAGGTTTCGCCGGATATGTTGTGGCATATATCGGTGTGGAGCTTATGACAGCCGGGTCGCTGGGTGCGCTGTCGTGGAAAATCATAGGCTTTTTCGGGGTGAACGCGGTGTTGATTTCGTTTGCCTATATCCTGATTCTCATCTTTGAGAAATTGTTCGGCATGGTGTCGGTTGTGACACTTGTCGAGCTGTCAGACATCAACAATGCCATGCTCAGGGAGCTGTCGCAGGAGTGTCCGGGCACGTTCCAGCATTCTATGGCTGTGAGCAATCTTGCCACCGAGGCCGCCCACCGCATAGGAGCCAATGTTCAGCTTGTCAGAGCCGGGGCGCTATATCACGACATAGGCAAGATCGACAATCCGGCATTCTTTACCGAGAACCAATATGGGGTGAACCCTCACGATGCCTTGACCCCGCTGCAGAGTGCGGGCATCATTACCCGCCATATCGCCGACGGATTGAAACGGGCCGAAAAAGGGAAGCTGCCGGGAGTTATACGCGACCTGATAGTGCAGCATCATGGCCGCGGCAAGGCGAAATATTTCTATAACACATATTGCCGGATGCATCCCGATGAAGATGTAGATCCGGAACCGTTTACCTATCCCGGGCCTAACCCTCAGACCAAAGAAGCATCGTTGCTGATGATGGCCGATACGGTGGAGGCGGCTTCGCGTAGCCTTACCGATTATTCGCAGGACGCGATCAAAGGGCTTGTTGACAGGCTGATAGATGCCCAAGTGACTGACGGGCTTCACAATGACTCTCCGTTGTCGTTCAGGGATATCAAGGAAATCAAGGAGTGTTTCAGCCAGCGTCTGCGAAGCATGTATCATGCCCGTGTGTCGTATCCGGCGGATGTGGATAAAAACAAGTCTGACGAGGATGGCAAGGATAACCGGTGAATACAGGAGTTTCCTTGAGTCGGAACTGCCCCGATATGCGCGTGCGTTGGCAGATACCCTTGAGGATACCGAACCGTCGGTTGCGGTGAGGGTCAACCCGTTGAAAGGTGGGGAGGAATGCGGTGTGGTTTCTGCGGGGGAAAGTGTGCCATGGTGTGGCGAGGGGTTTTATCTGTCCGTCCGTCCGGAGTTTATTTTCGATCCGGCAATGCATCAGGGCCGTTATTATGTGCAGGATGCGTCGTCGATGTTTGTGGGGCATGTGGTTACGCAATTATCCGCCATTCTTATGCGGGAACGGCCGGCGCGACCGTTGCGCTATCTCGATGCCTGTGCCGCTCCGGGGGGTAAGACTTCGGCGGCAATCGGAGCATTGCCGGTGGGCTCTCTCGTGGTGGCTAACGAATATGATTTCCGCAGAGCGGAAATTCTGAAGGAGAATGTGGTTAAATGGGGGTATCCCGATGTAGTTGTGAGCCGGGGCGATACTTCGCGTTTCCGCAGCCTGCCAGTTTTCTTCGATGTGGTGGCCGCCGATGTGCCATGTTCGGGTGAAGGGATGATGCGCAAAGATGACACGGCTTGTCGCCAATGGAGCCGTGGGCTTGTCGAGGAGTGTGCCATGAGGCAGAAAGAGATAGTGGCGAACCTGTGGCGAACTCTGCGCCCGGGTGGCTTCATGATTTATTCGACATGCACGTTCAACCGCCGTGAGAATGAGGATATGATGGAATGGTTGGTTGGTGACCTTGGCGCTGAAAAAGTGGCGGTTCATTTTGCCTCTGACTGGGGAGTGGTGGATACCGGCCTCATGTTGCGTTTTCTACCGTCGGAACTAAGGGGTGAAGGATTGGCGATAGGGGTGGTCAGAAAGCCGTTAGAAGGCTTTATTGAGGGCGATTCCGCGGGTGAGGAGCCGCGAAGTTGGAAAAGGGTGCCGCTTAAAAACAATCTGAGGCGGGATGGGAAAGAAAAGAGCGGAGGCCGAGGTGGAGGTTTTGATGCGGCTTCGCTACGAAAAATCTGCGGTGATTGGATCAACAGTCATGTAGACTTTGAGTTTGTGATGAATGGAGATGAAGCTGTGGCTGTGCATAACTGTCATTCTGAAGAATTGAGGATTTTACAGAGTGCCCTTGATGTGATTTATCCGGGAGTTGCAGTGGGGGCTGTTAAAGGGAGGGAGATTGTGCCGTCGCATGCATTGGCTATGTCGGTATTGCTCAACCGCAAGGCATTTCCATGTGTAGAGGTGGATTATGAGGCTGCGTTGGCCTATCTGAGGCGTGAGGCGATGCAAGGTGTCGAGGCTCCTAAGGGTTTTGTGCTGCTTTGCTACGATGGTTTCCCGTTAGGATTCGTGAACCATCTCGGAAACCGGTCGAACAATCTTTATCCTGCCTCTTGGCGTATATTAAGGCGTTAATAGGATGTGTGGTGGATCGGCGGGGCATATTCGGTGATTATGCGGCTATAATGCATCGGTGTTTAGTCATGTGCTGCATAACATTGCAAATTTATTTGGATATGAGCGTTTAATACATTAAATTTGCAAATAGAGATATGTGGATTTTAGCAATAATGGATTTTAGATATACATGTCATTTCCCGGTATCTTTATTGTAATTCGGAGAGCTGCAGGGAATTGGCATATTGATTAGACCCTTTATTACCAGTTCAATAATCCCGAAGGAGGGCATGCCGTGAGGCGCAGCCCTCCTTCTTTTGTCATTATAGAGCCGGTGGGAGTCAGATGTCGAAACGCACGGGGAGGGGGGTATGCCTGCCGGTGAAGCGGCCGTTTACGTAGGCCGGTTGGCCGTTGACCCATGTTTGCTCGACACGGAAGTTAAGATGCATACCTTCATAAGGGCTCCAGCCGCAGGTGCTTATGACATCGTCGCGTTTGATGGTGTAGTCGGCGTCGGGGTCTATTACCACGCAGTCGGCCATGTAGCGCTCGCGTATTATACCTCGGCGTGAGATGCTGTAGAGTTTGGCAGGTGCGGTGCACATGCGTTCCACAATCTCCTCGATTGTGAAATAGCCTTTGCGGGCGAGCTGCATCATGACAGGAAGGGCAAACTGCACCGACGGCATTCCCGATGCTGCCGTCAAAGCGTTGCCGCCAAGTTTCTGCGACAACAGATGCGGGGCGTGGTCTGTTGCTATAACGTCGATTCGGCCGTCTGCCACGGCATGTAGGAGTGCCCGCCGGTCATCAGCTGTTTTTATTGCCGGGTTGCATTTTGTGAGGCCACCTGTGGTTTCAACCGATTCGTCGGTGAAGCAGAGGTAGTGCGGACAGGTTTCGGCTGTTATGTGTTTTCGCTCGATAGGGCCGGGACTGAACATGTCGAGTTCGTCGGATGTTGTGATGTGCATCACATGCAGTCGCGCCCCGGTTGAGCTGGCGAGTTCAACCGCCTTGGCGGTTGCCTCATAACAGGCCTGTCGCGATCTAAGGACACTGTGCAGCTTCAGCGGTATCCCCTCGGGATATTCGTTTTGCAACCTGGTGCGGTTTTCGGCTATTACGCTTTCGCTTTCTGCGTGACAGGCTATCACGTGGGGGAAACAGGTGAATAGTTTGCGAATCTGGTCGTCGTCGTCGAGCAGCATTCCCCCTGTTGATGACCCCATGAATAGTTTCACCCCGGGAATGCGGGTGTAGTCAGCTTGTAGGATTTCGTCGATGTTTGTGCGTGTCGCCCCGAGGAAGAATGCATAGTTTGCCATTGACGCCTCTGCGGCGCGGGCCATTTTATTCTCCCAGGCTTCTATGGTTGTTGTCTGTGGGGAGGTGTTGGGCATGTCGAAAAACGAGGTCACTCCTCCTGCTATTGCAGCGCGGCTTTCGGTGGCTATGTCGCCTTTTTCTGTCATGCCGGGATCACGGAAATGCACATGCTCGTCGATTACCCCCGGGAGAATCATCTTGCCCTGGCAATCGACCACTTCGTAGTTATCCCGGTCTATATCCTTGATTGCAGTGCGCCCCGGACTGATGCGCACAAAAAGCCCCTTGTCAACGACCACACTTCCAACGAAGCGAAATCCGTTGCTGAAAATCAGTCCGTTATTTAGAATTTTTGGTTTCATTGCCGGGTGTGGTTTATTTAGGGTTCTTTCCGGACTTTCCCGAAGGATATTTCCTCCACCAAGAACCGGTTTTTAACCGTATTACCCCGAAAAGGGCTTCCCCGAAAATGCCCGACGACATTTTGCTTGTGCCGAGCACGCGGTTCACGAACACTATGGGCACTTCAGTTAGGCGGAATCCGCATTTGAGCGCCGTAAACTTCATTTCTATCTGGAAGGCATATCCTTTGAACCGGATTTTGTCGAGTTCCATTGTGCGCAACACTTCACTGCGGTAACATGCGAAACCGGCGGTTGTGTCTGCCACGTTCATTCCGGTTATGAACCTGACATATTTCGAGGCGAAATAGGACATAAGCACGCGCCCCATCGGCCAGTTGACCACGTTTACCCCGGTCACATATCTTGAACCTATTGCCACGTCTGAGCCGTTTTCGGCGCATTCGCGGTAGAGGGCCGGCAGATCGTCGGGATTGTGGGAGAAATCGGCGTCCATCTCAAAGATGTAATCGTAGTGATGGCCGAGCCCCCATTTGAATCCGGCTATATAGGCGGTTCCGAGGCCGAGTTTGCCGCTCCGCTCGATGAGGTGGACCCGCCCGGGATATTCCTCCATCTTTTGTTTTACGATGGCGGCTGTCCCGTCGGGGGAGTTGTCGTCTATTACAAGAACGTCGAAGGCATGAGGCTGGCCTAACACCGCCTCTATGATGTTTGCGGCGTTTTCCTTCTCGTTATACATCGGGATGATTACCAGCGAATCCCTTTGTGTTGTAAGGCTCTCGTTTATGCTCTGTGTCTTGCGCATTGTAGGTTGTAGCAAAGTTACAAACAAGTTTCAAGTTATCAAAACATTTTACCAGGGCTGGCGCATGAGATTTAGGAAAATTTCAGTCAAAAATATGGACGATTATGTGAAATAAACTTTAAGCTATTGCATATATCGCTGAGAATGGTTAAATTAGTGATATGCAAATAGA
>CAJTFH010000048.1 GCA_910575545.1 Bacteroidales bacterium
CGTTTGACACGTTGTGCCACCCCTGACCAGAAACGGCCTATGCCATATGTCAGGCTGCCTGACTTTGAAATGAACGACGGATCGATTGCCACTGCCATGTCATCGGCCGGCCCAAAACAATCCTGCGCCATACCTATGTTGACTTTCATCCAGTCTACGGATGTCTTGAAATTGGAAGCAAAGGTCTTGGCTGTACGACCGCCATAGCGCGACAGCCGGGTAAAATTGACTTTGCCCGGAATCAACGCCACAGTGCGTATTGTTAAAATCAGCCAGTTGAGGAACCTTTTGCTCATCTTGGTTGTAGTATTTTCAAATACCGACTTACACCGAAAGGTGAAGTCTTTGAGAATCGCCAATACGTTCATACGCTAAGATTTTTATAATGAACGCTTTGGCGATTCATTTGTATTTGACAATTCGATATATTAACTTAAGTTTCACCTACTTCGGTAATTTTTACCGAATCATTGATATAAGGAAACCCTCAATAAATAATTATTATGAAGATGCAGGGACATGGATGGCAGATGACGATGACGATATTGCTGTTACATTAGACGACTCAAAAACCGTTGTCAAGGTAGACCCGTCGACTTTAACACTAAACTATGCAACGCTTACCGATGCTTCAGTTGCAGAACTTGACACTCTAAAAGGGAAGGTGGCCAACAATATAGCCGCCGCTGTCACCCCCACCCTACAGCGCCATATCGCAAAGTTACACAAACTCGACGATGTGAAAGTCTTGGGAAATTCGATGAAGATGGAAATAGGGAAAACTAAATTCAATTTCACAAAGAAATAAGCTGACCGGACGCGATGAATCATAGCAATACGCTGACCGTGTTTGAATAGCACCAAAAAGAAAGAGCCCGGAGATTGCCGGGTTCTTTCTTTTTGGCGCGTATTTGAATTTAACCTACATCCAGGTTTCCATATATCGGTTTTCCCGCGTAACTTTGTAGCCGTTGAATTTGCTTTGCTCCATAATCAAGATGGATAAGACTATAACACAGAACAACTGCAGAATCCTCGTTGTGGATGATGAGGAGACCTTGTGCGAAGCGTTGCGCTTCAACCTGGAGGCGGAAGGATATGCCGTCGACACGGCATTTAGTGCGGAAGAGGCGCTGACGATGGATCTGGCGGTCTATTCCCTTATCCTGCTCGACATAATGATGGGAGATATAAGCGGAATGCAACTCGCCGCAATCCTTAAGAAGAGGGAGGCCACCTCAAGGATACCGATAATTTTCTGCACCGCCAAGGACTCGGAAGACGATATGGTCGGGGGACTTGACCTGGGGGCTGACGACTATATCACAAAACCATACTCCATACGCAATGTTCTTGCCCGTGTCAGAACGGTTCTTCGACGCGCCTCCAAGCCTTCCATCGACCATGCAGATGAATCTGATGCCCCATTGGTTTATGACGGCCTGGCGGTGTATCCGCTGCACAAAACATGCACTGTCAACGGCACGGAAGTGAAAATGCCACGCAAGGAGTTTGAGATTCTGATGATGCTGCTCCGCAACCGGGGCAGAGTGTTCTCGCGCGAAGAGATTCTGAAGCGTATCTGGCCGGAGGAGGTTGTGGTGCTCGACCGGGTGGTGGATGTCAATATAACCCGACTGCGCTCAAAGCTGGGAGAATACGGCAGACATATTGTCACAAAACCAGGATACGGTTATGGATTCATGGATTAAACCGACATATCACAGGCGATTGTTCGTCGGGCTTGTGGCCTTTTCATTCCTTATGCTGGGATGCTTCGCCATATTCCAATACCACCGCGAAAAACAATTCAAGGCCGAGGAACTAAACCTAAGGCTGCAGACGGTTAACAGCCGGATAATGGATTGCCTGGCCGGGAATGGAGAGGTGTCTGTGCCGGCATCAGTAATCCCCCACGACTTCCCAGGTCTGCGCATCAGCATAATCAACGACAGCGGTGCGGTCATTTATGACAATACTCTTGATTCCATGCCCGGGACAAGCCATCTCGACAGAGAAGAAATTGCCAAGGCCATGAAGCATGGCGAAGGTTTCTCCATACGGCGCCATAGCCAAAGCACCGGCGGCACATATTTCTATGCCGCCAAAAGAGGTAATGGATATGTTGTGAGGTCGGCCGTGCCATATACCGTTTCGCTCAACCAGCTTCTGGCGGCCGATTATGTGTTTCTCTGGTTCATGCTGATGGTGACAATCGTGATGTGCATAATCGGATTTTTTGCCACCAGACGCGTGGGCCGCCATGTCGAGAGACTGAACCAATTCGCCGAAATGGCAGAAAGAGGTGAGCGCATTTTCGACACGGAACCGTTTCCAAACGACGAACTGGGCAATATATCGGGCAATATAGTGAGGCTTTATGCGCGGTTGCAACAGGCTATTGCCGACCGCGACCGCCAGCACCGCATTGCCCTGCATGAGCAGCAGGAGAAACACCGCATAAAGCGGCAGCTAACAAACAATATCAACCATGAGCTGAAAACCCCGGTGGCATCCATGCAGGTGTGCCTTGAAACGCTGATTCAACATAAAAACCTGCCGGAAGAAAAACGTAATGAGTTCATCGCCCGTTGTTATGCCGCCAATGAGCGCCTGCGGAAACTTCTCGCAGATGTGTCGGTTATCACCCGGATGGAAGACGGGGGCGGGACTATCGAAAGAACGCCTGTCAACATATGCGATATTGCATCGGAGATATGCAGCGAGTATGACATAATGGCCAAAGAAAAGGGTGTGGTAATCTCGAATGGCATAACCTATGGACAACCGATAACCGGCAATGCATCATTGTTAGAGTCTGTATTCCGCAACCTTATCGACAATGCTCTGGCATATTCCGGAGCCAATCATATAGAACTCAAACAGAAAGACACGGATAACGGTTATCTGTCAATAGTCGTGGCCGACAACGGTAGCGGAGTCGCACCCGAGCATCTGCCTCACCTGTTTGAGCGTTTTTATCGAATCGACAAAGGACGCTCGCGCCAGGTAGGAGGCACCGGCCTCGGGCTGTCGATTGTCAGGAACGCCGTTGCATGGCACGGAGGCACGATAACTGTAGAGAACCGGCGTGAAGGTGGCCTGGCATTCACCTTCACACTCAAAACGGAGTAACGCACTATTAAACATAGCTTCATCTTTATGCAACATTTATGAAACATCATCTGTCTTACTTTGCAACACAAAACGAAGTAAGCTATGGATATACTGTTTCTATGCGTTGTCGTCTTCCTTTTCCTGCTGGCAATATTCGATTTATCGGTAGGAGTGAGCAACGATGCCGTTAATTTCCTTAATTCTGCAATCGGCTCGAAAGCCGCCCCTTTCAAACGGATACTGATTGTGGCCTCTATCGGAGTTTTCATCGGAGCCGCCATGAGCAACGGCATGATGGATATCGCACGCCACGGAATTTTCCGGCCGGAGCATTTCTCTTTCTACGATCTCATCTGCATCTTCATGGCTGTGATGGTCACAGACATCATACTGCTTGACATGTTCAACACACTGGGGATGCCGACATCAACCACCGTCTCGATGGTTTTTGAACTGCTCGGAGCGACTTTCGTTGTGTCGCTGATCAAAATGGCCTCAGACACAACCGGACTGGGTTTTAACGACTTGCTCAACACCGAAAAAGCGCTCTCGGTAATCATAGGGATATTCCTGTCGGTGGCAATCGCTTTCATCTTCGGCACACTGGTCCAGTTTCTTTCCAGAATGATATTCTCGTTCAACTACAAGAGCCGCCTGAAATGGAAAATCGGGGTGTTCGGAGGATTGTGTGCCACTGCAATCGTATATTTCCTGCTTATAAAGGGGGCAAAAGACCTGACCTTTATGACTCCTGATGTGAAACAGTGGATAAAGGCAAACACATTGTCTGTAATCGGTGGCTGCCTGGTGGGATTCACGATAATAATGCAACTTCTGCATGCCTTGAAAGTGAATGTGCTGAAGGTGATAGTGCTCATGGGCACATTCGCACTGGCGATGGCCTTTGCCGGCAATGACCTGGTCAACTTCATCGGCGTGCCACTCACCGGGCTGGCCTCTTACCAGGATTATATGGCCAACGGCAACGGAGATGCGGCCGGATTCCTTATGGGTTCGCTTAACGGCCCGTCGAACACCCCGCTTTATTTCCTTATCGGGGCCGGAGGAATCATGGTAGCGGCACTTGCAACTTCAAAGAAAGCGCGCAAAGTGGCCCAGACCGAAATCGGCCTCGGAAGCCAGAATGCGGGCGATGAGATGTTCGGCTCGTCGCGCCTGGCGCGACGGCTGGTTAGATGGGCACTCTCGTTCATTGCATGGATGCGCCGGGTAACCCCTGCCGGAATCAGGGCATGGTTCAACCGCCGGTTTAATATCAATGATACCATAATGGAACAAGGCGCGGCCTTCGACCTCATCCGCGGATCGGTTAACCTGGTGCTCGCAGGCGCTCTGATTGCAATCGGCACCTCGCTCAAACTCCCATTGTCAACAACCTTCGTTACATTTATGGTTGCCATGGGCACATCGCTTGCCGACCGCGCATGGGGACGCGAAAGCGCCGTTTTCCGCATCACCGGGGTAATATCCGTGATAGGAGGCTGGTTCCTCACCGCCGGGGTGGCTTTTATGGGCGCGGGGCTGATTGTGCTGATCATGCACTATGGCGGCCATTGGGCCATGTTCGCCCTGGCTATGCTGACGATATTCATTATAATCAGAAGCAACCGCCGTTTCCGGTCGCAGGCGGCTGAAGAAACCGGCGACACATTGTTCCAGACAATACTGACCACACAAGACCAAAGCCAGGCATGGCAGCTGCTGCTGGTGTTCATCACAGAGCAACAACGGAAATTTATGGCTTTTACACTTGAAAACTACAGAAGCATCACCGGGGCTTTCACAAAGGAGGATGTAAAAGCTCTCGACAAGGCAGAAACAGCCCTGTCACGCCAAAAAGAGACCCTCAAGGGTTCGCGGCGCAAAGAGACCCTCTGCCTCCGCCAGGTAAGCCGCGAGATGGCTATAGAGAAAAGCGCATGGTTCCACCTGGGCAATAACTGCTGCATGGCGATATTATATAACCTGCGACGCATCAATGAAATATGCAAAGAACATGTCGATAATAATTTCATGCCCCTCCCCCAACGGTATATGCAGGATTTTGAAATGGTGCGCACGCAGGTCACGACCCTTTTCAATGACACTCTGGCGATGATTGACGGCTCACACACAGATGCCGTAGGGACGCTGCGCCGCCAATGTGACGAGATAAAGGATGTGGTGTCGGATATGTATCATAAACTCCATATGCAGCTGAGCCATGGAGACGCCGCCACGATAGGCGTGCTCTACGTGTATCTAAACACACTGCAGGAAACCAGGGAGATGGTGTCGAACCTCCGGAAATATCTCCGCGCCTACGCCAAACTCCGGGATTCGGAATTTTCAGGCAGACCACAGGCAACCGCAGTGCCATCTTAGCCCTGTAATGGGGGAAGCCTATCCTACAGCATCCGTATGGCCTGTTGAAACAGCTCCAGGAAACGGGCGGCATAGGCGCATTCATCCACATCTCAAATGCGTATGCACGCGATGTTTCTTTGGGATTTCCTTATGCCATGTTTTTTACTGCAAAATTACGGCCTGAATCATTTCAAAACAACTTTAGCGGTTTCGGAGCCGACAGTTGCCATATAAACGCCTGGCCGGATATGCCCGACATACACCGGACCGGAATCAGCGGCAGACGCAAATATCATGCGGCCGGCCATATCATAAAGCATAACATAAAGGCCATGAGCCTTTATGTCGGCAGACTGCCGACATTTTCCAAACCTGAGCCATTTGCCGTCAACGGCGATTGCCGACTGCTGCGGAAACTCCGCTACTGTGGAAATACCGGTTATATAGGGAGTATGGAGCTCATAGGCGGCAAGCCCGCAACCCGGGGCGTAGAGATAGAAACGCGTCTTGGCGTCGTCTGCCGACCGCGAGGCTTCAGACGCACGCTCGGCCAGTAGTATGTGACGGTAATTCTTCGGATAGAACGTCATATAAGGAAACGGCTCAGAAGGAGCAGCCCAACAAGATACCAGGGAGCTGAAAGAAGAACTTCCTCCGCTTTGGGGCCATTCGGCGATATTGAGTTTAACCCCGTCAGCTTCATTATGGTGGGCGGCAAACACAGCCATCCGGTGGCCGTTATGGTAAAACGTATCGAAACCACGGCACGATTGGGCGTCATCTGAGGTAAACGACGGCACGGCCTCATCCATCCGCTCTGCAATCGTAGCCCACGAAGCACCCGTGCATAGCAACGGCCAACCATCATTGGCGGTAGCAACGGCAGAGCCGTCGTCCAAGAGAAGAAAGTCCACATACCTGTTAACTTTGTCGGGATTATCAAGTGCTTCCATGTCGGCGCGCTTCAACGACGAGATAACCCCTCCGGCTGAGACTGCTTCAAAAAAACTTTGTTTATAGCACCCCTCCGCCAGGTCGTTCCATCCAATCATTGCTCCAAAAGAAAAATTGCCATCGGGAAAATTTCCATTGAAATATGCAACACGCTCCATATGGGCCGTTTCAGCCTCATTTTCCGTAATCATATCAATTCCAGTGGCAATATCGATATAGCTATCGCCGAAAAACACGCTGCTTCCATCCCTTTCCAGTGCAGTAATCCTTATGATGCCCTCGGCCTCTAACCCAGATACGTCAGGAGTCATGCATCTCATTGCCAGAAGGGTTCCCACTCCATCAGTCGACAGGATTGTCCGATGTGCGCCTTTAGTCATCATGTAATCAGGCACATCAATTACCTCACTCGATAATTCCTTGCCGGTAGCGGCATCAAAACACCGGATATTAAAAGCAGACCCGGATATGGCTGGAGCAGAGCAATAGATCACATCACCGACCTTAATTGCCGACTGATACCACAAATTCCCGTCGTTATTATTCAAATCAGTCTCCCACAATGCATTGCATTTAGTGGCATTTTTATCGCCGCTAAGCGTCATGTCAACAAATTGGGAAAGTGTCACCCGAGACACACTCGAGCCATCTTCACCCATGGCTGCGAAACCACCCAAAAACGCAACACCGACAAACGCCATCCCTTTACTCCACGCCATCGCATGTGATATAGCATTAGACAATCCTCTCATAAATATCTAAGTAAGTCGTAAAAATTAATTTATACTAAGCCGCATGGGTAAAATTGATATTGAGTTCAGAACCAAGAGCTGCCAACGCACGGTTGGTTGCATAGAGCAGGGAATCTGTGGAA
>CAJTFH010000049.1 GCA_910575545.1 Bacteroidales bacterium
GCCAATTTTTCCGCAATGCGCAAGTATGCGCTGGAAATGCTTAAAAAGCAAGACGACAAAATCAGTCTTAAGCGAAGACGCAAGAAATGTGGCCGTAATATTGACTATTTACTCAAGGTTTTTAAGGAAAGTTAAATCTCATGCGCCAGCCCTGAATTTGTAGGCCAAACGCTTTGCCGTGTGCTAAAAAAAACGTAACTTTGCACCTGCAAAACCAACAGCACTCATTGCGTTGCGTAGTTGCACTTTTATCATATTTATTCACATCAAAATATCTGAAAGAATGCATTTAAATTCTGAAGAAAAAGTCGAGATCTTCGAGAAATACGGTAAGGGCAAGACTGACACTGGCTCACCTGAAGCGCAGATTGCATTATTCTCGGTCCGTATCGCTCATTTGACTCAGCACATGAAGTCAAATCACAAAGATCATACCACCGCCCGCGCTCTTAAAGCCCTCGTTGGTAAGCGCCGCCGTCTTCTTGACTACCTTATCAAGAAAGACATCACCCGCTACCGCGCAGTCATCGCACAGAAAGAGCTTGGCATCCGCAAATAATATCTTATTTGCCGACCATTACAAAAACAACACCGGCATCGCCAATCGAGGCGATGCCGGTGTTGTTTTTGTAACGGTCGGCAAGCATCTTCTTATATGGCGATTTCCACAAATAAATTCTACCCCTGAATCAACCGAAGTATATAAAAACAGCAGAGGAGGCCGCATAAACTCCTTTACACAGCCTCCTCCTACGCTTCCTGCATCCATGAAATCCGTTGAGCCTCACGGCCACGGGGATTCACACACCTTAATCAATCGTAACTTCAATCTTCATCACACTAATCAATCACAGAGGCAGACGCGTATAGCCAACCCGACCATATCCTTATGATAGGATTCATGAAGAACACAAAAGTAAAATAGACCTTGATAAAAAATCATGTCCGCTATTGACATAGCGGACATGAAGCCTAATAATATTATCGTGTTTTATGCAGTTTCTGCAATCTTCCAGCCCTGTTTTATTGCCCCAGATAGGTTTTAAGAAGACGTGATTTCTGCCCTTTCAAGCGGCGGATAGCCTTCTCTTTAATCTGACGCACTCGCTCGCGTGTGAGGTCGAACTTCGCACCGATTTCCTCAAGCGTCATCTCCTGGCATCCTATGCCGAAAAACATTTTAAGAATCTCACGCTCACGCTCGTGAAGCTGATGGAGAGCACGGTCAACCTCCTTCGACAACGACTCCTGGGTAAGAGTGGCGTCGGCCATAGGAGAGTCATCATTGGTAAGAACGTCGAGCAACGAGTTATCCTCACCCTCCACAAACGGGGCATCAACCGAAATATGCCGTCCGGAAACCTTCAGTGTGTCGGCGATTTTCTCAACAGGCACGTCGAGTGTTTCCGCCAACTCTTCAGGCGACGGACGCCGCTCGTTTTCCTGCTCGAATTTCGATAATGCTTTTGATATCTTATTAAGCGAGCCAACCTGATTGAGGGGCAGACGCACTATGCGCGATTGCTCTGCCAGCGCCTGGAGAATCGATTGGCGAATCCACCATACGGCATAGGAAATGAATTTGAAACCGCGTGTCTCGTCGAATTTCTGTGCCGCCTTGATCAGGCCGAGGTTGCCTTCATTGATAAGGTCGGGAAGGCTCAACCCTTGATTTTGGTATTGTTTCGCAACCGAGACCACAAAACGCAGATTAGCGCGGGTGAGTTTTTCCAATGCCACCTGGTCCCCTTCCCGGATACGCTGGGCAAGCTCAACCTCTTGCTCGACTGTTATAAGGTCTTCGCGACCAATCTCTTGCAGATACTTGTCGAGCGATGCGCTCTCACGGTTAGTAATAGATTTTGAAATCTTTAATTGTCTCATCTTATGAAGCGGTAGTTATCGTCTGAATGTAGCCGTAGCCATCGAACTGCAAAGTTACGAAATTTTTTCCAAACCGCCACCGTTCCACCGCGTTAACCCCCGTTAAATTTAGATTCTTTAGATATGTCTTTAATCCGAAAGCATGCAACACCGGCATTACCACCAACTGATGCCGAACCAAAGACTGCATAAACCTGTTGGAATTTATGAGGAATATGCTGTAACTTTGCATCTCGACTAAGTAAGTCATCAAAATTATTTCATATTATCGGGAGGTGATGTTTCGGGCGATTTTAGCTCGTTATCGCACAGCGCTTTAGTCGTTTGGCTAAAGAACATGTAGGAGTGTAGTTGTCTATACGACATGAAGATGAGAGATAAAATCGCCCGAAAAAGCGCCGTCGATAATATAAATTCTTGGTATTCATATTACGTAATAATTTTGAAGACTTACTCAATAGATTATTTAAAACACCATCGCTGAAATTGCCATTATGCCGAATATATCTGAACGCGGCCACATAATGCCCGCATCACCAATCCGGAAGCTCGTCCCCTTGGCCAATGAAGCCAAAAAACGGGGCATCAAGGTCTATCACCTAAACATAGGCCAACCAGACATTCCCACCCCGAAAGTCGGCCTTGATGCATTGCGCTCCATAGGCCGCACAACATTGGAATACAGCCCATCAGAGGGGTTGCTGTCGCTCCGAACCAAACTGCGCGACTACTACCGGCGCTTTAACATCGACGTTGACATAGATGACATCATAGTGACCACCGGCGGCTCTGAAGCCGTGCTCTTCGCATTCATGGCCACATTGGACCCCGGCGATGAAATCATAGTGCCCGAACCGGCCTATGCCAACTATATGGCTTTTGCCATCTCTGCCGGAGCAAAAATAGTATCGATACCATCAACAATCGAAACAGGTTTCGCCCTACCTCCGGTCGAGAAGTTTGAAGAACTCATAACTGAACGCACCAAAGGGATTCTTATCTGCAACCCTAACAACCCCACAGGCTATCTTTATACACGCCGCGAGATGGAGCAGCTGCGCGACCTCGTAAAGCGCCACAACCTGTTCCTCTATTCCGACGAGGTTTACCGCGAATTCTGCTACACCGGAGCGCCATACATATCGGCCTTCCACCTCGAAGGGATTGAGCAGCAGGTAATCCTGATAGACTCCGTATCGAAGCGTTACAGCGAGTGCGGCATCCGCATCGGAGCAATAATCACAAAACATAAAGAGCTGAAACGCAACCTGATGAAATTCTGCCAGGCACGCCTCAGCCCCCCATTGCTGGGCCAGATTGTGGCTGAGGCTTCAATCGACGCCTCCGCCGAATATATGTTGCAGACATATAACGAATATCTTGAAAGGCGCAACTTCCTCGTCGACGGCATAAACCGCATTCCCGGCTGCTACACCCCCATACCCATGGGTGCGTTCTACACAGTTGCCAGCTTACCTGTCGACGATGCCGACCTTTTCTGCCAATGGTGTCTGCGCGAATTCAGCTTCGAGGGAGAAACCGTATTCATGGCTCCCGCATCTGGCTTCTACACCACCCCCGGGCTCGGCCGCAACGAAGTGCGCCTGGCCTACGTGCTGTCGAAACCCGACCTGGCCCGCTCCCTCACCGTCCTGGCTCATGCCCTCGAATCCTACCCGAACCGCACCCTCCCCTGACACATCGCCCCACGATTCCACCTTTCACTGCATACCACATCCATCCTTTCATCACACCCCTTTCTGCCTGACCTCAATCATATTAACCGACAGCTGAGGATAAGGATGGTCAAACAGCAGTATAATCCTACGGTCGCCTCCTGTCAGATTCGGCTCAGCATCAATATAGACAGCGGCATTTGTAATATCAACATGAATCCATTGATGGGAAGTTTATAACCTACAAGGGTGATACGTGTGCATTTTCATCACACTCCGAGTTGCCGGATTTCAATTACATTATTAAAATCTCCGGGGGCAGGATTAAACATCAATATGATGCGCCTGTCTTCACCCGTGGGATTGGGCACCGCATCTACAGTTACATTTTCCTGAGTCATAGCAACATGAATCCACTGATAATCAAAATCTAACGGATTATCGACAAGCTCTACTTCAGCATCTTTCACCGGCCAATAGTATTGTGGATAATTGGCTCTCAGCCAGGCCATATTTATTATATCATCTTTATTGAAGTCAAACGGGAATATCGGGTAACAAATAAACACTTTATGTTTTTCATAAACTTCTGCCGCATATTCATATTCCTCCGACAAATCATGCATTGTGCCATAAGCGAACTGAGCTATATAATCAACATGCGGATTAATTTCAACTACAGCCCTTCCTCCTTTCGCATCAATCTCACATATTAACTCCGGATAGAAATAGGCCATCTCGTCACCTCCAATAATAATGTCGTCTTTATCAGCGTCATTACAGGAACACAATACGGCCATCGACAAGCATATTTGCGTGAATACAAATATGCCGTGCTGTTTTATATTTCTAAAAAACGTCATCTCCATATCGAAATAAATCTAACATTCTGATTACAATGATTCGGTAAAATTACAGAAGTAGTTGAAACTTAAGTTAATATAACGAATTGTCAAATACAAATGAATCGCCAAAGCGTTCATTATAAAAATCTTAGCGTATGAACGTATTGGCGATTCTCAAAGACTTCACCTTTCGGTGTAAGTCGGCATTTGAAAATACTACAACCAAGATGAGCAAA
>CAJTFH010000050.1 GCA_910575545.1 Bacteroidales bacterium
TAAAGCGCAATGAAGCTGAAATAAAGGTTTTAACTATACAACGTGACGAATTACTTCCGTTGCTGATGAATGGTCAGGTGTCGGTCATGCCGACAGCGGTAAATTGCGATTTATTTGGCTATCAGCAGAAATTTTACTAACTTTGGGTATGATATACTATCATTATACAACGCTGAAGGCTTTTTCAGGTATTCTTCAAGAGAATCCGACTAAGGACAAAGAGATTTGCTTTTGGGCTACTCGTTATGACTGTTTTAGAGATAAGACAGAATATAAACATGGTATCGCAAAAATATATCCCGCTCTTGACAATTTTGAAGTTCAGTCAAGCATTCAAGATGATAGAAAAATTGCTCCATTTTTCGATCCAACAGATGTTGAACGAGCATTAGGATTGCCAGTACCATATGTCATTTCGATTTCGGCTCGCAAAGACAACGAATATATGTGGAAACATTATGCGGATAACAGCCATGGTGTTGTAATGGAGCTTGGGTTTAATAATCCCCAAGGAACTTATGATGCAGCAATGTTTTCAATTGAATCATGTATATATGATTCTAAAATAACCAATGAAGAGCTATATCAACTTGTTAAGGATAAATATTTTGAGATGGCCGGTATAATGCTGAAAAGCAACAAAGAACTCGCTATCACTCTTTTGAGAGATAATCCTTCAGTATTCGTTCGGTTTATTGCCATGTATCTTTTGGCATTCGTCGCTCCACGATTCAAGAAAGATGAATTTATAGAAGAAGAGGAGACCCGAATTATTATTTCTTCTCCCAAGAAAGAATATAACAATCTATTGGACAATGCGCAGTGTCCGGCTGTAATCGAAAATATCGTAACTGAGGTAAAGAAATTTGTTGATTGTGAAAAACAGCGACCGGATAACAAAAATTTCTTCCGTGAAATCTTTATGCCCATCTCTGTGTTAAAGCGGATATATGTCAAAGGAGACAAACAAAAGCACGAGGTAGAAGACATTTTAAGAAAAAGAGGATTGAGTCATATCCCGATAGAAGTAATGGCTTAGAGTTAGAATTCTGTGACGTTAGACTCTATATAGAGTTTTTTGAGTATAATAGTTTGTTAAAAACTTAAATAAGATGAAAGGCAAACTATTGGATAATACTATCGCTAAGATGAGCGATAGTTTGACACCTGCGCAGTTGTATGAGCTGCGCAGGACGCTTGAACAGGAGTTGAGCGGCTATGAGATTGTGGTGGCTCCTTGTCAGAAGGAGCGCACTAAACAGGCTAATGAGGAACTGCTCGGCAGCTTTATCTCAGCCAAAAGAATCGAAGGCTGCTCGGAGAAAACGTTGAATTACTATCAGAATACAATCAGTGCTTGGCTGGTGACTATCAACATGGAGCTTAGGGAAGTTACTACTAACGACATACGTCGTTATCTTTCGGAATTTCAGGCTAAAAACAATTCGAGCAAAACAACGATTGATAATATCCGTCGTATTTTCTCCAGTTTCTTCTCATGGCTTGAAGATGAGGATTATATAGTAAAAAGCCCCGTAAGACGCATCCATAAAGTGCGGTCGGAAATTACAGTAAAGGAAACAATCAGCGATGAGCAGTTAGAGACACTCCGCGACTCATGCACTGAACTTCGCGACTTGGCGATGATAGATTTTCTTGTCTCAACCGGAGTGCGTGTCGGCGAGTTGGTCAATATCAATATCTCCGACATCAATTTCAATGAGCGTCAATGCGTTGTCCTCGGCAAAGGTAATAAGGAGCGAACGGTTTATTTCAACGCCCGTGCCAAGGTGCATCTGCAAAACTATCTTGCCACTCGCACTGATTCCGATGCCGCCCTTTTCGTCTCGTTGTCTCGTCCGAACAATAGACTGACTATAAGCGGGGTGGAGAATCGTCTCAGAGAATTAGGCAAAATGGCAAAGGTCGGCAGATTACATCCTCATAAGTTTCGTCGCACACTGGCGACAATGGCAATCGACAAGGGTATGCCAATAGAGCAGGTGCAACGGCTTCTCGGTCATTGCAAGATTGACACGACGCTTCATTATGCTATGGTCAATCAGAACAACGTTAAAATCGCCCATCGCAAGTTCCTCGGATAACCCGAATATCAGCGATTTTCATTAACTTTGCAGTCTAAAAACGCCTGCAAAGAATGAAACTCAAAGACATAATTGAAAAGACAATTTCCGGAGACTGGGGAAATGAGCAATATTTAGATGAAACGCCCTGTGCCATATGTTGTGTACGGGGTGCTGATATTGTGCCTATTGAGAATAGTAATTTTGACGGCATTCCCAAACGATATGTGTCCGAGAAATCATTGAAATCACGCGCATTAGAAGTCGGAGATATTGTTATTGAGAAATCTGGAGGTAGTCCCACACAATCCACTGGAAGAGTTTCTTATTTTAGTAGATGACAAAATTTAAATTTATGCTGTTAAACATCTAATTTCAAGTGATTAAATTTGCAAAAGTCCCTGAAATTTAGTAATTTAAAGGAAAAGTTTGGTCGCTTTTTCTCATGAAAACTACTAATTTCAAGGACTCGGTCAAAGTTAACCAAATCCTCCCGATTATGCAAGAGCATTTTGGACAAAGTATGAATCTGGCACGCATAAAACTTATGGCGCTGCTGCTCCATGCACTCTGTGTGGTGCAGACTGTCAGCCTTCACAAACTGGCTGATGCGATGCCTACGGCTGTCGACAATGATTCCAACCTCAGACGGCTCCAAAGATTCTTTGCCAGGTATGTTCTTGACCTTGACATAATAGCCCGGATGATTTTCTCGCTGCTTCCCGTCAGGACCGGTCTTGTGCTCAGCATGGATCGCACCAACTGGAAGTTCGGAGAGTTCAATATCAACATTCTCATGTTGGGCATCACCTATAAAGGGATTGCCTTCCCTTTGATATTCAGTCTTCTCCCTAAACGTGGCAACTCCAACTGGGAAGAACGCAAGAAGATTATGGAACGCTTTATCCGTCTCTTCGGAGCGGAATGTATCGACTCCCTTGTGGCAGACCGCGAGTTCATCGGAAAGGAATGGACAGGATGGCTCAACAGCCGTCGCATACGGTATTACATCCGAATACGTCAGAACTTCCGGATTGTCAAGCCTTCCACCGGTGAAAGAATCCGTGCATGGTGGCTGTTCAATGACTTGAAGGTCGGTCAGGAGAAATTCTTCCATAAGCTCTTTCTTCACAAAGGGGAGTATGTCTATCTTGCCGGAAGCCGGATCAAAAACTCCGATGGTGTTCCGGAATTGCAGATTCTCATATGCTTCAACCGGCCCGAGAGCGCGATATTGATATACAAAAAACGTTGGGAGATAGAAACGGCCTTCAGAGCCATGAAATCCTCCGGTTTCAATATCGAGGACACCCATATGCGTGATATGGAGCGCATCGCAAGACTTCTCGCGATGGTCTGCATGGCTCTTGTATGGGCATATCTCGTTGGTGAACATAAAGATATAAATATTAAACCGATAAGGATTCTGAAACATGGAAGAAAGGCAAAGTCGCTTGTCAAGTATGGTTTGGAGGAGATTTCAACAATACTTCTGCGTCCGACTTATACCCCAAAATTCGATGTTTTCAAATTTTTGTCATGTACTTAAGTTTCTTATATATCTGAAGCTTTGATCAAGTGCAAATCACATGTACTTTGTTCAAACTTTTGTTGTGCCATTCGAATAAAAAAGGTATGGAACCCTAAATTCGTATACTATTTTTGGAAATACACATATAGTGTGGGTGTTTTCTTCAACTTTGAAGGCAAAACATCCGGGTTGAAGAATCTGCAACTGGACAACGCTCTAAATTCGATAGAGATTCCAGACTTCCCGAAAACTATGCAGGATAGTATTGTGGAAACCCTATCGAAAATAGAAACCAAAATTGCTCTTAATCGTGAGATAAATCGCAATTTACCGCTGTCGGCATGACCGACACCTGACCATTCATCAGCAACGGAAGTAATTCGTCACGTTGTATAGTTAAAACCTTTATTTCAGCTTCATTGCGCTTTA
>CAJTFH010000051.1 GCA_910575545.1 Bacteroidales bacterium
AAACAGGTGCAAAAGAGACTGAAAATTTACTTTTGCAATGGATGAAACAACAAAAAAATAATGCTAACAACGCAGGATAACGGACAAGCCGTTCCCTGCTAACCATTAGCATCGAAAAACAAATAGGATTACAATGAAAATATTTAGTACAGCGCCAGAAGGTAATGAAATGGCAGAATTAGAAAATGCTCGATACATCAATTTGGCATTAAAGCAGATTGACGAAAATATTGAATGGCTAAAAACGGCTAATAAGCCAACTCAAGCAGTCTTAACTCATATAGATATATTAGTTATGTTAGCTAAAAGATTTACGGTTGATGCTAATTTGCTAATCAAAAAAGAGAAAGTTCAGGAATGGAAGAATGTTTTTAACGATTGGTTTGAACGTTGTGGCAGTAAAATTCCTGCTAAATTTAGAGATGGCATTAAAGCAAATGGAGATGAGCTTTTTAATGAGTTAGAACAATATGGGCACTAATAATTTTAAGGAACAAATAAAGCCGTTCTTTTGGGTAGAGCATGAATCAACAGTTTCAGTATGTCTGAATGTTGGTGAGTATAAAACAGAAATCTTCCAATCAAGAGAGGATGAAGGGTTTGAAGGAAACGGCTACGATTGGGAATCCTTAGCTCGTGTTTTTATCGAAGAACAAGCACCGAATTTCGTTGAAAGTGTTGATTTTGATTCAGAGGGAAGTATGTTTTGCGCTTACTCCGAAGATAAAGAAGCCTTGAAGGAGTTTATTCTGCAATTCAAGAAAGTATGTGAAAATGAGGTGCTGATTATGGATTTGTTCTCTCGTACAGAATTGGATTAAAAATGATGCTAACAAGCACCTGTTCCGCCTAACGGCGGCAAGCTGCAACCCATTAGCTGTAATAGAAGCATGAAAAAGATTATTTTCTACATATCGGCAATTCTGTTTTGCTTGCCTATACAAGCACAACAGCGTTTCTTCGGTGTCATTCAGGATGCGGACGGATATGTAAATGTACGTGATACAAGTGGAACAGTAATAGGCAAATTATTGGATAATCATGTGTTTGTCGATTGGGATGCACAAAAGAGCCATAAAGAATGGCATAGCGTAGAATATGGAGCAGAAACGGGCATAACCAAGACTTGCCCGAATGGAAATACCCATACAGGAGAAATCCATAAAAGCCGCATCCGTTATTTGGCAGATTTGCCACAGTTGAAGAAACAGCCGCAAAGCACAGATAAATGCCTTGTATATGCCAACGACACATTAACCATAAAGATAATCTTCCAAAAGTTTAATCCACAAAAACATGCCATTGTTTATGATTTGGAAGCAGGCTTTGTTCGGAGTATTGACGGTTGTTCTGACTTGACAGGCATAGATGATAATATTCCGCATGAAGAATACGCATCTGTCACCGTCAAGCACCCTGCCGGAATATTGGAATTTCCAACAGCATACATAACACATCTATACGAACCGAGCCGAAACAATGTTGTCGTGGCATTGGGTAAAGGAAACTCACTGTTCATCAGCACGCAGAACAGTGACGGTGCAGGCGGATATTATGCCGTATGGACAGTAGAAAATTATCTTGTTAAAAGTCTGTTTGTGTTACATGACTTTTGACTAAAATACAGCTAACAACGCAGGATAACGGACAAGCCGTTCCCTGCTAACCATTAATGGTAATAAGGTATATGATAGACTATTTATATTATAGGTTTTATAGATTATGGCTTCATTCTTCTGTATCGGAAGGAGCCACATTTTTGGCAATGCTTTTGTTTTCGGTCATGTTAAGTACAAATGTATTAACCGCATGGGGTATATTAACCCAATACGGAATCATTGATTATCCGTCCGATACTCAATACTATATCATTGAAGGCAGTTTAATAGCATTGCTGTGTGGCAGATTTTTCTTCAAGAAAAGGTACAGAAGAATTATAACCAAGTATGAGGATGAAAACTCTGTGCAACGTAAAGTTGGAGTGTGGGCACTTACTGTATATATAGTGGCAACCTTTATTTGCTTTTTCATAGAGGCATTGCACAGACAAGGAAAAATATAATTTACCATTAACGAAGCAGGATAACGGACAAGCCGTTCCCTGCTGAACCATTACCAATAACAGTGCGATAAGGTAAGCCAAAGATTTTATCATCATCAAAATTAAATACAATGGAGAAAAGTAGAGATTTTCAGTTTTTTATGACTCAAAATGATGAGCAGCAATTTTGTGAGGAATTACGAGGGTACAATCCTAATATATTCTTTTTAGATATTTCTCCTTCTTCGGAAGCTGACATTAGCAAAAGACTATATACGTCTGTTGTAAATTCATCAAGTTCTTTCTTCTCTATCGTAAATTTTGATTTGATGACAATGGAAGAATTAAAAACGAGATACAAAAAATATGGCGAATATTACCATTTTGGTAGTATTGCAAGGGAACAAATGCAGTTCTTACGCTCTAAGCCGGATGTTAATGATTCCCATTTTTTAAGAAATGGTCGTATTGCTGATTCATATAACATTGAAGATAAGGATGAAAAAGAATGGAAGAATAAGGTATATGACATTTTAAAAAGGCATGGGGAAAAAGTTTTTTTGCTTTACCAAACATCATATGGATGTTGTGAAATTAGTATAAAGCCACAAAAAGGAATTGTTGCATATCCCTATGCTCTTAGGAAATACAACGGTCAAAATGGTTTCTATATGAAATGTGGTGATGCCATATTTGTTGGTAAAGAGATTGCTCTTAATAATTAGGAATAGAAATCTTTGGCTAATACTTAAAAAAATATTGGTAACAAGCCGGGATAACGGACTAACGCCGTTCCCCGCCAAGCCATTAGCATTAACGTGCGACTTAAAAAGTAAATATGAAGATAGTAAATAGGACATTACTTTTTCTTGCAACGCTTTTTTGTTGTTTGGATAGTGTGAAAGCAAGTT
>CAJTFH010000052.1 GCA_910575545.1 Bacteroidales bacterium
GGGGGGACATTGCATGGCGGGTAGTTTGACTGGGGTGGTCGCCTCCAAAAGAGTAACGGAGGCTTCCAAAGGTGCGCTCAGGCCGATTGGTAACCGGCCGCGGAGTGTAATGGCACAAGCGCGCTTGACTGGGAGGCCGACAAGCCGAACAGGTAGGAAACTAGGGCATAGTGATCCGGCGGTTCCGCATGGAAGGGCCGTCGCTCAAAGGATAAAAGGTACTCCGGGGATAACAGGCTGATCCCTCCCAAGAGCTCATATCGACGGAGTGGTTTGGCACCTCGATGTCGGCTCGTCACATCCCGGGGCTGGAGAAGGTCCCAAGGGTTAGGCTGTTCGCCTATTAAAGTGGCACGCGAGCTGGGTTCAGAACGTCGTGAGACAGTTCGGTCTCTATCTGTTGTGGGCGTAGGAGATTTGCGGGGACCCGACACTAGTACGAGAGGACCGTGTCGGACGGAGCACCGGTGTACCGGTTGTGGCGCCAGCCGCACCGCCGGGTAGCCGCCTCCGGCCAGGATAAGTGCTGAAAGCATCTAAGCACGAAGCCCCCCCCAAGATTAGATCTCCACACAGGGCCGTCAAAGACCATGACGTAGATAGGCCGCAGGTGCACCAACGGCAACGTTGTCAGCCGAGCGGTACTAATCACCCGAACCCTTTCCGGGGCTCAAGCCCCCCTGGCATCGTCAGATGCAATAACCGCGCTGGTAGCGCTGGTGGCGCGCAGGGCGCGTCCGCAGGCTTCGAATGAGTCCGCGCCGTGGTTGTTTCTTCCCAAGTGCCCCTTACCTTATAACGGCGTGGGATGCCCCGCATCCCTCCGTCCGTGACAGAGACTCAGGCGGCGATAGCACGGGGGCTCCACCTCTTCCCATCCCGAACAGAGAAGTTAAACCCCGCCGCGCCGATGGTACTGCGAAAGCGGGAGAGTAGGTAACCGCCCCCTTCCGAGCCCCCGGGACTTTAGTCCCGGGGGCTCTTTTTTTAGTATGACGGGCATGTCATACATCTGTGGTGAAAGTCCACACGGGGCGTAGTTGCCGACGAACCCCATAGCGACTCGCAAGGTTCAAGTGGTGACGCTTGGGCGAGAAGAAGCAATAGCGAAATCGTGGCCTGACGAACAGAAACATGGTACTAAGGCGTATCAAGCGGACAAGCTGGCTAAAGACAGCAAAGTTCCCAAAGGCAATCGTAACCTTGATGCGTAAACCATGCAGGTAAACGAGGAAAGATGTATGGCTTATCCCGCGAGGCCTCGGTAGTCCGCAAGGATAGTAACAACGAATGCCGAGGAGTCAGCAGAGGCCGAAGTAGCCGACCGCGGGACGGTCAAGGCGAAGGGCCGAATAATTTGTAACGTTAATCGAAAATGTATGTTCCGGAGGAATAGTCGACGAATGGGCGCAGGTGAAACGTCAATGAACTGAACCCCACACAAGGAGTTAGGCTTAATCCATCGGAAGCGGAAATTAAGAAAGACGGAAGATGAAACTAATCGAAAAGATACTTGAAAACAGTAACGTCCGAATAGCCCTTGAAAAGGTTATGGCCAACAAGGGGGCGGCAGGGGTAGACGGCATGAAAGTCGAAGACCTGCGCGACTACATGAACGCCAACTGGACGAGCATCAAGCAGTCAATCCTTGAGCGGAGTTATAAACCTGCGCCTGTAAGGAGGGTAGAGATACCCAAACCCAACGGAGGTGTACGTAAGCTCGGTATTCCTACGGTCGTTGACCGGACAGTTCAACAATCCATAGTCCAAATCCTCACACCCATCTTCGAGGCAGAGTTCCAGGAGAACAGCTACGGCTTCCGCCCCGGCAGAAGCTGTGAGCAGGCCGTACTAAAACTCTTGGAATACCTAAACGAGGGCTACGAGTGGATAGTGGACATTGATTTGGAGAAGTTCTTCGATAATGTGCCGCAGGACAAGCTGATGAGTTACGTTGGTCGAGTAATCCATGACCCCGACACCGAAAGCCTGATACGCAAGTATCTCAAATCGGGCGTTATGGAAAAAGGTATGTATGAAGCCACGGAACTCGGCACACCGCAGGGAGGCAATCTCTCGCCCTTGCTAAGCAACGTAATGCTCAATGAGCTTGATAAAGAGCTTGCCAACAGAGGTCTACACTATGTACGCTATGCCGACGACTGCATTATCGCAGTAGGCAGCAGCGCGAGCGCCAACCGAGTGATGCACACCATAACCAAATGGATAGAGCAAAAACTCGGACTAAAGGTCAATGCCACCAAGACGCATGTCTGCCGACCGAACAAACTCAAATACCTCGGTTTTGGCTTTTACAGGTCACCGCAGACAAAACAATGGACGGCACGACCCCACGAAACCTCGGTAGAAAAGTTCCAACGTAGACTCAAGAAGCTATGCAAACGCTCGTGGAGTATCTCCCTGACCGACCGTATCGCCATGCTCAACTCTGTGACCCGCGGATGGATAAACTACTTCTCCATCGGAGCCATGAAAGGCAAAATGGAAAAGATAGACGAACATCTTCGCACGATGTTGCGTAAAGTGATATGGAAGCAGTGGAAAACTCCACGCAAACGCGCATGGGGGCTTCGCAAGCTCGGGATAAACAACGACTTAGCCAAACTTACATCATATTATGGCGACCGCTACGAATGGGTAGTAAGAAGAACCTGTGTGGCGCGTGCAATCTCCAAAGAGATACTGACACGCAGAGGCTTAGTCAGTTGCCTTGACTACTATATGATTAGACACTCTTTGAAAACAAATTAAACCGCCGTATGCCGAACGGCACGTACGGTGGTGTGAGAGGAAAGGAAACGAAAGTAGGTCAGAAAACTTTCGTTTCCCGACCTACTCGATT
>CAJTFH010000053.1 GCA_910575545.1 Bacteroidales bacterium
GGAATGTACAGCGCATCAGTATTTTTCGATATGGATATGTAAACCTGCTGCATGACTTCTGGGCAAATGTTAAAAACGAGGCGGCTAAACCGACTTAAAAATGTCATGTGCTATGGTAAATGCGATAATTCCGATATAGATACTGTGCCAGGCAGAATCCTAAATGACGGACGAATAGAATGGCCTTCCACTAACGGCTATGATATACCCGTTGCACAGCAATCCGACTCAGAATGTTATTTCTGTAAATACCTTCCAATTTGCTGGGGTCCATGCGTGCCAAGACGGAAAACCATGCTTAAAAACGGAGGCCACATAAAATGCTTCTTAGATGACCGAGAAAAAGCTATGAAAGAAAATATCATAAACCGTTGCATTACATTGACAGGAGCCATTGATAATTGAAAAAGATATTACCGGCCATCAATAAATGCCTCACCAAAGAACTGATTTTCATAAACTCAAAACTGTATAATTAAAATGCGCATCCTAATTTTACTTCTGCTCACATGCTTCGTAATGAACGCCCCCATATATGCCGCAAACACTTTCAAAGATGAAACCGATGCGCAAAACGATACCATTGAGGGCAAAACCCTCGATGAAATAGTTTTTGTGCAGCAAACAGTGAAGCATGAAGCAAACCGCGACGTTTTCACGGTAACAAAATCATTGCGCGACGGAGCTTCCACAGCAGCCCAGATGTTAGGACGTGTGCAAGGGATGCACTATGACCTCGTGTCGGAAGCTGTGTCATACATGGGATCAACCAACATCAAGATACTTGTCGACAGCATCGAAAAAGATGATACATACGTAAAAAACCTCAGCCCTAAACGATTCAGCCGGATAGAGGTAATCCACAATCCCGCAGGGAAATACCGGGAATACAACGTTATAATAAATCTGGTGACGAAGCAGAACTACACCGGCTACGAGCTGTTCGTGAATGAATCCCTCACAATCACGCCGACAGAAAACAACGGCAAAGGCAATAACCTGAATATATGGAACAACCATGCCCAAGCCACCTACACGTTCAATAAATGGAATTTCTACGCCACCGCAAATTACACCCCCGCATGTGATGGCACAACAATGTATAATTCAACTGAATATCCTTTGAATGGTACAAGAGAAATTTCTATCGAGGCCACAGACAATCAGCCTGAAACAATAAGAAAAACAGACTACCGGTTTCTACAAGCCGGAGCAGATTATCGAATAAACAACAACAATGCCATCGGATTCTATGCTTATTATGGAGGAGGGGGTCTCAAGTCGTCAACCGATTCAAGGCTCTCGGTTGTTGAAAATGCCGATGCCGACCCTCAAGCCGTTGATTTCCACACCTCGAAACGGAGCAAACCCATCTACACCTACCGCCTGAACGCATTCTATCAAGGTAAAATCCATTTGTGGAATTATAACGCAGGTATAATCGGATATGACTCAAAAAACCGGTGGTATAACCACACCTCTCGTTCAACCGGACTGGATATTGATGACAACCGGTTGACACGATACAGCTGGATTTACGGATACGCCGACGCCGCATACCACACCCCAGACAACAAATGGAGTTTTGCGCTCTACACAACACAGACCTGGCAGAGAACCAACGAATCGCGAATCGAAGGCGGCCAAACTCTTGCCCGGACTGTCACCAACATAAATTCAACTGAAGCGACTGCCGGGTGGTATCCGTCAGACGCCTGGAGCGTGTCGGCCAACATCGGGATCCAGACCATTAATCTGCACACAAACGCCGATAATACCACTACCGTTCAGCCTCGGCTCACCCTGTCAGGATTCCACAGGTTCTCACCGAAAACATGGCTAAGGTTCAAATACTCCACTTACGCCTACACCCCGCCAACCGAGCAGACAATCGGCTACGGCTATTTCATCGACAGATTCCTGTGGTCAGGAGGTAATCCCCGACTTAAGCCCTCAACCCCCCATTCTTTCAACCTGTCGTTAGGCTTTTTCAACAAACTGACCATCGAAGGATCATACACCCTCACCCCCAACAAATCGGAACAATTCTATACCTCATCACGTGGAATGATGCCCGACGGGCAATTCGGGCCCTATGCGGTTGAATCCTATATAAATGCCGACTGCAACAATTGGTCTGTCAAGGCCGCATTCGCTCATCAATTCAAAAACCTGTATATACGTGTTCTTGGAGAGGTGAACGGAGCAGCCGCGAAACACAAAGAATTCAACAATGACGCCATCGGAGGTGTAGGCGCCGCCGGGCTACAGTATTTCTTTGCCGGAAATGCATTTGCCGCGTTTCAATATGCCTACGACCGGGAAATAGCCATAACCCCGCAGATGCGGTCAACCACCGACAGCGACCGCATGTGGTTCGTTCTCGGAAAATCATTCTGGAAAAACCGAATCGAGGTCAGCCTGTTCTACACTCCGCCACTACACATCGCTTCAGGCAAATGCAAACAAACCCTGACCTCACAGGCTTTGATAAAAAACAGCTGGTCAAACAATCAATTCCGCAACGACAATCAAATCGCCGTCAACGTCAGATTCAATCTGAGCGGAGGCAAGCAGGTGCGCCGCGTCAACATCAGAGACATTGACATTAAATAGCCCCTGTGCCAAAGTCACATCCCTAAATGTTTATCATAAGTAAGTCGTAAAAATTAATTTATACTAAGCCGCATGGGTAAAATTGATATTGAGTTCAGAACCAAGAGCTGCCAACGCACGGTTGGTTGCATAGAGCAGGGAATCTGTGGA
>CAJTFH010000054.1:711-2709 GCA_910575545.1 Bacteroidales bacterium
CTTTACCGTTTGTCCATCGGGGGCGCCTCGCGGCTTTCCCTTAGGCCCCGGCTTACCCTGATCCGATTAGCGTTGATCAGGAACCCTTGGTCTTCCGGCGTGGGGGTTTCCCGCCCCCATTGTCGTTACTTATTCCTACATTTGCTTTTCCGGAACCTCCAGCGTGGCTCGCGCCCCGCCTTCTGCGGATTCCGGAATGCTCCCCTACCGGCGGCGTATTTTTCGCCGCCCCACGGCTTCGGCACCGGGCTTAAGCCCGTGTATTATCCATGCGGGGCCGCTCGACTGGTGAGCTGTTACGCACTCTTCAAATGAATGGCTGCTTCCAAGCCAACATCCCAGCTGTCTGTGCGGCCCCACCCCGTTATTGGCTTCTACTCGGCCCGGATTTGGGGGCCTTAGCCGGTGGTCTGAGTTGTTCCTCTCTCGGACGCGGACCTTAGCACCCGCGCCCTCACTCCCGGGTATCTTGCCGCGGCATTCGGAGTTTGTCTGGACTTGATAGGCGGTGAAGCCCTCGCATCCAATCAGTCGCTCTACCTCCGCGGCATTTGACCCCGAGGCTGCACCTAAATGCATTTCGGGGAGTACGAGCTATCTCCGAGTTTGATTGGCCTTTCACTCCTACCCTCAGGTCATCCGAAAGCTTTTCAACGCTTACCGGTTCGGCCCTCCAGCCGGTGTTACCCGGCCTTCAGCCTGCCCAAGGGTAGATCACTCGGTTTCGCGTCTGCCCCCGCCGACTCCGACGCCCTGTTCGGACTCGCTTTCGCTCCGGCTCCGCACGTTCTCGCGCTTAGCCTCGCCGGCGATGGCAACTCGTAGGATCATTATGCAAAAGGCACGCCGTCACGGCACTAGGCCGCTCCGACCGCTTGTAGGCGCATGATTTCAGGGTCTCTTTCACTCCCCTGTTCGGGGTTCTTTTCACCTTTCCCTCACGGTACTGGTTCGCTATCGGTCTCTCGGTAGTGTTTAGCCTTGCGGGATGGTCCCCGCGGATTCGCCCAGAATTCCTCGTGTTCCGGGTTACTCAGGTGCCGCATCGCCGATGATTCGCATTTCGCTTACGGGGCTTTCACCCTCTGCGGCCCCGCTTTCCAGCGGGTTCTGCTATGCTCTGCACTCGGCTTCGTCTGCGGTCCTACAACCCCGGGCCGCGCGTCGCCACGCGCCCGGTTTGGGCTGGTGCGGGTTCGCTCGCCGCTACTTCCGCAATCACTGGTTTGTTTTCTCTTCCTCCGGGTACTTAGATGTTTCAGTTCCCCGGGTTCGCCCCGCGAAAATCGCGGTGCCGGAGTCGCCCCCGGCGGGTTGCCCCATTCGGAAATCCGCGCATCAAAGGGTATTTGCCCCTACGCGCGGCTTATCGCAGCTTGTCACGTCCTTCGTCGCCTCCGAGAGCCTAGGCATCCTTCATGCGCCCTTCTCTCCTTTCCTTTTTTCTTTTATTTGTTCACGCCGGACTCGTCCTCGGCTTGTTCGTCCGCGGTTGAACCCCGGGGGGAACCCCGGGACGCGGACGGCTCGTGAATTCGTCCTTTATTGCTTTGTATACTCTTTCAAAAAGTATCATCGCTGCCCGCCGTAGCGGGCTTGCTCGTAGTTGTTTGCTTCCATGATGTCAATGTGCTCCCTTGCGGTAGTCCCTGGCAGAGTTGAACTGCCGACCTCTACATTATCAGTGTAGCGCTCTAACCAACTGAGCTAAGGGACTGCATTCTGTTCTCTGTCGAGACCTCCAATGCGTTATGATTGACGAAAGTGACGGTTCATACAAGGCTGAAAGCCCCTGCCTCTCCGATACCAATCCCAACAGGCCGCCGGGCTGAAACCGGCACCCGCGGCCGATGCCCGCGGGCGGCGCCTTCGGTGGCGCCCTCCAGAAAGGAGGTGTTCCAGCCGCACCTTCCGGTACGGCTACCTTGTTACGACTTAGCCCCAGTCACCGGTTTTACCCTAGGCCGCTCCTCGCGGTCACGGCCTTCAGGCACCCCC
>CAJTFH010000055.1 GCA_910575545.1 Bacteroidales bacterium
TTCGTGCGACGTGAAGTTGCGTAAGTGATTGTGTAACATTAAGATTACACCTCCAGTTCCGTCTGGAGTAGCCTACGGACACATGCATTAGGAGTAATTCTTTTGTATGAAGCTGTCCCGACAAGGTAGCCTTTCCGAAAGGAGAAGATTGAACCGTGAGGGGAAATCAACGGCTGATAACACCATTCAGCACGAGGAGCTTGGCTTAGCGGTATGGTCAACGAAAGTGAACTGTCCGATAAACATCGTAAAGTACAACGAGCCAAAGGTTGTTGACAGGCTCGAACCAAAAGGTAAGCAGTCGGCTGTCCTCTTGAATTTTGGGGACACACGGACATTAGCACTGCCGGTGGAATAGACAGGACCTAACCCGCTTATTTGTCACTTATGTAAAACACGGTAAGCCCGTACCTCTCCAGTTCATTAAAGCTGGTAAGCAAGCCGCAAGGCAAGCCTACATGGGGTGCGGGTATAGGATAGCGGAAAAAGCGAATGCCTCCCTGTAATGGGGAGGATACGGATTGAGCCAATATCACGGGTTGGTAAAGGTAACATCATCCGACACGAAAGTGGGCAGACTTCCGCCTATGGTGACACTTTACAAGATAGTTTACAGAACTTTTAAAGAAAGGAAAGCAAATGAACGCAAAGAAATTGGCGTGTGCGCCCGAAGACATAGACATTCACGAACTCTGGTCGAAAATCGACTGGGACAAATGCGAGCGTTTTGTCCAAAAGCTGCAAGCACGTATTGTAAAGGCTCAAAGGGAAGGCAGACATAACAAGGTGAAAGCCCTGCAATGGATGCTTACCCACTCGTTCTACGCCAAAGCATTGGCGGTAAAACGAGTTACGACTAACAAAGGAAAATCTACTTCCGGCGTTGACAAGATTACATGGTCTTCTCCATTGGCGAAAGCCAAAGCCATATTCACTCTGAAAAGACGTGGCTACAAGCCACAACCTCTAAAACGTGTGAATATCAAAAAGAAGAACGGGAAATTACGCCCACTCGGAATACCAACGATGAAAGACCGTGCGATGCAGGCATTATACTTAATGGCACTTGACCCGATAGCGGAAACCACTGGCGACAGCCATTCCTACGGATTCCGCAAACATCGCTGTACGCATGATGCCATTGAGCAATGTTACATTGTACTTTCTCGCTCGGTAGCTCCCGAATGGATTCTTGAAGGGGACATCAAAGGATGTTTCGACCATATCAGTCATGAGTGGTTAATCAACAATATCCCTATGGATAAGGAGATACTACGCAAATGGCTCGAATGTGGTTATGTGTTCAACGGTGAACTCTTTCCTACGGAAGAGGGAACCCCACAAGGCGGCATAATATCCCCAACTCTCGCAAACATGGCACTTGACGGGTTACAAGGATTACTGGAAACATGTATCAAAAAGTATAAAAAGAATTATAAACAGATATACTCTAAGATACATCTTATACGGTATGCAGACGATTTTATTGTAACAACAAAGGATAAGGAAACGATAGAACTGGTTATACTTCCATTAGTACGCAAGTTTCTTGCGGAAAGAGGTCTGACACTATCAGAAGAAAAGACAAAAATCACACATATAAGTGAGGGATTTGACTTTCTCGGCTTCAATATCCGAAAGTTCCGCAATAACACATTGCTGACAAGACCGTCAAAGGATGCGCAAAAGAGATTTTGCGATAAAATCCGTAAAACAATAGAATCCAACAAGTGCGTAAAGCAGAAGTCGCTGATTATGA
Source organism: Bacteroidales bacterium (assembly GCA_910575545.1). Taxonomy (GTDB): domain Bacteria; phylum Bacteroidota; class Bacteroidia; order Bacteroidales; family Muribaculaceae; genus UBA7173. The sequence goes on from CAJTFH010000055.1 coordinate 1,760, forward strand.
TGTTGAATCCAATCATAAAAGGTTGGGGAAACTATTACAAATACGGTGCTTCTGGTGAGATATTTCACCGAATGGATTGGGAAATCTTTAAGAAAATATGGCAATGGGCAAGACGCAGACATCCGCAGAAATGCAAAGGATGGGTAAAGGATAAGTATTTCAGAACACTAAATGGACACTCGTGGAGATTTGCGGCAGATATGGGCAAGAAAGATAAGATTGATTATCTCGAACTGACCTATCTACCAACCATCCACCATGAGAAATTCGTCAAGGTTCGGCATTATGCCAATCCGTATGACCCAGCCGATAAGTCGTACTACGAATGGAGAGAAACCTACCGAATGAAGCAAACGCTGAAAGGCAGGCAATCTCTGATAAACATTTGGAAACGACAAAATAAGGTATGTCCTGTATGTGAAGAGCGTATTGACAGGGAAAGACCTTGGAGTATCACTGAACAAATAGTCAGCGGACAAAAGATAAGAACTCTTGTACATACCAGTTGTAAACGTAAAATGCATAGTAGATTATGAATATGAAAGTCGAAAATGAGATGGCTCTACCGATAACAAAGTCGGTAACGGTCATGTTGCTTGAGCCGTATGCGGGGAAACTCGCACGTACGGTTCTTAGAGGGGAAAGCTCCCGTAAGGGGGCTGACCTACTCGACTC
>CAJTFH010000056.1:0-828 GCA_910575545.1 Bacteroidales bacterium
TGGTATTTTCTACCCGACCACCTGTGTCGGTTTGCGGTACGGGCCCGGCCGTCTTTATAACGTTTAGCGGATTTTCTCGGGAGCATGGTTACCACCGCTGTCGGCTCGCCCGGAGGCTCGCCGTACTGTCCCGTCTCGGCACTCCGGGGGGATTTGCCTCCCCGGTGTATACCTACGCGGTTCAACGCGCTATTCCGTCAGCGCGCGGGTGTGTCACTTCTCCGTCTCCACATCACTTGACGGCCGGGGCAACGGAATCTTTACCGTTTGTCCATCGGGGGCGCCTCGCGGCTTTCCCTTAGGCCCCGGCTTACCCTGATCCGATTAGCGTTGATCAGGAACCCTTGGTCTTCCGGCGTGGGGGTTTCCCGCCCCCATTGTCGTTACTTATTCCTACATTTGCTTTTCCGGAACCTCCAGCGGGGCTCGCGCCCCGCCTTCCGCGGATACCGGAATGCTCCCCTACCGGCGGCGTATTTTTCGCCGCCCCACGGCTTCGGCACCGGGCTTAAGCCCGTGTATTATCCATGCGGGGCCGCTCGACTGGTGAGCTGTTACGCACTCTTCAAATGAATGGCTGCTTCCAAGCCAACATCCCAGCTGTCTGTGCGGCCCCACCCCGTTATTGGCTTCTACTCGGCCCGGATTTGGGGGCCTTAGCCGGTGGTCTGAGTTGTTCCTCTCTCGGACGCGGACCTTAGCACCCGCGCCCTCACTCCCGGGTATCATGCCGCGGCATTCGGAGTTTGTCTGGACTTGATAGGCGGTGAAGCCCTCGCATCCAATCAGTCGCTCTACCTCCGCGGCATTTGACCCCGAGGCTGCACC
>CAJTFH010000056.1:973-2352 GCA_910575545.1 Bacteroidales bacterium
ATCTCCGAGTTTGATTGGCCTTTCACTCCTACCCTCAGGTCATCCGAAAGCTTTTCAACGCTTACCGGTTCGGCCCTCCAGCCGGTGTTACCCGGCCTTCAGCCTGCCCAAGGGTAGATCACTCGGTTTCGCGTCTGCCCCCGCCGACTCCGACGCCCTGTTCGGACTCGCTTTCGCTCCGGCTCCGCACGTTTTCGCGCTTAGCCTCGCCGGCGATGGCAACTCGTAGGATCATTATGCAAAAGGCACGCCGTCACGGCACTAGGCCGCTCCGACCGCTTGTAGGCGCATGATTTCAGGGTCTCTTTCACTCCCCTGTTCGGGGTTCTTTTCACCTTTCCCTCACGGTACTGGTTCGCTATCGGTCTCTCGGTAGTGTTTAGCCTTGCGGGATGGTCCCCGCGGATTCGCCCAGAATTCCTCGTGTTCCGGGTTACTCAGGTGCCGCATCGCCGAGGCTTCGCATTTCGCTTACGGGGCTTTCACCCTCTGCGGCCCCGCTTTCCAGCGGGTTCTGCTATGCTCCGCTCTCGGCTTCGCCTGCGGTCCTACAACCCCGGGCCGCGCGTCGCCACGCGCCCGGTTTGGGCTGGTGCGGGTTCGCTCGCCGCTACTTCCGCAATCACTGGTTTGTTTTCTCTTCCTCCGGGTACTTAGATGTTTCAGTTCCCCGGGTTCGCCCCGCGCTCTGCGCGGTGCCGGAGTCGCCTCCGGCGGGTTGCCCCATTCGGAAATCCGCGCATCAGAGGGTATTTGCCCCTACGCGCGGCTTATCGCAGCTTGTCACGTCCTTCGTCGCCTCCGAGAGCCTAGGCATCCTTCATGCGCCCTTCTCTCCTTTCCTTTTTTCTTTTATTTGTTCACGCCGGACTCGTCCTCGGCTTGTTCGTCCGCGGTTGAACCCGGGGGAAACCCGGGACGCGGACGGCTCGTGAATTCGTCCTTTATCGCTTTGTATACTCTTTCAAAAAGTATCATCGCTGCCCGCCGTAGCGGGCTTGCTCGTAGTTGTTTGCTTCCATGATGTCAATGTGCTCCCTTGTGGTGGAGAATAACGGATTCGAACCGTTGACCCCCTGCTTGCAAAGCAGGTGCTCTAGCCAGCTGAGCTAATCCCCCGACAATAGTACGGCTGCAAGAGGCACAGGGGACACAGCGTCCCTTGCCGGGTTACGGAGACCCCCGTCGTCCTGACCCTGAACCGGCGCGGATGGCGGGCCTGCCGCTGATGCGGCGACGGCCGCCGGTGATCCGGCGCACGCTCCAGAAAGGAGGTGTTCCAGCCGCACCTTCCGGTACGGCTACCTTGTTACGACTTAGCCCCAGTCACCGGTTTTACCCTAGGCCGCTCCTCGCGGTCACGGCCTTCAGGCACCCCC
>CAJTFH010000057.1 GCA_910575545.1 Bacteroidales bacterium
TAGGAATGTACAGCGCATCAGTATTTTTCGATATGGATATGTAAACCTGCTGCATGACTTCTGGGCAAATGTTAAAAACGAGGCGGCTAAACCGACTTAAAAATGTCATGTGCTATGGGCAAAGTCCAATTAAACAACCATGGTGGAAAGAATATTGGGGGATTAACCAAGAACTTAAACAGTCATCAGCTAGCGCTATAGTTTTTCTGCCCGTTAATGACCGCTGGTTTGCTATAACTTTCGGCGCAAGTTATCATAACCTCAAGGAAAAAGCCTATGAATATGACTTCGGTATAAGAACGACATTAAATAGCTTGGATCCTGAAAAAATCAAATCCACAGATTTACTTATACCCGAGACGGCGAAGAGGCAACGGATTCAAATTCCGAACGCGTCAAACTTAACGTATTTTGATTTCAATAAAGATGAGTCCATAGTTAAGAGGTTAACAGGTGCGGTAAAAGATGAGTACGCCGATTTAATTCGTAATGCTACTGGTTCGAGTAATCTTCGTTTTGCTACAGTATGCGAACCTGATGAACTTATTGACTTGTGTTCGCGTCTTCTTGAAATTTACTCCCGAACAGACTACGAAGAATCTTTCCCCGATCTACAGAATATTACACCAATTAAAGATCCGGATTTAATAGCCTCACTTGAAACAAAGCTTCTTGAAGAGTATCGGGATTGTACTCCCAATCTGACGTTAGCAATCCCTGAAATCGTTGACTATACAACTAATTACAAATTTAAGTATCGTGGAGCATCACGTATGTCAGAAGAATACGATGATGTTTTTATTGGGAACTATCGAAATTACCTCACTGAGCGAGGCGTTGAAGTAAATGACGTGTCATTATTCAATAAACACACATTGAATGTGTTTGATGAAAATGGCCAACTCTTACGGTCATATTCAATATATAAATCTCTATTATTCGATTGTACTCTAAATGGGAAAACTTATCACCTCTGTGAAGGTTCATGGTATGAGATTAGTTCTGACTTTATGGCCAAACTTAAAGCAGAATTGGATCCAGTTTTTATTGACCATCATGATGTCCTGTGCGAATGTAATAAGAAGTTAGAAGGAGATTATAACATAGAAGCCTCAAATTTAGCTTCAGCAGAACTAGAAGTTTGCTGTTTAGATAAAACATCCATAGCACCACAGGGGCAGAAAGATGTGGAACCATGTGATTTAATCGCGTTGAATGGGGAAAATGCAGAATTGATGCATAATAAAATATCTACTCGTTCTTCTATGCTAAGCCACTTATTTAATCAAGGCGTGAACTCTGTAATCCTACTAATGCAAAACAACGAGTCGAAAGTAAAGCTCAACGACTTAGTTGAAAGTGAAAATTTGAGAGAACGTATTAATCGAGACAACTTTCACGTCACATATGGAATTATTTCAAATAAACGACGAGATATGAAGTCAGATGCCCTGCCCATTTTCTCCCGCATAAGTCTTTTGCGCTGTGTAAGGAATCTAAAGTTAATGAGAGTACCTGTTTCTGTATATCTCATCAAAGATAATGTAGATCGAAAGCATCTGAATGACGACTAATTGAACGCATTTGATTGCGGTTTTGGAGGAATATAAATCGCAATTTAGAGGCGATGGCCCGTCAGCTCTACGACTACTGGTTCGTTCAGTTTGACTTCCCGGACGAAAACGGACGGCCATACAAGTCTTCCGGTGGCAATA
>CAJTFH010000058.1 GCA_910575545.1 Bacteroidales bacterium
CTCCAGAAAGGAGGTGTTCCAGCCGCACCTTCCGGTACGGCTACCTTGTTACGACTTAGCCCCAGTCACCGGTTTTACCCTAGGCCGCTCCTCGCGGTCACGGCCTTCAGGCACCCCCGGCTCCCATGGCTTGACGGGCGGTGTGTACAAGGCCCGGGAACGTATTCACCGCGCCATGGCTGATGCGCGATTACTAGCGAATCCAGCTTCACGGAGTCGGGTTGCAGACTCCGATCCGAACTGAGACAGGTTTTCAGGTTCCGCGCCCCGTCGCCGGGTGGCTTCCCGCTGTACCTGCCATTGTAACACGTGTGTCGCCCCGGACGTAAGGGCCGTGCTGATTTGACGTCATCCCCGCCTTCCTCGCAGCTTGCGCCGGCAGTCCCGGCAGAGTCCTCCGACTTGCGTCGGTTAGCAACTGCCGGTGGGGGTTGCGCTCGTTATGGCACTTAAGCCGACACCTCACGGCACGAGCTGACGACAACCATGCAGCACCTCGCCTGACGCCATTGCTGGCCAAGGCCCTTTCAGACCCTGTTCGTCAGGCGTTTGAGCCCGGGTAAGGTTCCTCGCGTATCATCGAATTAAACCACATGTTCCTCCGCTTGTGCGGGCCCCCGTCAATTCCTTTGAGTTTCACCGTTGCCGGCGTACTCCCCAGGTGGGATGCTTAACGCTTTCGCTGTGCCACCCAGGCCTCATTCGGCCCGGACAGATAGCATCCATCGTTTACTGTGCGGACTACCAGGGTATCTAATCCTGTTCGATACCCGCACTTTCGTGCCTCAGCGTCAGTAGGGCGCCGGTATGCTGCCTTCGCAATCGGGGTTCTGCGTGATATCTATGCATTTCACCGCTACACCACGCATTCCGCATACTTCTCGCCCACTCAAGGCACCCAGTTCCGACGGCAGGCCGGGGTTGAGCCCCGACATTTGACCGCCGGCTTAAATGCCCGCCTACGCACCCTTTAAACCCAATAAATCCGGATAACGCTCGCATCCTCCGTATTACCGCGGCTGCTGGCACGGAGTTAGCCGATGCTTTTTCTCCGGGTACTCTCCCGGCCCGGACGCGTCCGGACCACTGCTCCCCGGCAAAAGAGGTTTACGACCCGCAGGGCCTTAATCCCTCACGCGACTTGGCTGGTTCAGGCTTCCGCCCATTGACCAATATTCCTCACTGCTGCCTCCCGTAGGAGTCTGGGCCGTGTCTCAGTCCCAGTGTGGGGGGCCTTCCTCTCAGAACCCCTACGCATCGTCGCCACGGTGGGCCGTCACCCCGCCGTCTAGCTAATGCGCCGCATGCCCATCCGCCACCGGATCGCTCCTTTGGCCACCGGAGGATGCCCTCCGGTGGCGTCACGGGGTATTAGGCCGCGTTTCCGCGGGTTATCCCCCTGTGGCGGCCAGGTTGCATACGTGTTACTCACCCGTGCGCCGGTCGCCGGCGGGCGAAAGCAAGCTTCCGCCCCCGCTGCCCCTCGACTTGCATGTGTTAAGCCTGTCGCTAGCGTTCATCCTGAGCCAGGATCAAACTCTCCGCTGTTGTTATGTTGTTTCTTTTTTTTTCAAAAAGATAGTTG
>CAJTFH010000059.1 GCA_910575545.1 Bacteroidales bacterium
TTCGCGGCTAAACTGAAGAATTTTCGACTTGTCAAGCAATTTTATTACCTGACCATAGAGCGGCTGTCCGCTAAAATGACTACTTTTGGGCATAGTTTAGAAAATGTTTTGGCGAACACAAACTAAACTAAAAGGACTGACTCCTGCAATAGGTGCCAGTCCATAGCACATGACATTTTTAAGTCGGTTTAGCCGCCTCGTTTTTAACATTTGCCCAGAAGTCATGCAGCAGGTTTACATATCCATATCGAAAAATACTGATGCGCTGTACATTCCTACTTTTCATCATCGGAATCGGCAAAGACTCGATTTTGACAAGGCCGTCGATGAATACAGCTGCAAAGGCAATCATCAAAAGAGTGAGCATGTTTTCAAAACGCTTTACTCCAAGATGGGTCTCCTCCATGTTGAATCCGGCGGACTTCAGCGCCCGGAATGCTGTCTCGAGAGTCCAACGCTTGCGATAGAGCGCCTCCGTATAGTCGCACTCCAATGGAGATGCGAGGATTATAAGCGACTCCTCTCCGTTTCTGCCCGTGCGGCGTGTGGCATAGATCCGTACCTTCGTATTCCTGCGCATCAGCCAGACGTCATGCAATACGACGGATTCACCGAGTTTCAGCGATGAGAGCACTTCGCGGAGCTTCCGCCCCTTTTTCTGGCCTTCTTTTCTCATAAACAGATTCTCCCGCAGTCTCAGGCAATAGCGTATGTGGCTTATCTGAAGCCATTTGATAAAATTTGAATTGCCGAACTCACGGTCTGCGAGAAGACACTCTATCCTGCCATGGCCAATCAGGGATACAACTCTTTCCATAATGCCAATCTCCTCTACAAAACTGGTGATGTCGTGGGCCGGGAGGAATGTGAAGCATATGGGGAGCGATATTCCGTTGAAGCAGATTCCCACCGCAAGGACATAGTATTTGAATTTGCCAAGCTGCCACGATGTGCCGTCCATGGTCAGTATGAACCGACCATTTTCAGGCAGGGCGTCAATTATGCTCTGGGCAGCTTCATGCTGCTTTACCAGTCCTCGATACAAGAAACGCTCGATACGTCTTACCACCGATGCGACGTCGGCACTTGAGGCAAACTCGGAAGCGAGTTTGAGAATGTTGACCGACCAAGACACTATCATGGCCTGAAGAATCGATATGAGACATTTTTTTAGAGAAAGGTTCATTCCTCTCTGACAAATCGGTCTCAGAATTGTTAATAGAGTATCCATAAGGCGTGCGATTTTCTGGATTTTTGTTCACCCTATTAACAAAGGAAGTCCGCGCCTTTCCTATATCCTTATGTTTTATTGACAGTTGGTAAAGGCAAGCGATGCAAGACATTTTAACTTGAAATTGACTCGCAATAGGCGTATATGCTTGTTTATGTGTGCTTTGAGACGAATGCCTAAAAATGTCATGTGCTATGGACTGGCACCTATTGCAGGAGTCAGTCCTTTTAGTTTAGTTTGTGTTCGCCAAAACATTTTCTAAACTATGCCCAAAAGTAGTCATTTTAGCGGACAGCCGCTCTATGGTCAGGTAATAAAAT
>CAJTFH010000060.1 GCA_910575545.1 Bacteroidales bacterium
TATTGCTGTCCGATAAAACTCAAATAGCGCAATAAAGTATGGCTCGAACGCTGATTTTACGGTGTTCGAGTCTTCTTTTTTACTTTACAAGCCCCCTCAGTCAAACAGTGACGGTTCGGGAGGCGCTCCGGAGGCCTCGGAAAGGATGATTTCCCACTCTTTTTCCGGATTGTTAAACAGGCTGTTAAAGTCAACGTAGTACATCAGGGTAATTCTGACCATTGTTGCCAGCCCGGAGAAGCTCCACTGGCGTTTCAGCCCCTTCTGCATCACCATCAGCAGTAGATTGGCGATTAGTGTGATCCAGATCTGAATCTTGATGGCATTGGCGCTCTCGCCATAGAAGTATTTAAGTGGAAAGTTTTGTTTCATCTGCTTGAANAGCAGCTCAATTTCCCATCTCTGTCGGTATATCGCGATGATTTCCTCCGGGTCGGACTCCATATCGTTGGTCAGCAGCGATATCAGTTTGCGCTTTTTGACATCCACATAAGTGATTATGCGTGATTTATGTCGAATGACCTCTCCGCCTTTAACCTGCTTTACAAACTCCACTTGCTGTATCCTGACCTCCATCAGTCCGTCAGGAGTCTGACACATAGTGTCCGACAATATACTGTATTTCAGGTTCTTCTTCATCTTGGTGACGTATGTTACGCCACGCTCCGTCAGTTGTTGGAACTTCTCATAGTCGATGTATGCGCGGTCCATTGCCATTATGTCGCCTTTACTCAATGTTGTTGGCTTGAGCATGAATGAGTCGTTTGTAGCCGCTGATGTGAACTTTATATCCGACGGCACACCTTCGTTGGCATGTATGACGGTATGAACCTTGATTCCGCCTTTCTTTTTTCCGGTCTTTGGATGGCGTCCGACTCCCTTGAACAGCAGGTTGGAGAACAGAGTAATAGTCGTAGAGTCGATAATCTGCAGCCGTTTCATCCATTTTGGAGTCTTGCGGCTGTGGCTGTCCGAGGAAAGAACATGTCGGTAAGTGGCATATAAATCACGATATATAGCCTCAAATATAGCTTCGGAGCGCCTCTTGTTGGCATCCGCGAGTGTGCTGCGCCCGATTTTGAAAGTAATACCTATATGAGACAGTTTACGCGTCTCGGCAAGCAAACTGGCTGTTATCTCACGCAATGAGTCGAATCGCATTATCACGGCATAGAGCATTACCACCAGATGAATCCAGCAGTTAAACCGTTTGGTATATCTCTCTCCTCCGTATTCGCGGCTAAACTGAAGAATTTTCGACTTGTCAAGCAATTTTATTACCTGACCATAGAGCGGCTGTCCGCTAAAATGACTACTTTTGGGCATAGTTTAGAAAATGTTTTGGCGAACACAAACTAAACTAAAAGGACTGACTCCTGCAATAGGTGCCAGTCC
>CAJTFH010000061.1 GCA_910575545.1 Bacteroidales bacterium
TAAGTAGATGTTGAAAATTAGTTTATATCAAAAATTTTGCGTATGTTTGTGTAAACACATAAAGACACAACGCTATCGCAAAAATCAAAGTTATACAACTGACAGACCAGCAACGTCTGCAATTAGAGGAAGGCTTTCGCCAAGGCAAGAGCCACGCATACCGCATGCGCTGTCGCGCAGTGCTTCTGAAATCCACCGGTCTGACCTCGGAACAGGTTGGAGAACAGACCGAAATGACCCATATATCAGTCAATTCCTGGGTAAAACGCTTCGAGGCCGAAGGAATCAAAGGACTGGAGACACGTCCCGGCCGTGGTCGGAAGCCCATCATGGACTGCTCGGACGAAGAATCGGTACGCAAAGCCATAGAAAACGACAGGCAGAGCGTGAAGAAAGCGAAAGAGGCATGGCAGCAGGCTTCCGGGAAAGAAGCCTCCGAGAGTACCTTCAGAGCTTTTTTATCCGCCTTGGCGCGGGATATAGACGTATAAGGAAACGTCCAAAGGGGAAACCCTCGCCGCAGCTCTATGCGTATAAGACCGAGAAGCTGCAGGAACTCGTACAACAGGAAAAGGATGGTCTCATCGACCTTTATTATGGAGATGAAAGCCACATCTGCACCGAGGGATATGTGCCATACGGATGGCAGTTCCGCGGTGAAGATGTCTATATTCCATCCGAAAGAGGTCTGAGACTCAATATTTTCGGCATGATAGACCGCAACAATCGATATGAAGGATTCTCCACAACTGAGAATATGAGCGCTGACAAGGTTGCCGACTTTCTTGACCGTCTCTCTCTCCGTATCCGCAAGAACACTTTTGTTGTCCTTGACAATGCAAGCGTCCACAGATGCAAACTTATGCGGGAACTCCGTCCAATATGGGAGAAACGTGGATTGTATCTCTTTTTCCTCCCACCGTATAGTCCACATTTGAATATCGCCGAGACGCTCTGGAGAATCCTCAAGGGCAAATGGCTCAGACCTGCGGATTATTGTTCCACAGATTCCCTGCTCTATGCAACCAACCGTGCGTTGGCAGCTCTTGGTTCTGAACTCAATATCAATTTTACCCATGCGGCTTAGTATAAATTAATTTTTACGACTTACTTA
>CAJTFH010000062.1 GCA_910575545.1 Bacteroidales bacterium
CCGCACTGCTCAGATAGTAGATGGATTCACGCGAGCGGGAACCGTTCTCCGTTCGCTCACGCTCCATTCTTATGATGTGTTTCAGACCGGGCCATCTCTCGTACATCCCCTCCTGCTCCAGCAGTGTCGTATCCATAATGGAACAAGTCCTTTTTTCCTGTCTTCCGTGTCCTTTTTCCTCGGTCGTATATACCGACATTGTGGTGGCAGTCCTAAAAATATTTTCTACCAAGTCCTTGAGTATGGGCTGATTGTCTTTAAGAGCCATAAGATAATCACCTCCCTGAAGGATAATCTGTTCCGCGATATTACGGTGTGTGCCCATAGCGTCGATTGAAACCAGAGCTCCCGTGAGCCACAACGAGGACAATACCGACGGAAGAACCGTAAGCTCGTTGGTCTTGTCATCCACCGGCTTTTCGGCAACGCAGATTTCCGTCTCAGACACCCATGCGTTGAGGATATACAACCCGTGACATCCCGAACTCTTTGGATTTTCTCCCCGCAGTTTCTTTCCGTCAATGATGACCTGATTGCCGCATAAGGACTCTATAATGTGTCCGCGGCAGCAGTCGAGACTTGCCCGGAGCTGAGTGGGATTGACAGACTCGACCACGCGCAGTATCGTGTCGCCACATGGTACGCCTTTGGTCAGCTTAAGCAACCCTGCTGCCTTGAAATCTTCCTCCCTGTCGGCCACCATATCCGATATGTCGTCACAGTCCTCACAGTCACACAATACGCCGATGAGTGCCATTCGGAGCACATCTTCGAGTTCATGTTTTACTTTGCCCAACTCTCGCGGGTCTTTTACCTTGCTGAAAATTTCTATTTGCATATCACTAATTTAACCATTCTCAGCGATATATGCAATAGCTTAAAGTTTATTTCACATAATCGTCCATATTTTTGACTGAAATTTTCCTAAATCTCATGCGCCAGCCCTG
>CAJTFH010000063.1 GCA_910575545.1 Bacteroidales bacterium
CATTAGCATTAACGTGCGACTTAAAAAGTAAATATGAAGATAGTAAATAGGACATTACTTTTTCTTGCAACGCTTTTTTGTTGTTTGGATAGTGTGAAAGCAAGTTCATTGCTCCAAGATACTATTCGGGATGAAACCTACCAGCTTTATCCGTTGGGGATTGCTTGCCGTAACAATGATATGGCAACCATAAAACGATTGCTGGCAGGAAAAGACGAACCTATGGCAATGGCTAACGATTGTTACGAGTTTGACATACTCTATACGGCAATCTACTTTGACAAAGAAGATGTACTAAAATATGCCCTTACCCGATATAAGGACATTAACGATAGAGTATATAGTGATGAATACGGGCTTACGCTCCTGACATACGCCTGCAAGCTGTCTAACGTAAAGTTAGCCCGTATTTTACTGGAGTATGGCATTAACGTAAATGGTTGTCAAAGTCCATACGACACCTACAAAGTATATCCGATTATGGAAGCCATTGCCAATAATAACATCGAACTGGTGAAGTTGCTTTTAGAATATCATGCAGACCTTGATATAAAAGATAGTAACGGCAGCACCCCTCTTGCTTTGGCTAAGGAAACAGGTGCAAAAGAGACTGAAAATTTACTTTTGCAATGGATGAAACAACAAAAAAATAATGCTAACAACGCAGGATAACGGACAAGCCGTTCCCTGCTAACCATTA
>CAJTFH010000064.1 GCA_910575545.1 Bacteroidales bacterium
ATAAATCGCAATTTACCGCTGTCGGCATGACCGACACCTGACCATTCATCAGCAACGGAAGTAATTCGTCACGTTGTATAGTTAAAACCTTTATTTCAGCTTCATTGCGCTTTATCTGTACAAGCCACGGCGATATATTTTCATCAAATAATTTGATAATGTCATTTGTCGGTTTAATAAAAGGCATCGCATAATATGATATGGATGTCATGCTCGGCACACCAGTTCCCGAATCATAACGAGTAATGTCTACATATCGTAATGAATAAAATATAAACTTTGCTGCGCCTTTTAGTTTCTCTTTAGTATAAAACATTGTGTCAACAGTCCAAAAAGACTCATTGACATACATAAAATTTGATAGACTTCCTTTACGTGGTAACAATACTGATTCTCCAGAGAATAGGAAATCGTTTACATAGCGCATGAGTCCGCCAGATCCATATACAGGATAAATTCCAGTCTTTAAATCCTTGTGGTCTCTGCCATTTCCTATAACAAGGAAATCTTTCATCAAAGCAGCACCCCATTTCTCAGGAATTGCTCGTTTTAACTTCTCATTCCATACCATATTGCCACCGGAAGACTTGTATGGCCGTCCGTTTTCGTCCGGGAAGTCAAACTGAACGAACCAGTAGTCGTAGAGCTGACGGGCCATCGCCTCTAAATTGCGATTTAT
>CAJTFH010000065.1 GCA_910575545.1 Bacteroidales bacterium
TTATGTGTCTGTTTGGTGTGTTTTATGTTTGATGGTTGCGGAAATTGGCTGAAAAAAGTGCTCGAAAAATTTGGAGGTGAGAGTTGGAATGCGTAATTTTGCACCCGCTTTCCGGAAGGGACGCGGGGCGGAGGCCCTGGAGGTGTAAACGCCTGCCGCAGTCCGGAAGTTCGGGTTCCTTGAAAAAAGTTTGTTAAAAATTTGGCTGGTTCAGATTTTCGGCGTAACTTTGCAGGGCTTTTCCGAAACGGGGAAGCGGCCGCGACCCGGCAGGGTCTGGTCTTGAAAATAGAACATTGAAAGATTTGCGATAGTGACGAAGTAGTACAAGAGTCGCGGCCGCCGGCGGGTTCATCCCGGCGGGAGGCCGCAGAAGAGAAAGACTCTGTCAATTCTTGATACACGATAAACAGGCGAAAAAGCCGGGCCGGGCAATCAGGCACCGCGGGTCAGTTCGCGGCGGACGTCGTCCAGACGCCAGCCGACAACTATCTTTTTGAAAAAAAAAGAAACAACATAACAACAGCGGAGAGTTTGATCCTGGCTCAGGATGAACGCTAGCGACAGGCTTAACACATGCAAGTCGAGGGGCAGCGGGGGC
>CAJTFH010000066.1 GCA_910575545.1 Bacteroidales bacterium
ACTTGAACCTTGCGAGTCGCTATGGGGTTCGTCGGCAACTACGCCCCGTGTGGACTTTCACCACAGATGTATGACATGCCCGTCATACTAAAAAAAGAGCCCCCGGGACTTTAGTCCCGGGGGCTCGGAAGGGGGCGGTTACCTACTCTCCCGCTTTCGCAGTACCATCGGCGCGGCGGGGTTTAACTTCTCTGTTCGGGATGGGAAGAGGTGGAGCCCCCGTGCTATCGCCGCCTGAGTCTCTGTCACGGACGGAGGGATGCGGGGCATCCCACGCCGTTATAAGGTAAGGGGCACTTGGGAAGAAACAACCACGGCGCGGACTCATTCGAAGCCTGCGGACGCGCCCTGCGCGCCACCAGCGCTACCAGCGCGGTTATTGCATCTGACGATGCCAGGGGGGCTTGAGCCCCGGAAAGGGTTCGGGTGATTAGTACCGCTCGGCTGACAACGTTGCCGTTGGTGCACCTGCGGCCTATCTACGTCATGGTCTTTGACGGCCCT
>CAJTFH010000067.1 GCA_910575545.1 Bacteroidales bacterium
CAGGGCTGGCGCATGAGATTTAACTTTCCTTAAAAACCTTGAGTAAATAGTCAATATTACGGCCACATTTCTTGCGTCTTCGCTTAAGACTGATTTTGTCGTCTTGCTTTTTAAGCATTTCCAGCGCATACTTGCGCATTGCGGAAAAATTGGCAGCACCGTTTTTTGCGCGAACACGGCACATGTCCTCCCGGAAAGTAACGTCGAGATGCCAGTGCAGTTTGTTTTCGATGCCCCAATGCGCACGGATACGGCTTGCATAATAAGACGCCTCATCTTTCTCCGCACTGCTCAGATAGTAGATGGATTCACGCGAGCGGGAACCGTTCTCCGTTCGCTCACGCTCCATTCTTATGATGTGTTTCAGACCGGGCCATCTCTCGTACATCCCCTCCTGCTCCAGCAGTGTCGTATCCATAATGGAACAAGTCCTTTTTTCCTGTCTT
>CAJTFH010000068.1 GCA_910575545.1 Bacteroidales bacterium
ATGACGCAGCTTGCGTACTTCAGCAGTCATGGATGTCTCTATCTCACGCAATGAATCGAACCGCTGGATTACCGCATAGAGCATTGTCAGCAGATGGGTGTAGCCGTCGAAACTCTTGACATACTTCTGTCCGCCGTGTTTACGGCTCATTTCAACTATTTTTTCACGGTCAAGCGGTTTTATCAGCTGACCATATATCGGCTGTCCGAAGAAATTACTACTTTTGGGCATAGTTTAGACATACGTTTTGGCGAACACAAACTAAACTAAAAGGGCCGACTCCTGCAAATGGAATCGGCCCTGTTTTTTCAATTGCCATCTAAAGTTTAGCGGACAGTAATATTTTCAAATACCGACTTACACCGAAAGGTGAAGTCTTTGAGAATCGCCAATACGTTCATGGTATAAGAGTTTTATAATGAACGCTTTGGCGATTCATTTG
>CAJTFH010000069.1 GCA_910575545.1 Bacteroidales bacterium
GCCCCCGCTGCCCCTCGACTTGCATGTGTTAAGCCTGTCGCTAGCGTTCATCCTGAGCCAGGATCAAACTCTCCGCTGTTGTTATGTTGTTTCTTTTTTTTTCAAAAAGATAGTTGCCGGCATGCGCCGGGACAACGCAGCGGCCGTCTGTATCCGGCCCGTCATCCGCTTTTCGATTCATCGGATCAAGAATTGACCGGAGTCTCTGTACCCTTGTTCGTTACATTGTGCTCCTGTACTTCTCTTGCATTCGTCTATTGCAATACTTTCAATGTCCTATCCTCCTTGACGCCCGCCCCAGGGGGCTGCGGCGAAAAACGTTGCAAAGTTACGGATTGTTTTCCATTCCGCCAAATTTTCAGGCAACTTTTTTTTCAAGGCCTCCCGGCCG
>CAJTFH010000070.1 GCA_910575545.1 Bacteroidales bacterium
GTCCCTGTGGATTCTGACGCATACAGTCCACAAGTACCTCGTAACTGAGGTTTTTCTTCATTTTAGTGACATATACGACATCACGCTCCGTAAGTTCCTCAAATTTAGCATAGTTGATATACGCGCGGTCAAGTGCCAGTATCTCGTTGTGGCTGTAATGACTCGGAGCAAGCATAAACGAGTCGTTTGTCGCTGCCGAAGTGAACTGCACATCGCAGGGCACGCCCTCATTTGCTTGTATTACCGAGTGTACCTTGATGCCGCCCTTCTTCTTTCCGGTTTTGGGATGCCGGCCGACACCCTTGAAAATAGCGTTGGAGAACAGTGTAATGGTCGTGGAATCAATGATTCTAAGCCGCTTTATCCATTCTTCAGTGCCGTTTC
>CAJTFH010000071.1 GCA_910575545.1 Bacteroidales bacterium
AGGCGTGAAGCGCAATATAATAACAGACAAGGACGGTGACATTCTGGAAGCATCCACTACTCCTGCCAATATTCATGATTCCAGATCCGCATACGCTCTGGTGGCAATGCTGGTCGTCGCATTTCCCTGGATAAGGCGTATATACGCCGACAGAGGCTATCGCGGTAATTTCATAGAGGAGGCCAGGCATGATTTTGGAATTGACGTAGAGATTACACATTCAAATTATTCCGGTCAGTTTGTCCCGGCAAAGAAAAGATGGGTCGTGGAGAGAACATTTGCATGGCTTGAAAACTTCAGAAGACTGTGCAGGAATTACGAGGAAACGACAGAATCAGCCAACGAAA
>CAJTFH010000072.1 GCA_910575545.1 Bacteroidales bacterium
TCATTTACAAACTCATATTTGGAGAAAAAGGCATCGGCAACCAGAATATCCGTCAGTGAGAGCAGCTCTGCCGCCTTTGACCTGACAAGTGCCACATACCAGTCAAGCATTGACATTTGTTTCTCAGATTCAAGAGTCCTGAAGTTCGGTGACTGGACAGCACCGAGCATCACACATGTATGTTTACTCAGACTTATTGCCCCGATCGCCATTATCTCCAGACCGCGTTTGACACGTTGTGCCACCCCTGACCAGAAACGGCCTATGCCATATGTCAGGCTGCCTGACTTTGAAATGAACGACGGATCGATTGCCACTGCCATGTCATCGG
>CAJTFH010000073.1 GCA_910575545.1 Bacteroidales bacterium
CCGTGTTCACTTCATTCATATATGAGGATTCCAAAGGAATCAAAACCCGATGTCACACGGCGGCCGTACATTCGAGGGCATTGAAACGCGACATCCGTATCGTGGTATGTCCGGTTGAAAACGCAGAGCCTCTTCTTTACTTCTCTACCGACACCGACATGAGGTCTGAAAAGATCATCGGTTTCTACCGCACACGCTTCCAGATCGAGTTCGGTATACGCGATGCCAAGCAGTTTACCGGACTTCAGTCACAGCAGACCCGCGACAGGAAGCGGCTTGACTTTGCGTTCAATCTTTCCTTCACAGCCCTCA